>CBDETG010000072.1:0-34997 GCA_965242745.1 Leptonemataceae bacterium
TCAGGGGGGGCAGCTTACGGAGGCAATACACCGCCAGCCCCATTGCGTTTTGCTTTTGGACGAAATAGAAAAGGCGCACGAAGATATTTTTCATATACTCCTGCAGGTAATGGACTATGCCACCCTCACGGATAACAACGGGCGCAAATCAGATTTTCGCAATGTCATTCTTATTATGACAAGCAATACGGGGGCTTGGGACGCTATGCAAAATGCCATAGGTTTTGAGTCAGATGTCCATCTGGGGCGCAGCCTGAAAGCCGTAGAAAAAACCTTCTCGCCTGAGTTTCGAAACCGCCTCAATGCCATCATAGAATTTCACAAGCTGGATATAGAGCAAGTCAAGCTCATCGTAAGCCGTATGCTTGAGGACTTGGCTTTGCGCTTGAAGAGCAAGGACATTCTGCTGGAGGCAGACGAGAGCGCTCTGCTCTACCTGGCGCAAAAAGGCTTTGACCCCCGCTTTGGAGCGCGCCCTGTCCTGCGCCTTATAGAATCAGAAATTTCCCACAAGCTCTCCAAGGCAATACTCTTTGGCCCCTTAGCAAAAGGAGGCAAGGTCCGTATTCATGTCCACAAATCGAAACTGCTGCTGGACTTCTAGTTTTTAGCTTGCATGCGGGCTGCAGGCTTACAGTATTGACAAGTGATACTGGTTTGCGTAGAGATGCAGATCATTTATATACTATATTAGGGAGCTAAAATATGGAAGAAACAGAAAAAATGAACATTGTTTATATACTTACAAACCCGGTTATGCCGGACCTTGTGAAACTAGGCCGTACTGATGATGTGTCAAAAAGAATCCAACAGCTCTCCAGCCATACAGGCGTGCCTGTTTTCTTTGAGCTGTATTATGCCTGTGAAGTGAAGAACGCAGAACACGTAGAAAGCAATATTCAGGATGCCTTCAAAGATCATCGTATCAATGCAAAAAGAGAGTTCTTCAGAATTGATCCCGACAGAATAGTATCTGCATTGCGACTTGTAGCAATCAACGAGGTCTACTTCGAAGACGATGAGATTGTAGAAGATGCAGAAGAAAAGCGGGCATTAGATAGTGCACGTAAAGTACGTTCACGTTTTAGGTTTTCGATCGTAGGCATCCAGCCAGGGGCAATTTTGACCTTCAAGAACGATGATAGCGTCACGGCTAAAGTAATAAACGATCGAGAAATTGAGCTTAACGGAGAGATCATGTCCACCAGCGGAGCAGCAAGACAATTATTGCGCGTTACCAACCCTTCCCGCAAGACTAACGTTGTTCAAGGGCCGCATTATTGGTTATACGAAGGTGAAACTCTCCTTGCAAGAAGAGAGAGGCTGGAAGATGAGGATTCGCAGGACTAATACTTGGCAGAGCTGCTTGCGCTCTATTGTCGTACAACAACGCAGACGCCATCACTACAACGCCGCTTATTACAAAAGCTCCCAGACGCCGCCTACAACTATGACGCTACAAGTTAGCAAAGCCAAGGTCCCTGAGTACAAGCGTCCCCTTACTACTACAACGCCCTAAGCCCCGCCGCCTACTTCACCAGCCCGCCCAGTCAGCAGACCCCCCCCCCCCCCCCCCACGCTCTGATGACTGGGGTGTTTGCTTGTCGCTAAACAAATCCATCTCTATCTCCGATCCAGTGCAAATCATAGGCATTTCAATAGCGGTGCGAGAGTCTGGCGCCTTATTGTCATAAAAGATCGCAGCCTTATATATTTTGATTGTAATTTGCCTTGTATCTTGATTCTTAGCCTCGTCGGCGTGCCTTATCATGATAGAAAAACTACAAAAACCTAAATTCTATCTTATTTGTTCTTTGAGCCTCATCCTTGCATATACGCTCCTTCAACAATGGCCTTACAACGGCGACTCTTGGGGGCAATTCTCAAGGATGTACAGCCTGCAGCTGGGCTATTTAGCTGCAGATGAGAATATTATGCACTGGGAATATTACGAGAAAATGCGTTCTTGGCTTCAGCCAGCTTATGGCTTTCTTATTGCTAAGGCGGTCTTTGGTTTTTTTGGAGATCGCCCCTTGCTTGCGGATAGAGCGATCTACTTATGCAATTTTCTATTATTCCTGCTGGCTTTGCTCTATTTTATCAAGTGGCTAAAACTCAAGGAGTTCCGCTATAAGGATACGAGGCCCTTGGCCTTTGTATCTTCCCTTTGCCTGCTTTACCCATACATGCACGCCTATATTACCGTAAAATCACAGGAAAGTTTTTGCATGTACTTTCTTGTGGCTTTTTTCTATAGCTGGCAAAGAGCAGAGGCATTCCTTGCAAAGCAGGGAACAGAAAGGCGTCTTATCTATCTTACTTACTTTCTTTGCGGTCTGTGGACAGGCCTTGCTTTTGAAGCGCGCTTTCAAAGCGCTGCTTTGCTGCTCGGCTTCCTCTCGGTTTATTTCTTGGACGCTCTTATGAAAAAGCAGCGCTGCAAAATTCTGCCCTATCTGCAATGTATTGCAGGGGGCATGACTCTCCTTGTTTGTGCGGCTTTTTTGGACCGCTGGGGCTATGGAAGCTGGGTCTTTGCTCCTTGGAATTATTTTTGGGTCAACTTGGTCGAAGGTATGGCCAGCGAATTTAGCGTTGATCCCCTGTCTTTTTATATTAGGAACAGAATACCAGTTTTGCTGCTTTTTGTATTTGTCATCTATAAGCTGAGATTTCTGGAGAACCTGCAGTATAAGGCGCTTGTATGCGGCATTTCGTGTTTTTTTGTAATGCACTCTAGTATAGAACATAAGGAATATCGCTTTGTCATCCCTCTTTTAGTCCCTTATACGTATTTGCTATTGCAATATGCTAAGCAGATGAGCTGCACCTTAGACCCTGTTGCCATGAAGATCATCGCCTACAAAAAAGGACGCCTGCTCATACTTTCGCTCACCCTGCTCTTTAGCATCATACAGCTGATGGGACATGCCCTGAAGCCTTGGATACATAAAAACCGGCTTTGGCACATTACTACAGCGGGGCTCCCTTTATTGGAAGAGCTGGAGCCTCACAGCAAAGTGATAGCAAGACATACGAATTATTATACTTTCCATGAATTCTTTTCCAAATCTCCTCTCCCAACTATACAAGACAATCTTAGCGATGAAAACAAAGGCCTATTTACAAAGCATGGAGACCGTTACATAGCCCGCGATGCTATGTCGGATTTTTTCGTGCCAAAAACTTTGTATTTGATCTATGCGCTGCCTCAAGACTACCGAAAGGCCTGCCAAGCCTCGCCTGAGGCTTTTCTTTTTGAAAAACAGAGCTACTATGCTCCCCAATCTTCTCTTGCTTCCCTCCAGCCCTTTAGAAGCCTTGCGCCAAACTTGGCAATAAGAGTTATCTACCAAGTTTATGAGACTTACAAGTCTATAGAAGCTTACCTAATGGATGCAGGTACAAAAAGCTTTGGAATGAAGTGGAAAAAACGCAAGTACGAAAAGCTAAAGCAATTTCAGCTTTACAAATGCCAAAGCCTAAAAGACTAAGCGCTAAAGTTATGCTGGAAGTGAAGCGCTATTCCCATTCTATCGTCCCGGGCGGTTTACTTGTCAGATCATAAAAAACGGCTGAAGCGCCTTCCAAAGCGCTCACTAATGTATGGTGGAGTTTCATAAGCAGCTCTGGGGGCATGCAATAGACAGAAGCTGTCATAGCATCCTTAGACAAGACAGGCCGTAAAAGCAGCGCTTCTTTGCTCTTCGAGCTATCCATAGCAGCAAAGACGGGCAAAAGCGCCACTGGAAACTGCCATATCTTATCATAAAGATCATGCTCTGAGAGAAAGCTCCGCACTAGGCTGTCAGCATCCTGTAAAAAACTGATTCGCTCCTTCGTAAGATATGCCTCTTCCTTTCTCATAAAAGTAAGGGCCTCTTTTTGAGGAGCTATGTGCAGGACAACGCGATTAAAATCATGAAAACGGTTCAGTATAGAGCTGGCTTTTTGCAGCAGCAAAGACCAGTCAGGGAAAAGATCCTTATAGAACAAAGCAAGACAGCTGCGATAACTGCGTTTATCTCCTTGCACTCCTACAGAGCGTATAGGCAATATGCCCGCATCTAAGCCCGCGCCTGCCAGCTCTTTTGTGAGCTCCTCTTGGATTCCCAGATGGCTTGTGCTAAACTTAGAGTCTGCGCAAAGGCAGCGCACAGCAAGACCAGGTCCTGGGAAGGGATGCCTTTGCAAGAGCTCCTTATCAATGTTTAGTAATCTGCCCAGCTCCCTTACTTCGTCTTTGTACAGCTCAGCGATAGGTTCTACTACCCTAGACTGTTCCAATAAAGCTTGGATCACCGGCGCACGGTTGTGATGCGTCTTGATAGAGCAGCTATGCTCACCAGCGCCTGATTCAATTTGATCTGGATAAATGGTGCCCTGCCCTAAAAGCCACTCTGAGGCCTTGAGACCTAAAGAGGCGCAGGCTTTTTTTTGGACATCCAGAAAAACTTCGCCTATCACTCTGCGTTTTTGTTCCGGATCGCAAATACCTTCCAAAGCGCTATAAAAATCTTTTGCAGCATTTATAATTTTGAGAGAAATACCAAAACTAGACAAAGCCTTCTCTACCTCTGCCGCCTCACCTTTACGCATAAAGCCTGTATCAATGTGCAGAGCAATGAGATGAGAAGCAGGGAGCACGCGCGCTAAAAGGACAAAGGCCACAGTAGAATCCACTCCTCCAGAAAGTAAAAAGAAAACCTTAGCTTTTTTTTTCTGAAATCTAGCGCGCAATGCTTCTTCCTGCTGAAGCAAAAAATCCTTGAGGCGCCACGTGTCTGCTGCTCCACACAAAGTGATAAAGTTCTTTAAATAAAAACTACCCCGCTCACTTTCCTCTACTTCTGGATGAAACTGTACACCGAAAAGCTTACGCCTACTATCTCCTACAGCCGCATAGGGGCAGTCTTGTGTCGCAGCCAGCGCTTGAAATCCGGGAGGCAGGACCTTGACCTCATCTCCATGACTCATCCATACTACGCTTTTTTTCGTCCTATCTTCCTTCGCAAAAATTTCCTTACTTTCTTTGATGCTAAGGAGGGCAGGCCCATACTCATGCCTTGGGCTTGCAGAGACTATCCCCCCACTTGCCTGCATCAGAAGCTGGTGTCCATAGCAGATACCTAAGATAGGGATGCCTAAAGAAAAAAGGCCGGAATCACAACGCGGGGCGCTGGGCGCATATACCGAAGCCGGTCCCCCTGATAGAATAAGCCCCGCATATTCTGCTTGAGCTTGGGAGGCGCTGAGCTTGGAAGGGGAAAGAATTTCACAATAGGCGCCTAATTTGCGTACCTGAGCTGCAAGCAAATGCGTAAATTGGCCGCCAAAATCAAGCACTCCCAGCTTGGCTTTCTTGGACTCTCTAAGAGAGCTCATATTAAAACAAGGTGCCTTTCAGCCAATAACGTATTGTATAAGGCAAAAGATAATTCAGCCTATGCCCTATGTCATCAATGCGGCCCTCTTCATCAAGCCATACATTCGTAGGATAGACCTGTACTTGGAGAGTATCATGCAGCTCCCTATGCAGATCGCTGGCAATCGTATAGGGGAGCTGCTTTTCTTTTTGCAAGCCCTTGAGAACCTGCGCCTCTTCTGCTGAGATAGCTATCAAAAGGAAAGCCTTGTTATCACGATGTTCTTCGTATATCTTTTTGAGCGAAGCTATCTGTAGTTTGCAGCTTAGGCACCATGTCGCAAAAAAGTGTAACAGGACTTTTTTGCCGCGCAATGCCTCTGCATCCAGAGGCATGCCGCTTGCAATATCTTCCACGGATTCCAGCGCTGCAAAGGCAAAAGGCTGACCCAGCAAGTCTTGGTCTGCAAGATATTCGGGCAGCTTTGTATAGAGTAAAAAAGCTAAAACTAGCAGGAGAGCAAAAGCGGGAGGAAGATAAGATTTGGCAAAAGACCCAAGACGAAAGGAGTGAAACATTGCAGCGACTACTAAGGCCCTATGTAGCTAAAAGCGAAGCTCCACCTTATTGCAGCGCATAGCTATCTAAGAGAGTGGAGACTATCGGGATCGAACCGATGACCTTCTGAATGCAAATCAGATGCTCTCCCAGCTGAGCTAAGTCCCCTTAGGCTCAAGGTCATAGATAGCTTAAGAAAAGCAAGAAAAAAACAGTCTGCTCCTAAACTCTGCTATGTCCCAAGCCCGAAACTTTAACTTGGAAGCTTTCTTACAAGCACAGCTAAGTTTTACAGGATAAGGCTTCGAGCGCCTGTATTAGCTGTGCTAAAGACAGCTCCAAGAGGCAAGGACGCCTCTTATATCAGTTTCAAGGAGGAAACTAAATGATTATTAACCATAACCTTTCGGCTATTAACTCCCATCGTGTTTTGAAATTCCAGCACTGGAAGATCAACACGAATATGGAAAGACTCTCTTCCGGTCTCCGGATCAACAATGCCAGCGATGACGCTTCAGGGCTTGCTGTATCTGAAAAGATGCGCGCGCAGATCAATGGTCTGCGTCAGGCAGAGAGGAATACTGAAGATGGGATGTCTCTAATACAAACAACAGAGGGCTATCTGCAGGAGGTAACAAACGTTCTGCAGAGGGTGCGTGTTCTTGCCATTCAGGCTTCGAATGGCATCTATACGAGTATAGACCGTCAGATGATACAAATAGAGGTGTCGCAGCTTATTGATGAAGTGAATCGTATCGCTTCACAAGCTGAGTTCAATTCTATGAATCTTCTGCTGGGGGATTTTGCGCGTGAGTCAAGAAGAACTTCTATGTGGTTTCACATAGGTCCCAATATCCATCAAAGGGAAAGGATCTATATTGCCACAATGACAGCACGGGCTTTGCAAATCCAAAGTGACGATGGCACCCTCCTTTCGTTATCTACAATGGAGTTCGCAAATGAAGCAATAGGAGTGCTGGATCAGGCATTGCTGCGTATCAACAGACAGCGTGCAGACCTGGGCGCCTATTACAATCGGTTGGAGCATACAGCAAAGGGCTTGATGGTCGCTTATGAAAACATACAAGCTTCCGAATCACGCATACGTGACGTAGATATGGCAGAAGAAAGCGTTGAATTTACGAAAAATCAGATATTAGCGCAGTCTGGGAATGCTATGTTAGCGCAGGCGAATTTACGTCCTCAAGCTGTGCTGCAGCTTCTCCGTTAAAACCTTGCTTTAGTTACATGCAAGGCCTAGGAATCCCTATGCCTTGTAATAGGCGAGGCTTCTTTTGGCTCTGTCTGCAGCATCTTGCTTAGGGCAAGCATTTTGCTGGGGCAGGGCTTTTTTCTTATAGGGATGTAGATGCAAATACAGCGCTAGCGTTTTAGGTACGCTCTTGAGGCGAGGCAAGCACAAATGCAGCCCTATGATTTGCCTGACTGCTTCTGGTATGTAACGCACATGAGCCACAGCGTCCCCTACTCCAGCCCCGTAAATTTTGCATGACCAGCAGAGCTTTACTAGAGTACTAAAACGTAGTAGAGACTCGAGCCTCCACCACGGCAAGGCATAGGCATTGGTCTGGCGCGGCGACATCCATGTCTTAGCGCCAGACTCTCGCACCTCCTGTGCTCGTGATGCAATGCCTATGCCTTGCACTGGATTGTTCTAGTATGCACAGCTCCAGAAAAAACTATATCCGTATTGCCAGCCCTGTAGGTTTGCCATTCTTATCGCCAGACTCTCGCACCTCCTGTGCTCGTGACGCAATGCCTATGATGTGCACTGGATTGTTCTGGTATGTAAAAGGTCCAGCAAAAACCATATCCGTATTGTCAGCTCTGTAGGTTTGCCATTCTTAGCGCCAGACTCTCGCACCTCCTGTGCTCGTGACGCAATGCCTATGCCTTGCACTGGATTGTTGTAGTATGTACAGCACACGAGCCCCTGCGCCGCCGTGCCCCCCGCCTCAACGCGACATAACGCGGCGCCCAGACTCTGGCGTTATTGTGTAATGCAAAAGCAAGAATCGGCGATTCCACGCAGGTACCACAGCGCTTATAGGCCGATTCAGGCGTTTTCGAGAGTGTCATTTTCCATTTTGTGAAGGCCGTATAACCGCAATATATAGCGCTTATCAGCCATTTCGTGAGTTACGCAACAACGCCGAACACTTATGAGACTTATTATGTCTCTAAAAAGCGCTTGCCTAAATATATAGAGATGATTGGCTGGTATGCTAATGTCCTAAGCAAATATGTTTTGAGCTTTGTTCAAGAGGAGTGCGCTATAGATGTCTTCGACCATAACAGCCAGTAAAGTTTTAGATTCATCTTATTGTGTGGAAGCGCAGCATTATTTAAATACGATACTTAAAAAAAGCGACGCCTATTTATCTTCTTTTTTAGCAAAAAACGATTATGAAAATTTTATTCAAGAATTAAGACCCTTATATAGCTTGGAAAATAAAAAAGAAGTCATTGAGGGCTTTATACAAACATACATTTCGTTTATTAAATTTCTTCACCAGAGTAATCATAAGCATAATCAATTCTTATGTGATTTTATATATAAGCCAGGCGCTAAGAAGATAATATGGGGCGATTGTTTAGATGTCCTTCGAGGATTAAAAAGCGAATCCATACATTGCATGGTCACTTCTCCCCCTTATTACAATGCTAGAGAGTACTCCAAGTGGGATAATTTAAAAATTTATTTAGATGATATGGAGAAAATCTTAAAAGAATGTTATAGAGTTTTGGATAATCATAGAGTATTTGTGTTTAACGTAGGAGATATATTTGACAATGACAATTTATACACAAGATCGACATGGGGAAAAAGGAGGCTTCCTTTGGGAGCTTACTTTATAGGTTTATTTGAAAAAGTCGGATTTACTTTTGTGGATGATATAATCTGGGATAAAGGGGAGGTCCAAAGCGAACGACATAAGAATGGGAATAGACCCTACCCCTTTTATCAATATCCTATGAATTGCTATGAACATATTTTAGTTTTTCATAAACATAGAGATGACAAAACAAGATACCCCTGCCCGATTTGTGGGACTCTCAATGTAAATGGCAATGCTTATTCTGAAAGAGGCTTGAAAAGCTGGGAGTGTAAAAACCTTGATTGCTGGGAAAGGAGTAAGTCGAATAGAGGAAAAAGATTCAGCTTAAAAACTTTGCAAACTCAATCAAAGGAAATTAGAAAGAGCTCTGAAATTGAAAATGATCTCATTTATGCGTGGAGACGAGATATAAAAAAATTCAACCCTGTGATTAAAATAAACAGCAAAGGGGTAAATGTCTTAGGGCATACGGCCCCCTTCCCCAAAGAGATCCCTGAATTTGCAGTCAAAATGTTTAGTTATCCAAAGGAATACGTTTTAGATCCTTTTTCTGGGCTGGGCACGTCCGTCTTGGTCGCCTCTCAGTTAGGGCGCATAGGCATTGGTATTGAGAAAAATACGGGCATTCAGAAATCTGTTTTGCATTTTTTAGGAAATGATCTTAGTACAATATCATTTTCTAATAATTTTCAAGTATTAGAAAACTTGTAAATTCGCTTTACCTTTCGCCTTCCCCATGATCCCGCCTCCCTTCTTTTTTCGATGACACAAGGATCCTCATATGTTATTTTATACATGCTTCTGCTCCTTTTTTTAGTGTTGGTATTTGCCTAAATGGGGGCAGAAGCCTCGTAAGCGCTACATCATTTTTGCATTATTTTGTCCTAGTCAGATTGAGTTGGCACTCACTTGGCGCACTCAAGTATATAGTTCCAGAGCAAAGCGCATGCGAAAGGCCTTTTGAAAGGCAAGGCAGCTGGAATGGGAGAATTCAGGATCAAAGGCAGCTTCCTTTAAGTGATCGCACACGTAGGCTGCGCTTCTTTCTTCTTGGATCCAACGCTCGCAAAGATCATGCCTAAAACGCGTTCCAAGAAAATTCATCCCTTGCACAGGCATCTCCTTGGGATCCATCCCGTGAGCCTGCTTCCATACTAGACGGATCAAGCGCTTGGACGATGCTTCCTGCCAGCAGAAACTTTGCTTTTCATCAAGCTGAGCTGGAACTTGGCCGTAAGTTTGGTACTCGATAGTAAAAAATTTAGCAGAATTGAAAAAGACGCCTCTTTCATAAGGCAGCGCTGCAATATTGGAAGAGGAAGCGGGCATATCCTCCGGCTTATATGTTTGGCAAGCGCGCTGGGCTATAAAGCGGCCGGCTGTTGCGCCCTGCCTGCGCCCCGTGTACCAAAGCTGCTCTACCGTGCCCGGCGCCCCCTTAGAGCTGTAAAACTGGGCGCAATCCCCTGCAGCAAAGATATCAGGGATATTGCTTTCCATGTCTCGTCCAATAAGAATGCCTTTGTCGTACTTAATAGCGCCTTTGCTTTTAGGGTCCATGCCCGCAAGGCAGCTCAGGTTAGGATGCACTCCCGTTGTAAGGCCCACAAGCTGGCAGTCTATGCCCTCCCCCTTGTCTGTGACAACTTTTGCAACGCGCCCATCTGGGCCTGCTTGTATCTCCTTTAGACTTGTAGAAAGACGCAGGTCTATGTGGTGGTCTAAAATCTCTTGGTTGATCATAGCTGACTCTTCTTTGGGAAGCACCTTGCCCCAATAGCTCGCTTCACGCACCAGAAAGCTGACCGCAATGGACCTTGTATGCAGCATCTCAGCCAATTCTATGCCAATAAGCCCTCCGCCCACGATAACTGCCCGCCGCACTCTGCCAGTGCGTGTATTTCTTTCCAGTTTTTCCAGGTCTTGCAGACTATAGAGACCCTGCACGCCGGGCAAATTCTCTCCCGGCCAGCCAAAGGTATTGTAATGGGAGCCAGTTGCCAAAAGAAGCATATCATAGGAGAGAACAGAGCCATTTTCAGTATGCACCTGCTTGCCCTGCGTATCAATATGCAAGGCGTGATCGTAGATCAGCTCCAGGCGATTCTTGGAATAAAAGCTTGTTTCATAGGGCTGCGTGTCCTCAAGGCGCATATGGCCCATGTAAATGTACATCAAGGCAGTGCGGGAAAAGAAGTACTTGCTTTCTGCAGAAAGTATCCGTATTCTCAGCTCAGGACACAGCTTACGCACCACACGCGCAGCGCTCACGCCGCTGATACCATTGCCTATGATGATCAGGCCCCGTTCTTTGGCGTTCCTTTCCATTCCAAGCGCATAAGAGCCGCCAAGCCTGAAGCTGATGCGGGTTTATGCAAGCGCAAGCTTTTTTCCCACATGTCATGTCATGCCAACATGAAAATGTCCCCTAAAAACAATTTAGAAATGTCCCTTTTTTGTGCAGTGTAATATCACAGCACAATGAAGATAACAAACAAAACATTTCTAAATATGAAAGAAGCAAAGAGATTGAGCGTATGTAACAAGTAGAAAGTGGCATTAATGAAACTTTAAGGAGGTAGTTTTGGCAAGGGGGGCATTTCTATTGTGGCTTGACATTTGTTACAATATTGCTTGCCAAAAGCTGGTATTATATGTATGGAAAGCAGCGCCCAAACGCCATATATGCCTTTTTTTACCTGTATTATGTCGCGTTGCGCCGAGACTCCGCTTATTACTGCAACGCCCCTGTCATCACTTCCCCCGCTACATTATTGTAACAACGCCAGACGTCATTTACTACTACACCGCCCCTGTCAGCACAACAAGGCCCCTGAGTACAAGCGCCGCTTATTACAAGAACGCAGGCGCCATCACTGCAACGCCGCCTACTACAACACCGCCCCCCTTGAATCACCTACTCCCTGGGAAACGCGCTCAACCTATCTCCACAATCGGGCTTCAGCGGATCGCCTTGGTCCACTTCGGGATCGTTGGCCTCGCCTGTGATGTCTTCGCAGATGTCGATGGAGATGGCGGCAGTTCCGCTGTCGCCGTCGTGGTCCCATTCGTAGTCGTAGTAGCGGGGCTCGGGGTAGGAGCCGGCCTTGAAATACCAGCGATTTGTATCCCAGCCGACATAGGCCGCCGTGCTGGAATCTGTCGTGGCGGGGGCTGCGACCTGCAGCTGCGTTGTTGTGCGGGGGCGGATGCCAGTTAGATCGCTGTCCATGACGGCGGTGCCGGCTACTGTGGGAAGCTGGCCGACGCGGCTGCCGAGGGTAGTTATGGCGCTGTCATAATAGTTGCCGACGAAGGCGGCGTTGAGCGCCGTTGTGACCTCCGCCGCCGTGGCGCCGCCGTCCACGTTATTGGGCATGCGGCCGATAAAGCCCACCGCATCGCCGGGATCACCCGTAGTTTTGCCTTCTGTTAAGCCGATGGCCAGATTGTTCTGGACAATGCTATTGGCTGTTGTGAGGTACTGGCCAATGAGGGCGCCGATGCGATCATTGCCCGCCCCTGCAGAGCAAGTACTGCCGCTTAGGGCGCCATCGCAGATCTGCACTGTGGAGAGGGAGTCACGAAGCCTGAAATACTTGGAAGGATTGCTAGAAGAATGAATTCCCAGAAGGCCGCCCATGTATATCCGCCTGGTCGGCGCTGCTCTGGCTGTGGATGCTCCCGCTTGTCATGGGAGGCCGCTATCTCCAGATCTCCGTTAGCTGTATCTCTTGCCCCTAGCAAGGCCACCTAGTGAGCAACTCTCTTCCTGAGTGCCGTTCGCCAGCCGTTAAGGACGCCATCCGAACGGCTATGCTATGATCTGCGCAACACCGTTAATATTGGCGCCCAATCAATCCACCCAATCTGTTGGTAAGAGGGTGCCAGCGCCTAATGTTTAGTGATCATGCTATGGCCCAGTGAGGAGCTGTATTGAACAGAATTAATACTATCACTACCTCCTATTGTCTCGCCTACCAGAGCTCCCATGTGAGTTGGTGCGATTTGCACTCATGCTCAGCACGGCGTCCCGCACATGCACATTCTCCAGTCTTATGTTCTCGGCCAATGCGCAGATTAGGCCTGTGCTCAATTCTGCGAAAGAGGTGTTTCCACCTGTATGGCTGGCGCTGAGGCTGGGATTCACAAAGAAGATGTCCCTGATGGTGTTCCGGCAGTTTGTGAAAAAGCCAACACGTGTAATTTTTTCATCAGAGTTGTTAGGGGCGGTGTAGCTGTACTGGATGTCCAGATGAGAGATGGTATGCCCATTGCCGTGGAATCTGCCTGTGAAAGCAGGAAAGGACGTACCTGTGACTGTGCCAATGGGCGTGAAGTTGCCGTCCGCATCGCCGTTTAGATCGATGTTGTCGTCCGTATCGTCATCGTGGCCAGCAGGGTAGCCATCGGGGCCGGCAAAATCAATGTCAGCGACCAGCTCGTAGCCGCAGAGGTAGATGTTATTTGTTGCCGTGGTGCAGTGGTCGGTGGCGCTTGTCGGCCCGCCCGCCGTAGAGGCTGTACTGCCGTCGTTGTAGCTTGTGCCAGCGAAGTTATGGCGCATGTTGTGGAGCTCCTGGGCCGTTGCGATCTCTATCAGGCCGTCGTTGTCGTCGTCTACGTCTGTGGCGTCGGGCGTGCCGTCATTATCGCTGTCATCGCAGTGGTCACCCAAGCCGTCCTTATCGATGTCGCCCTGCTCGGCATTGGCTACGGCAGGGCAGTTGTCGCTTCCGTTGAGGTGGCCGTCATTGTCGCTGTCCCCATCGCACAGACCTGTGGCCAAGTTTGGCGTGGGCGTGTTGCCCGTGCATTCCATGCAGAGGCCATCATGCTGGGCGATATGATTATCCATTGCCCCGCAGGCCTCGTCGGTGATGCAGTCGCCGCCTAAGATGCTGTTGGGGCCGCTGCTGTTGCCTGCATGGCAGGCCATCGCCGTGATGCAGGCGTTCTTGTCCACATTGCTCACGTTGCTGCCCGTGCAGGCCATGCAGCTCCCCGCCGCAGTTGCAACCTGCCCCGCCACATCGGTGCAGTCACTTTTGCTGATGCAGGCCGTATTGCCCACATTGCTCAGGGGCGTCTGGCCGCCGCATTGCTGGCATTCGCCATCGTTTGCGATATGGCCGTCCAAATCGGCGCAAGCCGTCGTGCTGATGCACTCGGTCTTGTCCACATTGCGCACGTTTGTGTTTTCTTCGCATGCCTGACAGACTCCATCGTGCTGCGCAACATGGCCGGCCATGTTCTGACAGACCTCGTCACTAATGCACGCATTGCCCAGTATGCTGGTGGGGCTGCTGCTGTCTCCCAGGCATTCGGCCCTGCTGATGCAGGCGGGCGGGGTTGCGGTCGTGTCTGCGATTTCGTCTTCGTCGCATTCCAGATCAACGCAGGTGTTATCCGTGGGATTGTGTACCTTCGGCTCCGCGCAGGTGACTATGGTCTCGCAAGTGGGCTTGTTCGTCGGCTTGATCTCGCCCTCTGGGCATGTGCTGCCACAGGCCGTTCTGTCCGCGTTAGGATATTGCGGCGCCGTGCAGGCCTCGCAGCTGCCGTCTTGCAAGATTTGGTCGCCAGTACAAGTCGGCGTGCCATTATCTCCAGAGCTTCCACCGCCTCCGGTATCGCATCCCGCCAGAGTCAGGCTCAGGCTGAGGGCGCTTAGCGTGATCAAGCGAGCGCCGAATTTGGCAAAGCGAAAGTTGGCTGATCGCAAGCCAGCAGAGCCAAGGCCCGGCTGCTTATACAAAATTCTATGTGCGCTGTGGGGCGCGCATTTCCTAAGTGATTTTACAGTAGACATAGTAATGTCCTCCTTTGTGATGTGATGCTTCATAATTCTTTCCTCCCATTAATAGAAACAAAATGACTGCCCCGCTTTGCAAGACAGCTCTAGTACAAAACTTAGACAGGGCGGGGAAAAGGGCAAGTCCTTTTTGAAAAAAACGTTTTTTATTTTATACAAGGGCCGGGGCGCAGGAGTTGATAGTCGGGATATAGATCACAATAGGAATCCCGATACGGCGCTTTAGCCCATGTTAGAGGCAACTTGTAAGTACTCCAGTTCTACGGGGGTGGCCTGGCCAAAGATCTCAACCTTTACCCGCAGTTTCGCTTTGTCTGGCATGATCTCGTCTACAGTGCCCATAAAGTTAGCAAAGGGGCCGTCTACTATTTTTACTTGTTCTCCCACTTGGAAGAGCATATGCGTTGTTGTTGGAGCAGGCTCTTCTCCTAGAGCGGCGCTTTCTTTGTTCTGCATTAAATTCTGGATTTCTTCTTCCGTAAGCGGCTTAGGCTTGGGCGCTCCGACAAAGCCCGCAACAGAGGGCAGGTCTTGTATTAAAAAAATCACGTCTTCTTTGAGCAGGTCTAACTGGGCTATAATGTAACCCGGCATAAACTTTTTTTCAACTACGCGCTTTTTCCCTTTTCGCATTTCAGCGACCTGGATGGTCGGTATATGCACGTCTCCCGCATATTGCTGTAGATCACGTATTTTTAGCAGCTTCTCAATATTTGCTTTGACTTTTTTCTCGTGCCCGGAGTGGGTCCTTATAGCATACCATTTGAGAGACATCTTTCCTTAACTCACGCTTCTTTGATCTGCAAAATATACAGGCAGTTTTACTTAGTAAGATTTCCGTCTTCCTGCGTTCCTATAGAAATCAACGCGTCAAAAATACTTTCAAAGACGCTGTCAGAAACAAACAAAAAGGCAGAAATAACAGCAACCGCTATGAGAACAACTATAGTAGAATTGACTACTTCCTCGCGGTCTGGCCAGACTATCTTACGCAGCTCACCACGACACTCTTTTAGAAATTGAAACATCTTCTAAACCAACAGATCCACTTTCTCAAGCAAGACGGCACAGGTCAAGAAATTTTTTTATTTTATCAAAATTGTTATTTCAATTTCCAATGAGGACGGCATAGACTTTCTGATCTCCTGCCATGTGCTCTTTCATAGCAGATTTCGGTTTTTTAGTCGTAGAGTTTTTTTGTTTTTTGGCAAAGGATCTTGCTTGCGTGATGCTTCTACCATGGAGCTTTTTCTTTTTGCAGGGCCTGATTTGCAGCTTGTTGTTGGCGGTAGGTCTCATGATCCGAAGGATTATATTCCAAAGCCTTGTCCAAGGCTTCGATAGCGCGCCTGTATTCTCCTGTTTCCATGTAAAGCATGCCCATCAACTTGTATGCCTCTGCCAGAAGAAGTATATCATGCTCCGAATGTACGAATGAGCTTAAGATTTCCAGAGCCTTTTCTCTGTTAGACATGCTTTGGCTCTTAAACAGGACCCAGGCATGGCCAAGCTGGACACTCGCGTCGTTAGGAGCTATCAGCAAAGCTTCATGGATACTTGCCAAAGCCTTATGGCTGCTTCTTTCTTTTGTATCCTCCGAGTAGAGTTTTGCTAAATGAAGCCACGCTTCTTTCCTTTCCTTTTCAGAAGCTGCAGAAACAGCTTTAGCCACAGCTAATAAGGGGGCTATGGAGTTATTGGCATCTTCTGCTTCTATATAAGTCTTGGCTATAGCAAGATTGAGCTGCGGGTCTAAGGGAATGGATGGCGCTTCCCTGTTACGTTCTTTTACTAAGCCATACTGGCGGAGCGCCTCTTCCACAGCTCCTTCTTCACGCAAAGCTTTCCCTAAGGCCATGCGAATTGTGCGTTCTTGCTTGCGTGATATAAGTAAGGGCTCTTGGTCTTCGCTGCGCAGAGCCTGCTTCCAGGCTGCAATGGCTAATTCCCGCCTGCCTGAGATCTCATACACTTGGGCAAGTACATGATATGCCTCCGGGTTTGGATCTTTGAGCTGTATGGCCCGCTTAAGGCTTGCTATTGCTTTGTTGTATTGCTCCTGATCCAGCCGTACTCGAGCAAGTCCCCTTAGGGCATTCTGAGTATTTGTATCTCCGGGTGACTGCGTAATGATATTTTGAAAATTTTGCGCTGCCTGTTCTAGATATCCCAGGCGATGCTGTAATTGCGCTAATTGAAACAATGCAGCAATGTTTTTAGAATCTATGGCCAAGGCCTGCTTGAGAGCCTCTATGGCTAGATCATGTTTCTTAAGCCGCTCCAGCGCCTTGGCTATGCTTCTGTATATGGCAGGAGAAGCAGAACGGCTTTGTAATGCCCTATGGAAGTAAGAGAGGGCCTCCTCCGGCATATGCTTGTAAAGATACATGACGCCCAAGTTATAGAGATACTTAGCATTACGCGGGGCAAAGGAGACCGCTTTACGCATATGATCCAGGGCCAGTTCCAGGCGCTGCAATTGGAAAAAAAGCTGCGCTAAGTGGGCATGAGCGCGTACCAGTAAAGGCTTGGAGCTGGAGTATTGTATGGCGCGTTTGAAGTTCTGGATGGCAGATTCCTTATTAGCTTTACGCAGATGAGACAGAGCTAAATTGTAATAGGCAAAGGCGTCTTCTGGCAGACCGCTTAGCGCTCTTTCATAAGTATTGATGGCATCATCCGTATGCCGGCCCTTAAAAAGCGTATTACCTAGAAGCAAGAGCACGTGGCTGTCATTAGGAGCTAATCTCCGAGCTTGTAAGGCATATTCTCTGGCTTTATCATAGTGATTCAAGCGCTGTTCTAGTATAGCGAGATTGACAAGCGCCTCCACAGCTTCCTTATTGTAATGCAAGGCTCCCAGCAAATGATGGCGTGCAAGTTCATAATGCCCGCGCACCATTGCCATGATGCCTAGATAAATGAGCGCTATCGCCTTTTCTTTGTTTGGGTAAGGGCCTTGCTGGATACTTTCTAATATGCTCTGCGCTTGTTGCAGCTCTCCTGCATGATAGTGAGAAATAGCTTCGCGCAGACGAGGGCTCAGGGATTTTTGGGGTAGATAGTAGGGCTCTTGCAGCTCTTCTTTTTGCTGCCAGAGACTGCTGTCTTTGCCCTGCAAAGAGCTTTGTTGCTTTTGCTTTGAAAAGTTTAGGTAGAAAAAAACGATGCTGGAGCTGATAAGCACAAGCAGGAGCGCCCCCAGTATTACAGAAAGGCGAAAACGCAAATGCTTTCTGCGAGCGGGGCTTTTAGGACTGTGAGCTTTCTCCGGTTCATCCAGAGAAAAACGGTTTTTGATAGCTTTCATGAGTTGCTTTGGTTTGTTTTGTGGCAGGAAGCGCAAAATAGCCTGGCTTATAGTAAGCCTATAGTATTTCCAGTTTGTCAAGACCTTCCTTATGCAATTTTTTCATTTTTGTATTTTTAAAGGAGCTATGCTTGTGAGCTTTCTGTAAACTGCCCTTATCCATCCATTTATAGGCCAGCCTCAGCATCACTTGCGCCCGCACAAAGCCCGCCTATGCGCCTGAAGCTTTTCCGTACTTGCTTATAGTGAAAGATACAGTTACACAAGCAGCGGGCAGTCAGGCTATCGGCTTTTTTTGCTCAGTCAGGCGCTGGGGGCAAAGCCTTTCTCTGGTTTAGATAATATTTGAGCTCTTTACGCAGTCCTTTAGGGAGCTGCAAACCGCGGCTTTTGATACGCTCATTATACTTATGAAAAGACAAGCGATGCCCGGAAGTTTGCAGATAGCATTCCAGAGCATCTGAGGCCCAGAGAGTGAAACTTTCCATGAGCGCAGGCTTGCGTCTCAGTTCCTTATACAAATCCGAAAACAGATTTAAGTTTACAGGGCGTCCTATGGTACAGTAAAAAAGGAAACGCAAGACTATACTGTCTTTCGTACCATCTGTTTCAAGCTCGGGATTTTTTAAGAGCATATAATTCGTTATATAATGTAAGTTGATACAATCCAGCGTTTCTATGCGAAAGCTTTCCATATCTAGGCTTTGCGCAAGTATCTGCGCTAGGGTATTACGCGCATAAATCAAGTTGGCGCATTCAGGCATACACTCTCCTTGTTGCTTATGTAAATCGCAATAATGCAATACGACAAGATCGGCATCTGAATTCGTCTCCACTATACCAAAATTCAAGCTCCCCAAAAGCTCAAGGCCGACCATAAAGCCTTGATCCCCTAATTTGCGAAGGCCTTTACGAAAAGCCTGCATTCTTTTGAGAGCATCGCGCGTATCGTAATTACGGTATTTGCTTTTGAGGTCCTGATAAATACTGATCAAGTCCTCTGGATACTGCAGCTTTTCTACGTCTTCTAAACGATGCATATTTATTGCGTGAGACTTTTCTTATACAGCAAAACAAATTCCTCGATTCTTTTATGTGGGCAGCTCAAGTTTGCAAAACAAAGCAGATAGTTACACTATTATAGAGACGGCTAGTCTCTAACAAGAATAAATTTTCCTGCCCTAACATCACTCTTTAGGGCATTTGAAAGCAACATGAGGACGTACATAACTTTGCTCAATCACGCCGCAAATGGTATTAGCATTGTCGTCATGCAAAAGGCCTGTACCAATATGACGTAGAAAAGAGACAGTGCCCGGTAACTCATAGGCATTGCACTGGATTGTTCTGGTATGTACAGCAACAGAGGACCTGCGCTAACGCGACATAGCGGCAAATCATAGGCATTGGTCTGGCGCAAACGGCCTCCTTGCCTTAGCGCCAGACTCTCGCACCTCCTGTGCTCGTGACGCAATGCCTATGATTTGCACTGGATTGTTCTGGTATGTACAGCATGCAGAGACCCAGCGCCCAATACGGCGCCCAGACTCTGCTTATTACAACACCGCCGATTTCAGGCGCAAAGGCAACAACATTTTATGGAGCGCTAAGCGCATCTACAGGCGATTACGCAACAAAGCCGAGTGTGCTCAAGTATATAGCCGCCCAAAACATATATTTTTGAGAAAAGAAGCTTGCGAATTTTGCGTTGCTACAAAACATGGAAAGGGACGTGAAAATTAAGTATTGTATTCTCATATGCCTAAGCCTAGTTTCTTCAGCCTGCTCTGTTGATGCGGACGAGGATAGCAACAGCGGCAAGTTTACGTATTGCGTAGCTGGAGACTATGATACAGACAATGACGGCAGTACGGATTATTCTATAGCTTGTTATAGCAGCGGTAACAGGGCAAGGCGCATAAATTACGATAGTAATGGACGAAAAGTAGTAGACATCATGTACCACGAAAACGGTTACCAAAAAACGCGCATAAAATATGAGAGCGATGGTGTGACAAAAAATGAAGAACATTTTTATTCCGAAAACGGCTATCGCAAGGAGCGCATATACTATGAGGGGGGAGTGAAAATCCAAGAAGACACTTTCTATGAGAGCACCAATAACCAAGCCGGGAGCATATATTACCAGAGTGACGGCGCTACAAAAGGTGGTGAAGCTTCGTATTGGGAAAGTAATGGAAATAGAAAAACGCTCATAGAATACCAGAGTGACGGCGTCACAAAAGAGAGTGAAGCTTCGTATTGGGAAAGTAATGGAAATAGAAAAACGCTCATAGAATACCAGAGTGACGGCGTCACAAAAGAGAGAGAAGATTCGTATTGGGAAAATAACAACAGAAGGACAAGCATAGAGTACTATGAGGACACTACAAGCAAAGAGAGAGAAAGCACTTACTGGGAAAGCAATGGCAGCCCTAAGACGCTCATCAGCTATAGCAGCGATGGCATGGTAGAGGATGGCTCTCCATTTTGCATAACAGAGGAGGGTCTAGACGACACCTGCACAATACCTCAATATGGTTGTGATAGTTCAAGTACCACTTGCATTGAGTAGCTAAGCAAAGGCAAGGCAGGCTAGCTTTCTATAGCCGTGCTTTCCTAGCGCTAACTTGTCCAATCTGAAATGGAAATAGCAGAGTTTTTTTCGCGCAACAAAAATGAAAACTGCGGCCCTTGCTAGTATGAAAAATGCTGCTCCATAAATGCGTGCGTGGAGTTTTGCAGCTTTTTCTTTTTTTCTTCAGGGCTTTCTATATGTATGGCTTCGTCAGGCTCTACTCGAAACAAGGCCTGTCCAGCAGAAACAATGCGTGCGTCTTTTTCTACTAAGACCTCCTTTACTGTGCCAGAAAATTCCGCATACACTTTATTAAACATTTTCATTACCTCAATAATATAAATGGGGTCACCAGCTTCAAAATGCGCGCCTTCCTGCAGATAAGGAGCGCTGTCTGGTCTCTCTCTGGAATAAAACATACCTCCTGTAGCGGCAACTATCGTATCTGCGCTCATAGGAGGAGGGGGCGCTAATGCTCGTAAAGCTTGTTTTTGCTCATCTTCTTGGGAAAGTATTTTTGGGAAGGCTGCTTCTGAGTTTTCGTCCAATTCGATTTCAAGCAGCGAGCTTAAATTACCCAAATGCGCAAATATACCCAAGAGCTCCAGTCCCAGCTGCCATGCTTTATGCGCATCCCCTATAGCTTCATAATCTGCCGCATCCAAAGAACGCGGCAAGTCTTTGTATTCAGATATTTGGCAGGCAGAAAAACTTTCAGGTGAAGGCTTTTGTAAAAGCTGATCCAGTTTTTCATAGGAGGCAGAAGAATTAGGAGCGATGCTTTGCTTTGCGCTGTCTAATCCTAAGTATTTTTTTTCTAGGGTGTCGTAAAAAGCAAGGCCCTGCTCTAAGAGCTGGAAATCATGCTCCCAAATTTGCTCAACAGGGCTTGCGCCCTTGCGCCTCTCTAAATGAAGATAGTAGTATAGATCAGCTAAAACACGCAAGGGGTTGCGTCTCCATATCAAGCCTGATGCCTGCAGATCAAAGGCGCGGCGCCAATTACGCATAATCCACCCTGCGCAGGCGTGAGGGTCCTTTTGCAAGGCTTTCAGAACACGCAAGATCAGACTTTGCTTACTATCTAAAGCGCTTAGGAAATCTTTGGCATATTTTTGCGCTGCTTTTTTCTTATTCCATTCCCAGGCGTAATCTAAATCTATTTTTTGCAGCTCTATGGCAAGCCTGCCTACTGCGCATAAATAGACCAAGACAAAGCCCGTGTTCGCTTTCAGCATAGGAGAAAGACTCAAACAGGCGTGTAAAATACCATATAAAAATGACTGATTTGTTGCCAAAGCCTCGCCGCGCATCGTCATACAGCGTAAAATTTCTACCAGAGATTCCAGATTCTCCCGGCGGCCTTTGCCATAACTTAGGAGCAGCGCAATGTTAGAGTCATAAGCGCCTGCCAAGTAGTAGCGGATGAATTCCTTAGTGTCGGGGTTAAGAATTCCTATACCTTGATCATCCCGCAGCTCGCCCTTTTCCTTTGCAGGCCGAGACCAATATTCGATCATCCCTCCAGCACAAGGAGCAAGGGCGTCATTTTGAGCATTCAGCCGTACTTCCGCGCCAGAAATATGTCTTGTGACTCTTTTTGGGCAGGGCAGACTTTTGCCATGCACAGAGATCAGGAGCATGGCAAGCACAAGACTTTCTACGTCAAAGTATTCTTCGGGATTATCAGGATTGCAAAAGCGCAGGCTATATACCATTTCTGTAACGCGGTGTTCCACCTGAATACGGGTATTCATTTCCATAAAGAAAAAACTGTCCTGTGTAACGATACATTCAAAAGTAGAAGCAGAATCAAGCTTGACCGCCTTTGCAAAACGAAGCGCCTGATCTTCCATTTCCTGCAGGCGTGAGCGATCCTTTTCCAGTACTGCAATCGCATCCTTTGCATCAGGCCCTAAGCCTGCTCTTTGTATGGCTTCTATTTCTGCGTCAAAAAGTTCCTCAGTTAAAGATATCTCTACAAGCTTTTGCTCGTGCATCTGCAGACTGCAATCCCTGCCGCCTAAGGCTACGCACCATTCCCCATTCCCTAAAAGCTGGATTTCATTATGGCGCGTATTTTCAATGTTTAGCTCTATGAGAAAATTTTTGTTATCACTCTCCCCTATCGCCTTTGCCTCTGAAAGCAGCTCCAGAGCAGCGTCCGGAATATCCTGAGCGCAGCTTACGATTCTTTGCCCTTTGCCGCCCCCGCCGCCAATATATTTCAGACGAAGGCGCTGCTCAGGGTATTGCTTGAAGAGCTTTTCGCCTTCCTTTTGCGCCTGCTTTTGTATATCTTGAAGACTCAGCAGAGCCGCATTCACAGCATAAGCTGCCTGTAAAATTGCTTCTGCATATTCTTCCAAGCTGTTTCCATCGTACGCTACTGTTAAGCTGTGTTTCTGGGCTATTGCATCCAAAGCTTCTTTGCTGGAGCCATATTTTTCAAGCAGGCTCAGCGCCGTAACATTATCTATGCCAGGCGTTACAGAAACGTTTAATTGACGCGCAATATTTTTCGCCTTATCCTTGACCCCAGCGCAGCGATGCACAGACGCAGCAGGTCCTACAAAAGCAATGCCTGCATCTTCCAAAGCCTGTACAAAATCCGCATCCTCCGCCATAAAACCATAGCCGGCAAATACATGAGTGTAGGCATGCTCCTTAGCTATACGAATGATTTCTGCAATACGAAGTTGTTTTTCTTTCTGATTAGCCCCGCCATAGTCGCTTATACGGTGTATGCGTTTTTGTTCTTTGATAATACGCAGTTCCGGCGCAAGGTTATGGATGTAGCTTACTGAGTCTTTTTCAGAAAGTAAAATGCCGTAAGAAAGGCGCAGGCTTGCAAAGGCTTGCATGGCTTCCAGGCGTATAGGGCCGCGGCAAACGATCAGTACATGTACATGAGAAAGATCAAAGGAGGATGCCCAAGCTTGCTTTTTATACGCTGACACACTTGGAGAAATTTGCCAAGCTGTCTGTATGTCAAGCGACTAATATAGAAAACACAGCAAAAGTTATGTCTTGCTTTCTATTTACAACAGATGAGATATATAAGGCAATGTCATAATTGCGCTTTAGTTAGACCTGAGATTAACTACTTCTATGTTTTCTATAGGCGCTGATTGCCGTCACTGCAGGGCTAGGGCAGCTCTGATACATTCCATTGCGAGCTGTATTTTAGAATAAAACAAGGAAGTCTAGCCTATCCCAAGCAAGGCGAGAAGGCGATCTAAATCCTGCAAATTACCGTAGTGGATTGTGATATTACCAGCGCCATTTCTTTTATGACGTACCTGCACCCGCGCTGTAAGCTTTATGCGCAATTCTTTTTCCAGCTGCGCAAGATTAGCATCATGCTTTCTCTTGCTCTGCGTTTCCCCTCTTTTTTGTACAAGACGCGCCACCTCGTCTTCCACCTTGCGCGTAGTCCAAGCCTCACGTGCAATTTTCACCGCCATTTGCTTAAGGACACGCTTGTCTCCGATACCAAGCAGGGGCCGGGCTTGACCCACCGTAAGTTTGTTTGTTTCAAGCAGTTCTAATATCGCATCAGGGAGCTTAAGAATGCGTAAGAGATTCGTAACAGTACTGCGATTCTTGCCTATTTTCTTTGCCAGCACATCAGGCTTTTGCTTAGTAGCCTCTATCCAGTAGGCATAGGCACGCGCCTCTTCTACGGGATTTAGCTCTTCTCTTTGTATGTTTTCAATAATCCCCAGCTCCAAGGCCTGCAGATCGTTGGCCTGTTTTAGAATAGCAGGAATTTTTCTAAAACCAGCCATCTGTGCTGCACGGAAACGACGCTCCCCCGCAATGAGTTGATAATGATTGAGCTCTTTATCAAGACAGCGCACGACAATGGGCTCTATCAATCCTACTTTACGCATAGTCTCTGCAAGCTCCTCAAGCTCCTTTCCCTCAAAACGCTTTCGGGGCTGATGTGGATTAGCAGTGATATACTCTAAAGGGATTTCCTTGTAATTTGGACTATCTCCGTTACTGTACTTAGGCACATCCGCACCTGCTAAAAGATTAGAAAGACCTCTTCCCAAAGGCTTACGCGCAGTACTCATAACCTTGCCTCCAATTCTTCACTTAATTTTTGATAAGCCAGAGCGCCTGATGATTCTGCAGCATAGTCTCCAATAAATTTCCCATACGACGGCGCCTCTGAAAGTTTCACATTTCTTGGAATAATTGCAGAATAGACTTTTCCCTGAAAATGACTTTGGACATCACTTGCAACTTGCTGGGCTAGAATAGTCCGCTGGTCATACATAGTCAGAACGATGCCATTCAAATCAAGCTCAGGATTAAGAGAATTTTGCACAAGCCCGATAACCTTCATTAATTGAGTCAAGCCTTCGAGCGCATAGTACTCTGTCTGCAAAATCACTATAACCTCCTTAGCAGCGCAAAGAGCATTCAGCGTCAGTATACCCAAGTTAGGCGGGCAATCTATAAGGATATAATCATACTGCTCAGCTACCTGCGCAAGAGCTTTTTTTAGCATAAACTCGTGCTCCTGCATCTGCAGCATATCTACCTCAATCCCAGAAAGATTGACATTCGCAGGAAGAATATCCAAGAAATGTATATAACTAGGAACGACCGCCTCAACGCTGGATAATTCCCCAAGCAGTACTTCATAGATAGTCTTTTGTAAACTGTGTACATCCAAGCCTAAGCCAGAACTAGCATTCCCCTGCGGATCAATATCCACTAATAAAACGTTTTTGCCTGCTTTGGCCAGAAAAGCGCTGAGGTTAATGGCTGTGGTTGTTTTACCTACGCCTCCTTTCTGATTAGCCAATGCTATCCATCTTCCCACTTACTATTGCGCTCCTTTTAGTTTAGATAATGCCTTGATCTCCTTCCAGCTGCGAGGGTAGCCTCGGGCAGCAGAGGTATTTTTTTCAAAGAACCAGATTTGACGTTCCCCTAAAAATTGCAACTCCAATGGCATTATGATTTCACGTAAAACAAAACCCAGCCTGCTTATGTAAGAGGTCTTCCCCAAAGACAGCTCTAACTTTGAGGCGGCTAAGGCAAAAACAGCCCCTTTCTTCGGCAAATGGCAGCAAAGTTCCAAAAGCCAAGGGAAGGGGAAAAGAGCTCGTACTAAAACGCAATCATAATCCGCCTTATGTTCTTCTATTCGCTCATAGCTAAAATGTACTCTGCCTGACTCTCCTCCCTCGTTTTGATAAAGTTTCAGAGCCATTTCCAATTTTGAAAGCCTGCGCCTGGAAGCGTCCAAAAGCATAACTTGAGGGCTTGGCTTTCTGCAAAAAAACAAAAAGCCCGGCAGCCCCGCTCCACTTCCAGCATCTATAATGCTTGTTTCACATGAAACAGGAGACTGAAAATGTTTTTCCAAATAGCGGGAGACATAGGCGCAAAAAATCAAGGACTCATAAATATGACGACTCAAAATGCGCCTTCTATCTTCTTTAGAAAAAAAGTAAGGCCTTGCATGCAAAAAATCATAGTAAAACTGCACTTTCTTAGCGTCATAAAGATTCTCAAGGCCCTCATCCCAAGAAAGATTTTGCCGCCTCAGCTCTTCCTGCCACGCTTCTAGGCTTCGTTTTTTGCTATATACATCCATTGCTTGACCATGAGCGAAACTCAGCTGCTTCTTGGTTTTATATGACAGACTACCCATGCTTTCCCCCACTTCGACTGCCGCAAGGAGACGCTCAGAGTAGGCGCAGTCTTATGGCATAGCATTAGGGCATAGAACTTGTTATTGATTCGCAGGGGGAATAGGCTATTCTCTGTTGTTAAAAACTTCCCCGATCTATAGAAAACGGAGAAGGGAGGCTTTTTTGTCCGTCCCAGCTCTCTTTGCCTTGCTTGGGTATATTTCTTTGGTAATCTCTATAAATGGGATACTCACGTATAATATTCGTTTTTTCATAAGGCGCTAAACTTCTCTGTTCTTGCAGCTCTTGATGTAATTCTTCTAAATACTTCTTAGACTTACGTATATAGTTGCTTTCAGGATAATTCTGCATAAGTTCCGTAAATATCTTCGCAGCATGCCTGCTTTTTCCTTGATGATATAATAAATCACCTTTTTGGAAGAGAGCGGCAGCATCCCTATGGCGCAAGGCATTGTGCAGAACGCGCCCATAAGCCTTAATTGCCTTAGTATTCATCCCTAAGGCTTTATAGGTTTCTGCAATCCAAAAACGAGCCTCTTCTTGAAGCACTTGATCTTTGCTGCCAGCGCAGAGCTTTCTAAAAAAACTTATGGCATTATGATAGCGTCCTTTGCGGTAAGCTAGAACGCCGGAGTCAAATATCTCTTGTTCTATGGCCTTTTTTTCTTTCTGAAGCTTGGCGGGGTCTAGATTTTGTGTGCTGAATAAATAGTCATCATAATGGCGATATGCGGTCCAATCCCGCCCTTGCCCTTTCACAGCCCGAGCTCTGCCTTTTTCTGCCTCTAGGTTTTCAGGATTGTATTTTAATGCCACGCGAAAATTCTCCTCTGCTCTCTTAGCTTCTTTGCGGCGCAGGTAGAACATCCCGAAGGTAGAAAAAATTTTGGACTTCAGCTGTTTATCTTCCGTGCGGGATAGCAGGCCCTTAAGCAAAGAACGCCCTTCTTCTTCATGATTTAAATAGAGATAAAATCTCCCCAAAGCGTAATCTACCTTATCTCGAATTTGCGGGTCTTTTATTTTTTCTTTACGTAATTCCCTGTAGTATGCCAAAGCAGCAGAATTTTCTTCCAAACGCTCCAGAGCAGCTGCCATGCCGTACTTAGCCTTCTGATTCAGGTCTTCATTAAAGTTTTGCGCCAGTACACGGTTAAAAATCGCTAAGGCTTGGCGTGCAGCTTCTTTAGAATTTTGCCGCAAATATTCTTCTGCTTCACGGAGCTGTACAAGCCCTCCTGAACTGCCCCAAGCCTTCAAATCTTCCAAATCGGAGCCTAATAAAAACATCCCGACCACAAGACATAAGACTCCAAAGGCAAGGGTCATGAATTTACGGGACAGAATGGGAAAAGGAAATCTTGACATTATTGTTTTAACCTCGCAACAGAGCGCTGGAACCAAAAATAAGAGCGCTGCGGGTAAATGTCCTGCACATTGTGATCAGAAAACAGTGACATGGCCGCATGATACTTCCCCAACTTGTAATTACACAAGCCTAAAAAGAAGAGCGCTTTTGCTTTCACTATCGGATCACGAAAAGCAGCCCGGTTTAGAAAATGGTTGATGTGAGCAACACATTGTCCATAATGCCGCTTCAAATAAGTATTGGCTAGAATCAAATCTAAGGTCGCCACGGGAGAAGTAACAAAGTCCCAAGTAGGATGCGGTAAAGAAGCAAAGGGATTTGCGTCCACTTTGGGTTTTATCTCCACCTTCGGTTCTGGCTTTTTTGGCAATGGCTTAGGAGGAGGCTCGCTCCTCATATGCGCCTGCTCTTTACCCTTGATTACAATGAAAGGTTTCTGAGTATAATTTTGTCCCGCTATCAGAATTAAATTCTCGAGTCGGCTGCGCTGCCCCCACGTAATAACAGCATAATAATACACTCCTTCAGGCACATTCCTGTCTACGAAAATCGGCGTCTGGGGCGTGAGGGCGGATACATTCACTGTTCTCCCTTCTCTAATGAGGCGCGCTGTGCTCATAGGACGCTTAGACCTTTTGACCAAAATAGGGGAGCGATTACTAGGGCTCACCTCCCACCTAATCCAGACTTCATTTGGCACATCGCCGCTTTCCACAAAAATATTGGAAATAGGCTGCTGTATATCCTGCGCATAACCCGGCCTAAGATTGACCAAAAGCATAAAAAGGCCGCACAAGCAGCACAAAACATATCTCGTATATACGTATATCATTTCTAGGAGTTTTCTCCAATACAAGCCTGCATCCACATTCCAAATAGGCAAGGAAAAACGAAAAGACAATTCTCAATTTGTTTTCTATCCAAAAAAAGAAGCCTGTATATATGAAATCGGTTTTTAAGACAAAAAAATTCATAAGCCGACAGGAAATTAAGGCACAAAGTACATCTGATAAAAGACAATTTGTTTAGGAAAAAATGCTCTGCCCACGGGAGGGAGATAACGGCGCTTTAGGAAAATGTCTCATAATTCATTGACAAGAAAAGTCCATCTGAAGTAAATTAAGCTTGGGAAAGCTTTGCGCTTTTTAGCTCCTTTTTTTACTCTATGCGGCAACATATTACAAAAGAAGATCTAAAATTTCCCTTAGACCTTTATACAGAATCTCCTTTCGTGCCTAAAGCTTTCCCAAGCCGTTTTGTACAGATCGGTAAACTAGGCTTGGGCGGCTCTGCCCCCATACGGGTGCAATCCATGACGACCACAAACACAATGGATACCAGAGCTACAGTAGATCAAGCAATGGCTCTTTTCGACGCCGGGGCAGAGCTGGTCCGCATTACTGCTCCAGGCCCAAAAGACGCTGCGAACTTAGAACATATTAAAACAGCTTTAGAAAAACGATCTTACAATCTTCCCTTAGTTGCGGATATACACTTCTCACCCAAAGCGGCTATGATCGCATTAGAGCACGTAGAGAAAGTTCGCATTAATCCCGGCAATTTTGCTGATACCAAACGTTTTGCATCTAGAGAATATACGGCGGAGCAATACAAGCAGGAGCTGGAACGCATAGCTGAGGTTTTTCTGCCTCTTGTTGAAAAGGCAAAAAGGTACAAGCGGGTCTTACGCATTGGAGCAAATCATGGCTCCCTTTCAGATCGCATACTCAACCGCTACGGCGATACTCCCACAGGCATGGTAGAATCCGCTATGGAATTCATACGCCTAGCTCACCAAGCTGAGTACTACGATATTGTCGTTTCTATGAAAAGTTCCAACCCACAGATCATGGTTTATGCCTACCGGCTTTTACTCCAGTACTTTTACAAAGAAGCGCTGCGATGCCCTGTGCACTTGGGCCTCACAGAGGCGGGAAGCGGCACAGATGGGCGCATGAAATCTGCTATAGCTATAGGGGCGCTTTTAGGAGAGGGTATAGGAGATACGATACGTGTTTCTTTAACAGAAGACCCATGCAGAGAGATAGAAGCCGCCAAGCAGATCATATACGCTGTAGATTATCAACGACAAGAACAGATTAAGGCGCTCCACGCTGCCGCTATTTTTGCAAAAAATCATCAAACATGGAGTCGCGCTTATCAAGAACATATCTCATGCTATGCCTATGGTCCCTTGCTCACGCAGAAAAGTCAGGCTAAGGGTTTAAGAATCGGGTCTAAGGAGCGCCAAGTAATTTTTCTGCACTCTGGCGGAGAACTTGAGACGAAAGAGGATTACCATCAAATAGCAAATTCTCTCTCGGCTTTGCAGGCAAAGGGCTGCGATGCCCTGTGGCTTAGCAGGCAGGCTTCACCTGCTTTTCTCAAAGCTGCCCAGGACATAAAGCTGCCATGGATTCAAGATATTTCTTCTCTCTTTTTAGCTGCCTGCTCTCATAAACCAGAAAAGCTGAAGGAACATATGAGGCAGCTTCTCCCTCCAAAAGAAGCTGGTGGTATAAATGTAGATATAAATCTAACAAAAATCCCGCAAGCGCAGTATAGAGAGCAGACAGCGCAGCTAATTCTATTTCTAAAACAAAAAATGCGGGAGCAAGACCAGCTGCTTATTCTTAGTTTTACAGGGAAGGTAGAAGAAATTCCACATTGCGCTGAGTTCTTACAAGAACATTCCTCAGAGCTTCACAACAATCTTGTCCTTTCTTTCTGTATACAAAACAGGCTGCAAGACAGCATGAGCCAGAAAGACTTAGTATTTGCCTATAGACTTTTCCTGAGCGCCCTAAGCAGGGAAAAAACCAAGCTTTTTTGCGGCAAGGCCTTAGCTCCCATTCTTTTGCGCGCCTCTTATCCTGAGCTCGAAACAGCCTCGGTGCAGGCTCCAGTTCATTTGAGCTCTCTTCTCGTAGATGGAATCGGGAACGGAATTTGTCTGGAAATACCCAAGTGCACACAAAAAGAACGGCTCCAAGTACAGCTGGACATACTGCAGTCAAGCCGATTACGCCTTAGTAAAACAGAATACATCTCTTGCCCTTCCTGCGGGCGCACTCTCTTTGATCTACAAGATACTACAGAGCGCATACGCAAGAAAACTTCCCACTTAAAGGGGCTGAAAATAGCTGTGATGGGCTGCATTGTCAATGGGCCGGGAGAAATGGCAGACGCTGACTTTGGTTACGTGGGGGCAGGCCCCGGGAAAGTGCATTTGTACAGAGAAAAGCAGTTAGTCAAGGCAAACATCTCAACTGCCCACGCAGATCAAGAATTGCTCAGCTTGATTCAGGAAAGCGGCCTTTGGGTAGATCCCTAGTTAGAGAGCATCCAATCGGCAAATCATAGGCATTGGTCTGACGGCAAATCATAGGCATTGGTCTGGCGCGGGCGACATCCTTGTCTTAGCGCCAGACTCTCGCACCTCCTGTGCTCGTGACGCAATGCCTATGCCTTGCACTGGATCGTTCTGGTATGTACAGCTCCAGCAAAACCATATCTGTTTTGTCAGCCCTGCTTTGCTTTTGCCTTTTTGCATTCCACTCTAATATAACGATTGCGAAACTCAAGGCCATTATCTGCTTTGGATCAATTTAGGCTTCCCATATCGATTTACATATTCATGCAAAGTTTGCCTTGCTTCATAAGCAGACTTTTCTTCACATACATGTACAAAAGTATTTCTACTACAGTCATCAATATAGGTTGTATAAAAATGCAGTCATTTTATGCTTGACAATGTCTGCCTTAGAGCTTGGCTGTCTTTTAGGAATAAAAAATGAAAGCTGGTATACATCCTGATTACACGCAAATTTCCGCCAAATGCGCTTGTGGCGCAGAGCATAAAGTCTACTCTACGCGTAAGCAGCTGCATATAGAAATTTGTTCGAAATGTCATCCCTTCTATACGGGTCAGCAAAAAATTGTGGATTCTGCTGGGCGAGTGGATCGATTCAAACGTAAATATAAGCTAAAGTAAACCCTTGCTATAGGCGCCGCCTTTTTGCAGATCTTTAGCTTGCGCTTTCTTGATGTCATAGTGTATAAACCTGCTCGTGTTGGGCTTGGTTCTAAGTCTATGTAGGCCCAGATGGCGGAATTGGTAGACGCGCCAGATTCAGGTTCTGGTGGGAGTAATCCTGTGGAGGTTCAAGTCCTCTTCTGGGCAATTTGCGTCCATAAAAATTCCCATACCACAAAAAAACGCGCCTACGTTTTGCTTGCATGCTGGGTTTGCTAACTCTTAGCTATCGCTTGTCAGTCTGCTTTTGTATAAGCTGTATAAGCAGCTTTCTATTTTCGTTTATGCTTGCCCTTAGTTCTTGTATTTCCTGCTTTGCGTCTCTTATCATGAAAAAGATAATATGCCTTAGCCTGGATTGTTGTAGTATGCAGCGAATACTGAGCCCCCGCACTAATATGACATAAACGCCCAGACTCCATTTATTACAACAAGGCCCCCGCCGCTACATTATTCCAACAACGCCCAGACTCCGTCAGCAAAACTGCAACGCTACATTATTACAACAGTGCCCAGACTCCGCTTGCTACAACAACGCCGCTGTCATCACTGCAACGCCCCTGAGCCCCCGCCCCAACGCGACATAATGCGGCGGCCGAGACTCCGCTTATGACTACAACGCTACTGTCATCAAAAGCAACGCTGCTTATTCCAACAACGCCCAGACTCCACCTACTTCCACAGCAGAACCCCCGCCGCGGGCCACAAACTCCACCTACTTCCACCCCCGCCCCAGTTGTATGCAACCGTACGCCACATATACAACGTTGCGACATGGAGGTCGCACAAATTCCCGACGCTCACGGACATGGATGTCCGTGCCGCGTCGGGTGGCGGGGATTGTCAAGGGGGGCGCTATTAGCCCCCCTTGACACCCTTATTGCCCCTCCAGCAGGATAGCATCGGCGGAGTCTGTGTTGCCGTCGCCGGTGCAGTCTGCGCCGAAGGCGGAGGCGGCCTGGCCGTTGCAGAAGAGCTCGTCCACAACGTATTCGCTGGCGGCGTCGCCGGCCGTGCTGCCGTCGTCTGAGCCATCGGTGATATTTACCAGCGTGCCGTCTGCGCCGGCCTGCTGCCAGCGGTAGAGGGCCTGGTGCTGGTCGCCGTCGCTGTCGTCGCCGTCGTCATCGTTGCGGATGCGGAAGGCAGGCCCCAGGTCTAGCAGCTGCAGGTCCTTAAGCGAGGTTTCCGTGCCGCGCGTATCTATCGTGGCATTGGTGGAAGTGGCTGCCTCAAGGGCGCCGCCTACCGTGCCGACCTGCAGGCTCTGGCCCGAGAGCCGCCGCCCGCCGAAAAGCCTATTGCGGGACTATCCCCCGCCCCAAAAACCGAGCAGGCCGCCGATGCGCCGCTGCGCCTTTGAGCCCGCCCGCGCCGTGACCGCTGCGCTGGCATAACAGTCGATGCTAGTCATGTGGATAAACCTAGAACACGAACCATACTAGCCTATGAGGCCGCCGGCGTTGGCATTGCCCGAAGAGCTGCTGGCTGTGACCGTCCCCGCAGCATAGCTGGATATGATTCTGATTACCAAGCGTTCCCAGAAAAACCTACGAGACCGCCGGCGTTGGCATTGCCCCCAGCGCTGCTGGCTATCACCTCAGCTATGGCATAGCTGTATATGTATATCTACCCAACTAGTAAAACCTACAAGACCGCCGGCGTTGCTATTGCTTCGAAGCTGTTGCTGTTGCTGCTGGCCCGCACCTCAGCCTCCACAGCATAGCTGGCTATGATATCGCCAGTGTTAGTCACAATACCTACAAGAGCGCCAGCATAGACAGTACTCGCAGCCTCGCTTGCGTTGGCAAGGGCGACATAGGGGGCAAGGAGGCCGATATTGCGCAGGGCGGCTCCTTTCAGCATATCCAAAAAGACCAGCATAAGCATTGCCGCTTCTGTTCAGGCGCAGGTTCACGTAGAGATGGCGCAATGTATGGCCATTGCCCTCGAAGATGCCAGTAAAGCGCGTGCTATCGCTGGTATCGGTGGAATTATCTCCCACGGGCGCCCAGCCGGGATTGAGGCCCTCGCTGGGCTCGCTTAGGATGGTGCCGCTGGCGTCTGCCATGCGCTGTTGGGCAGCCAGGCCTTTTTGTTTGCCGCATCGGCGTAGCTCTCGTCACGGCGAAAATCCAGGCTGCGTGCCAGCTCGTAGCCGCAAAGGTACACGCTCACGGCCGTAGAGCCTGCGGGCAGGGGGTCGCTGCCGGCTAGGCTGGCTGCGCCCGTTGCATCCACAACGTGATAGTCGACGGCGGTTTTGCAATCGGCAGTGGCGCTTTCGGGCGCCCCAGCAATCAGCGGCGCCGCTGTGGCGCTCGTTTTGTAGCTCGTCCCCGCCAGATTGTGGCGCATGGAATCCAGCATCTCCAGAGTATGAATCTCTATCAGCCCGTCGTTATCATCGTCCACATCCGCCAGTAGATCGCTTTCGCAATCTGCCAGCAGCGCATCAGGCACGCCATCGCCGTCGCTGTCTGCGCTGGCGCAGGCCTCATCGTCAAAGGCATCCTCGCTGTTCTTGCAGCCGTCGCCATCGGGATCGGCCGTGACAGCGTTGGCAGCGCCACTTGCAGCGCCCACCTCGCCCTCTGGGCAGCTGTCCAAAGCATCCACTATGGTGTCCATGTCCGTGTCATCGCAGGCGTCGCCCTCTCCGTCCTCATTGCGGTTGGCCTGGTCGGGATTGGCTTCGTCTGGGCAGTTGTCATCGCCGTTGACTACACCGTCGTTGTCGTCGTCCGTATCGCAGGTGTCCCTGGCAGCGTTGGGCACGGGCGTATTGCACCCTCGCATTCCACGCATTCGCCGCCGTTTGTGGCAACATGGCCCTCCATGGCGATGCAATCGGCATCTGTAATGCACTCGCTCTCGCCTAGCAGGCTCAAGGCATCATCGCCCTGGCAGGTGGAGGCTGCAATGCACTGCGTTTTGTCCACGCTGCGCACGTTATCCGTGCCCGTGCATTCCATGCAATCGCCGTCGCTTGTGGCGACATGGCTGGGCATGTCCTGACAGGCGGCGTCTGTGATGCACTCAGCGTCGTTTAGCACGCTAAAGGCGTTTTCGCTGAGGCTCTGGCAGTCGCCTATGCTCATGCAGGCGGTTTTTTTCCATATTACGGATGGAATCCTCGCCCGTGCATTGCTCGCAGCTTCCCTCTACAGTGGCAACGTGGCCGGGCATGTCCTGACAGGCGGCGTCGGTAATGCAGTTGGCCTCGCCCAGCAGGCTATAGGCGCCAGAGTTGCCAGTCTGGCAGTCGTCTGCGTTGATGCAAGCGTTTTTGTCCGCATTGCGCACGGGCACATCTCCGCTACAGGCCTCGCAGTCGCCTCTTTCGTTTATGAGCTGGCTTGGCACAGAGGTGCAGACGGACTCGGTGATACAGGAGCGCCCATCCACGCCTACCAGCTTGCCTTC
>CBDETG010000073.1:0-12903 GCA_965242745.1 Leptonemataceae bacterium
GGGGGAAGCCCGCCAGGTAATACTCCGAATACTGATAACCCGCCTGCGAATAATAACCCCAATACAGACACGCCGAATACAAACACTCCGAATACTGATAACCCGCCTGCGAATAATAACCCGAATACAAACACGCCGAATACAGAGACGCCAAACAATACTCCGAATACTCTGGGCAATCCTTATCAGTTTATTCCAGAGGGAGAGGATGGCGAATTCGAATGCAGGGCAGGCGATTATGATAGTGACAGCGATGGCAAAAAAGATTTTAGTATAGATTGCTGGCCGAATGGGAATCGCAAGGCAAGAATAACCTATTACAGCGATGGCACAAAAAGCAGTGATGGCAAAAAAGAACGGGAATTAACGTACTAGGAAAGCAATGGTTATCGCAAGGCAAGGATAGATTATCAAAGCGATGGCATGACAAAAAGCGATGAATACACCTACTACGAAAGCAACGGCAATCAGAAGACAAGGATATACTACTATAATGGCCGCAAACTCTATGAAAGCCCTTATTGCTACGCAGACGATGGAGAAACCGGGGAAACCTGCACTTTAGAAAAACACGGATGCGATATACACTATAGCTGTATAGACATTACTTTATACGGCGGTGGTAAGACAGATTGCCAGGCAGGAAGCTTTGACACAGATAGTGACAGCGATGGCAAAAAAGATTTTAGCATAACTTGCCATGACAATGGCAATCGCAAGACATATATAAGCTATAACAGCGATGGCGTCACAAAAGGCCATGTAACAACTCACTACGAAAGAAATGGCAATCGCAAGACAAGTATATCCTATCAAAGCGATGGCGTCACAAAAAGCTGGGAAACAACTTACTACGAAAGCAATGGTAATCTCAAGACAGAGCAACTTTATAGTGCTGTCTCCGACTGCTGCGCGCCAGCTTGCTATGAAGACGATGGCTTTCAAGAGCTCTGCACGCAGGCAAAACACGGATGTACTAGTGAAAGCGACACTTGCATACAATAGCTAATCTTGCTTGACTCTTTGCAATCCTTAGCTTAGCTGTAAAGTAGTGCTCTGGTCTTGCGCTTCTTTAGATAGTCTCTATATAGCATGAGACCAGCGCATTAGGTTTTGCGCTTTTCTTCTAGTGTTTTCATAGAGCGCAAGGCCGGGAGCCGGCTTGCATGGTCTTATACTATAGCAAGCTGGCTTTTTACTTATTCTATAAAGCAGACAAGCGCATAATGAAGACAAGATTAGCATACTTCTTTATACTTTGCTTGCTGGTCCTGCCTGCCGCCTTAGAGGCAAATCCTAGCGTAGACACAAAGGAAGCAAAAGAAGACCTGCCCCATAAATGTCACACCTTGATAGTAGTATTGTATTATGAAGAAAGAGGACATGCTAACTTTGCTTGACTTCTGCTAAATCTGCTTTTAACTAGTCTTATATGAAAATATCTTATATGAAAAAAATAGTAGTATTTACGATCGCTTTGCTGGTCCTGCCTGCCGCCTTAGAGGCAAATCCTACCGCAGGCACAAAGGAAGCAAAAGAAGACCTGTCTGCACAGGCAGGAAGCCCTGTCACACCTTACAAGAGCTAAAGGCAAACACACGGGAGCTGCAAATTATGCATAGACTGGCTGAAGTGGGTTGTGGGCCTAAGCTTGGCTTGCCCTTGCTGGCCTCATAATCATGCTTTTACACTAGCGACACAAAACAAAACATACAAAAGCTGGAGACCAGCACACAGCAAAACATAGCAGAGCTAAAGACCAGCACACAGCAAAACATGCAAAAGCTAGAGTCTGGTATACAGGAGCTAAAGACAGACACACAGCAAAACATACAAGAACTAAAGACCTAGCGCAAGGCAGGACAAGGAAGAATTAAAGCAAGACATGCAAAAGCTAGAGTCTGGTATACAAGAAATACGAAGCTTCCTTTTTCAGCAATGTACAAGAACTAAAAGCCACCTGCACTGCGCAGGCAGGCAAATTAGCCAAAGACTAAGAGACTAGCAAGCCCAGCATGGAAGCCGCCCGCGCCAGACCTAATGCCTATGGCTTGCCGTTGGGATGGCGCAGAGGCTCAAGTGCGCTGCATACTACAACAATCGACAGTGCAAATCATAGGCATTGCGTCACGAGCACAGGAGGTGCGAGAGTCTGGCAGCTAAAGCAGGGCTGACAAAACAGATATGGTTTTTTCTGCTGCTGTGCATACTACAACAATCACAGTGCAAGGCATAGGCATTGCGTCACGAGCAAAGCTAGAGTCTGGCGCTAAAGCAGGAGCTGACAAAATAGATATAGTTTTTTCTGCTGCTATCCATACCAGAACTAATCCAGTGCAAGCGCATAGGCATTGCGTCACGAGCACAGGAGGTGCGAGAGTCTAAAGCAAGGACGCTGCAAAAGCTAGAGTCTGGTATGGCGCAAGAAATACGAAACAATCCAGTTTTTCATAGGCATTGCGTCACGAGCACAGGAGGTGCGAGAGTCTGGCGCTAAAGCAGGGCTGACCAGATATGTTTTTTCTGCTGCAGGCATAGGCAACAATCCAGTGCAAGGCATAGGCATTGCGTCACGAGCACAGGAGGTGCGAGAGTCTGGCGCTAAGCATGGAAGCCGCCCGCGCCAGACCAATGCCTATGGCTTGCCGTTGGGATGGCGCAGAGGCTCAAGTGCGCTGCATACTACAACAATCCAGTGCAAGGCATAGGCATTGCGTCACGAGCACAGGAGGTGCGAGAGTCTGGCGCTAAAGCAGGGCTGACAAAATAGATATAGTTTTTTCTGCTGCTATCCATACCAGAACAATCCAGTGCAAGGCATAGGCATTGCGTCACGAGCACAGGAGGTGCGAGAGTCTGGCGCTAAGACAAGGATGTCGCTGCGCCAGACCAATGCCTATGGCTTGCCGTGATGGAGGCGGGAGCATGCGTCTTTCCATTTTTCCAAAAGCCTAAAGCCCTTGCCTTCATGTATGGCTGCTAAGCAAAGCTGCGCTGATTTCTCTAGGGTCTCATTTTTTACAAGGCTGTAAAGGAGAGAGGCATTTAAGGCTACAGCATGATTTTCGGCCTGGCTGCCCTTGCCTTCTAAGACAGCCAAAGCCCTTGTGGCAGCTTCCTCAGCATTGCTTACTTGTAGAGCAGAAAGAGGCCAGCGCTGCAATGCAAAATCTTCTGGAGCTAAAAGTTGTCTTTCGCTCACCTTTGCCCCTTTCACGCTCAAAACATAAGTAGGCGCAGAGCAGGAAAATTCGTCTAGGGAAGGGGAATCTGTGGAAGAGACAAGGTATGCTTCATGTCCCAGCTCTGCAAGGGCTTCGGCCATAATCCGCATATATGCGGGATCGTAGACGCCTACAATTTGATGAGTCACTGGAGCGGGGTTGCTAAGAGGGCCTAGAAGATTGAAGACAGTGCGCACGCCTAAGGCCTTGCGGACTGGCGCAACATGCTTCATTGCAGAATGCCATCTCGGCGCAAAAAGAAAGCAGATGCCGCTTTCTCTTAGGCAGGCAGTAGAATCCTCGGATGAAAGCTCTAAAACGATGCCCAGCCTTTCTAGGAGATCGGCAGAGCCGCTTTTGCTGGAGACAGCTCTATTTCCATGCTTAGCGACGGGGATACCCAAGGCAGCCAGAAGCATGGCGGCCAAGGTAGAGATGTTCAAAGCATGCGCATTGTCTCCGCCAGTTCCACAAGTATCGCATAAAACAGGATAGTGATCTGGAGAAGGCCAAGCCTGCGCTGCTTTGCGCATGATTTGCGCAAAAGCGGCAAGCTCGCCGCCGCTTTCCCCCTTTGCTGCAAGAGCCGCCAGAAAGGCGGCGGTCTGCGCGTCCTTGCTTTCTCCTCTCATAATGCTGCCCATAGCCTCTGCAGCCTCTTCGGAGCTGAGGTCTTTTTTAGCGATCAACTTTGCTATGATAGAGGGATGCATTAAATCCAGTTCCTTTGCTTAAAGATATGTTTTATTTTCATTAGGTCTTCAGGCGTATCCACGGAAGGCAAAGAGCTTTCCACAATGCAAACGCCTATATTGTAATCGTTTTCCAAGACACGCAGCTGTTCAAGGGCTTCTGTTTTCTCAAGGGGGGTAGCAGGCAAAGCGCTAAAACGCAAAAGAAAGGCTCGTTGGTAAGCATATATGCCAAGATGCAGGTAAATAGACTCCATGCTTTTATTGCGCGGGAAGGGGATTAAGGAACGGGAAAAATAGAGGGCTTTGTTTTGCCTGCTGAGCACCGCCTTTACGCGCTCAGGGACAAGAGGGTCTTCATCATCAGCAAAGGGACGCACTGCCGTACTGATCTCCCACTCAGGATGTTCCAGTTTCAAGCGAATCACGCTGCTGATCAATTCACGGTCTATTCCGGGCTCATCTCCTTGTATATTGACGATAATATCATAGTCAGAATATGTCAATGCGGTTTCAGCAAGGCGGTCCGTGCCGCTTAGGTGTTTGTTGGATGTCATCAGGACTTCGGCTCCAAATGCAATGGCGGCTTCTCTAATGCGTTCGCTGTCTGCTGCGATGACAAGATGATCTAAGTCCTCACATTTCCTGGCAGACTCCCAAACCCACTGCACCATAGGCTTTGTGCCGATTTTTTCTAAAATTTTTCCCGGGAAGCGATGCGAGTTATAGCGCGCTGGAATGACTCCCAAAACCCTCATAATGCAGACGCATTTTTAGGGAGACCCTAAAAATGCTGAGCCTGCCTTCATGGCAGGCGAAGTGCAGAGCGCATCGAGCGCTCTGCCTGAGGGCGCCTTTATGGCGCCCGAAGTGTAGAATGCCTTGAGCATCCTGTGTCGCAAGAGCCGACTTTTGAGACCGGCTCTAAGCACAACGGATATTGATGCAATCGGAATATTTGTCAATACAACTATAGCATAAGCTACGCCCTAGAGCTGCAGCTGATTTGTTAGATCGTACATAGGCAGAAGTATAGCTGACATAATAAGCACGATCATCAGCCCCATGATTACGATCATCGCAGGCTCAAGCAAAGTAGAAGCTCTTTCAATGCTATGCTCCACATCTTTTTCCACAACCTCCGCTACTTTATTGATCATTTCAGGTACAGAATCAGAACTCTCTCCCGCTGACAGCATACCTAAAACCATAAGATTTACAATAAGCGATTTTTGAAAAGCTGCAGACATCTTCTCACCTTCTTTGATCTTTTCTATTGCCTCACGAATTTCCTCAGCAAATATATGATGATTGACAACTTTCATTACAACCTGCAAAGCAACGATCAATGGCACTCTATTAGCAAGCATTGCTCCCAGGTTACGTGCAAAACGCGCAATCAGGACCTTACGCTGCAAAAGACCAAGCACAGGTATTCTCAAAATAGATTTTTCCCATTGCATTCTGCCAGGCGGCTCAGACTTCCAGCGATAGAAAGCATATCCGCAGGCAAAAACAGCGCCTAGAATCACAAAAATCCAATAAGAAGTCAGCGTATCCGAAAGACCTATAACAAAACGAGTAATGAAGGGCAAAGTAGCGTTCAATTCAGCGAAAAGCTGCTTGATCTGCGGGAAAACAACTGTCAAAAGAAAAGCCATGATACTCACCAACAAGAAGATCATAATAACTGGGTAGATGGCAGCGCTCATAACCTTTGCTTTCAAGGCTTCATTTTTATCTTCCAAATCTGCCAGACGCAGGAGGGAGCTCTCATAGGTTCCTGTTTTCTCGCCTATAGCAACCAAGTGGTAATAGATAGGAGGGAAAATCGCAGGATGTTTTTGCATAGCTTCAGAGAGCCGCTCCCCTTCCATAACATCAGCGCGGATCTCCACTAAAGCTTTTTTAAGATATTCGTTTTCTGTTTGTTGGATAATGTTGCTTAAAGTGCGATCCAGGGGCAGGCCTGCAGCCAAGAGCGTCCCTAAACGCCGCGCAAAGAGGCCAACAGCTTGACGAGGAACGCGGTAAAGAAGGCGGGTAAGCGCAGGGAAAAGCTGGCGTTCTCTTTTTTCCTTATCTTCAGAAAGAGCTCGTACATAAAAGCCTTGCTTACGCAGGAGGCGCCGCGCAGCAGCCATGTTCGGAGCGTCTATGATGCCCTTTTTTTCTTTAGCCCCGCGTTCGAGAGCAAGGTAGCTATAAATTGGCATGAGTACAGTTGAAATATCAGGTTACTCTCATAATCTCTTCTACGCTCGTTATGCCGTCTATCACTTTTTGGCGGCCATAATCCAAGAGCGTTGACATAGAGTAACGAGAATCATTCCGTGCAATTTGCCCTATTGTTTCCGCATCATCTCCTCTGAGAACTGCAGCCTGCACAGCAGGAGTCATTTCCATAAAAGAATAAATACCTGTCCGGCCTTGATAACCAGTCTGCACACAAGCTTTGCAGCCCGTACCACGATAAATGCGATTGCTCTTCAAAGACTGAGAAAACAAAGCTAATTTTTCTAATTCTTCAGCTGGGGCCTTATAGGCCTGCCTGCAATTCTTACAAATGGTACGCACAAGGCGCTGGGCAATTACAGCGCGCACGCTGCTAGTGATAAGATAAGGCTCTATGCCCATGTCTATAAGACGCGTCACAGCTGAGGGGGCGTCATTCGTATGCAAAGTAGAAAAAACAAGGTGGCCTGTTAAAGAAGCCTGTATGGCTATGCGCGCCGTTTCTTCATCGCGCACCTCACCTACCATAATCACATCCGGGTCTTGGCGCAGCATAGCCCGCAGAGCATGCGCAAAAGTAAAGCCTATCTTATCCTGCATTTGCATTTGGCCTATGCCAGAAATCTCATATTCGACAGGGTCTTCTGCCGTTAATATATTCCTTACGCCGTCATTCAGATGGGAAAGCACAGCATAGAGCGTTGTAGATTTGCCTGATCCTGTAGGGCCTGTAACAAGAACAATTCCATTCGCTTCGCTGACAGTAGCTTTAATACGATCATATATCTTGGGATAAAAACCCATGCTCTCCAAGCTATAGCTCACATCTGATTTATTCAAAAGACGCATTACCACTCTCTCCCCGTATTGCGTTGGCACGGTTGAAACACGAATATCTATATCCTTTCCAGCCAGCTTCAATTTGATACGCCCATCCTGCGGCAATCGATTCTCTGCAATGTTGAGATTAGCCATAATTTTAATACGAGATATAAGACCAGCATGAGTAATACGCGGAGGCTGCAGGCGCAGATGCAGGATTCCATCAATGCGATAGCGCACATCCAAAGATTTCTCGCTGACCTCAATATGTATATCCGAAGCCCGCTCCTGCACAGCTTGGGTGAGTATTACGTTTACCATTTGTATAATAGGCGCTTCATTCGCCATGTCCAGCGTATCTTCTGAAAGGTTCTCAAGCTCAGAATACTCCTCCTGATTCATGCCGCCCATCATTTCCTTAGCTATAGCTAAAGCTCTATCATAACCGCCATGGATTACTCTCATGACTTCTGTTTCACTAGAAATGATAAATTGCACGTCATAGGGTCTCAAAAGCATACGAAAATCATCCATGAAATGCACCTCGCCTGGATCGGTTAAGGCTATCTTGATCGTATTGGCTTGGCGCGATATCGGGACAATGCGCGTCTTATGTATAAAATCTACAGGGACTTGGGCAAAAGAAAGATCATACTGGAAATCAAGCTCTTCTTTATACTCATAGCCATATTGCTTAGCTACGAGCCGCATTAGCTGCGCCTCATCTATATGGCCCTGATTCATAAGAATGCGGCCAAGTTTATGGGAAGTCTTCTTTTGGATTGCTATAGCTTCGTTTAGCTCTTCTGGCTCAAGGATGCCTTCATCGAGTAGTAGCTCACCTATGTGTTTTTTCACTTCGGCGCTAAAAAAAGAGGCGCACAGACAAACTTAAAGACTTAGAAAACGTATGCTTAATAAAAAGCAAGCCTTAAGTTTGCTGCGCGCCTTTGTTTTGTATTTATAGAGGACAAACACCCGCCTATACTGAAACGATAGCTACTGGCACAGGCCAGGGCTGATGCGAACTACAAAAGCAACAGTTCCATCGGCGTCTTCATGATTATAGACATAACGTTTACTTGTACCCCCTGCCTTCTTGAGCACGCCTGCAAGTCCAATAGGAAGAATCGCAGAAAGCACTGGAGCCCTTAGTTCATCATCATTCGTAAGATCAGCATCATTCAGATTCTTCCTAACATAGCTTATCCTAGCCAGGCCGCTCTTTGTGATGAGATCTACTTTTGTATCCATAGAGTACGTATCACCGGAATCTTTCCTCAAAGCACGCCCCCTAGTCCTGTCAAAGACGCAATACTGAGTAGTTGCTTCACTCGTTTTAAAGCATAGCTTGCCATAGATATCCACTGATTGCTCAGAATCAGGGATAGGCCAGATATTGTCTTCAAAATGACCCTGCACCTCTACGCTTACAAGAGAGAGGCAAAACTTCAGTCTGGAATTGGCCTCGTCTTGCGCTGCCGCCATCGCAGTTCTTGCGCTACTTTGCGCAGTATCCGCTTTGTTCTTTGCGGCCAAGGCCCGCGCCTTTGCCCGATCTGCAGCCTGCGTCACAGTACTATCTGCTCCCGCCTGCCTTCGCGCCTCAGCCGCCTCACGCACTGCTATAGCGTATTGATCCCTAGCCTCCTGCGCCGCTGCATATACTTTCTGCTGCTCAGCTGCCGCAGAAGCAAGGGATGTCCTATAATCGATATCTTGTGTCACCTGCGCCGCATAGCCCCGAAGCGCTGTCAAAGCAGTTTCCGCATCCTCAGCCGCTTGCTCTGCCGCCGTTGCTGCTGTTTCTACGTTTGCCTTAGCCTCCGCAGCCGCTATTGACGCGCAATCAATGCCCATATGCACGTCTACTTCAAACTTAAGGCCCTCAAAGGCTATCTTGGCCTTAATGGGATTTGCGCCATCCAGCAGGCTTTTTTCTTGTATCTTATAGCCAGACAGCGTTGCAGGCAGGCCTTCGAAGCCCACCAAAGCTATTGTATCATCAAGCGCGACATCTTCGTCTTTGAGATCAGCGCTCAGCGCAAGCAGATCGCCTCCATTTGCAAATTGGATGGTCTTGCGCAGCTGGGGCTCTATAGCGTGCTTGGCTTGATCCAAATCTAATGTATTTCCCGCACCCGCAGTTCTCTGAAATAAGCATTGCTGCGCCTCCTCACCTGCCTGCAGGCATACATCGCCATACAATTCTGCCGTATCATCAGGCCAAAGATCAAAGCGCTTTGTTACGTCTATATGCGTCACGGCAAAGCAGAACTTCAGCGCAGGCAAAAGGCCATCCGCTGTCGCCAATGCGGCCTTTGCCTTTGTAATCTCTGATGCAATCGTAAGAAGATCAGCATCCAGCGCCGCTTTCGCATCATCTGAGCGCTTCTTGATAGCTTGGTAGCCTGCGTCGCTCCCAAGGGACGTAGACAAGGCGTCTATGGCATCTTTTGCAGTTTTTGCAACAGGCTCAAGCTCTGGGTCCTGTGCCTTCTCTGCCTCAGATACAGCCGCCGCATAGGCATCCCTGGTCTTGGAAGCTTCCTGGTATTTCTTCGTGTCCTGATTTTGCGTATCCGCTGTGCTCGCTGCTGCCTGCGCCGTCTCTGCCTCTTTACGCTTTGTGACTACTTTTGCAAGAATAGCGCTGACCGCCGCTGCCTTCTCCTCTACGATTTTTGCGTTCTTCTCAGCTTCAAGCAAGTTAGCCGCCGCCTGCACTCTTTGCTCCTCTGCCGCCACATCGTCGCAGCTAAGGCCCATATGCACGTCTACTTCAAACTTAAGGCCTTCAAAGGCTATCTTGGTCTTAAGGGGATTTGCGCCATCCAGCAGGCTTTTTTCTTGTATCTTATAGCCAGACAGCGTTCCAGGCAGGCCTTCGAAACCTACCAAAGCTATCTTATCATCAAGCGCCTTAGACACGCCATCCTCATCTCTGAGATCAGCGCTTAGCGCAAGCAGATCGCCTCCATTTGCAAACTGGATGGTCTTGCGAAGCTGGGGCTCTATAGCGTGCTTGGCCTTATCTAAGTCTAATGTGCTTCCCCTAGTTCTCTGAAATAAGCATTCCTGCGCCTCCTCACCTGCCTGCAGGCATACATCACCATACAATTCTGCCGTATTATCGAGGGGGACGAAGAGATCGAAATCCTTTGTTACGTCTATATGCGTCACGGCAAAGCAGAACTTCAGCGCAGGCAAAAGGCCATCCGCTGTCGCCAATGCTGCCTTTGCCTTTGTAATCTCTGATGCAATCGTAAGAAGATCAGCATCCAGAGCCGCTTTCGCATCATCTGAGCGCTTCTTGATAGCTTGGTAGCCTGCGTCGCTCCCAAGGGACGAAGACAAGGCGTCTATGGCATCTTTTGCAGTTTTTGCAACAGGCTCAAGCTCTGGGTCCTGCGCCTTCTCTGCCTCAGATACAGCCGCCGCATAGGCATCTCTGGTCTTGGAAGCTTCCTGGTATTTCTTCGTGTCTTTATTTTGCGTATCCGCTGTGCTCGCTGCTGCCTGCGCCGTCTCTGCCTCTTTACGCTTTGTGACTACTTTTGCAAGAATAGCGCTGACCGCCGCTGCCTTCTCCTCTACGATTTTTGCGTTCTTTTCAGCTTCAAGCAAGTTAGCCGCCGCCTGCACTCTTTGCTCCTCTGCCGCCACATCGTCACAGCTAAGGCCCATATGCACGTCTACTTCAAACTTAAGGCCCTCAAAGGCTATCTTGGTCTTAAGGGGATTTGCGCCATCCAGCAGGCTTTTTTCTTGTATCTTATAGCCAGACAGCGTTGTGGGCAGGCCTTCGAAGCCCACCAAAGCTATTGTATCATCAACCAACGGCATCTTCATCTCTGAGATCAGCGCTCAGCGCAAGCAGATCGCCTCCCTGCGTAAACTGGATAGTCTGGCGAAGCTGGGGCTCTATAGCATGCCTGGCTTGATCCAAATCTAATGTATTTCCTGCACCCGCAGTTCTCTGAAATAAGCATTGCTGCGCCTCCTCACCTGCCTGCAGGCATACATCACCATACAATTCCGCCGTATTATCGAGGGGTATCGCATCGAAATCCTTTGTTACGTCTATATGCGTCACGGCAAAGCAGAACTTCAGCGCAGGCAAAAGGCCATCCGCTGTCGCCAATGCTGCCTTTGCCTTTGTAATTTCTGATGCAATCGTAAGCAAGATCAGCATCCAGAGCCGCTTTCGCATCATCTGAGCGCTTCTTGATAGCTTGGTAGCCTGCGTCGCTCCCAAGGGACGTAGACAAGGCGTCTATGGCATCTTTTGCAGTTTTCGCAACAGGCTCAAGCTCTGGGTCCTGCGCCTTCTCTGCCTCAGATACAGCCGCCGCATAGGCATCTCTGGTCTTGGAAGCTTCCTGGTATTTCTTCGTGTCTTTATTTTGCGTATCCGCTGTGCTCGCTGCTGCTTGCAGCCGTCTCTGCCTCTTTACGCTTTGTGACTACTTTTGCAAGGATAGCGCTGACCGCCGCTGCCTTCTCCTCTACGATTTTTGCGTTCTTCTCAGCTTCAAGCCAAGTTAGCCGCCGCCTGCACTCTTTGCTCCTCTGCCGCCACATCGTCACAGCTAAGGCCCATATGCACGTCTACTTCAAACTTAAGGCCCTCAAAGGCTATCTTGGCCTTAATGGGATTTGCGCCATCCAGCAGGCTTTTTTCTTGTATCTTATAGCCAGACAAAGTTCCAGGCAGGCCTTCGAAACCTACCAAAGCTATCTTATCATCAAGCGCCTTAGACACGCCATCCTCATCTCTGAGATCAGCGCTCAGCGCAAGCAGATCGCCTCCCATTTGCAAACTGGATGGTCTTGCGCAGCTTGGGGCTCTATAGCGTGCTTGGCCTTGATCCAAATCTAATGTGCTTCCTCTAGTTCTCTGAAATAAGCATTCCTGCGCCTCCTCACCTGCCTGCAGGCATACATCACCATACAATTCTGCCGTATCCTCGAGGGGGACGAAGGGATCGAAATCCTTTGTTACGTCTATATGCGTCACGGCAAAGCAGAACTTCAGCGCAGGCAAAAGGCCATCCGCTGTCGCCAATGCTGCCTTTGCCTTTGTAATTTCTGATGCAATCGTAAGCAAGATCAGCATCCAGAGCCGCTTTCGCATCATCTGAGCGCTTCTTGATAGCTTGGTAGCCTGCGTCGCTCCCAAGAGACGTTAGACAAGGCGTCTATGGCATCTTTTGCAGTTTTTGCAACAGGCTCAAGCTCTGGGTCCTGCGCCTTCTCTGCCTCAGATACAGCCGCAGCATAGGCATCCCTGGTCTTGGAAGCTTCCTGGTATTTCTTCGTGTCCTTATTTTGCGTATCCGCTGTGCTCGCTGCTGCCTGCGCCGTCTCTGCCTCTTTACGCTTTGTGACCACTTTTGCAAGAATAGCGCTGACCGCCGCCGCCTTCTCCTCTACGATTTTTGCGTTCTTTTCAGCTTCAAGCAAGTTAGCCGCCGCCTGCACTTTTTGCTCCTCTGCCGCCACATCGTCGCAGCTAAGGCCCATATGCACGTCTACTTCAAACTTAAGGCCCTCAAAGGCTATCTTGGTCTTAAGGGGATTTGCGCCATCCAGCAGGCTTTTTTCTTGTATCTTATAGCCAGAGAGCGTCGCAGGCAGGCCTTCGAAGCCCACCAAAGCTATCTTATCATCAAGCGCGAGATCTTCATCTTTGAGATCAGCGCTCAGCGCAAGCAGATCGCCTCCCTGCGTAAACTGGATAGTCTGGCGAAGCTGGGGCTCTATAGCGTGCTTGGCTTGATCCAAATCTAATGTATTTCCTGCACCCGCAGTTCTCTGAAATAAGCATTGCTGCGCCTCCTCACCTGCCTGCAGGCATACATCACCATACAATTCTGCCGTATTATCGAGGGGTATCGCATCGAAATCCTTTGTTACGTCTCACGGCA
>CBDETG010000074.1:0-42628 GCA_965242745.1 Leptonemataceae bacterium
AGACGTAATCTGCATCGGATGGGAGAGCTCCTTTTAGAACAATTGCTCCATCTTTGTGATGCTTTAGAAAATACGAATTATCCTGAAGCGCGTAAAATTATCCAGCAGGACGATTACTTAGATCAATTAGAAAAAGAAAATGATAACATATCTCAGAGCGCTATTTTGGACGCTGTGGCAAGCCGCGACGCCATGGGCATGGATATTTATGGCCCGGAACGCCTCTTAAAAGAAGACCCATTGCGCTTTGCGCTTTTTGCTATACGCATTACAATCTACCTAGAACAGATTGGAGACAAGCTTGTAAACATAGCGGAGATTTTTGGCTGTGAAAGGCTGGAAGCCGGTTTTTTTCGCAAACACGTTCTTCTCAATAGGGCCTTGTCACGCATGGCAACAGGCGTAGGTATAGCGGTAGAAGCCCTTGTTGAAGACAAAGATCGCATCTTTGGCTCTATACGAGAGATACATGAAGACTTATGCAGTTACTGCACGGGCTTAGTGCGTATTTTTTCAGGCGCCCACGACCTGGACCAAAAACAGTTTGCAGACATTGTTTCTATTACTGCGAATATGAAAGAGGTAGGGGGCTTGGCAATGAATATGGCAGAGGAGCTGATACGCCTTTCTACCGGGGAGGACCTGCGTCATCTTAGAGAAGAAAGCAAGTCTTCGCGCTTGTAAAAAGTAACATATGGGAATTCTATACTTGCTGCCTCAGATAATTTTATTTCACGGCTTTTCTATATTTATCTTTTAATCTTGCAACCTCATTACCCCACACATCCCAACCTTTTACCTTCTTGCGTGCAAACAGCTCTAGTTTTTTATGTTGTGGGAACATTTCTACTATTCTATCTCGTGTCGCTTGTGGCTTTGCGCTATGTCTCGTGCGTTTTTCTTGTATCAATTGCCGAACATTCCTTGCTCCTCTGTTTTCAGGTATCTTGCCCTTCTTAAACACTAAACACATCTCACATTGAGACATTGTATAAAATCCTGGATTTACCTTCAATTTATCCCACACAAAGCCAATAGTGGCCCATGCAAAGCCCCAGTGCTTGCCTAATTCTATTGCTTGGTCTAAATGTGGACTACTACTCCACATAAATAATAAACAATTCGTATCAGTAATAGAGGAAACATCCAATTCCTTCAATTCGTCTAATGTAAGCGTTGGATAGTGTGTTTTTGCCCCGCCCGTGGATACGCCACCCCTACCATTATGTTGTGTTTGTCCTTTGTAATCCCAACAAGGATCTGCGTATATAATTTCGTATTTCTTTTTAGGTAATTTTTCAAACATGCTAATTTAAATAAGGTATAATAGTGTTTTTTATATAATCAATCAATTCCCCTACATAATCCTGTCCCTTCCACAAAAACAATCTATCATCCATCCCTTCAAAGCATTGTGATATTTCTTGCTTTTTATGCTGGTCTTTCGCTAACCCATTACAACATATAGTAAATACAGGATTAGCATAACCACAATGAGCAGATAAAACCTTTTGCATTCCCATCATATAATTGCGACACAAACGCTCGTGCGCATTGCCGTCTTTACCTTGTCTTTTTAGCTCAACAAGAGCAATCTTCTTCGTGTTTTTATTCTTTATAGTAATATCAAATCTAACGCCACGCCCATTTTTATATACAGGTATAGTTTCTTTTACAACATCATAAATTATCATTAGCATGTAAAAATGTTTCTATAATTCCACGCACTGCAGCCTCTTTGCCATCTCCTCCTGCGCTTGCTCCTTTTTGCCAATTTGGTCTTTTAGATAAGTGTTCTCTTGCCATCATAATTGATCTTTTATCCACCCAAGATGTTTTCATTGTTCTTCGCTTTTTTCATAGTAGAATACTACTATGAAGGCGTGACATTTATGGGGCAGCAAATATATAATTCTCGAACATGTTTATTGCTCGCTGAGCAGGGCGACATCCGTAATGCAGTCATCCTCTTGCAACTTCACCAATCGCACCCCTACTGTCGCTCTGCCGATTTTGGGGACTTCTTTAGCAGAAAGGCGTATCGCCATTCCGCTTTTTGTGATTACTACCAGATCATCTTCCTCCGAAGCAGAATTAATACAAACTGCGGGGCCGTTTTTATCTGTAAGCTTCAGATAGCTCATCCCCTGCCCGCCTCGTCCTTTAGGCATAAAGTGCTCATAGTTTACACGCTTACCGAATCCTTTTTCTGAGATCACAAGAAGGCTGCGCGTAGAGTCTATGAGCTCCATGCCTATTAGGCTGTCCTCGCTGGATAAACGTATGCCTATGATGCCTGTAGCTGCCCTGCCTTGACTGCGCAGCTGAGCGGTCTTGGTACGCAGGGCATTTCCTAAGCGGCTGCAAAGAATAATGTCCTGATGTTCCGAAACCAAACGCACGTCAATCAATTCATCGTCATTACGCATTCCTATTGCAATAATGCCTCCCTTGCGAGTATTTGCAAAATCAGAGAGCGCTGCTTTTTTAAGTATGCCTCTTTTGGTGGCCATAAGCAGGGCCTGTTTTTTCTCAAAGCTGCGCGTTGCGGCAAGGGCAGAAATATGCTCGTTTTTGGCCAAGTTGATCATGGCTTTTAGAGAACGGCCGCGGGCCTCGCGTGCAGCCTCCGGCAGCTCATGGACCTGCATAGCGAAGATTTTCCCTTTGTTACTGAAAAAAAGCAGACTGTCATGCGTACTTGCTACAAGCATCTTCTTGATCCTATCGCTGCTGCGGACGGCTCCGCCGCGCACGCCTCGTCCCCCGCGCTTCTGGCGCCGGAAGGTATCGCGGGGCATACGTTTGATAAAATTATCATCGCTTAAAATAATTACGACTTCTTCGTCTGCAATCAAGTCTTTCGTATCAAAATCTGTGGTAGCAAGGGAACTCCGGTCTATTTCTGTACGGCGTTTGAGCGGGTAGTTTTTGCCGATTTCTGCCAGGCCCTCTGAGACAAGCTGGTATTGCTTTTGCTTGCTGCCTAAAATGGCTTTGAGTCTTTGTATTGTTTTTTTCAATTCCTGCAGCTCATCTAGGATTTTCTTGCGCTCCAGAGAGGTCAATTTTTGCAGACGCATTTCTAATATGGCATTGGCCTGCGCCTCACTTAGCTGGAATGATGATATAAGGCCTGCCCGCGCCTTATCAACGTTTGGGGAAGAACGTATCAGCTTGATAATGGCATCAATAGCGTCCAATGCGATTTTTAAGCCTTCTAATATATGGGCCCGCTTTTCTGCCTGAACAAGCTCGTACTTGCATTTGCGTACAATTACTTCGCGCCGATGTCTGACATATTCACTTAGTATCTCTTTTAGATTCAGCAGGCGGGGCTGTCCTTGTACCAAGGCAAGCAGGTTGATGCCATAGGAGACCTGCATTTGCGTCTGCTTAAAGAGCTTGTTTAAGATAATGTTTACATTCGCTTCTTTTTTGAGCTCAATTTCTACACGGATGCCATGGCGGTCGGAGAGATCGCGTATATCAGCGATGCCTTCTATGCTTTTGCTTTGGACCAATTCGCCTATTTTTTCGAGCAGAGTTCTTTTGTTTACTTGGTAGGGTATTTCCGTAACGACGATCATATCCCGCTTACGTTTGCTTTGCTCTATCTGCGTACGGGATCGAATACGCAAGGTGCCCTTGCCCTTAGAATAGGCATCGCGCAGACCCTCCCCGCCGATGATAACAGCGCCTGTAGGAAAGTCTGGGGCAGGCATGATCTCTAGGAGCTCAGCTATGCTTATGTCTGGATTGGCAATAAGCGCTTCTGTTGCGGCTATTACTTCTTTGATGTTATGGGGCGGTATATTGGTAGCCATGCCTACGGCGATACCGCTTGCGCCGTTTACCAAAAGATTTGGGTATGCAGCCGGGAGTACGACAGGCTCTTTACGCGTTGCATCGAAATTGGGGCTGAAGTCTACAGTAGCGCGGTCAATATCATAGAGCAGTGACTCAGCGATTTTTGTAAGACGCGCTTCTGTATAACGATAGGCAGCAGGGCGGTCTCCGTCTATACTGCCAAAGTTGCCTTGACCGTCTACCAGAGGAGCGCTCATTGCAAACTCTTGCGCCATACGTACTAAGGTGTCATATACAGCTGAGTCGCCATGGGGATGATAATTACCAATTACCTCACCCACGATCTTGGCGCTCTTTACGTAGGCTCTGTCATGTCTCCATGCTCTTTCGTGCATAGCATAGAGTATACGGCGGTGCACAGGCTTTAAACCATCACGCGCATCAGGCAAAGCCCGGCCTATAATTACGCTCATGGCGTAATCTAAGTAGGCCTCTTTCATCTGGTTTTCTACGTCTACAGGTACAACGCGCAGACCTTTGAGTAAGGCTTTTTGGATATTCGTACGCTCTATGTGTCCCAGATGGGCGGAACCATTTTTGGACTCTAGCTGCTTTTGTGCGGGTGAAGGGGCCTTTAGTGTACTTTTTGCAGAGTTGCTGCTTGTTTTCTTTTTAGCCATGTTTTAGCGAGATAAAATACAGGTTTTCACAAGGCTTCGTGCTGGCAAATCTTATTTTTTTCATGAACAAAAGAAACGCCCGCTGTAGAGCCATGTGGCGCTGCCGCACATGAGAACGGGCGGCGGCTTTTCTGTCTGTGCTGCATTGCTCTTCCATTCGATCTCTAAATGTCCTCCCGGCAGAAAGACCTTCTGCTTGGCAGGCGCTTTGTTTTTCAAGACAGCTGCAACCTGCGCTGCACAGGCGGCGCTCCCGCAAGCCTGCGTCTCTCCACTGCCTCGTTCATAAGTGCGGACAAAAAGGCCCTCTTTTTTTTGACAAACAAAGCTGACATTGCTGCCTTCTGGGAATGCGGGGTGTGTCCCCAAGCTCGGCCCTAAGACTTCAAGCGGCGCAGTTGTCAATTCTTCAGTAAAAAGCAGGCAGTGGGGATTGCCCATAGAAAGAGCATATATCCTTTGTAATCCGTAATCCTTAACAGAGACCTGCGCCTCCAGCAGCGGCCCAATTCTTTTCCATGCTTGAGTCTTGTCCAAAGCCAGCGGGATGGAGTCTGCCTCGAAAAAGGGGCTTGTCATCTGCACTTGTATCCATGCCCTATCATTCGGGAAGGATACCTGCGCTTGATGCAGGCCGCATTGGCTTTCTATCAGAAAGTCTTTCCTTAGCTGCCCAAGTGAGCTTTGATAGTATTCCCACAGAGCTATACACCGCAAGGCATTACCACACATAGGAGAGGGGCTCCCATCGGCATTCCACATCCGCATAGCGTGATGCGCTTCCCCTTCCTGAGATTGTACAGGATACAACAAAACCAAGCCATCACTTCCTATGCCGCGATGGCGGTCGGAGACCTGACGTATCAGAGATGCGCTGAAATAAGACTCTGCCTGTCGCATATGCTTTTTGTCTACTTCTATTCCATGCTTCTGCTTTCTATTGGGGCCAGCTGAGGCTCCAAACTGCGCCATATCAATGAAAACATAATCATTCCCAAGCCCTTCCATCTTAAAAAACGAGACAGCTTTGGCTAAGTTTGGGGGAGCGGGTGGAGGGCAGTCAGCGGGCCTTGCTTCAGGCAGAAAACGCCATTTCATCATTACTTCAGGGCTTGTTGGAGCAGCTCCTTAGCGCAGACGCGCAAGGCCATTACCTCTTCTGCTCCTTCAAAAATAGAGAAGACTCTCGCATCCAGAAAATAACGAGAAACAGCATATTCTTCCGCATAACCCATGCCGCCGTGTATCTGCATGGCTTCACGGGTGACCCATTCTGATATGCGTGCAGCATAGAGCTTGATGAGAGTAGCTTCCATACTGCCTTTGCCCGCATCCATAAGACTGGCTACATGAAGAGAGTACTGCCGGGAGGCTTGTATGATAAAGGCCATACGGGCCAGCTTCCATTTTGTAAGCTGATAGTTTGCAATTTCCTTCTGAAACACCTTGCGCTGCAAAGCGTAGGAGCGCGCTGCCTCCAGAGCTGCCTGCATTAGGCCATTAGCCCGCGCCGCTGTTTGTATGCGACCACCCGTAAAACCTTCCATTTGTAAATAGAATCCCCTTCCTCTGCCCTCTTCCATGCCTATGAGATTTGCATCAGGTACAAAATAGTTCTCAAAACTCAGTTCATAGCTGTGCATCCCTCTATAGCCTATGGTGGGGATGGCCGAAGCGGTTATTTTGCCGCCTTTTTCCTGAACATGACGAAACTTATGCTCCTTGCTGCGGGGTTTTTCGGCCAAAAGTATAGAGAAGCCTTTGTGTTTGAGAGACATGTCTTTTTCTGTGCGGGCTAATACCATGAGGACATCTGCGTAGCCGGCAAAAGTGCACCATGTTTTCACGCCATTCATAAGCCAGCCGCCCTCTGTTTTTTTTGCATCTAGCTTCATAGACGCCACATCGCTCCCATAATCCGGCTCTGTTACGGCAACGGCATTAAATATGTCCCCGGCAGCGATGGCAGGCAGCCACTTACTTTTTTGCTCCTGCGTTCCTCCTTTCAAAAGGGCCTTGCTAAGAATCTCAGGACGAGTGATCAGGGAGCCGGCTATAGAGAGTCCGCCTCGTGAAAGCTCCTCTGTAACAAGCATCATGCCTATATTGCCGTAATCATCCAGATAGCCTCCGTATGCTCCGGGAATCGTAATACCGAAGGCGCCCATTTCTGATAAGCCATCGATGATGTTATCAGGAATAAAGTGATCATGACGATGCGTTTGCTCAGCTTGAGGGCTTACAACTTCATCAGCAAACTGCCTAAACGTGTCTCTCATCATAGTCTGTTCCTCAGTTAACTGAGAATAGCCATAATTTTGCTGCAAAACTTTATCTGCCACAGCATTGTAACGCTTATAGCTCAGAGCTTCTTGTATCAGTTGATTGTTCCTCGCGCTGAAGAGCTTGTTCATTTCCTCAGATGGAATACCATACTCGGCTTGGCGATTGGCGAGCTCGCAACGCAGATGGCTTAGAGACTCTCCGGCAAAGAGTATGGCCATGTTTTCTTCTAACTCGCCGGCGCCTTTTTCTTTTTGCTTGCTGTATTTGGCGAAATGCGCGGCGAGCTGCGCTTCTGCGCTGTGGTAGGCAAAATTGTAGTGGATCAGTTGATTTTCATCTATTTTGCTGTTAGAGATGCGTCCTTGCGACTGCGCCTTTTGGGCGAGTGCGGACGTGAGCTGCGCCAGAATGTCTTTTTGAATTGTGATAATGTTTTCTAACATGCTGCCTCTATTTGCTTTTTCTTAGCTCTTAGGTCAAATCTTTTTTGTATTCCTAATATAATGCAAAATAAGAAAGCTTTGTTTGGGCCTCTTTCCCTAAAGTGCAGTTTTCTATATTCCTGAGCTTGTTTAGGATGGGCGCTCTTGCGTATATTCTCACTTAAGAAATAGACAACATCATTCCGTAGATATATTGAGGACATAGCGTTCTACTATGCAAAAGAGAAGTTTCCAGCAAGAGCTTGCTTATGATTGCAGAAAGCAGCGCAAAATAACGCGCATTTTCACGCTTTGCCTCATAACGCTCCTGCTTTGCGCTGCGCATACTTTGCAGTCTTCCGGCAAGCCAGAGCGACCTGGAACTATTCCCGAGACAGCTTTCTATTTGGTCAAACATTCTCTTTGGATTTTAGACCATGCTGGGGTGCGTAAAGTTTGGTATAAAAATGGGCGTCTCAAAGCAGCGGGCGCATACAGGAAGAAAAGGCGGGAGGGGAAGTGGCTTTTTTATTATCCTAACGGCAGGAAAAAGGCGCAAGGCAGTTATAGCAATGGGATCAAAGCGGGCTTATGGTCACACTATGATACGGAAGGCAATGTAGAAAAAGAAGGTAATTACAAAAAAGGCCGCAAGCAGGGTCCATGGAAAGGTTACTATAAGAATGGCCAAGTGTTTTACCAAGGTTTTTTTCGCAATAACAAAGCGGATGGAAAATGGATATACTTCTACCGGGACGGCTCTTTTTTTCAAGAAGGCCATTTCCAGAGAGATGTACGGGTTGGGAAATGGCGTATTTGCGTCCATCCCCGGGGGCCTTGTTCTGTAGAATTGTACTAGAAGCGGATTGCAAAATCTTTTTTATGAGCGGGCTGTTTCATAGACAGCATCTACTACGCGCTTGGCGTCTTTTATATTCATAGCGCTGTAGATGGGGAGCGAGAGTATGCCTTTGTAAATGCTTTCGGAGTTGGGATACGATTGCCGTGACAGCCCATATTTCTTCTGATAAAAGCTGAAGCGATACAATGGAATAAAGTGCAGACTCAGTCCTATCCCTTTGCTGCTAAGCCTCTGCGCAAATTCCTCTCTTCCGAAGGCTAAGTCCGGGAGGATTTCGATAGTGTAGAGATGATAAGAAGAGCCGTGAGGAGTGGCAGGGCTGCTTCTGATGCCTTTTAGCTTTTGGAAAGCGTCTTCATAGACTTTGTGAATGGCAAGACGTTTTTTGTACATCTCCTCAGTGCGCTTTAGCTGCACTCTTCCTATAGCAGCGCAAATATCTGTCATGTTGTACTTATAGCCTTCACATACTACGTCATAAGACCAGCCTTTGCGTTCATAGCTTTGGCCTTCTATTCCATGCAGACGCATTTTACGTATTTGATCTGCCAAGACTCTATGATTCGTTGTAAGCATGCCTCCTTCCCCTGTTGTCAAATTCTTCGTTGCGTAGAAACTAAAGGCTGTCGCGTCTCCTATAGAGCCTATAGAGCGCCCCTTGTACGTAGATGGGAAGGCATGCGCTGCGTCTTCTAATACTTTGAGTTTGTACTCTTTGGCAAGCGCTAAGAGCCCATCCATCTCACACGGCCTGCCTCCCAGATGCACGGGAACAAGAGCTCGTATGCGTCTTTGGCTTGGGATATGAAGCAGAACTTCTTTTTGAGAGTCCCAGCTGCATTCCTTAGCTATAAAGTCGCAAATGATTTGAGGACAAAGCAAGTAGGAATCACGATCCACATCCAGCACAAGAGGCAAAGTCCCCATGTAGCTGAATATCTCAGCGCTGGCTGTAAAAGTGATCGCTGGTACAATGACTGCGTCTTTGGGACCTAAGTTCCACGCTGCTGCAGCAAGATGCAGAGCCGCTGTGCATGAATGTAGAGCCACGGCTTCCCGCGCTCCCAGGGCTTTGGCAAATTCCTGCTCCAGTTTTGCTACTTCAGGCCCAGAGCTCAGCCAGCCGGAATCTAAAACCCGCAGCACGGCATCTTTTTCTTCTGGACCTATATCAGGCCTCGCAAATGGTAATTGGAAGCTCATGTTATTATAGAAGTGACTTCTATTCCCTTTTCCCTAGGCCTTAGAGAATGTCAAGTCTGCAAGAGGGAAAAGTAAAGCTGTTGTGGCATTGGGCGCAGGAGCTGCCCGCATGCCACAGGCAAGATTAAGTGCTTGCCTTCTCGTACTATACGTGGGGTAATGGCTTTGTATTTTCGTTGCTTTCTTTAGTATCATGCTGCGTTTCTGCTTTTATACTTGCCTGTTATTTTTGACTATGGCTGCCTCATACCAGAATCTGTTTGCAGCCCCTGGCACCTTAAAGTATGGCTTGAGTATTTATGATGATTATGTGGGACCTGTTATTGGCCATTCCCGCAACCAAGTAATTGGGAATGTCGAAGGCTTCAGCGGCGTTATTTACTATAGAAAATCTTTTTACGACGATCAGTTTTATTTTCGTACGGGCTTTCTTTTTGATTGGGCTCCTGAGAAGAAAATTATAGACAGGAATATACGTTACACCTTGACGCAGGAGAGATATGAGCTGCCCGCCATCATCGGCGTATCTATGTGGAACGTGCGCTCTAGGATATACTTTGGAGCAGGTCTTTCCTATGTTATACATTACGAACTGAACATCGATACTTCTGTGCAGGCAGCCGGCGAGTCAGGCGGGCTTGAAGAGACCTATACTTTGGAAGAGGCCGTAGGCTACCATTCTGTTATAGGCATTATGATCAAACTGAAAGGGCGCAGAGATTTTTTCTTAGAATTTCTCAATATGAGCGCGCCTCGCAAAGGGACCTATAAAGCAACGAATGCCCGAACAGATGTCTTCATGAATCCAAACTTCCAGAGAGTATATTTTGGGATTAACCAACGATTCTAGCAGTCCCTTGCGCATCCTTGTTGTGAAGACTCTAAGTCTGCCGTATGATATCACAAGTATTGCATCACTCTTTGCTTTTCCATTTCAAATTAGACAAGTTAGCGCTAGGCAAGCGCGGCTATAGAAAGCCAGCCTGCTAGCCCACCCTGCCTTCGCGTACGCTTCCCTTGCGGGCTTGCTGGTGTTTGTATGGGAGTAGTAGATAGCTTGCCTGCCTTGTTCTGGTATGCGCCGCGCGCTTTGCGTCCATGCTGGGCTTGCTAATCTCTTACCCGTGGCAGGGGCCGGCGTGTTTGTTTTTGTATAAACTCTATTAGCAGCGTCCTTATTTCTTTTATGTCTGTCTCCAGCTTTTGTATGTCTTGCTTTAATTCTTCCTTGTCCTGCTTTGTGCTTGCTTTTAGTTCTTGTATTTCTTGTTTTGTGCTTGCCCTTAGTTCTTGTATTTCCTGCTTTGCGTCTCTTAGCATAAAAAAGATAATAGCAAGGCCTATTCCTATACTCCACTTTAACCAGTTAAAGCTGATACTTAGCGCTACAACTTTATCCCACAGTTCTTGCAAGCTCATAGGTTTTCTTTTTGTATCTTTCTTTTGCATGACAACAGGGGAATCCTGCTCCTGCCTTCTCCAGTAATGAAAAGGCCTATACTGTGTTAGTCTTGTACTATAAGTAGACATAGTAAGCAGCTAAGTGTCAAGCAAAAATTCCTCAACCTTCCTAATACTATAACAAGGTTTTGATCCTCGTTTTTGTGTCACAAAAAAAGCGCGCCTTAAATCGTAGCAAAGTATGCAACGCATACTTTGCTTCCACAGACGTCCCATACCACAAAAAAGCGCGCCTTAGAATCATGGCAAAGTGTGTATGCGCACTTTGCGTCCTCAGACTCTCCCCATACCTCAACAGGTCGCAGCCTGCTTTTTTGTTCCCCAAAAAATTTATTTTTTTACAATAAAGACTTGCCATTTTCTAGCGCCTGTCTAAATTAAGTAATAGAACTGTCCTGCATGCGGGGCAGTCATTTTTTATGAAAGGAGGACATGAAGATGTCTATTATAAAAAAACTTAGGGAATGCGCTCCCTATCATGCGCATAACATTTTGTTTAATCAGCCGGGCCTTGGCTCTGCTGGCTTACTGGAAAACTTTGCAGCTGCATGGAAAAGCAACGCAGTTGCATGGAAAAGCAACGCAGCTGCATGGAAAAACAGCGCAGCTGCATGGAAAAACAGCGCAGCTGCCTCTCGTTTTATGATGCTGGCTGCCATCAGCTTGAGCCTGACTCTGGCGGGCTGCGATACCGGAGGCGGTGGTGGAGGAGACTCCTCAGGCAATGGCGGAGGAGGCCCGCCGACTTGTACGGGCAGCGAGATTCTCAAAAACGATCAGTGCGAAGCCTGCCCTGCGCAGCAGAAGCCCAATGCTGACAAGACGGCCTGCATCAGCGCAGACACGCCGACATGCACGGGCAATCAGGCGCTCCAGAACAATCAGTGCGTGGCATGCACGGATCCGCAGTATCCCAACGCGGACAGGACGGCTTGCGTGACCAGCTGCGATGATGGAGAGCTCAAGCCCGACAACAAGCCTACCTGCGAGACCATGGTGACTTGCACGGGCGATATGATTCACAATCCATCGGATAATACCTGCATCGAGAACACCTGCTTGGCAAACGAGCTTGTCAATACGACTGTGACCCCGAACGGCTGCATTACGAAGAGCAAATGCCGAGGCGACAATGGCAAGGTCGTGAGCACAAACGAGCAGAGCTGCATTAGGGAAAGCGCCTGCACCAGCGTGGCAAATCAGTTTGCAAATGCGGAGGGCGAGTGCAAGGCCTGCAGCGGCAACACGCCAGTGGTCAATCACGAGCAGGATGGCTGCACCAGCATAGCTGACTGCCAGAGCCTCAGCGAAAATCGCTACAGCGTGCTAAACGAAAGCCGCTGCATTACAGACGCCGATTGCATGGATATAGCGGGCCATGTTGCCACAGCTGATGGCGACTGCGAGCAATGCGCAGGAGACGACCCCATACGTAATATGGAAAAAACTGCGTGCATGAGCGAAAGCGACTGCCAGAGCCAAAGCGACAATCGCTTTAGCGTGCTGGACGGCGCAGATTGCATTACGGATGCGGCCTGCGTTGCCGAAGATGGCCGCGTGGCCACTACAGACGGCGACTGCCAAACTTGCACGGGCACAGATTCTATTCGTAATATGGAAAAAACCGCCTGCATGAGCGCGGCAGACTGCCAGGATTTCAGCTCAGGCGAATTTAGCGTGCTGGACGAGGCCGAATGCATTACGGATGCGGCCTGTCAGGCCATGCCCAGCCATGTCGCCACAGCAGACGGCAACTGTATGGAATGCACTGGCAATACGTCTGTGGTCAATCTTGCGGGCGAGCAATGCGTCAGCTCCTGCGAGTCTGGCGAGGCGCTCAATCTTGCGGGCGAGCAATGCGTCAGCTCCTGTGAGTCGGGCGAGGCGCTCAATCTTGCGGGTGAACAATGCGTCAGCTCCTGCGGGGCGGGCGAGGTGGTCAATTTGCTTGGCTTGCAATGTATCGCCAGCTGTCCCGCCAGCTCAAGCGAGAGTATGGGACGATGCCTATGCACGGGTGAGACGCTGATCAGCCCGGATGGAAACTCCTGCCGCGCCTGTGGCGCAGACGAAACCCAGAGCATGGCAGGTGACCAGTGCCTGCCCCATTGCCACAGCGACCTGTTCACCACAGCGGGGGTGGGCTTCTACGGGATGGGCACGCAGGCTGCTCCTTATGTCATCTGTGACTACGCAGGCCTTCTGAAAGTCAAAGACAACCTAAATGCCCACTACGAACTGCGGGCTGATATAGACGCAAATGCCAGCTGCCTGCGGCTACGAGCTTGTCCCATTTCAGTGACGGCCCCTCGATAACGGCACAAACGGCAGCGACCTCACCCCCGGACGACGGCGACAGCAGCAACCCTGATGCCTGCGGAGCAGGGCAGATGTCCTGGACGCCCATTGGCGGCAACGGCAGCGCCTCTTTCAGCGGGAATTTCAACGGGCGGGGGCATACGATCAGCAATCTGTACCATAAGCACAACCCGGCTACCGAATACGCCGCCGGCGCGCTTTGCGGCGGCGTGAGCGGCACAAGGCTGCAGCAATGCAGCACGTGGCCGGCTGGCTCCACCCCTAGGGCGACAGTAACTGGTAGTAATGGTAACTCTCTTTTCATCAGGCGGTCTGGTGGGGCCGGGCTGGTCAGGTCAGGCATGCTGTGCTAAGCGCCATCTCACTTCGGGGAGGTCTTATCTCAGGAGAGAACAGCACTGCTTCTGGTATCGTTTATGTTGGGGGTCTGGCGGGAGAGTTGAGTGGCAATGTTCTGCTCGATGGCGGCTCCTATGCCAGCAGCACAGTAAGCGGCTCAGCGACAGGCTTTTGGCAGCGAGTCACAGGTGAGCAGCTGAGCGGCAATAGTTTCCGAATGGCGGGAATATATTGCTGCAATGTCTATGGCCGGGCTGGTGGGGTAAGCAACGATACAGCGAATCACAGGTGAGCCTGGCAAGCGGCAATGTCTCCAAGATGGCAATTCTCCGCAATGATTATATGGGCGGCCCAGGTTGTTTCTGGTTTCAACAGCGTTTTAATAGTCAGGGCAGGCGGCATTGCGGGGGCGGTCCTTAACACAGCATAGCCCTGGGCAATGTCTTTGCGGCTGGCTCTGCCACGGCGGGAGGTGGACAGATCGGCGCTGATGCTGGTAGTCAAAGCGTCAATTCCGAAGGCGGCACGCATTCTGGGCAGAAACTACTATGTCGGCTACTGAGGGTATCGAATATGGCATTGGTTCTGGCGCCTGCGATGCCGATCCCACCGCCGACGGAGCCAGATGACAGCAATGCGGCCACCACAACGGACGGCGATTCTGATGTGGACAATAATGACGTATGACGGCGGGCTGTACGCAGGCTACCGCGGCGCTGACCTGGTCTTCCGCCCGGCAGACGTGGCTGCAGACGGCCGATGAAAGTACGCGGCGCCCATTTCCCCAGCGGCGGCTCAGGGCGCTATATCTATCGCACCTGGAACCCAGGCATCTGGGGTGACCTCACCATCGATCGGGCAAACGATCCCTGCCTGCGCGGGGTGACGATCCCGGCTGCGGCGCTTTGGCTGCGCAACTTGCCGATTGTGGCTGGTCTACTCGGGACGCGGCTGCCGCAACAAGCATCGCCCTGAGCTGCCACCCTCAGTACGAATGCCACAGGCGTTATCCTCAACTATGCCAGTGGGAGCAGCGCATCCCCGCCCGCTGCGAAGATAGCGGGAACAGCCAGCTGGTCAGCGGCACAACGATGCTACTTTGTCGGACGCTGACGGCCAACAACCAATACAGCTATCGGGTCAAGGCGCCATCGGTTCTGGCTACCTGGATGCAGCAGGGGTCACGGGTACGACCACCACAAGCAACTGAGAAGACTCGGCGGGGCGCTAAGGCGGGGCTTGTTGTAGTAAAGGGAAGCGGGGGCTCATGTGCGTTGCCTATGCCTTGCCGATATGTCGCGTTAGCGCTATCCTCTGGAGCTGTTCATACTAGAACAATCCAGTGCAAATCATAGGCATTGCGTCCCGAGCACATGGAGGTGCGAGAGTCTGGCGCTAAGACATGGATGTCGCCCGCGCCAGACCAATGCCTATGATTTGCCGATGTACTTTCCTCCAGAATGGCATAAACATAGGGCAAGTCTCTTGAGCTGGCCCCAGCGCCCCGAGCTGTGGTCAGGCCATTATGCTGAAATCCAAAATACGTGGGCTCGTATTGCTGCTGCTTTAAGCTGCGTAGAAGAGCTGCACATATTGCTAAGAGACAGCTCTGCTAAGGCGGGCATCCAAGAGCGCATTGCCAAGAGTCCGAAAGTCCTAAAAAAACAAGGCCAGCCCTCATCGCCCGGCACGGAGTGCGAACCTATATTTTTTCATAGCATCCCTACAAATGACGTGTGGGTCCGTGATTATGCGCCCCTCTGGGTAGATTCTCGTACTGCAATCCAATATGCTTTTGACGGATGGGCTAAGAAATACAGCCCTTGGGAAGAAGACTGCGCTGCAGGAGAAATCCTGCTCAGCCAATGGGGGCATAGGTCTATCAATCGCAATATGGCGCTGGAGGGGGGCGCTTTTGATACGGATGGCGATACGCTCCTTGTCAGCGAATCTTGTCTGCTCTATCGCCGCCCTTATATGAGTCATGAAGCATGGGCAAAAGAGCTTTGTTTGTATCTAGGGAAAAAACGGCTTGTGTGGATCAAGGGGCCTTTGCCAGGTGATGATACGGATGGTCATGTGGATATGAGCGCCCGTTTTGTCGCCCCCAATACGGCGCTATGTTCGCGCGCAAAGAAAAACGAAGCGGCCTATGATATTTTACAAGAAAACCGCAGGCGTCTGCAAAGCGCCTCTCGTTTTTGCACAGCTTTGCAGGACGAGGATAGAGAGGTCCATCTGGAAATGATAGACCTGCCGCTCCCCCCTCAGGCATATGTACAAGGGCGCGCATTAGCCCGCACCTACGCTAATTTCTATATAGCAAACGGCCTGCTTTTGATGCCGGTCTATGGAGAAAAAACGGATTACGAAGCTGTGAGCATCCTGCAAAACTGTTTCCCAAAGCATCATATAGAAGCTGTGGACGTCAGCTCTATGATTTTGGAGGGTGGCGCTTTGCACTGCATGACGATGCAAATACCAGATTTTGTAGAAATAGGAAAAGAGCATGGAGCCAAATAATCTTGTACACCAGAAAACAAAGACCTATACGCTCGACCTTGTGAAGCGCTCGCCCCTAAGCTTCGTGCGAGGGGAGGGCTCCTATCTCTTTGATTCTGAAGGGCGCCCTTATTTGGACTTCGTTTGTGGAGTCGCCGTGAATTCCCTTGGCCATAGCCATCCTGAGCTGGTGAGCAGCCTCTGCAAGCAGGCTAAGACGCTTTTGCATGTCTCAAACCTCTTTCATATCCCAGAACAAGCAGAGCTTGCGCAAAAGCTTGTGGAGCAAAGCTTCCCGCCGGCGAAGGCCTTTTTCTTCAACTCAGGAGCAGAGGCAAACGAGGCAGCCTTTAAGCTATGCCGCAGTTATGGACAAAAACGTAAAAACAAGGCAGACTTGATCTTATCTTTGGAGCGAAGCTTCCACGGCCGCACAACGGCAGCTATGTGTCTCAGTGGTCAGAAAAAAATCCATCAGGGCTTCGGCCGCTTGCTGGACGCTCACATCTATCTGCCTCCAAACGATATAGAGGCTTTGGAAGGCGCTCTTGTAGAAAAGGGAAAGGAGATTTGCGCATTTTTCATAGAACTTATCCAAGGAGAAAGCGGCGTCCATCCTCTAGATGAAACTTATGTACAAAGAGCTCGGAAGTTATGCCGCGAGCATAAGGTTTTGTTCGTTGTGGACGAGGTGCAGACAGGCATAGGGAGGACAGGCAGGCTCTTTTGCTATGAACATTATGCGATCCAACCAGACCTTATGACTTTGGCCAAAGCGCTGGGCTCCGGTATAGCAATCGGCGCTCTGGTAGCAGCGCAGGAATATGCGGATTGCTTAGAAAGAGGCCAGCATGGCACAACCCTAGGCGGTAATCCCTTTGCTGCGCGGGCTGCTTTGGAAACCTTGGCTATCATAGAAAGACACCAGCTCCTGGCTAATGTGCGGCAGCTTTCCGATTATATGCGCAAAAGACTTCTCGTTTTACAAAAAAATACTCCCGCTTTTCTGGCGCTGCGCAGCAAAGGTTTCCATCTGGCTATAGACTGCGCATTTCCAGCGCAGGATTTTGTAACTCTCTGCGCTGCGAAAGGCCTGCTTGTGAATGCGGTAGCCAAACACAGTCTTCGTATTCTTCCTCCCCTGAACTTGTCCAAAAAAGAAGCGGCGGAAGGGCTTGCTATTATAGAGGAAGCTTTCCTAGAGATGCAAAAGGCATAGCTCTTCGCTTCGTTTGAGAAAAGCCCGCAGCTTGTACAATAGCTTGTAAAAAAGCGCTTGACCTAAAAAGGCTTGCGCATCATGATAATATGGGTTCTTATATTATGACAGTCTAGCGTGGCGTGATTGGAATAAGATAGTGAAGCTTAATACATGTGGATACCTGCGCAGGCGATGTGGTAAATAGCGGCAGAATGCAAGCGCAGACCTGACTCAAATGGGCCGATTGAAAGAAACTTTGTTGGAAGCCGCAAAGAATGCGCCTGATGCTTTGCAGGATAAAGTAGAGGTTGTCGGCTTCAGCATAGCCTCCTGCCTGAACAGAGCAGCGCAGCATTGGAACATAGAGCTGACAGCTTTAGATTATACGATTCTTGAGCGCGGGAAGCAGTCCCTTTTTCGCACGAAACCCTATCGCTTGCAAGTCCATTTGCTCCCGGAAGAAGAGCGCTTCGCTGATCTGGAGGAATTCTCTGTCAGCTTAGGCGTGGGGCATCGTCTCCTGAACAAAGACCTGGCCGGGATGGATGCCGTCCAAGATATAGATGGGCGTGTAATTGTGCGCAATTACTTTCGCGGGGTCTTCCTCAGAGTTTTCCCTCCCAAGAACAATGGCAAAGCTATGCAGCGTGAAGATGTGGCGAAGGCTCTCTATCAGGCTGGCGTAGACAAATTCGATGAAATGAGCGTAACAGAATGTATGAACGAAGCCACAGGCGAAGCTGTTCGTATTGGGCACTTTACGCATCAATCGGAGAATGACGCTACTTGCAGAGTGGAAATCAGCCCTGATCATATGAAAGCCTTTGTGTATACCACAGCTCCAGGCCCGAAAGGACGTCACTTGGAAAGCAACGATATTGTAGCCGTCTTGAAAGCGCATCTTGTTGTCTGCGGCTATAAGGAAAAAGAGATAGAAGAAGCGCTTTTGCAGGACTTGTATCAGAAGCCTATCCTGGCAGCTGAGGGGCAGGCGCCGCAGCGAGGAAAAGACGCAGCGATTGATTACAAAGTCAATGTAAAAAGAAACATACTGCACTTAAAACAAGACGCTTTGGGGCGCGTGGATTTCAAGAATCTCAATATTATTGAAAACGTGGTTGTGGGTCAGCTTTTAGCTGAAAAAATTCCCGCCCAAAAGGGCAAGCCGGGGCTCACAGTTTTTAATCGAATCGTAGAGCCTAAGCATGGCAAAGATATAGACCTCAGGGCGGGCAAGGGAACCATTTTATCAGAGGACGGTACAAAGCTCACGGCGCAGACGAATGGACAGGTTGTGCTGACTAGGGGGCGAATTTGCGTAGAGCCTGTATATCGAGTCATCCAAGATGTAGGTCCTAAAACAGGTAATATTCATTTTTTGGGATCTGTAGTTGTGGGAGGGGCGGTTTTAGATGGTTTTGAAATCAAGGCTGCAGGGAATGTAGAGGTGCATGGAGGAGTGCAAAGGGCGCGCATAGAAGCGGAGGGCGATATCGTAGTGCGCGCTGGGGTGCAGGGGAGTCATATCGAGTCAACCGGCGGTAATGTAGTTGCGCGTTATATACAAGATGCGAATATTAATGCGCCGGCGAATGTCCTCGTTGCAGACGGCATACTCCGATCCAAAGTGGCGGCAGGCGACTCTATCATATGCAATGGCCGCAGAGCGCAGATCGTAGGCGGATATCTCATAGCAGCTAAGGAAATCTACTCGCGTCTCCTTGGCTCTACGGCATACACAAATACTCGTCTTACTGTAGGCCTAGACCCGCTCATTGTAGAAGCTTATGAAAATAACAAGCAGCTGAGCCAAAAAGTTGCAGCGCAGATCACCAGCGTAAAACAAAGCCTGACGATACTACTGTCGCGCAGGAAAGCAGGCGGGGCGGGTTTTAGCGAAAAGCAGGCGGCAATTTTAGCTCAGAAGCAATCTGAGCTAAGGCAGCTGGAAAGAGAGCAGGCAGACGCTATCAAACAAACAGAAAAACTGAAACTGCATTTCTTAAAAGCAAGTTCCAATAGCAAAGTGCATGCAGAAAGGCAGATTTTCCCCGGCGTGGAGGTCCATATATTACAAGCTAAGCAGAAAATTACAGATACCTATAACGCGGTTACTTTGTCTTATGAAAATGGTTATGTAAAAATGGATAAGCTGGAAAGGAAAAAACAGAATCTGCCCTCATATCATAAATGGAGGTCGCGATGATCCGCCCCATAGACCTGCACACAGCATGGCAGGCTTTGCCTGGGCAGGCTGAAAAGCTGGCGCAGGAGCGGGCCTCTTTACTCTACCAATCTATACAGCATGGCAGCAAAGCAGCAGAGCGGAATCTGCAAGGAACGCAAAGCATAACAAAGGGACAGGAAGCAAAAGGAAGCTTTTTTTACTTCCTGCAAAGCCAGCATAAATCATTCAATTATCGTCTGGAGGAAATGGAAAGGCGCTATAAAGCGCGCAAAGAGCTCTACAAGCAGGCGCAGCTCTATGCGCTAGAGAGCAATAAGATGCGGCCTGGCAGCGCTGCTGTACCGGGAATTGTTCAACCTACGGGCCTAGCGCCCATGCTGCTCTCAGAGCAAGGGCCTGAGTCAGGCTTGTATGCGGCGGCTTTGAAACTCTTATTCTACAGTAACGGACTTGGCCAAATTTCTGGGTTGATCTGGTTCGCAGCCCCTTTCTCTGGCAACGTAGTAGGCAAAGAGCTGCAAGGGCAGTACATTCAAGATAGGACTCAGCAAAGGAAGACACTTAGGAATAGGGAAACTATAATCAGCCTTCTTTGGCACGATTTCATCACCTTTTGTGTATAAAGCCACAATCGGGCCTTTGCGCGCTTTGACTTCTTCTATATTGGAAAGCATCTTCTCATAAGTCTCGCTTTGCGTAGCAATACACAAAACGGGCACTTCATTTGTAATAAGCGCAATAGGCCCGTGCTTGAATTCACCTCCAGCATAACCTGAGGCATGGATATAAGATATCTCCTTGAGTTTCAATGCGCCTTCCAGCGCAGTAGCGTAATTCCAAGACCTTCCTAAAAAGACAAAGTCTTTCGTATTTTTAAAATCAGCCGCCCAATTCTTGATGATCTCAGATTGACTAAGAATCTCTTCCATTTGCTCAGGCAGTTTGCGAATTTCATCAAAGAGCTGCTTTCTTTCTTCTTTATCCAAGACCCAGCGTATGCTGGCTAAAAAGATAGCATAGAGCAGTAAATGAAGAATCTGCGCCGTGTAGGCCTTTGTAGATGCAACGCCTATTTCAGGTCCTGCCATGAGGTCTATGTACGTGTCCGACTCTCGTGCGATGGTTGAATTCTTGCTGTTTACAAAAGAAAGCACTCTGAGGAATTTTGCCTTCGCCTCATAAATACTCGCAATAGTATCAGCAGTTTCTCCACTCTGCGACAAGGCGATGACTTTGGTGTCCCCTCCAGCAATGGGATTGCGATAGCGAAACTCAGAAGAAATATCCACTTCCGTAGCGATTTTTGTTAATTGCTCTAAGTACATTTTGCCCGTCAAAGAAGCATGCCAAGAACTTCCCGCGCTGGTGATAAGTATCCGACTCAAACGGCCCAGAAAATGGTTATTGGATATTTTCTCAGGGAAATGCACATGGCCCTTTTGCACCAGCCGGCTTTTGATGATCTTTCGCATAATTCCGGGCTGCTCAAAAATTTCTTTAAGCATAAAATGCTCATAACTGTTTTTTTCTACGTCTTTGACGCTAAGGTCAATATTTGCCAAAGTATAGGGAAGGGCCTCGTGTTTTTTGTTGAAGAGCTTCATGCTGCCGTCTCTTTGCACCCAGCCCCATGCGCCGTCATTGATCACATAATAGCTCTTTGCTATAGGCAGCACGGCAGGCACGTCACTTGCTAAAAAGGCGTCTTTTTTGCCCTTAGCGAAAATAAGGGGAGAGCCGTCTTTGGCAAAAAAGATACAGTCTGGCTGCCCGTCATAAATCAAGACAAAAGCATAGCGCCCTTCCAGGCATGAAATCGTGCGATAGAGCGCTTCCTGTATATCATAACCCTTTTTCATTTTATCTTCTATGAGATGCGGGATCACCTCTGTATCTGTTTCTGAATGAAAAACATGGCCGTCATTGCTGAGCTCGCGGCGCAGAGCATAATGATTTTCTATGATGCCGTTATGCGCCACAGCGATATGGTTTTCGGTGTCGGTATGTGGATGCGCATTAGAATGGTTTGCTTCGCCGTGTGTCGCCCATCTTGTATGGCCTATCCCTATGTTGCCTTCTATAGGATGGGCTTGCAGCTTCTCTTCTAAGTTTTTAATTTTACCTTTGCCTTTGCGAATTTGCAGCTCGCCTCTATGCAGGACAGCCATGCCGGCAGAATCATAGCCCCTGTATTCCAAACGAATCAAGCCTACCAACAAAACAGAGTCTATAGATTTTGGACCAATATACGCAACAATACCACACATACTATAAATAACATAAGGCTTGGGATGAGACAATTAGGACGAGGCATGGTATGTACGGCAAGCTAAATATAAGAAATCTTTGCTCTGCAAGGTATAGAGAGCCTTTTTCGCAGCAATATAGCTTAGGCGCCCCTCTAAAACTTGTGAGCGCTGGGGATATGAAGGCGCAGGTAGGATGATATATCTTAGGAGGGCTCGGAGCAAAGGGACTCCAAAACATCCAGACCTAGTATAGCCAAAAAGGCAACATTCGTAAAGAGCAGAGGCGCTAAAAGCGGCGCGCCATAAACGAAGTTTGGGAAAAAGTGAGAGCCAAAATTCTGCATGAGGCTGATAAAGTGCAGCAAGAAACCTAAAAGGCCTGTAAAGGCCATGCCATACATAATGTATCGACAATAACGCAGTATTGCGGGGAAGGCTTCAAACATAACAGGCATGCTTAAAAATCCGAGCGCCAGGGCGCTTGCTCCTACCGGTATCCATTCTGTAATATGAAAAAAATCATTTTGGGCATGATCACAAATCGCCAGAATAAAAATTGCGCCAAAAGCCGCATAAGCTAAAAATATCAGCCACTGCGCCCATCTTTTTGCGTCTTTCTGCTGCATGTCAGAGTTGTTGAGTAAGAGCAAAAAGCCCAGCCCTGAGTAAGACAATGGCGCTACGAAAGGCGCAGTGTATACCAAACTCTTCAGCGTTAAATTTGTAAAGAACTGGCTTTCCAGATGGAAATACATGCCGGCGATGCCCAGTAATATAGACGCATACGCGATGACGAGCTGAATATAATAACGCAGATTTGTTCCTAGCTTTTTGCTAAAAAGGGTCACGCTCAGGCTGAGGCTGGCAAAGATCGAAAAGTAAAAGGGGAGCCATTCTGCCGCATGCGCAAATTGGTTGATATAATGCGCAATCCATATGTCCAGCACCAGAAAGGCAAAGTTAGCCAGAATAAACAGGCTAACAAGCCTATGTTTGTTATGCCAGAAGCTCTGCCAAGACGCATACAAGCTGTGCGTCATCGTTTTTTATGCTCCAATTCCTGCGCCATTTTTTTAAGCTTTGTCAGTTTCAGCAAAAGCTCATAGTTGCCGTGCCATTGTACAAAATCTGGGCCGCCCATATAGGCCCCGTGCTTGGCGGTTCTGCCATAGTAATGCCAAAGGTCGAAATATAAAAACTCAATATCTTCATCAAAGGCTTGCGGAGTGAGCAGGCCTTTTTTGCGCAAACGCTGCATAATGTCCTTCGCTGCCTGCACTTTTTTATTCGTGCTGCGCACAACGGCTTCTGCGTCTTCATAGAAGCTTTCTACTTTTGAGCGCGCATGACATTTTGCGCAGACTTCCTGCATTTCTGAGCGCGCTCGTGCATAATGGGGCCTCTTGGATGAAATAGCCGCAAAGAGAAAATAAGACAGGCGCTCGCTTACGTCATGCGTGACCTTTAGCCCTTCTAAGCCGCTCATGTGACAAGTTGCGCAGACTGGGACTGACATATCTTTCGTCGTCAGCTTTTTGGGGTCGGCATCGAGATTAAAGTAGTGAGATTGCGCCGCAAAGAGAGCGCCATGCGGCGATTCATTATATATCTCAATTTGCGCATGATCCGGCCCCATATGACATTGGCCGCAGGTTTGTGGATTACGCGCTAGTCGGATCGAAGTGCTGTGTTTACTGTGGCATGGCGTACACTTACCCACTGATTGATCATGGTTGGGCTTGCCTATGTCATGGCAGCCATCGCAGCCGCTTGCAATAGCGCTCTCGCCTTCCAGGGCTGCTAGTTGATTGGGCGGCCGGTCAACGGCGCCTTTATGATATTTTTCTGCATGCGCTATTTGTTCTTTCGTAAAATGCTTTTTGCCGTGCACAGCAGCCCAGGCTGGCGCCGCATGCCGGCTACGCATGTACTGCTCATGTTCATTAGCATGACACTGCGCGCAGTTCATAGGCGTAACTTCCGTGCTCAAAACGAAGCCGCGATGCTCGAACTTCTTTTGCCCTTCCAGCGCTTTGTGACACGAGTAACAGTTGACACCCACCTGCGCATGTTTGCTCATTTCATATTGGCGTACAATAGCCGAAGTTTCTTGGACATGACATGCGGCGCACTTGCCGCTTGCTCGGGTAAATTGCGGCTCATGCTGTGACACTTCGCTTTGCGGCCGGGCCTTATGCAGCAACAAAGCGATAAAAAACAAAGTGCCTGAGATCAGTACAGCAATAAAAACGGACCTAAATTCTAAATTCCACTTCAACATACAACTTCCATCCTAATCGCTTGCAAAGCTGTGAGAGCGCTGGCGATCTGAAAAAAAACTTTCGGCGAATCACCTAAAATTACTGCACAAGCAAGCTAAGAGCACATGCCAAAAAGCCCTTGATAAGCGCAGCAAATAGCTAAGCTGCATTCAGTTTGTTTATCCCTCACTATAAGGCAAGCGTTTTTTACTTCGTGAATATACAACCTACGAACATATTTCACACTTTCTGGGCTTGAGGACCCTCCTTACTGGTTGTTTGTATAACAAACAAGCACAGGAGGGACCTATGTCCAATTATGAACATGACCTACAAAAAATAAAACAAAATCTATTAGGAGTAAAAGAGCATATAGTGCGCTCAAAAGCACGCTTGCTGATCTGCGTATTAGAAAATAAAAACATTTCATTAGGTTGCAATCAAGCTGGCATACAACGCAGGAGCTTTTACATACCAGAACAATCCAGTGCAAATCATAGGCATTGCGTCACGAGCACAGGAGGTGCGAGAGTCTGGCGATAAGAATGGCAAACCTACAGAGCTGGCAATACGGATATAGTTTTTTCTGGAGCTGTGCATACTAGAACAATCCAGTGCAAGGCATAGGCATTGCGTCACGAGCACAGGAGGTGCGAGAGTCTGGCGCTAAGACATGGATGTCGCCGCGCCAGACCAATGCCTATGCCTTGCCGTGTCGTTTGCGCCAGACCAATGCCTATGCCTTGCCGTGGTGGAGGCTCGAGTCTCTACTACGTTTTAGTACTCTAGTAAAGCTCTGCTGGTCATGCAAAATTTACGGGGCTGGAGTAGGGGACGCTGTGGCTCATGTGCGTTACATACCAGAAGCAGTCAGGCAAATCATAGGGCTACATTTGTGCTTGCCTCGCCTCAAGAGCGTACCTAAAACGCTAGCGCTGTATTTGCATCTACATCCCTATAAGAAAAAAGCCCTGCCCCAGCAAAATGCTTGCCCTAAGCAAGATGCTGCAGACAGAGCCAAAAGAAGCCTCGCCTATTACAAGGCATAGGGATTCCTAGGCCTTGCATGTAACTAAAGCAAGGTTTTAACGGAGAAGCTGCAGCACAGCTTGAGGACGTAAATTCGCCTGCGCTAACATAGCATTCCCAGACTGCGCTAATATCTGATTTTTCGTAAATTCAACGCTTTCTTCTGCCATATCTACGTCACGTATGCGTGATTCGGAAGCTTGTATGTTTTCATAAGCGACCATCAAGCCCTTTGCTGTATGCTCCAACCGATTGTAATAGGCGCCCAGGTCTGCACGCTGTCTGTTGATACGCAGCAATGCCTGATCCAGCACTCCTATTGCTTCATTTGCGAACTCCATTGTAGATAACGAAAGGAGGGTGCCATCGTCACTTTGGATTTGCAAAGCCCGTGCTGTCATTGTGGCAATATAGATCCTTTCCCTTTGATGGATATTGGGACCTATGTGAAACCACATAGAAGTTCTTCTTGACTCACGCGCAAAATCCCCCAGCAGAAGATTCATAGAATTGAACTCAGCTTGTGAAGCGATACGATTCACTTCATCAATAAGCTGCGACACCTCTATTTGTATCATCTGACGGTCTATACTCGTATAGATGCCATTCGAAGCCTGAATGGCAAGAACACGCACCCTCTGCAGAACGTTTGTTACCTCCTGCAGATAGCCCTCTGTTGTTTGTATTAGAGACATCCCATCTTCAGTATTCCTCTCTGCCTGACGCAGACCATTGATCTGCGCGCGCATCTTTTCAGATACAGCAAGCCCTGAAGCGTCATCGCTGGCATTGTTGATCCGGAGACCGGAAGAGAGTCTTTCCATATTCGTGTTGATCTTCCAGTGCTGGAATTTCAAAACACGATGGGAGTTAATAGCCGAAAGGTTATGGTTAATAATCATTTAGTTTCCTCCTTGAAACTGATATAAGAGGCATCCTTGCCTCTTGGAGCTGTCTTTAGCACAGCTAATACAGGCGCTCGAAGCCTTATCCTGTAAAACTTAGCTGTGCTTGTAAGAAAGCTTCCAAGTTAAAGTTTCGGGCTTGGGACATAGCAGAGTTTAGGAGCAGACTGTTTTTTTCTTGCTTTTCTTAAGCTATCTATGACCTTGAGCCTAAGGGGACTTAGCTCAGCTGGGAGAGCATCTGATTTGCATTCAGAAGGTCATCGGTTCGATCCCGATAGTCTCCACTCTCTTAGATAGCTATGCGCTGCAATAAGGTGGAGCTTCGCTTTTAGCTACATAGGGCCTTAGTAGTCGCTGCAATGTTTCACTCCTTTCGTCTTGGGTCTTTTGCCAAATCTTATCTTCCTCCCGCTTTTGCTCTCCTGCTAGTTTTAGCTTTTTTACTCTATACAAAGCTGCCCGAATATCTTGCAGACCAAGACTTGCTGGGTCAGCCTTTTGCCTTTGCAGCGCTGGAATCCGTGGAAGATATTGCAAGCGGCATGCCTCTGGATGCAGAGGCATTGCGCGGCAAAAAAGTCCTGTTACACTTTTTTGCGACATGGTGCCTAAGCTGCAAACTACAGATAGCTTCGCTCAAAAAGATATACGAAGAACATCGTGATAACAAGGCTTTCCTTTTGATAGCTATCTCAGCAGAAGAGGCGCAGGTTCTCAAGGGCTTGCAAAAAGAAAAGCAGCTCCCCTATACGATTGCCAGCGATCTGCATAGGGAGCTGCATGATACTCTCCAAGTACAGGTCTATCCTACGAATGTATGGCTTGATGAAGAGGGCCGCATTGATGACATAGGGCATAGGCTGAATTATCTTTTGCCTTATACAATACGTTATTGGCTGAAAGGCACCTTGTTTTAATATGAGCTCTCTTAGAGAGTCCAAGAAAGCCAAGCTGGGAGTGCTTGATTTTGGCGGCCAATTTACGCATTTGCTTGCAGCTCAGGTACGCAAATTAGGCGCCTATTGTGAAATTCTTTCCCCTTCCAAGCTCAGCGCCTCCCAAGCTCAAGCAGAATATGCGGGGCTTATTCTATCAGGGGGACCGGCTTCGGTATATGCGCCCAGCGCCCCGCGTTGTGATTCCGGCCTTTTTTCTTTAGGCATCCCTATCTTAGGTATCTGCTATGGACACCAGCTTCTGATGCAGGCAAGTGGGGGGATAGTCTCTGCAAGCCCAAGGCATGAGTATGGGCCTGCCCTCCTTAGCATCAAAGAAAGTAAGGAAATTTTTGCGAAGGAAGATAGGACGAAAAAAAGCGTAGTATGGATGAGTCATGGAGATGAGGTCAAGGTCCTGCCTCCCGGATTTCAAGCGCTGGCTGCGACACAAGACTGCCCCTATGCGGCTGTAGGAGATAGTAGGCGTAAGCTTTTCGGTGTACAGTTTCATCCAGAAGTAGAGGAAAGTGAGCGGGGTAGTTTTTATTTAAAGAACTTTATCACTTTGTGTGGAGCAGCAGACACGTGGCGCCTCAAGGATTTTTTGCTTCAGCAGGAAGAAGCATTGCGCGCTAGATTTCAGAAAAAAAAAGCTAAGGTTTTCTTTTTACTTTCTGGAGGAGTGGATTCTACTGTGGCCTTTGTCCTTTTAGCGCGCGTGCTCCCTGCTTCTCATCTCATTGCTCTGCACATTGATACAGGCTTTATGCGTAAAGGTGAGGCGGCAGAGGTAGAGAAGGCTTTGTCTAGTTTTGGTATTTCTCTCAAAATTATAAATGCTGCAAAAGATTTTTATAGCGCTTTGGAAGGTATTTGCGATCCGGAACAAAAACGCAGAGTGATAGGCGAAGTTTTTCTGGATGTCCAAAAAAAAGCCTGCGCCTCTTTAGGTCTCAAGGCCTCAGAGTGGCTTTTAGGGCAGGGCACCATTTATCCAGATCAAATTGAATCAGGCGCTGGTGAGCATAGCTGCTCTATCAAGACGCATCACAACCGTGCGCCGGTGATCCAAGCTTTATTGGAACAGTCTAGGGTAGTAGAACCTATCGCTGAGCTGTACAAAGACGAAGTAAGGGAGCTGGGCAGATTACTAAACATTGATAAGGAGCTCTTGCAAAGGCATCCCTTCCCAGGACCTGGTCTTGCTGTGCGCTGCCTTTGCGCAGACTCTAAGTTTAGCACAAGCCATCTGGGAATCCAAGAGGAGCTCACAAAAGAGCTGGCAGGCGCGGGCTTAGATGCGGGCATATTGCCTATACGCTCTGTAGGAGTGCAAGGAGATAAACGCAGTTATCGCAGCTGTCTTGCTTTGTTCTATAAGGATCTTTTCCCTGACTGGTCTTTGCTGCTGCAAAAAGCCAGCTCTATACTGAACCGTTTTCATGATTTTAATCGCGTTGTCCTGCACATAGCTCCTCAAAAAGAGGCCCTTACTTTTATGAGAAAGGAAGAGGCATATCTTACGAAGGAGCGAATCAGTTTTTTACAGGATGCTGACAGCCTAGTGCGGAGCTTTCTCTCAGAGCATGATCTTTATGATAAGATATGGCAGTTTCCAGTGGCGCTTTTGCCCGTCTTTGCTGCTATGGATAGCTCGAAGAGCAAAGAAGCGCTGCTTTTACGGCCTGTCTTGTCTAAGGATGCTATGACAGCTTCTGTCTATTGCATGCCCCCAGAGCTGCTTATGAAACTCCACCATACATTAGTGAGCGCTTTGGAAGGCGCTTCAGCCGTTTTTTATGATCTGACAAGTAAACCGCCCGGGACGATAGAATGGGAATAGCGCTTCACTTCCAGCATAACTTTAGCGCTTAGTCTTTTAGGCTTTGGCATTTGTAAAGCTGAAATTGCTTTAGCTTTTCGTACTTGCGTTTTTTCCACTTCATTCCAAAGCTTTTTGTACCTGCATCCATTAGGTAAGCTTCTATAGACTTGTAAGTCTCATAAACTTGGTAGATAACTCTTATTGCCAAGTTTGGCGCAAGGCTTCTAAAGGGCTGGAGGGAAGCAAGAGAAGATTGGGGAGCATAGTAGCTCTGTTTTTCAAAAAGAAAAGCCTCAGGCGAGGCTTGGCAGGCCTTTCGGTAGTCTTGAGGCAGCGCATAGATCAAATACAAAGTTTTTGGCACGAAAAAATCCGACATAGCATCGCGGGCTATGTAACGGTCTCCATGCTTTGTAAATAGGCCTTTGTTTTCATCGCTAAGATTGTCTTGTATAGTTGGGAGAGGAGATTTGGAAAAGAATTCATGGAAAGTATAATAATTCGTATGTCTTGCTATCACTTTGCTGTGAGGCTCCAGCTCTTCCAATAAAGGGAGCCCCGCTGTAGTAATGTGCCAAAGCCGGTTTTTATGTATCCAAGGCTTCAGGGCATGTCCCATCAGCTGTATGATGCTAAAGAGCAGGGTGAGCGAAAGTATGAGCAGGCGTCCTTTTTTGTAGGCGATGATCTTCATGGCAACAGGGTCTAAGGTGCAGCTCATCTGCTTAGCATATTGCAATAGCAAATACGTATAAGGGACTAAAAGAGGGATGACAAAGCGATATTCCTTATGTTCTATACTAGAGTGCATTACAAAAAAACACGAAATGCCGCATACAAGCGCCTTATACTGCAGGTTCTCCAGAAATCTCAGCTTATAGATGACAAATACAAAAAGCAGCAAAACTGGTATTCTGTTCCTAATATAAAAAGACAGGGGATCAACGCTAAATTCGCTGGCCATACCTTCGACCAAGTTGACCCAAAAATAATTCCAAGGAGCAAAGACCCAGCTTCCATAGCCCCAGCGGTCCAAAAAAGCCGCACAAACAAGGAGAGTCATGCCCCCTGCGATACATTGCAGATAGGGCAGAATTTTGCGGCGCTGCTTTTTCATAATAGCGTCCAAGAAATAAACCGAGAGGAAGCCGAGCAGCAAAGCAGCGCTTTGAAAGCGCGCTTCAAAAGCAAGGCCTGCCCACAGACCGCAAAGAAAGTAAGTAAGATAGATAAGACGCCTTTCTGTTCCCTGCTTTGCAAGGAATGCCTCTGCTCTTTGCCAGCTATAGAAAAAAGCCACAAGAAAGTACATGCAAAAACTTTCCTGTGATTTTACGGTAATATAGGCGTGCATGTATGGGTAAAGCAGGCAAAGGGAAGATACAAAGGCCAAGGGCCTCGTATCCTTATAGCGGAACTCCTTGAGTTTTAGCCACTTGATAAAATAGAGCAAAGCCAGCAGGAATAATAGAAAATTGCATAAGTAGATCGCTCTATCCGCAAGCAAGGGTCGATCTCCAAAAAAACCAAAGACCGCCTTAGCAATAAGAAAGCCATAAGCTGGCTGCAGCCAAGAACGCATTTTCTCGTAATATTCCCAGTGCATAATATTCTCATCTGCAGCTAAATAGCCCAGCTGCAGGCTGTACATCCTTGAGAATTGCCCCCAAGAGTCGCCGTTGTAAGGCCATTGTTGAAGGAGCGTATATGCAAGGATGAGGCTCAAAGAACAAATAAGATAGAATTTAGGTTTTTGTAGTTTTTCTATCATGATAAGGCACGCCGACGAGGCTAAGAATCAAGATACAAGGCAAATTACAATCAAAATATATAAGGCTGCGATCTTTTATGACAATAAGGCGCCAGACTCTCGCACCGCTATTGAAATGCCTATGATTTGCACTGGATCGGAGATAGAGATGGATTTGTTTAGCGACAAGCAAACACCCCAGTCATCAGAGCGTGGGGGGGGGCTGCTGACTGGGCGGGCTGGTGAAGTAGGCGGCGGGGCTTAGGGCGTTGTAGTAGTAAGGGGACGCTTGTACTCAGGGACCTTGGCTTTGCTAACTTGTAGCGTCATAGTTGTAGGCGGCGTCTGGGAGCTTTTGTAATAAGCGGCGTTGTAGTGATGGCGTCTGCGTTGTTGTACGACAATAGAGCGCAAGCAGCTCTGCTAAGTATTAGTCCTGCGAATCCTTAGCTTCTAGTCTCATTCTTCTTGCAAGGAGAGTTTCACCTTCGTATAGCCAATAATGTGTCCCTGCGTAAGTCTTGCCCTTAGCGCCCCTTTTGCGCAATAATTGTGTTGCTGCTGCGCTGAGCGACATGATCTTTCCGTTCAGCTTGATTTTTTGACCCTTTACTACTGTAGCCGTGATACGGCCATCATTCTTGAAGGTCAAAATTGCGCCCAATGGAATGCCTAGCTTGGAAAACTGAAAAAGTGCAGCGCTGCTGTTGATGCTCACTTTAGCTATACGCTCGCGTTTCCTATCTAATGCCTGCTTTTCTCTTTTATCTGCTGCACCATCATCTTCTTCCATTTTCATTCTTATTGCATAGAGCGTTTCACCTTTGTATCGCCAATAATGAGGCCCTGCGTAAGTCTTGCCCGAAAAGCCCTTTTCGATCAATACCTGTGTTGCTGCTGCGCTGGTCGATGTGATCTTTCCCCTAAACTTGATTTTTTGGCCGCCCACTACCTTAGCCGTAATGCTCTCATCTTTCTTGAAGGTCAAAATTACACCCTCTGGAATGCCTAGCTTGGAAAACTGAAAACGTACACGTATATCGTGCTCGCGTTCCCTATCTAATGCCTGCTTTTCTTCTTTATCTACTTCAACATAATCTTTGAGAAGGATTTCTTTTCCTTCTCCGAGTTCTAATGCAGATATTATGCTGTCAGGATCAGTTCTGAAAAACTCTTTTTTTTTGTTGATACGAGAATCTTTGAAAATATTGTGAAGCTTCTTTTCTGTGTGTTTAGCGTCCTTCACTTGACAGGCATAATAAGGCACAAATGGAACAGGCACGCCTGTATGACTGGAGAGATCTTTGATTCTTTTTGGCAAATTATTAGTACGGCCTAGTTTCACAAGGCCCGGCATGTTCGGGTTTGTAAGTATATAAATGATCTGCATCTCTACAATTGGCAGGCAAGCGCAAAAACTATTGCCTGCGCCTGAGCGCCAAGCTTGTATTAGCTACAGCCCGCATGCAAGCTAAAAAAAATGCAAGCTAAAAACTAGAAGTCCAGCAGCAGTTTCGATTTGTGGACATGAATACGGACCTTGCCTCCTTTTGCTAAGGGGCCAAAGAGTATTGCCTTGGAGAGCTTGTGAGAAATTTCTGATTCTATAAGGCGCAGGACAGGGCGCGCTCCAAAGCGGGGGTCAAAGCCTTTTTGCGCCAGGTAGAGCAGAGCGCTCTCGTCTGCCTCCAGCAGAATGTCCTTGCTCTTCAAGCGCAAAGCCAAGTCCTCAAGCATACGGCTTACGATGAGCTTGACTTGCTCTATATCCAGCTTGTGAAATTCTATGATGGCATTGAGGCGGTTTCGAAACTCAGGCGAGAAGGTTTTTTCTACGGCTTTCAGGCTGCGCCCCAGATGGACATCTGACTCAAAACCTATGGCATTTTGCATAGCGTCCCAAGCCCCCGTATTGCTTGTCATAATAAGAATGACATTGCGAAAATCTGATTTGCGCCCGTTGTTATCCGTGAGGGTGGCATAGTCCATTACCTGCAGGAGTATATGAAAAATATCTTCGTGCGCCTTTTCTATTTCGTCCAAAAGCAAAACGCAATGGGGCTGGCGGTGTATTGCCTCCGTAAGCTGCCCTCCCTGATCGTAGCCGACATAGCCCGGAGGCGAGCCTATCAGCCGTGAAAGCGTATGTTTTTCCATATATTCCGACATATCAAAGCGCAGGAAATGTATGTCCAGCTGCGCTGCAAGCTGACGGCTTAACTCTGTTTTGCCGACGCCAGTGGGGCCGGCAAAAAGGAAGGAGCCCACCGGCTTGCGGCCGTCTCCAAGACCAGAGCGCGACAACTGTATGGCTTGGACAAGCTGATCTATGGCGTGCTCTTGGCCGTAAATGTATTTTTTGAGATTCTCCGCCAGATTTTGCAGCTGCTCCTTATCATTTTTTCGCAGCCTTGGCTTAGGTATATGCGCTATAGCTGCCAACATATCTTCTACGTCTTTGGCTGAGACTTTGAGGGGGGCTGCCTCTTCTAAGGCTTGCTGCTCCTTTTCCTGGACTGCGCCTTTGCCTGCGCGCAGTTTGACCTTTGCGCCCGTTTCATCTAAAATGTCAATGGCCTTATCCGGCAGACAGCGATCAGTGAGGTAGCGCACAGATAGGTCCACAGCAGCCTTGATGGCGCCCGGGCTGTAGCGCACTCCATGGTAGGCCTCATAATGCTTTTGTATACCCTGCAGTATGCTTATACTTTCTTCTGATGAGGGCTCGTGGATTTCGACTTTTTGAAAGCGGCGGGAAAGGGCATGGTCCTTTTCAAAGATTTGGCGGTACTCCTTGTAAGTTGTAGTTCCTATGCAGGAGAGCTCTCCATTGGCAAGACTTGGTTTGAAGATATTAGATGCGTCCATGGCCCCGCTGGAAACAGCTCCGGCTCCGACAATAGTATGAATCTCATCGATAAAAAGTATCAGCTCCGGCCTTTTGCGCACCGCTTCTATAATTGCCTTAAGCCGTTCTTCGAATTCTCCACGATAGCGCGTGCCGGCCAAAATAGCCGCCATGTCCAAAGACAAAATTTCACGTTCCGCTAAGGCAGGAGGCACATCGCCAAAGGCAAATTTGTAAGCAAGCCCCTCCACTAAAGCAGTCTTGCCGACGCCCGCATCACCTACAAATACAGGGTTATTTTTACGGCGGCGCGCAAGGATATGCAGGCTCCGTTCTAACTCCTTAGTCCTGCCTATCAAAGGATCGATATTCTGCTTTTTAGCTTTTTCATTGAGATTCGTGCAGAATAGAGCTAGAGGATCACGCAGCAAAGTTCTGCCGGAGGCCTTTGTTCCTTGGCGCTTGCTGTCAGCTTCCCTATGCGTGCCGCTTTGCAGATCGGGCTCTATTTGAGATATGCCATGCTCTATATAACGCAGCACATCCAGTCTGCTTATGCCGTGCTCCCGCATAAAATACACAGCATAACTTTCCTCCTGTCGAAACAAAGCTGCAAGCACATTGCCTCCGTGTACTTCCTCTTGTTGTTTGGAATACTGCACGTGATGGATTGCAAGCTGCAAGACCTGCTGGCATCCTAAACTATACTGAGGCTCTGCGGCTTCTGGCAGCACGATCTCCTTCAAGTCCTCATCTATAAATCGCTTGAGACGCTGAGATAAACTTTTTACATCTGCGCCGGCATGCAGCAAAACTTCGCAGGCTATGGAATCAAAGCTTAGGGCATAAAGCAGATGCTCAAGGGTGACGAATTCATGCCTGCGCCTCTTGGCCTCCTGATAAGAGCGCTTAAGAGTCAGCTGCAGTTCTTTAGATATGATCTCATGCATCGTTTCTTTCAGCTTCCAAAACACACTGTAAGGGATGCTGATCCTGCTCAGCTAAGTTGTGTACTTGCTCTACTTTACTTAGAGCTACGTCATGCGTATAGCTGCCCACAGTGGCGCGCCCTTTGTTATGGACATCAAGCATAATACGCGTTGCTTCTTCTCTGGCTTTGTGAAATATTTTTTCAATTACGCAGACTACAAACTCCATAGGCGTGTAATCATCGTCAAGCATCACAACAGAATATCTTGAGGGCTTTTTTAGCTGTGTCTTTTCTTCAGTAAGCTGGACAGTATCCACCTCTAGGTCCTGCGAGTAGCTTGTATCTGCGCCCTTGCCTTCGTTTTTTAGAACAGGATGATCGTGCCTTTCTTTGCAGTAAAAGGCCTGAGCGCTGATATAAGAGCTCCCGCCGGCAAAGGCCTTCTGTTTTGTTGCTGCCAGAAAAGCAGGGCAAGGCAAAGCCTTCTTTTGTTTGAGCCTGCGAAGTGAGGCAATTCTGCGTAGTGTACGCCTGGACATGCTAAGCTTTTCTTTCACGAGATACAGAATGACGCAAAGCCTTAAGTGGAGATTGCAAGCGATAACTTTCTATTACAGAATTGACGTGCTCGGCTTCTTTTTCAAGAAAGTTTTGTATTGCTTTTTGTCCACCCGGATGAAAAAACAAGTGCCCGCTGTAACATGGCTGAGGAGCAAAGCCCCTGAAGAACTTATGCTCTCCCTGCGCTCCCGCCTCTACTTTTTTGATGCCCTTTTGGATAGCGTACTCAATAAGCTGGTAATAACATAATTCAAAATGCAGAGCTGGATAGTAAGCTTTCGCTCCCCAATAGCGTCCCGCTAAACTGTCTCCTTTGATGAAGTTAATACAGCCTGCTACAGGCTCATCTTCTCCTTCTTTGTAAGCAAAAACAAGCAGAATGTGAGAGCGCATCTTCTCATAAATACGAAGTAAAAAAATCCCAGTTCAAATAAGGCACAGCCCATTTACGCCTGCTGGTATTCGTGTAAAAAGCAAACATCGTCCGCATATGTTCTAATTCAATTTCTTTGCCAGCGTATGTTATGGCATAAAGGCCTTGTTTGGCTACCTGCCCGCGCTCTTTCTTGATTTGTTTCCTGCGCCCAGATCGCACCTCACCTAAGAAGTCTGCAAAATCAGCATAAGGCTTGTTTTCCCAATGAAACTGCAAAGAAAGCCGCATCAAAAACCCGGCCTCCTCTACTATTTTGATTTCTTCCTCCCTCAAAAAAAGCATATGTACAGAGGAAAGCCCCGCGCCTTTGGCTTCCTTCAGCAAGCTTGCAAGCAAGGCCCCGCCTAAAAGAGAGGGCTCATATGTATTGTCCAAAAGGAGTCTTTTTCCTGTCACGGGAGTAAAGGGGGCGCTTACAAGGCCCTTGGGATAGTAAGATAAAGCAGCTTGCTGGTAAGCTTCCGCCCAAAGATGATCAAAAACATATTCCCCATAGGAATCATAACGATGGTACAAAGGCGCGGCTGCAAGCAATTTCTTCCTTTGCTGATTGTCATAGAGCAGGATATAAAAAGGATGCCAGCTTGTTTTAGGACCTACGCAGCCTGTGACTTCCAAAGCCTCCAGAAATTCGTAGTCTAAGAAGGGGCTTTGCGGGTCACTGATGGCATTCCAAGCTTCGGGCGATACTTCAGAGAGGCTATCCACAACTTGGACAGTCCACGGAGGCCCTTTCTTTGCTGGATTTCTAAGCACTTTTATATAAGCCCGTCCTAACTGGGCACAACTAAGTTCGAGTACGATAAGGCAAGGCGCTTAGCTGCACAGAATAGCTGCTTTGCAAGTCACAAGCATAACAAGGCTGGTAGTATTAGGCTAGCGCTTCTGAGACGATATGCAGACGCAAAGACCGGCAGAAGCTTAAGGATCTTCTACTTCGATGAGCTCAAATACAAAATTGCCCAGGGGATCATCATCCATCGTGAAGTCTAAGGAGGCGTCATTCAAACGGCTTATAGGCATATGGGGATTGCTTTCCATATTCGAGCTTGTAAAATCAGGGCCGTCGTCTGTGCCAGCATCATAGGCGCGCATGGGATGCGTATAGGAAGCTTGCGGCATCTTGCTTCCATCCAGTAAATTATAGCTGCTGATGCCTACGAACCAATCAGGGCTTGGCGCAATCATGCTTACTACAGTCACAAAGGGAAAGTCAGGGTCAAAGGGAAACTCTATATTTTGGCTGTGCACTACCTGATTGCTCTTTGGGCCTCTTGCGCCTGTCCCGCTAAAAATACAGTCCGCTTGCTCGGAAGACATAAACTCCTGCCTCAAAGTACTTGTGCCCCCGGTTTCTGCCATGCTCTCTATGCCCTTGCTAGCCAAAGCGCCCAGCTTCCAAAAGTCTACGCCAGCCCTATGCGTGGCTACAAAAACAGGGGAAAAATGAGCGCCCCGAGGAGCATTGCTATGCGTGTTGCCCTCGCCGTTCCACTCGAAGCTGACTGTCAGCCTATACATATAAGAGCCGGAGCAATCCCCCGGACCGCTCATCATCGGGGGCGTGTCATCCATATTGGGAGTATCTGTATTCGAAGTATCATTGCTCTCAGAATCGCTCTGGCATGCTAAGGCAAGGCTTGCGCAAAGCAAAAAGACAAAGAAATACTTAGGAGCAAGATCGTAGCTTTGCTTTGTGAAAGTCAAAAACATATACCACTCCTTCCTGCCTGCGGCAGTCTACTGTGTCAAGCTTTCTTTGAAAAAAAATGGGCATTCTAGGATCAGCACGGCAATGCGGCTATGGGCTTGCCGGTATTGTTTAAGCAAGAAATTGTAGAGAGCTATTGCCTTTATGAATCATATTTTGCTTCAAAGAATGTGTTTAGTAATATATAGTTGACGATTTGCAAAAGCAGGCTTTTTTGGTCTTTAGAGGCATGAAAGTTGCAGGTATAGGAAGGGAGGCAAAGTATGAGCCGTAAAAAAATCGCCCTTATAGGCGCAGGACAAATCGGGGGCACAATGGCATTGTTGCTAGCGCAGCGTGAATTGGGGGACATTGTCGTTTTTGATATTCTTTCAGGTATGGCCAAAGGCAAGGCTCTGGACTTGTATGAAAGCTCCCCTGTAGAGTCTTGGAATGCTTCGATCCAAGGTACAGACCAATACCAAGACATAGCAGGCGCGCGCATTTGCATCGTAACTGCAGGCTTAGCGCGTAAGCCCGGCATGAGCCGGGACGATCTGATAGAAGTAAATCTCAAGATTATCCAATCTGTAGCAGAAGGGATCAAAGAGCATGCGCCTGAGGCCTTCGTTATTGTTATTACCAATCCCTTGGATGCTATGGTATATGCTGCCCACAAAATCACTGCTTTCCCTAAAAATCGAGTCATGGGTATGGCTGGCGTTTTGGATTCTGCACGCTTTCGCAGCTTTATTTCTATGGAAACAGGTATCAGCGTAGAAGACATCAGCGCCTTCGTTCTAGGCGGGCATGGGGACAGCATGCTGCCGCTTGCCCGTTATTCGACAGTAGCAGGCATACCGCTGATGGAGTATCCAGGTTTAGATGCGGCAAAAATTGAGGCAATGGTCCAGCGGACCCGTCAGGGTGGAGGTGAGATCGTCAATCTGCTTCAGAGCGGCTCTGCTTTTTATGCGCCTGCTGCTTCAGCTGTCGCTATGGCAGAAGCGATACTTAAGGATCAGAAGCGCATCTTCCCCTGCGCTGCATTGTGTGAGGGAGAATATGGGCAGGATGCCATTTTTATAGGGGTTCCAGTTGTGCTGGGTCAGGGGGGCGTAGAGAAGATCATTGAGGTCAAGCTGTCTCTTCAAGAGCAGGAGGAGCTTGGCCGCTCTGCCCTTGCTGTGCGTGATCTCATGCGTATTGTTGATGAGCGCTTGTAGCTCCCCTGCTATGTCAGAGCTGCTTTTTATGCGGGCGAAGCTTGGCCCTTAGCTTTGGAGACTGCTTTTTTAGGGAAGCGCAAAAGCTCCGCCAAGTGATATGTCCTAAAAGAAGCCTGTAAAACCAGACGAGTTTCCCCCGCAAAGGCTCTTGTGTCCGCTGCAGCAAGCATAGATACATGAAATGGAATCTATAAGCCCGCCCATATACGACTTGCAGCTGCCTTTGTATCTCTTGTTTGACTCTTTCGTAGGAATACTCGGGCTTGGGCTTTGCTAAGGCCTTTTCTTTGCCCTGCTTATGCGTTTTGTTTTTGCGGAGCTCTTCTATAATCGCCTGTATTTGCCGGCCTACGCTGCGGGGGCTGTAATTTTGGATTACCAATTCTCGGGAGGCAGAAGCGAATTGTTGGTATGTTTCTTTTGATTCCATAAGCTTGCGCATTGCCCGCACCATCTGCCTTGCATTGGCTGCGATACAGCCGCCTGGCATAGGGCCGGAATTCCTGCCTAAGCCGATAACTTCTAACTGAGCATTGTCTCTATAAGGCGTAAACAAAGTAATGACAGGTACAGAACAGAGCATTGCCTCTGCAAGGACCTTACCAAAAGTCTCCCCTTGATCTGCGGCATGCAGGAAGACATCCATGCTTTGGTATAAGCCTTGCAGTCTCAGAGGATCATCTGTTATTTCCTCGATGATAATACGAGCTTGCAATGCCAAAGGAAGGCTCCTACAATACTGCCTGTGTTCAGCCGGCAAACCCACGAGCAGGAGATAAGCATTCTTATGCTTTGCTGCAACTTTTGCAAAAGCATGAAAGATCAGATGCGACCATTTGTCTCTGTATGCCTGTCCTACTCTTCCGAAGACAAAGGCGTCTTTGGGTAAAGCAAGACTAAGCTCTCGTCGTATTTTGTTTTTAGAAGCATTCTCTAAGGGCCTGAAAGCCTCCGTATCAATTACGTGAGGTACAATATAAGACGGGGCTGCTTTGTGCTTTGGCTTTTTATGCAGGCCATAGTACTGCCATAGACACCAGTAGCTGAGCTGAAGATGCAGGTCCACATACTCATCGTAGTCAGAAAGCAAGGGGAAGTGGCAGGTTTCCATTACAAAGGGCGCTGGGTGGAGCTCAGGCAGCCATGGGAGCAGCTTGCGTTTTTCTACGCCGTGATTGTGTATATGGACGATATCTGCTTTCCACGCCTTGATGTCTGAGAGAAGCTGCTCTCTCTCCTTTGCTTTGAGAGAGGGCTCAAGGCAAAAGATGGGCAGTTTGGCGCCGTCCAAGTAGGCATTAGGAGTGCGCTCTTTAGAAAAGACGAGCAGGGCGGATTTGTAGCCAAGCTCATGGTAGAGGGCGGCAAAGTTTTTAGCGCTTCGTTCTGTACCGCCTCTGCCTAAGTGATGCACAACTACGAGTATTCTTTGCATTGCTAGGGTATGGCCATACGCAACAGAGGCTCATAGCTGTCTATGCGTCTGTCGCGCAGGAAGGGCCAAGCTTGCCTGCTTTTGTCTATTTCAGCCGTATCAATTTCACAGACAATGTTTTCTTCTTCTTCTGCGCCGGCTTTTTGGATGATCCTGCCAAAGGGATCGCAGACAAAGCTCTGTCCCCAAAAACGTATATTGCCTTCTCGTCCCGTTCTATTGCTTGCGCAGAGGAAAATGCCGTTAGCGATAGCATGACTGCGCTGTATGTTTTCCCATGCCTGATGTTGTTTTTCGCCTTCCTGCTCATATTCATGATCCTGCCAGCCTATAGCCGTAGGATAAAAGATCATTTGCGCCCCCTGTAAAGCCATAATTCTGGCTGCTTCAGGAAACCATTGGTCCCAACAAATAAGGACGCCCAGGCGCCCATAGCGCGTATTCCATACGGGATAACCCAAGTCTCCCGGGCTAAAGTAGTATTTCTCATAGTAGTCTGGATCATCAGGGATGTGCATTTTCCTATATAGGCCTAAGAGACTTCCGTCAGCGTCTAATATCGCAGCGCTGTTATGATAGAGGCCGGACATACGTTTTTCAAAGAGAGAAAGGATGAGCGTTATCTCTAATTCAGCGGCTAGGTTTTGCAAAGATTCTGTTGTAGGACCTGGGATGCTTTCTGCAAGTAGAAAAGAGCTGCTGTCTTCCTTGCTGCAAAAATAGGGATGAAGACACAGCTCTTGTGTGCATATGATCTGCGCTCCTTGCTGAGCGCAGAGCCGTATATTGCTTATGAGCAGACGGAGGCTCTCTTCTTTAGAAAGACGGCAAGCTGTTTGGATAAGGCCTAGTTTGACAAGCATAAAGAGGAGTTACATTCAAGAGAAGGCCTAATTTGAAATTGCAATCGCAGACACTTAACTAAGCGCAGGCAGGCAGCAGTAATTCAGCAAAAAGGCAGGCTCTATTTGCCTCGACCTTATGCGTGTCTTCCTACCTTGTACTAGGGGGAATAGGAGCAGCCGGCCCGGGAGCTTTGGAGCAGTCTACGATTTTAGGCCACTGTTCTGGGAAGCGGGCATGCTGGCGCAGAAGACGATACAAGGCATTTTTACGCCCACAGTCCACGGAGTCAAAATTCAGCTGTGAACCGTCAAAGCTGACCTGAAATACGCTGGCCAGTATGCGCAGCTCATCAAAAAAGATGTACACGGGATCTACAAAAGTGCTCCTGCGCGCCCTGAGCTTAAGCTTTGTCAGTATGAGCGTTTTTGTTTGAGGAAAGGTATCGATGTCTTGGGCTATGCTTTTGGGCACTGTTACGCTTAGAGGCCTCCAGCCGACAAAGTTCACGGAACCCATAGGCAGCACATGCACGTTCCCCTTCCAGTCTTCTAACCACGCCTCTAGTTCATAATCATTGCCGCGCCCCATAACCCATACAGAAATCTTATGGACAATGCCGGGCATGTTTACGCCATTGACGCAGGCCACAGCCTGATTACGTTTTGTGTTACGCAGCATGGCATAACTGGGGTCTTGGAAACAAGAATTATTTGCTCTTCCTTCTATAGCAGGGGCCTCAGAAAGGTAGTAGCGTATCCTCTCATTCATGAAGTGGTCCACCTTTGGCGGGGCCAATGTGACTGCATTGTTGCCAGGGAATGTAAAAGCAAACTGGACGGCTAAAACCCGCGCCTGGTCATAATCATGATTTAAGCGCAGGCCCACCGGCGTGCCTTTAATAAGCTTCACTTCCCTTTCTGCTTGCGCAGATTCTGCGCGGGAACTGTATGGCGTGCCAGGGTTTTGCTTTGCGTCCTTGTCTGTGTATACCCGCCAGCCGTAGCCTTGCCCGCTGTAATCACGGTCCCAGCTTTCAATGGTAACAGAACGCAGCTCCTCTGCCTCTGTATCGCCTTGGACTACAGTTTCAATTTTTGCATTTGCTGGGGAGTTGCTCGAGAGCATGAAGGTAAAGCCCCAGGCAGCGCCATAGAGTAGTATGCCTGACTTAGACGAGCACAGCGCCATAGAAATAATTTTTATAGAAATGTTTTTTAGGCCTGCGCCAGCCAGATTTGTTCCTTTTGTTACTAAAGTCTCTTGTTTCATTTTTTAGCTCCTTGTAATGCTGGCCTTAGCAGCAATACATTTTTGCTTTGCCTACCAACTATCTTTTATTTCAGCTCCAGGATAGCTTTGCTCGCCTCTGTCTATAAGAGCTTTGAGACCGTCTACATAGAAGTAGAAGTCTCCTCTCGGCTCATGATAGTCAGATACCACAAAGAGGCTGACAAAATGCAGATGGCGTCCAAGCAGGGCATAGCGCGTACTTTGAGGCAGCCATCCGGGAACTACCACTGTCATCTTACGCCAGCCGAAGAAATTGAGCATTCCTATACGGAGCTTATGTATTTTACCACGATAATCACGTAACTTTATGAACAAGGTATGACGGAAATTCCTCCCTAAAACCCATACAGAAAACTGCCTGGCCTTGCCTCGAATAGCTAACTCATGGGGCGGGCTAAGCTCCACGCGGTCAAAGCCTCGATCACTAAAATATGTTTTGACTCCTAAAATGTGATTTGGATTGTCAGGATTTTGTATTACGGAGTAGGCTTCTGTTTCTGGAGGCCGTACATTTTCATCACCGGCAGCTTGGATGGCGCCTCTCTGGACAAACTTCACAAGCTTGGTAATGCCCAAGGGGCTCGTAGCGCGGGCTGCCCAGTCTTCTGCCTCTTCGAAATCCTCCAGCACCTCTAATACAAGACCAGAGTTGCCTAGTTTAATAGAGGCAGGGCCTCCTGCTGCTGCAGGCGACTGCCTTTGCTGCTGCTGACCTGTGCCCTCCTGCGCCTGCAACAGGGAAGCTAAGGCAAAGAATAGTAAGAAAGAATATAGATACTTGGCGTAATTCATAGTGTTTTTAGCTCCTTGTTTCATTTTCTAACATATGCCAGCAATCCTGTAATCTTAGAAAAGAGCTCTAAAAAAGCAAAACATTTCACGTCTCTATCACGCATAAAAAGAGGCCTTGCATCAGAGCATAGGAATTTTCTCTTATACATATCGGAGTGAATACTTACAAACTTGGCTCTTGGCAAATATTTTTTTTCGCTTCATAGATAAAAATTGATAAAAAATTTGAGATATGTACAAGAGCCCACTAAAAAGATTTCGCATGATTTGCGATCTTTGCCTTATCAAAGTAAATAAGACTTATCAAAATCTTTCATAGCTTTTTTGATGCTCTCTA
>CBDETG010000075.1:0-8417 GCA_965242745.1 Leptonemataceae bacterium
CGTATATTATAGAGGAAAGGCACAAGCTCCGGCCACTTGCTTTGATTGAGAATGCTGTCTCTTTGCGACAAGCAGTATGCGGGGAAGGAAGCAGAGGGCGCAAGGTAGTCAGGCATGAAGAAGACCTCGCCTACAAGATGCCTGTCCTTAGCTTGCAGCCTTTGCTCTGCCTTCCTGTCTGTGTTTGCTATGCTTGTGTTTAATTCTCTTATGATCGTTTTGAAAGACTTGCGCAGGTGGTGATTTATCGTCGCCTCACGAATGCCGCTCTGATCTCTTTTGTATTCTATCCACTTGATATGAGCCTGCGTTAATGTTGGCGCTTGGCTTGTCGTGCTGTAATTTTCTATAACACGAATCACAAAAAGCTCCTTTGTATCTGCCTGCGCCTGCAGCGCTCTGTTTTGTTCGGGATCATAAAAGTCCATAGCCACAGGCTCGCCCGTGCTTTGTTCCAAGCGCATTTCATAAAACCCCGTCATGGCATTTGGAGCGGGACGCAAAGTCATCGGCGCAAGATAATAAATAGCTCCTTGCTCAAGTATCCAAGCCGCATTGCATTCTATCTCATTGCTATTGTAGCTTCTTATGTCTCCGCCAATCAGCACGGCATTGCGTTTTTCTGTTTCTGCTATAGCGCCTTCCAAAAATGCAAGGAGGCTTTGCAGGATCAGCTTGGGAAACTCCCGCATCTCTTCTTGCAGGCCGGGTATGCCGCTTGGCGTGCTCTGCGCATAGATGCGGCGATTGGGAAGATAGAGCGGCAGGCTTGTTTGACTTTCTTGCGTTATTATCTCTTGCCTTGGCATTGTATCAAAAGTATCCCCCCCCCCCTTCTATCTTCCTATAAGTATGCCAGCGCCAGCAGCCTTTGCCCTCAGAGCAGCTTCGACTTGTCCAAGATGGATACTTGTAAAGACAGCATAGACGACATCATGCAAGAGCGTAGGCATAGAGCCAAAGGCGAAAGAAGGGCGGGCGCTTATTCCTAAGTAAGTGTGATCAAGATAAGGGGCGATGCTCTCAGGCGCATGCAGGCTGGCGCTTGGCAAAAGCGATGCAAGCACCATAGGCGTGGGGGAAAGGCCAAGCGCAGTTGCCAAGAGCCATGCGCGCAGGCTTGTATCATCTGCCTCCTCTGGCAGCGCTATGCCCCAGAACTCCGCCCAAAGCTGTGTCAGAAAGCCAGTGGCATCGCGCAGGCTCATGCGCTTTGCAAGATCACAAGCTAGCATCCTGTGCCACTCCAAAACGTTATGCAAGGCGCCCTTGTTTATATCCATAGGCCGATGGAGCTCTGCCTTTTCCTGCCTGTCTTTATCAAAGACGAGCTTCTTGTATTGGCTGCCCTCTTTGGTAAAGATATGTAGAAAATCATCGATCATATTTTGTAACTGTCTTATCGCATCTGCTTTTGTATCATACTTGCCTTGCTATGGTCTTGCGATCCTTGTTATGCTGCTCACTGTGACCCTCCCCCCTCCTGCCCCGCCTATGCGCGGCAATTCCCTAGGCTGCACTGCAATGTCATTACCTGCAATGTTGATATATAAAAAGTCTCGCGGCCTCTCTTGCAAGACTGCGCTTTTGACGTGATCCAGCAAAACATCTTCACCTGCCTTGAGGCGATTTACAAAGTTTGCAATGGCGCCCTGCACGATCTCCTTAATGCGCATTTCATCCTGCAAAGCAGAGCTTGCATCTATAGAAAGAGCGACATTGATATGGATTGCCAAAACGCGCAAGGCTTGGACAAAAAGACGCTTGCCCGCCGCAATGTGCTCTGTAAAATCATTGGCGGCAGACTTGCCTAAAAGAATATCACGCACACGATCCAAGAAATCCTGATTCGTATTTGCCGTGCCATCGCTCACATACACATTGACCCAGCCATATTCCACAGCGCCCGTGATGGGGTTCCTATTATTTTCTACATATGCCTCTGCCACGCCAGCAATACTTTTTACAGCCGCCTCGATGCCGCCCTTCGTTACACGAGCTAGGTTTTGGATAAAGGATTGAAAGCGCCGCTCCCTCTCAGCGCGGCTTTCCTGATCAGTGCCGCCTTCTATAGAACGCAGGTTTGTAATGCGCTCTGGCTCTGGCACAATGCTTGGCTCCAGCAGGCCAGCGCCCCGCTCTGTATCAATGCTGTTTGCCGCAATGTTATAGTGACTGCCCGCCTCTTCTGCGTTTATGCTTAGATCGATATAAGTCTGGCTTGCTTCCAATACAGGCGGGCTGCTTTCAGAAAGATAGGCGAGGCCAAAGAGCGTGATGCGAAAGGCTGGTATGACTATGCGCTGCGGCGGATCAGTATTATAGATGCGGACTTGGCCAGTGGCTCTGCGGCCTTCTTTCAATGCAAAGCCGAAGCTTGCAAAGCAGGCCTCGCGAATGCCTTCTAAATAAGCGCGATAGTATTGCGTATCTGCTGCTGCAAGCTCTAGAGCCACTGCTTCTATTAGCGTGCCAATGCGGGAGCCGGGCTTGAAGTTGCTAAGGCCTGATTTGCGAGAGGTGAGGTAGGCGATGATGTTTTCCCTATACTGCAGGGCCGAGAGCGGAACAAAGGCCATAGCATATTACTAACTGCGATGCTCACCATAACAAGCCTGATTATGATCCTGTCTTTGATTGCAACTGTTATGATGACTCATGTGCTTTCACGATCCTGTCTTTGATTGCAACTGTTATGATAGCTCATGTGATGTATGATCCTGTCTTTGATTGCAACTGTTATGATGACTCGTGTGATGTATGATCCTGTCTTTGATTGCAACTGTTATGATGACTCATGTGATGTATGATCCCATCTTTGATTGCAACTGTTATGATGACTCGTGTGATGTATGATCCTGTCTTTGATTGCAACTGTTATGATGACTCATGTGATGTATGATCCCATCTTTGATTGCAACTGTTATGATGACTCGTGTGATGTATGATCCTGTCTTTGATTGCAACTGTTATGATAACTCATGTGATGTATGATCCTGTCTTTGATTGCAACTGTTATGATAACTCATGTGATGTATGATCCTGTCTTTGATTGCAACTGTTATGATAGCTCATGTGATTTATGATCCTGTCTTTGATTACAACTGCTGCATAACTTATGTGCTTTTTTATTGCAATGCTTACTATGATCACTACTACTTTGCTATGGGACTTTTTTCTGAGCTCTATGGTCTGACGGGTGGCTATGCTCCTTCGGGCGCATACTCGCTCTGTGTTTATAGCCGCAGTCTGGATGGCGGGCTGGGCAAGAAGCTAGGAGAGCATTTCTTCGTTGTAGGTCCCGCTAGATATCATACGAGCTATCATTACAAAATATCTGCGAAGGCAACATATCAAGGCGCATCGATTGCGGACTTTGGCGAGGGCATTCATAGCATAGAGCTTGCAGGAAAGATCGGCGCCTATCATGCGGGGCCTGTTCGTACTCCTTCGCTTGCGCGTGATAAGCTCTTTGGCAAGTCAGGTACGAGCTTGCAGGCGGAAGATTTTTTCAAGCATAGTCTTAGCAGCGCTGGCTTTGCAGACAAGCCCGGCTATTTTGATTTCTTTGACTTGCTTTGGCTGCTGCATGATGCGCGCAATCCAGAGCGCTTTGAAAGACGCAAGCCTGAGAGCTTCGCCAGCGCCGACCTGCAAGCAAGGGGCGCCGAGCAAATGTATAACGAAGCATCGGCCTTAGGCCTTAAGGAACTAAACAGCGAGAACAGCGTCATGGTCTTTTGTGATCACGATCTTGCCCGCCGCTATGAGGTGGTCTATCATAGCAATGCTTTTGAGATCAGCCAGAGCGCAGATGATCCTTATGCTTGGACTTGGCGCCTTGCGCTTCATGTTGTGCGCGACCTCAGCGCCGAGCGTGTTGCTGCAAGACAGACGCTGCCAAGCTTGGAGCAGGTCTTGCCAAAGATCATTTCTGACTTGGACGAGCTCACGTTTGCGGCTGACTCTTTGCTGCGACAGATCAGCGATGCGGTGGAGGCCATCGCCAATGTGCAAAAGGCCAAGGAGGAATTGCTGCTTGTGCTTGCCGCTGCAGATGAAAGACTGAGCATGCAGGGCGCTCGCTTTTGGGATGCGCTTAGCAGTCTGCAATCGCAAAACGAAAGGCTGGCTTCGTGGCTTGCGTCTTACTATCTGCCGAATGTCAAGGGGCAGGCCATCGCAGAGCTCGTCGCATCTGAGCACATAGATTACAGCACAAATAACATACGAGCGCAGAGCGAAGAGCTGACGCGGATACTTGTTAAACTGGAGGCCTCCGCCTTGCTGGCCGAAGGCCAAAGAAAAACAGCAACGATAAGCAGGCCAGCCAGAGTGGAGAGCTGGGAGGACTTGGCGCTCTATCTCTATGGCGATGTGAGGCGTGCGCGTGAGCTGGCATTGCTAAACCCGCCCGCCTCGTCTCCTGCAGGCTTGGAGCAGATCAGGATTGGCAATGCAAGCGAGGCGGATCAGGGTAGCGCAGTGCTGCAGACGCATGCCAAAGATGTATATTATGGAAGAGACTTGGACCTAACGCAGGAGGGCGACTTTCGTGTTTCTGAGGATTTGGCGATTCTCGATGGCCTGCCCTGCCTTGCAGCCAATCTGCTGGACCGACTCAGGCATCCGCAGGGCAGCGTCCCCCTGCATGCGCAGTGGGGCATGGACTTGGGCATAGCCAGTCTGCCTGAGGAGTTTCTTGCTCGTGTCGGGCCGCTGCGGGTCATGGACAATCTCTATCAGGATGAAAACGTGCGCTCGGTGGAGCTCAGCGATGTGCAGCTTAGGGCAGACAGGCTGGACATGAAAATACGCGTGCTGCCAGAGGGGCAGGCAGAGCGCATAGAGCTGGAGGCATCGGTGGGCTTGTGAGGGGGGGATGACACAAAAAGCAATCCCGCAGCGCCCCCGAATACTTGCGCTAATGCGACATAATGCGGTGCCCAGACTCCGATTTCCTTTTTGTCACACAAAAGCTGCGCCTTTGCTTGCAATGTTGCCCCAGACAAATACGATCGCACGCATGATTTCTTATCCCGCATTTTTCCACAGGCGCAGGTTTGCAAGGGACACGGGTAACGCCTACCAGCAGGCCATGTCATTGGATTTGGCCGAGATTCTCAAGCTCTATCCCAAGCAGCCCTACAGGGCCGACATACGCCTCTTCTCCAACGGCAAGATCATCGAGGGCATTCCCTTCCCCGGCCCCTTTTACACGAAGGAGGGCAAGATGCACGGGCTCAAGGCGCCCTACGCAGAGCGCCAGCTGGCGCTGGTGGGCTTCCTGCACGGCAGGGCGGAGGCGCCCATCATCCTGCAAGGCTTTGCGCAGGCCTCTGGCGATAAAAATCCAGACCACTTGGCAAGGGCCGAGGGCTATCAGCCTGACCATATCGAGCTTGGTCATCGCAGCGGCCATCGCTATATTATGGAAGAAAAACGACAGGTTTTTTATGACGAGGCAGGCAAGGCCGTCTTGGCGATAGATTTTGCAAAGCGGGAAATACGTGTGGCACAGGATTGGAAGCTCAAGCTGGGCGCTGCGATTACATTGGACGACAAGGGCATAGCATTGCAAAAAGGCGATCTCACCGTGCAGCAGGGAGTAAAGCAGATCAGTCTGGCAAAGCACATTCATCCCGTGTCGGGAGAAAAAACAGGCACGCCTGTGCCAAGCGTGTAATCATCATTAATATAGCTGTGACGATATGCAAGGAGACAAGTGTTGATGATCAGCGAGGGCGCTATTGCTCTGCCTCGCCTATGTCTGCAAACCAGTCTTCCCGCTCGCCTTCGGGGCCTGCCTTGCGCCAGCCGCAGCCGCAGTTCGGGTGCATGGGAATGCAGCACCACCACTCATCGCTCTTGCGTCCCACATTGTGTTTGCCGGGCCAGACGGCAAGACTTGCGCCGCCTGGCTCGCCGTGCAGTCGGTCTTCGCCATCGGCAAAATCAGAGGCTTCGTAGTCTTCCTGCGAAGCAAAGACCCGCACACGCACGCCGCTAAAGGCAGCGCAGCGCTCGCAGATGCTGCGGGCCTTGTGAAAGTGAGCATGCCAGACCAGCATAGACGCAGACTAGCGCCTGCGATACCAAAAGCAAGTCCTTCTTGCAATGGTGCAGCGGCGCTCTAAGCTGCAAGTATGGCAGTCTATGCAACACGGCCCCGCCTCAGTATAGAGGCGCTGCCCTTTCTTTCTGCCTACCCCCAGCAACGCCAGCCCTACTTGAGCGATGACGAGCGGCAGGCCTTTCGTGCGCCGATTGCTCTGCCGCCAGACTCCTACAGCCAAATACGCATAGACGACAATCTGGATCAGGCCTCCTTTCGCATCATCCTGCCCAATGTGGCGCATAAAAGCTTTACGACGGCACGAAGCCTGCGCGTGCGCTACATCATGCTGCTTGGCGAGGGCAACATTGTCGTCATTCGGGACAGAGCAGCGGCCGTTTTTTATGGATACATTACGAGCGTCCAGCCGAGCGGGCAGGCCGATGGCACAGCCGACCTGCAGATCAGCGGCGGCGCTATAGACGAGGCGATACGGCTGCAGAGCGTACTGATTGATACGGCAAACAGGCCGTCGGATAGCGCCCTCATGCAGCGCCCCGACCGTGTGTCTGGCTCGCAGCGAGGCAGCCTTCGTGCGTCTATCAGCGGCCTGCTGGCTGCGACGCGGGCATTTCGCAGCCCCGATGGCGTCATCGCTGCGCTGATGGATTGGAGCATAAAGCAGCCTGCTTGACCACGGCGCTTACGGCGGCAAGAAATTCAGCGCGCTTCTGGGCTTTAGGGGGACGCTCTCACGCCAGAGCTACACGAGCAATTTTCTGCATGTCTTGAACTTTCTGCAGGACGCCCGCATCGGCGCACGCCTGAGCTATTGGGAGCTGGCCAGCGCCTTTGCGCAGGAGCCCTTGTATGAGTATTTTTCTGCGCACAGCGGCAGCGTCTATCTCAGCCCGCAGGAGCCAAGCCTCAGTCTAATGAGGCCCAGCCTGATTTTTCGCAAGGCGCCCTGGTATCTGCTGGACAAGCCGCCGCTGCATGATGACTCGCTGGTCTACCATCTTTCGCCTGCACATATAATGGAAGATCATCTTGCATCATCGCTGGCAAATATCGTAACGGGCGTGCATGTGAGCCTTGCTATATTGGACCAGAGCACCGCCCTGCTGCTAAACCCCGTCACTTACTCGCCTGCCTTGCTGGAGCAGTTTGGCCAGCGCATCCTGCCTGTCTATCTGACTGGCGTCAAGCTGGAAAATGACGACGCAAAAAAGCGCAGTCTCAAGGCCAAGCTGCAAGCGCTGCAAGACGCCCTCTTTGATGCCTTCGTAAAGCGCCCGCGCCATATCAGCGGCACGCTGGAGACGCACTATCTGCCAGAGCTGCGCAAGGGCATGATCCTGCGCATAGACGAGAGCGCGTACAAGAGCAAGGGGAGCTTGTCGCTCTATGACAAGGTTTTTTATGTCTACGGCGTGAGCAGGAATTATGACATGGCGCATGGCGAGGTGCGCCAGAGTCTGCAGGTGAAGTGGGGGAGGAGGAGGGGGTAGGGAATATTTGCTTTGCAAGCGCAAACATGCCAGACAACATGACTAAATAGCTAAAAAATAATAAATCATATCAAGATACAATCATGCGCCTGTACGAAAGATTAAAAAAACAGCTCACAAAAGAGCCCAACTTCATAAGCGACGATGGCGAGCTAAAAAAATGGGTAGCGCTAAACAAGGCGCAAAACTTCGATGCCGGGCTGATGGAACTGCTGCTAAGTGACCCAGAGCTAAAAGAGAAATTTTTTACAGACGCAAAGGGCGTAATGGTGTTCAAGCAAAGCCTCTTTATCGATTTTCTGGAGCAGAAAAACTATCTGAATGACAGCTACACCCAATACAAAAACAAGATCGGTCTAAACATTGGCGGAAAATATCTAAAACAGCGCAACGAAGTCGCTCTGGTCTGGCCATTTAAAGATTGCATATTAGAAGGCGGGCAAAGCCGTGAAGAGCAAAAACGCGAAGAGATTTTCTTTAACGAGATACTGGCGCAGGATGAGATTACGCAGCTACTAGAGCCCAAAGTATTAACCAATGCCAAAGTATTTGATAAAGATGGCGAGCATGCCTTTGGCGCTTTCCAGCGCGATGCGGAATTGAACAAAAAAAGAGGCCTGCCAGAAAATACCATTACTGACAATCTGATCATCAAAGGCAATAACCTGCTGGCCTTGCATTCGCTGAAGCGAGAGTTTGCAGGCAAGGTGAAGCTGATCTATATCGATCCTCCGTATAATACGGGCGTTGGTACTTTCAAATACAATGATAATTTTCATCAACTCTACTTGGCTGACTTTTATGAAGAATAGGTTGGAAGCAGCAAGGGGATTCTTGAGAGATGATGGCGT
>CBDETG010000076.1:0-21682 GCA_965242745.1 Leptonemataceae bacterium
GGATGCTTTGATGTAGTAATCATTGCCTGTAGGAAGGTTCAGAAACCAGAAAGAGCCGTCCTGCGCGCTTTTTAGGCTGTGTATCTGATTGGTCTGCTTTACAGTGGGCATGATGATTGTATGCCCTGCCAGACTTTGCTCAAAGCTTTTGAGAAAAACTTTCCCGCGAATTGTCCCATATTGGGCGAGGGAAGCTGCGATAAATATACGATTGTTCTTTGTTATCTTTTCTACTCCTACCGATCTTTTGATGATGGGATAAGCCTCCGCCTTGAGCTCCAGCTCATACATTCCTGTCGGCACATTTTTTATCCTAATATGCGCCACTTGATTTGCATATACTTTCCCTTTATGGCTATAAACCCCAAGATCAATATTTTCTCCGCTTTCAGCAAAGAGGGCCTTCTGGCCCAGCCATCTGATCTGCATAGGATAGCTATGGCCAGACAAAAGCGCAGAGATTTTTCTGGTACGATTTTTTTCTTTGCTGCGCGCAATGAGCTTTGCGGGCTCTGATGGGGTAGGTCCCGCTACTGTGCTTTTGTAAATCGTAGTATAAATATTGATGGCGCTGCTGTGCTTGTGCGCTTTGACAGGAGGCTCCTGTGATGTGATGGGGTCTGCAGCCTGCATAGGGCTGGAGCTGCTATGGGGCGCTGCCGGAAGAGAGTGAAGCGCTTTCTTGCTGCCAGCTAAATAAATCCCCGATGCCTCCCCTCCCAAGACAGGCGTCTGCGTATGATTGTATTTTTTTGCCATGGCGATGACTCTAGGCTTTGTCCACGCAAAAGATTCAAGAAGCGTCACTACGCCGTCCTGATTGAGATCGCCCTGGGCGCCGTCCAGGCTCTTGGCAAAAAAGTATGTGAAAATACCATGGCGCACAGGAGGGCCGACTTCTATTGCTGTCTGATTGGCAGAGCTTGAAGCTATGATCGCCTTGTTCCCAAAATAGAGCTGCTCATCTCCATTTTCTATGACCTTGCCTGCCTGACCCGGGCTGATAGGAACAAGGCCTTGTCCACGGCTCCTTTTGCCTCCCTTAGAAGCAATACCGCCTGAATAGCAGCAGTCAAATATCCACACAAGCTTTTTGGTACGGAGCTTGCGCACCCACTTATCAAGAAGATGGTCCGGCAAATGAGGGCGTTTGTACATCATCAGAAAGTTACGTATTCCATTAGGCGCAGAGGGGTCTCGTTGGAAGGTGCCGTGCCCAGAGAAATAGATGACAAGCGTATCTGCGCTCTTGACGCTCTTGCTAAGTTTTGCAATCCTTTTGCCTAGCTCTTTGGCTGTCAGCATTTTCCCCAGCAGCACTTCTACTTCATCAAATTGCCCTGCTCCTTTGAGACTTTTTTGCATAAGCTTTGCGTCCCGCTCGCAGAGCGCTAGAGGCGGTATGCCTGCCTGATTTGCTTTGTAGTTTGTAGCTAAAATCAGACCATAACGGCGTCCTTGCTCCGCTTGCAGAGATAGGCTTGGCCAAGCAAGGCTTGCAAGCAAAAGCAGGCATAAAGGAAGTATGCCCAGCAGCCTTACAAAAGAAAGAGACGGCGCAAGAAAAGAAAGGCCCTTGAGAGCGACTCCCACTCTGGCGCTTTGGACTTGTTCTATTCGTAATTGTTCTAAGAAATTTTTGAGATTTTTCACTGCAACAGGCATTTAGACGGCTTTGCATCTGATAAGGTTCAAAAAAAGATAGTGGCTGGACCTTTTTCTGTCCTGCTATAAATTTGACGCCGTGTCTGTTGCCTGCTCTAAAAAAACTGCAAGTCTGGAAGATTTTGAGAAGCTTCCTCTCGACAACTTCCCAAGCCCGCTATACATTACAGATGAAGCGCTCCTTGAAGAAAACCTTAAGATATTAGCCTCTGTAAAAGCAAAGACGCAGGCAAAAATATTACTGGCTCTGAAAGCCTTTGCGCAATACGAACTTTTTGATCTCATTGGACGTTATCTCGACGGCGCCACTGCAAGCTCTGTCTTTGAGGCGCGCCTGTCTTGCGAGGAATTGTCGAAGGAGACCCATGCCTGCGCGCCTGCCTATCCCCCTGAAGATTTTCCTGAGCTCTTGCAGTATGTAAATCACATCGTTTTTAATTCCTTTAACCAATGGCATCTCTTCCAAGAGCAGTCTCAGGCCGCCGCCTCGCTTAAGGGCATAGGCATGCGTATCAATCCAGAGCATTCTGAAGTAAAAAGGCCTCTTTATGACCCCTGCGCTCCCGGCTCTCGCTTGGGGCTATGCGCTGAGGAAGCCTTGGCAGAGGGATCATGGGAAGGACTAAACGGGCTGCATTTTCACAGCTTATGTGAATTAGGCGCGGACGCTTTGGAGCGCACTTGGCGTGCCGTAGAAAAGGGCTTTGCTCATGTCCTGCCCCAAATGCGCTGGATCAATTTAGGAGGCGGGCATCATATCACAAGGCCAGACTACGATATAGAACTTTTGGAAGGCATTATCAAAGAAATCAAAAACAAATACCGCGGTATAGAAGTCTATCTGGAGCCAGGCGAAGCCGTAGCGCTTGGATGCGGGGTTTTGCAAAGCCGCATCTTAGATATAGTGGGCAGGCAGGGTGCGGGAAGGCTCCCTGTAGCGATACTGGATTGCTCTGCGACTGCCCATATGCCGGATGTCTTAGAGATGCCTTATAGACCGCAGCTCTTCAGCCATGGGCGCTGGGCTAAGGAAGCTGGGCAGTACCAGCATAGCTACCGCCTGGGCGGCCTAAGCTGCTTGGCAGGCGACATTATCGGAGATTACTCTTTCCCCAAGCCCCTTAGCATAGGGCAAAGATTGTTTTTTGCTGATATGGCGCATTATACTATGGTAAAAAATACGAACTTCAACGGGATACGAACCCCGGGCATAGCCATAGCAAACTCTAAGACTGGGACATTGCGCTTGACAAAGCATTTTCAATACGAAGATTACAAGAGCCGCCTATGAAAAGGCTTGCCGTATCTCATTCTTCTCCTGCCGGGGCAAAGTGGCGGGAGGAGCTCAGGCAAGAGCTTAGGAAACTCGAAGATAGCGCCCTCTTGCGTAGGCTGTATAGTTATGATCATGCTTATATAGACTTCTCTTCCAATGACTATCTGTCTTTGAATAGCAGCGGCCGCATGCTGCATCTTCTTGAAGAAACGTTGCAGCAATGGCGGCAGTCTTGCGTAGGCAGCACAGCATCGCGTCTCTTAAGCGGCCATCATGAAAGCTTCACAAGGCTGGAGGAAAACTTTGCAAAGGCTATGGGCTATGAGAGCGCTCTCTTCTTTAGCAGCGGCTACCTGGCGAATGTGGGAGTTCTGCCCGCTATACTGAACGCTAAGGATTTGCTGTTTGCAGATCGTCTTTGCCATGCCTCCATCCTGGACGGCATTCGCCTGGCCGGTCTCAGGGCGCATTATTTTCGGCATAATGACTGCAACGATTTGGAAGCAAAACTCAAGCGCTACGCCCCTTCCCGCTCTGGAGGAGGACGCATATGGATTCTGAGCGAATCTCTTTTTAGCATGGATGGGGACAGCCCTGATTTGCCCGCTATGTGCGATCTGGCGAATGCCTACGAGGCCTGCATGTATCTAGATGAAGCGCATGCGCTGGGAGTGCGCGGAGGGGGTAAGGGGCTTGCGGCAGAATACGGCCTAAGGCATAACATCAACGTGAGCGTATTTCCTTGCGGCAAGGCTCCCGGACTATGCGGCGCTTTGGTCTGCGGCCCCAAAGAACTCAAAGACTTTCTTGCAAACAAGGCGCGAAGCTTTCTTTATTCCACAGCGCTGCCCCCTTTCTTTGCAGAGCTTCTGGACCGCAGCTTGACTCTGATACTTTCACGTGAAATGAATGAGGCACGCAGCAAGCTTTGCGCCCTCTCTTCTTTTTTCAGAGGAAAGCTTGCTTCCATAGGCCTTTCCACAGGCAGCTCGAGCTCCCATATTATTCCCCTTATGCTCTACGATACGCAGCTTAGCTTGGCTCTCGCAGAGGCCTGCCAGCAGGAGAAAATGGACCTCCGCGCCATCCGGCCGCCAAGCGTGCCGCGCGGCCAAAGCCGCGTGCGTGTTAGCCTGCAGGCTGCGCATTCTTATGAGGATTTGGAACGACTATACGAAGTCTGCCTGCGCTGCCTCAAAGAGTGGTGCAACTATCCAATGATGCGCAGCACAATGATGCAAGACAAAACTTCTTGACATCTTGCATGCGTATATTTTTATACGTATATTGTAGAGTGTATGTGTGACATGGCGGCGGAACTATCCTGATGCCTATATGCCGCGCAGCACAATGATGCAAGACAAAACTTCTTGACATCTTGCATGCGTATATTTTTATACGTATATTGTAGAGTGTATGTGTGACATGGCGGCGGGACTATCCTGATGCCTATATGCCGCGCATCGCAGTGATGCAAGACAAAACTTCTTGACATCTTGCATGCGTATATTTTTATACGTATATTGTAGAGTGTATGTGTGACATGGTGGCGGAACTATCCTGATGCCTATATGCCGCGCATCGCAGTGATGCAAGAAAAAACTTCTTGACATCTTGCATGCGTATATTTTTATACGTATATTGTAGAGTATATGTGTGACATGGCGGCGGGACTATCCTGATGCCTATATGCCGCGTAGCACAATGATGCAAGAAAAAACTTCTTGACATCTTGCATGCGTATATTTTTATACGTATATTGTAGAGTGTATGTGTGACATGGTGGCGGGGCTATCCTGATGCCATGCCAAACTATGCTCGTATTTGAAGGAGTATCAAAAATGAGAAAGATGAAAGGAAATGAAGACATGAGTATGTCTATTTTGAAAACGAAGGAACGTGCAGCCACAAGCGCGCGTAAAATTGTATATAATCAGCCGGGCCTTGGCTCTGCTGGCTTACTGGAAAACTTTGCAGCTGCTGACTTGCGATCAGCTAAGTTTGACTCTGCTGACTTGAGCTCAGCTAAGCTTGGCTCTGCTGCATGGAAAAGCAACGCAGTTGCATGGAAAAACAGCGCAGCTGCATGGAAAAGCAACGCAGTTGCATGGAAAAACAACGCAGTTGCATGGAAAAGCAGCGCAGCTGCCTCTCGTTTTATGATGCTGGCTGCCATCAGCTTGAGCCTGACTCTGGCGGGCTGCGATACCGGAGGCGGTGGTGGAGGAGACTCCTCAGGCAATGGCGGAGGAGGCCCGCCGACTTGTACGGGCAGCGAGATTCTCAAAAACGATCAGTGCGAAGCCTGCCCTGCGCAGCAGAAGCCCAATGCTGACAAGACGGCCTGCATCAGCGCAGACACGCCGACATGCACGGGCAATCAGGCGCTCCAGAACAATCAGTGCGAAGAATGCACGGATCCGCAGTATCCCAACGCGGACAGGACGGCTTGCGTGACCAGTTGCGATGATGGAGAGCTCAAGCCCGACAACAAGCCTACCTGCGAGACCATGGTGACTTGCACGGGCGATATGATTCACAATCCATCGGATAATACCTGCATCGAGAACACCTGCTTGGCAAACGAGCTTGTCAATACGACTGTGACCCCGAACGGCTGCATTACGAAGAGCAAATGCCGGGGCGACAATGGCAAGGTCGTGAGCACAAACGAGCAGAGCTGCATTAGGGAAAGCGCCTGCAGCAGCGTGGCTGGCCAGGTTGCGACTACGGCGGGCAATTGCGAAGTTTGCGAAGGCGAAACTTCTGTCGTTAATAAAGAACAAAACGCCTGCATCAGCGAGGCCACCTGCCAGGGCACAAGCGACAGCCCCACCAGCCTGCTTGGCAATCGCTGCATTACGGACGAAGCCTGCCAGGACATGGCGGGCCATGTTGCTACAGGATGATGGCGTCTGCCAAGAATGCACGGGCACAAATAACGTTCGCAATGTGGACAAAAGCGCCTGCATAAGCGCGGCAGCCTGCCAGATGCCAAAGCGACAATGCCTTTAGCGTGCTGGACGGCGCCGAATGTATTACGCATGCGGCCTGCCAAAACATGGACAGGCCTGCTGCCACAGCAGACGGAGTCTGCATGGAATGCACGGGCGACACGCCAGACCTCAACCCTGCCCGGACTGCCTGCGGCGTACATGACGACAGCGACGGCATATTCAACGCAGACGACAACTGCCCGAACGTAGACAATGCTGACCAGACGAACACGGATGACGACGGCCTTGGCAACGCCTGCGACGCAGATGACGATAACGACGGCACGGCTGATGCAAGCGACAACTGCCCCATCGTAGCAAATGCTGACCAGGCCAACGCTGATGACGACGAGCTTGGTAACGCCTGCGACGCCGACGACGATGACGACGGCGTGGCTGACGCTGATGACGCCTTCCCGACCGACGAATGCGCCAGTCTCGACACCGACGACGACAACATGCCAGACCGACTCGTCGAAGGCTGCACAACCAGCCTGACTGCGGACACCGACGATGACGACGACGGCACGGCTGACGCCACAGACGTGGACGACGATAACGACGGGCTGATAGAGATTGCCACCGCCGCCGAGCTGGATAACATACGCCACGACCTTGCCGGCGCAAGCTACGACGACGGAGGCCGATGACGGCATCGTCAACGAGGGCGATATCACTGGGCGCGCCGACAGAACAGACCGCCAACTGCGAGACGGCAACGAAGCCGCAGCGTCTACCTCTGCGGCTACGAGCTTGTCGACGACATTGACTTCAGTGATGACGGACTGGTAGCCCCATCGACCTGAACGGCAGCGGCACAGGCAACGAGGGCAACCTTGACCCCATCGGCAGCGACCAGAGCGGCGCACGCTTCACGGCGCGCCTGCACGGCAACGGCCACAGCATCAGCAGCCTGAACATTGACATAACCGGCACAACAGCCGCCAACGACCACACCAACGACGCCGGCCTCTTTGCCGCCTGCGACAACGCAGACATCAGCAATCTCACACTAACGAATCCCACCATCAAAGGGCGTCGTCGTGTGGGCGCGCTTTGCGGCGGCGTGAGCGGCACAAGGCTGCGCAATGCGCACGTGGCCGGCGGCTCCATCCAGGGCGACAGTACTAGTAATTTCTCTCTTTTCATAGGCGGTCTGGTGGGGCGGGCAGATAGCAGCGAGGTCACAGGCAGCAGCGCAAGCGGCAATGTCTCCGATGGCGGGTTGAATATTGATTATATGGGCGGTCTGGTGGGGCGGGCAGATAGCAGCGAGGTCACAGGGAGCAGCGCAAGCGGCAATGTTTCCGATGGCGGGGGTGGGGGTGATGATATGGCCGGCCTGGTGGGGCAGGCAGATAGCAGCGAGATCACAGGTAGCAGCGCGAGCGGCAATGTCTCCGATGGCGGGGATGGGGATGATCGTATGGGCGGCCTGGTGGGGGTTGGCAAATAACAGCGAGATCACAGGGAGCCACGCAAGCGGCAATGTCTCCGATGGCGGGGCAAGCACTGATTATATGGGCGGCCTGGTGGGGTGGGCAACTAGTAGTGCCCAGATCACAGGTAGCAGCGCAAGCGGCAATGTTTCCGATGGCGGGGATGGGGAGGATCAAATGGGTGGGCTGATAGGGTTTCTGGGATATGGCATTGTACGCGACTCCCTGAGCCTTGGGAGCGTCTGCGATGGCGTGCTTACGACAAGCTGCGCTGCCGGCGCTGGCAATGACGATATTGGCGTTCTGATTGGAAGTGTCTATGGCGAAGATGGAAGTGGCAGAAGCGAGGTCTATAACTGCCTCGCTGCAGGCGAAACTACCAGCCAGAGCGGCGATAATACCGGCTTTTTTGGGCTTATCCGATTTGGCAATCAAACTCAGCTGGACGCAGCCATCGCCAACAACCGCTTCGATACGGAGAGCTCAGACGGCGTCACAGCCAAGGCCGGCAGTCGTCCCCGGCGGCGTTACGGCATTGCCAATCTGAGCGGCATTACCGGCGCAGCTACCTCTGCAACGCAGCCCGCCTCCGCGTACAATAATACCTGGCTTGCCACGCGCTGGCTTTTTGCAGACGGCGTCTATCCGCGCCTGCTGTATTTTGACTTTGATCCCAGCAATCCCACGACGGAGAATCCCAGCGCCTCGACCACCATCGACGTCTGCGAAACGATTACCGGCGAGGACAACGATCCCCTCGTAGACCAGGGCGATGCGCTGAAGCCCGATTGTGGCGATGTACTGGATGCGTGGCCGCGATAATGTCAAGGGGGTGTTAGGCACACCCCCTTGACAATCCCCCGCCTCCCGCCGCGGCACGGACATCCATGTCCGTGAGCGTCGGGAATTTGTGCGACCTCCATGTCGCAACGTTGTATATGTGGCGTACGGTTGCATATAACGAGGGCGGGGCTTGTTGTGATAATGAGGAGCTGGCTCTGCTGACTGCGGCGGGGGTTGTGGAAGCAAAGCGCGCTTTTTGGGATAAAGCGGCGCAGGGGCCCGGGGCGTCGTTGTAATATGCGGCGTTTGTACTCAGGGACGTTGTAGCGCTGACTTTGGCCTTGTTGTAATAAGCGGCGCTTGATTACTGGGGCGCTATAGGATTGACGGCGGGCGTTGTTGTAATATGCAGAGTCTGCGCCCAACGCGACATAATGCTGGCGAAAACAGCCATTTTTAGCATCTGAGAGCTGGATTATGTCGCTTTAGCGCAGGGGTTTTTTACACAAAAACACGTTTTTTTCGCAACGAAAACGAAAATTAGCACCCAAAAGCCCACCCACCCATTCCTACAGGGGGATGGTGGGGGGGCTACTCTCGCAACGCGACATAATGCTGGCGGCTGGGCTGAAAATGACGTTGTAGTAAAGGGAAGCGGGGGCTCGTGTTAGACTGCATTTAAGATGGACTGCAAAATGGCCCTTCCATCCAGGCCGCCGCTCAAAGCAGGGTCTACGCAGCGCTCTGGATGAGGCATCATGCCCAAAATGCGGGCGGAGCTGTCACTTAGTCCTGCGATTGCTCCCACGGATCCGTTAGGATTTTCGCCTTCGTACCTAAATACGATTTGTCCCTGATCTTCTAAGGCGCGATGTGTGGCATCGTCCACATAATAGTTTCCAGCTCTATGTGATATGGACAGGGCGTATGCTTCCTGCTTGTCTAAAGAAACGGCAAAAGGATTCTGCAGATTCGCTTTGATAAGGACCCTCCGGCATATATGCTTGAGAGTGTTGTTTTGCATCAGAATCCCCGGCAAAAAAGCTGCCTCACAGAGTATCTGAAAGCCGTTGCATATGCCTAAAACAGCTCCGCCTCTGGCAAAATGGGCGCGAAGGCTTTCCATGGCGGGAGCAAAACGCGCAATCGCTCCAGAACGCAGGTAATCCCCGTAAGAAAAGCCGCCTGGCAAAACCAAAAGCTCGTACTTCTTTTCAATATGCTCCCTATACCAAAGTATGTCCACCGTCACTTCGAAAAAACGATGCAGAACATGGGCAATATCCTGATCACAGTTCGAGCCGGGAAAACGAATTACGCCTGCTTTCATAGTCCTATATAGAGACGCCTTTTGCCTTTGGCTTTTTTAGCATGCTGGATCGCCCTGCTTTCCTTGCTGTTCTATCGCAAGCTTGTAGCGCTCTATGATGGGATTGGCAAGAAGGGCATCGCAATAGCTTTTTGCTTTATTTTCCGCCTCTTCTTTGCTCCTTGCGCTCATGAGCACTTCTATATAACGCCCTACACGCACGTCCTGTATTTCTTCATGCCCTAGTCGATGGAGGGCATGTAGAGCAGCTTGGCCTTGCGGGTCTAATATCGAGTCTTTGAGACGAACGTAGACCTTGATAAGGAAGCTTTGTTTAGTAGCTGTCATCTATTTTTTCCAATGCTTGCAGCATCGTGCGTTTTTTGTCTAAAACCTGATCTATATCCACGCCATATTTGTCAAAAACCGCATTGCACGCCAAATCATAGCGCAGGAGGCTGATATTCAAATTGATAGCGCTCTCTATTTGCTTCTGCTCTGCTTGGATCAGGGAATCCAAAGCGTTTTTGACTGCCGTTGCCGTAAAGCGCCCTTGGCGATAGCGCCGCAGAAGGCCGGTATAATACCTTTGATTGGATTTCAGGGAGACTTTTGCATGCAGCAGATTCCTATAACTGCTTTGGATTTGCTGCAGCCCTTCTTCTACCTCATCTCGAATTTGGCGATGCGCTTGCTGTGCCTTGATAGACAAGCTTTGCAAGTCAATTTTGGCATTACGGGCATCCACACGGCTTGCTTCATCCCACAAGGGATAGGACATCCTGATCCCAAAGCTTGTCTCTGGATATGCGCTTTCTAAAGATTGCTTGAATGCCTCAGAGCCCTTGCCGTCAAAACCTTGCCCAGCATAGGTCCCTTCCAATTTCAAGGAGGGGTAAAGCTGGTTTTTAGCTATCTCATAGGTTTTTCTGGCGTTTTCTTTTTGAAGCCGTATCGCTAAGTAGTCTGGCCTATTTCGGTAGGCATATTCCAAGTCTTGTTTTGGATCTATTCCTGCGGGAATCTTCCTCAGTATTTGGGGCACAAGATGGATACGAGAATCAGGCGGCATGTTCATGACTCTCAGGAGATTCCGCTGATAACTATCCCGTTCCAGGCGCATCCGTTCTAGCTGGATTTGCGCTGCGGCTATAAGGGCCTCCCATTGCTTGACTTCAAAGCCCTCAGAAAGGCCCAAGCGGCGCTTCCTTAGACTAATGGAACGTATCGTCCTTGCATTTGCAAGAAGCTTGTGGGCCGTTCGCACGTTGCCCTGCGCTATGGCAAGCTGCCAGAAGTCTATCATACTTTCCACCAGCAAGCCATTCAATTCGTAAATAAGCCGAAGGCGCTCTATCTGGATTTGATTGCGAATGACAGCCAGCTCGCGGCGATCCTTGAAGCCAAAGGCGTTTTTTAGCAGCTCCTGAGATAAGGTGAAACGAAGCTGCGTTGTGTGGAGAGTAGCAGGGCTAAAAATATTCGTAAAACTGCCTGCATTGCTTCCGCCCAGCGATCCTAGACTTGATGAGTCTGCTTCAGAGGCGCGGATGATCTGATCGGATATTTGAGTCTCAAAATAAGTCCCGCTGCGAAAGGCCTTTCTGGCCTTTAGGGACAGCTCTGTATGTTCGATAGTATCCCCTCGTGTAAAAGAGTTCGTGTAGCGCAGCTTCCTGCGGCTGCTAGTATATGCGCCTTCCAGAAAGGGGCTGTACTGCGAGTTTCGTTTGCGAAGGGCTGTATCTGATTTGAGAATTTCTAGCTGCTTGATGGCTACGTCACGGCTATGATTCATGACAAAGCGTACTAGGTCGCCAAGAAGGAGCTCCTTCCCCGTTTTTTTTGACTCTGCATTTGTCTTCTTAGCCTGCGCTTCTAAACTAAGAAAAGCGCCAAGGCAAAACAAAAGGCTGTAAAAAACAAGGCAAGTGTAAAAAGAAAAACGCACTGCAGCGCCATAATATTGGAGCGCGCTCTTCATGAAAAGCTTTTTCATACAAAAGTTAGCTTAGGAATATCACGCTGCGGCGCATCAGGCTCAAAGCATGCGGCGCTGCAACTGCCTTCAAGCACAATGTCATTTAGCATCGCAGATTATGGACTTGCGCAGAACAATCGTTTTTGTGTTTACTTTAGCAAGGCCTTGATTTTACTTGGCACTCAGTCTGTATTATATGTACTGGCTGTTATACTAGCTCTTATTGTTGTACCAGCTGCTATTGTTATTATTGTTATTATAGTAGTATTTCGCAACATTTAGCAGTAATATAGTAGAGATACCGAGCAGGCATCCGGCTTCCCCGCTCTCAGCAGGGGACGTGTGCAGCTGCGCTGGTACTTGCATTTTCCAGGAGGTCCTAAACTATGATGGATAAGAAAAATTTGAAAGGAGCAGCGCAGCTAAAAAACACGTCCCTCGGGCTCAAGGCAGCGCTTTGTATGGCTTTGTTTTTTGCCGCCTTAGGCAGCAGCAGTCTTGCAGCGCAAAGTGGAAGAGACATTATGAAGAAGGTGCAAAAACAAGGGCGCATTCATAAAAGCACCGAGTCAGACGTATACATGCTGATCCTTGATAAAAATAAGAAGAAAAGAGAGCGCTATTTTTCCAGTAAAAAGAAAGTCAAAGGCAATATAACCAACAGTATTGTGAAGTTTTACAAGCCGGCTTCGGTCAAGGGTACAGGGCTCCTCACAGTTTCTAATGAAAAATCCGCCAGTAACAAGCAGTGGATCTATTTACCCGCTTTGCGTTCTCTCAAACAGTTAAGCTCTGATGATAAAAATAAAAGCTTTATGGGATCAGATTTCACCAATGATGACATAGCTGGAAGGGAGTTAGACCGTGACAAGCATAAACTCCTTGCGACTAAGGGCGATTACTATCATATCCTCAGCATACCCAAGAAAAAAAGTGATCCTTATTCCAAGCTGGAAATCAAGGTGCATAGAAAAATCTATGTGATAACGGAAGTCGTTTTTTATGACTCTAAGGGCAGAAAACTTAAAATCCTTGAGAACAAAAAAATAAAGCAGTTCAAAGGCATGTATGTAGTAGTCTTGGCTGAGATGCGTAATTTGCGCAGCAAAGGGATGACCACCTTGAAAGTAGGAAGCGTAAAAGTAGGCCATAAGATCTCAGATAACGACGTAGGCATCAAGGGCCTCCGGTAGCAGGCAGCTGATTCCTAGAAAACCATAAAGGATATGGGGGACTTGGCAGAAGATAAAGTAAGCGCAGGAGCTATGCAGCAGGGACGCCCGCCTATCTCCGCTGCTTTTTGGAGCTCTTTTTTGATCCTGTGTCTGCTTATGCCCTGCTCCCTTATGGCGCAGGTGGTGATAGAAGAAGGGGATACTGCAGCTGCAGACACCGGCGGCCTTGCCGAGTATTGGGATAAGCATGCCTCCCTGCTCTTTGGGGCCTCATCAGCGCGGGGCCTGGGCGTGGTGAACTACAGAAATTATACTTTCATCAACTTTGCATGGCAGCATGATTTTGATTGGATCATTTTAACATTTGAGGCGGATGCCTACAGCCGTGATTATCGCTACGGCCTCAAAAAAGATGAGAGCAGGGGCCGCAGCTTCCGCAGCCGGGAAGAGAATTTACTTAATATAATCGAGGTGAAAAATTCCGTGGGCGATGATACCACTAGAGAAGAGGCAGACCTGCAGGAGGCGCAAAGACAGCTGGCTGAGTGGGAGTCTCTGCCTGATCATGTCCGATTCTCACGCTCTGAGGCGCAGGTGCGCTACCGCGAAGCCAATGTGAAACTCAATTTTTATGATTATGTGCAGCTTTCTTTAGGCTATCACACTGTGGTCTGGGGCCAGATAGAAATTTTCTCGCCAGTGGACTATGTTTTGCCTTTGCGCTTTGCCTCAGGTAATTTGAGCTTTTCCAAAGCGAACAACCGTATTGCTCAGCCCGCGATGGTCCTTAGTATTTTCCCTCTGCCTAATATCGAGCTGCAAGGCTACTACTTCCCTGATCTGATCTTGGACCCGACTTTGGAGTTCTTTTATACGGGAATTGAGCCTAGGGAGTGTAATCTAGCAGAGCTGGAAGCAGAGGGTAGAAGTGAAAGAGAATGCGACGAGATCGAAGAAAGGTTTGAGCATCCCAGCAAGGCGGAGCTGCCACAGTATGCGGGACGCGTGCTCTTTTATTTCAGCTGGGCGACTTTAGGTTTCCTCTATCACGAAGGCTGGCAGCAGTTTGGCTTGAATGATCGGCAAATACTCACATTCCGGGAAGATGATGCTACCGCTACCCTTAACAGACATACGGGTCTTTGCAACGTGGTGCCTGCTGATGACGATGAGATTTTTAACTCGGGATGCGGCTTCTACCAAGTACACAAGAGCCCTACGCTCCTAAGAGTGCAAAATTACGGCTTTGAATCCTTCTTCCCCATGGGGCAGTGGAGCTTGACAATAGACATTCTCTATAGAGATATCCAGCAAAATGTGACTATGCGTGATACCTATGCCCACAATTCCATCATCAATGGAACCTCATTCGACGACACCCCGGGACCTACGGGCACGGCATTCACTGAGGAGACGCATCGGGCACGGCAGGATTTGTATAACGTAATTATCGAAGAAAAAGATGGGCATGCGGATTATATCACAAGAGAAGTAGCCTTCGCAAGCGCTGTAAGCAGGGACTCAGATACATGGTTGTTGAGCTTTGGTTTTGTGGTCTTTCGTACAGAAGCGCGATCAGGGCTGGACAGACGTATTGCAAAGTTGGAAGAGGCTGCTCTCAGCGATTCGGAAGAGGATTTCGGCGAGGATATCCCTATCCCTTTTTTCAACGTGAGCCGCTACCTTTCTGAGGATAAAAAGCATCTTTGGGGACTAACGGGCGGCTTTCTTGGAATAGGCATTGGGCTGGTGCTCTATTGGGGGAATGAATTCTTTGAATCCATGAATGTAGGCTTAGCTTTGGAATTTCTTGCCCTTTTTAGCAGCAGTGAGGCTGACGTTTTTAGAGAGTATCAACCTGAAAATGATGCCTATGCGGCTCTCCGTTGGGTTATCAGCAACAAGTTTTGATTGCCCAGAGCCGCTTCGGGCTTGACATATACAGCCTGCCTGCTAAAATCTCTTTTCTCCAAAGAAGCGTGACTCCATCCCAAGCCCAAGGCAGCTTCCCTCTTTTGCGTGCAGTGTATGAATCCTTGCTTCGTGAAAATTACGAAGAGGCCTTTGAGCTCTCTGCAAAAGCCCTGCCCAAAAGAAAAAAAAGCGCCTATTATCAGGACCTTTTGTATGGCGCTTCTTGCGCCCTTTTAGGACTGGGCCATATACGCCAAGCTGAGCAAAGGCTAAAACAATATCCCTATCAGAAATTACTCGAAAGGCAGCCTCGTTTTTATTATATCAAGGCCTATCTGGCCCTGCATCATAAACAAAGCGCAGAAGCCCTACTCTACTGGACTTCTATTCTGGATTTAGACCCCGCACAAAGCCTAGCAGATCATTTGATCGCTAGGCTAAAAAAGAGCGAAGACGAGCTTCTGGAGGAAATAAAAACAGCGCCTTTTTTGAGGCGCTACGTGCCGCTGGAACTCAAGCACTTGGCTTTTGCCTTAGAGCGCAAGGCCCAAGGCTTTGCTTTTGCAGGCGCAGGGCAAAGAAATATTTGGCAAAACAGGCTGCAGCGGCCCTTCCTCCTGCGCCCTGTGTTTCTTATTGCTGCCCTCTTGCTGCTAAGTTTCTTCTTGTTTTTGTATTTGTTTGGGAAAAAAGAAGGGCTTCTTGTATTTCCCATGCAGCTAGGCAAAGCTCTCTTTTTCACATATAACAGGCTGAGTCTGCCCCCGCCTCCTCAAAATGGCTCTGTGCTTTTGCCAGAACAATACAAGGAAAAGCCCCGCTTCGTTTATCCTACGCGCCAAAAAGTCATAGCTCTTTACAAAGAAGCTTCTTACCTGATCCAAAGAGGCTTGGTAAACCAAGCCAGAGCCATCCTAGGCCGCCTTGAGCTTTCCAACATAAGCTTTGAGCTCAAGGAAAGGGTACTGCTTCTTCGTTCCAGTATCCCCTTTGTAGCTGCTCGAGAGCTGCAGGATTCTCCCAGCCTTGAAGCAATAGAACAAGAACCCTACCTTTACAGAAACGCTCAAATTTACTGGCCAGTACAAATACTGTCTTATCGAGCCTCCTCAGAGCAAATCGAAATAGAAGCCTTGCATAGGAAACATAGCGCCCGCCTGAGGAAATTATCCAAAGCGCAAGGCGCCCCCGCCCAAGCCTACAGAAACCTGCTTATTGTATACCCCCTCCCGAAAGGCGCTAAGGCAAATAAAAACAAAACGCTTCGGGAATTAGAGAAAAAAGAAGAGCTGGAAGTCTTCGGGATTTTTCATTCCTTAGATGAAAAATCCATCAAAATCAGCGCCCGGGAGCTGTTTTTTTAATGCCTTTGCTCTTAGAAGTGGTCTGAGAACAGCAATCCTACACCGTCCCAGTACTCCAGCTATGTAACAGATGCTGAGAAGCTCAGCATCCCGAAGCTTGATATGCTATATGCAAAAAAGAGGCAAGATAAAATTTGTTTGACTTCGATTCCATGGAGCCATTTTGTAATGAAAAAGCTGTCCAGGTAAAAAGAGTACGTCTATCTGCCTGCTACTTCCATGAACGCCTCCTTGCGCAAAGGCCATTGTATCCATGTTTTTATTCTTGCGCCTTTGCTGCTTGGATTGTATATACTGGCCTTGTATGTGCGCCATCCCTTTGACGCTTATGTCATGGAAGATGCGCTGCCGCCTGCGCTGCAAAAAAAGCCTGACGGCAATAAGCGGAGGCTTTTGCTTGCTAAGAAAGAAGCGCATATTCATGGCAAAGATGTGTCGCTGCGTTTCTGGAAATTGGGTAGTGAAGATTGGCTTTCTTTGCAGGTAGAAAAAACTTGGGAGGAGCCCGGCTTACTGCTCTATTGGCAGGAAGACGGAGGGCAGCAATTAAGTCCCAAGGCGCAGCTCTTAGGGCCGCTAAAAATGGCAGAGAAAACAGCATGGTTTGCTTTGCCCTATACTCAGGAGAGGCATCGCAAAGGCGTCTTTTTATTGTACAGCCTCGGCCATGCCAAGACGCTTGGAAGCTTTCATTTCCGATGAAGCTTCGGCCATGCTTATTTAGACAGGCTGGTATGCGCCGCAAAGGCTTATTTGCTTGTATTGCAACTAAGAGCCGGTCTCAAACTAGACTCTTGCGACAAACATAAGGGCAGGATAAAAGAAGAAAACGAGATGAGCGCAGTATACCAAGCCATTAGCTTTAACCGTCAAAAGAAAATCTATGACAAGGTCATATTTTGGGGCCTTATGGGCTACTTTCTGCTTTTTTTTGTTCTGAATATCATTTTCTATCCCCAAGCTGTCTTTGAAACGATCCTTTTGCGCGCCACAGGCAGCGCCGCCTTCCTTTTGCTTCACGTGATTCTTTGCATCGGCCCCCTTTGCCGCTTTAGCCCATTCTTTACTCCTTTGTTATATAATCGCCGGCACCTGGGTCTAAGCATGTTTTTCATAGCGCTCATTCATGGTAGCCTAGCCTTGCTGCACTTTCATGGTCTGGGAGATACGAATCCTTTGCTCAGCCTTTTTCTTAGTAACACGGATTATCTTAGCCTGCGCGAATTTCCTTTTCAAAGCCTGGGATTTTTTGCGCTGCTGATCTTTTTTTTGATGGCAGCTAGCAGCCATGATTTTTGGCTGGCAAATCTGGGCCCGCATTTTTGGAAAGGCCTGCACATGCTTGTGTATGTGGCTTATGGGCTGGCGCTTATGCACGTAGCTTTGGGCTCTTTACAGGCAGAGTATAATCCTGTGCTTAGCCTCTCCATTGCCTTTGCTTTCTGTCTGCTCTTTACCCTGCATCTGGGAAGCGCCTGGAAGGAATATCGCAAAGACAAGCTAAGGCCTGCAGCATGGGAAGAAGATTACGCATATGTTTGTCTCGTAGACGAGATTCAGGAAAATTGCGCTAAGATCATCAATCTAGGGGGAGAACGAGTTGCTGTCTTTCGGTATAAGAATCAGGTCTCTGCGCTCTCTAACGTGTGTCGCCATCAAAATGGACCCTTAGGAGAAGGCCGCATCATAGACGGCTGTGTGACCTGCCCGTGGCATGGCTTTCAGTATCGGCCGGAAGATGGCGCCTCCCCGCCGCCCTTTCACGAGAAAGTGCCTACTTACCAAGTCAAACTAAAGGGGAAAAAAGTTTATGTTCATCCTAAGGCCTTAGCTGCAGGGACTTATGTCAAGCCTGCGGCAATAGTGTAAATGTACGCATCGGCTATGCAGAAGCTGTCTCAAAACAAGCGTGCAGAAGAAGACTGCATGCCTGCGAAGGCAAAATCCCTGGCTGATAATATTCAACGTAATTTTGATGTAATTGTTGTTGGCGGCGGGCATGCTGGCGCTGAGGCATCCTATGTATGCGCGCGCGCTGGTCTGCGCACTATGCTGCTTAGCATGAATCTTGACGCTATAGGACAGCTCTCCTGCAATCCTTCTATAGGAGGTATAGCAAAGGGGCATATGGTGCGGGAATTGGATGCCATGGGTGGTTTGATGGGCCGCATTATCGACAAAACTGGTATACATTTCAAAATGTTGAATATGTCCCGCGGGCCTGCCGTCTGGGCTCCCCGCGCGCAGGCAGAAAAAAAAGACTATCAAAACCAGGTCAAGTGGAGCTTAGAAGCTGCGCCAAATCTTTCTATGTATCAGGACAGCTGTGAGGCGCTTTGCATAGACACGGGCAAGCTTTACGGCGTGCAGAGCGGACGGGGTCATACCTTTCTTGCGCCCTATGTGATACTGACCACGGGCACTTTCCTGCGCGGGCTTGTGCACATAGGCCCATTCCAGGCAGAATCGGGGCGTATCGCCGAAGGGAACGCTATGGCGCTTTCAGTTTGTCTGGAGCGCTATGGCTTTGCCTTAGGCAGACTCAAAACCGGCACCCCCCCGCGTATCCTGCGTAAGAGTATTGACTTTCGCCGCACCCAGGAACAGCTGCCTGACGCAAAGCCACAAGCTTTTTCTTTTGCTACGGAAAGTATTTCACAAAAACAGACTCCCTGCTGGCTCACATATACGAATGAAAAGGTCCATGCCTTGATCCAAAAAAAACTCCACCTCTCGCCTATGTATTCGGGCCAAATCCAGAGCCAAGGCCCCCGCTATTGTCCCAGCATCGAAGATAAGGTTGTGCGCTTTGCACAGCGCAGGTCACACCAAATTTTTATAGAACCAGAGGGCCTCCATACGGGAGAGATGTACCTCAATGGTCTCTCTACAAGTCTCCCTGAGGAGGTGCAATGGGAAGTGGTGCGTAATTGCGCAGCCTTAGAAGAAGCAGAAATCATCAAACCCGGTTATGCCGTAGAATATGATTATGTAGACCCTCGTGAACTTTATCCCACTCTTGAGACAAAAAAAATCAAAGGGCTCTATCTGGCCGGCCAAATCAACGGCACTACCGGTTATGAGGAGGCTGCTGTGCAGGGTTTTATAGCTGGGGCAAATGTAGTCAGGAAGGCTCAGAAGGACAAAGCCTTTATCCTTTCGCGCTCTGAGGCATACATAGGCGTATTAATCGACGATCTGGTCTACAAGGGAGTAGAGGACCCCTACCGCATGTTTACAAGCCGTGCAGAACACCGCCTGCTTTTGCGCCAAGATAATGCCGACCGCCGTCTTATGAGTTATGGAATAGAATTAGGTCTGCTTTGCCGGGAACGCTACAGCGCCATGCGCAGGAAATATAAAAAAATCAAAGATGTGGAAAAAAGCTTATATCATACAGGCATTAGGCCGGGCCCTGCCTTTTCTCATTTCTGTAAAAAACGTAATATCGCAGAAAGTGCAAGCATGTTTGGGAAATCGCTGGCTTTGCTGCTCCGAAGACCTGAGGTGACTATAGAAGATTGCTTAACATTGCTAAGAGCCTTTCAAAACGCAGCTCCTCTCTGCAGCAAAGAGGAGGCGCGCATATTGGAGATGGAGATCAAATACAGTGGATATATCAAAAGGGAAAAACAACGTATAGAGCAGCGAAGAGCTATGCAAAAACTCAAGCTCCCCTTGGACCTGGATTATGACGAAGTCCCCGGTATGAAAAAAGAGGCCAGAGAAAAACTTAAGCGCCTGCTTCCTTTGAATATGGAAGCCGCTTCTAGAATATCGGGAGTTGATCCTACGGACATTGACTTGCTTTTTGTCTATATGAAAAAGAGCTAAGCGCCCTGAGTAATCGATTCTAAGGCCTGGGTATCAGCTGTATATGAAGCCGCCAAAGGCAAATAGGAAAAACAAGGAAGAGAAAAAGGCGCTGCAGTACGCAGAGCTCTATACTAGTCTGCAGGGCGAAGGTATACACAGCGGCTTAGCATGTTTTTTTATTCGCACGGCCGTATGTGATCTGCGCTGCAAATGGTGCGATACTCCCCATGCTCTGACTAAGGGGGAGTGGATCAGTTTTGACGCCATACTGCAAAAAATCCCTGAGCATGTAAAGCTGGTGCAAATTACAGGAGGGGAGCCGCTGCTGCAAGAGGCCAGCATACGTAGCCTTATAGAAATCCTGCAGGCCAAGCCCTATGAAAAAAAAGTACTCTTAGAGACAGGGGGGCATCGCTCTTTGCATGGACTGCCTCAAAAAACGCATATCGTCATGGATATTAATTGCCTTCTTCAGGAGAGACAAGACATGCTTTTGAGTCAAATTTCGCTTACTTAAAAAAGAGCGATGAAATTAAGTTTGTTATCCAAGATTATCAGGATTTTCAAAGCGCCGAGAGATGGGTGAAGGAATACAGCTTAGATCAAAGATTTCAAGTGCTTTTTTCCCCTGTATGGGCTTCTCTGGAGCTGGCCTTGCTGGCTGAGTGGATTTTAGAAAGCAGGCTTGCAGTACGCCTCCAAAGCCAGCTGCATAAGATCATCTGGGGAGAAAGCGCCGAGCGCCGTTAGCATGGATACTTATGTAGAAATAGCAAAGGAATTTCGTTTTGAGGCTGCGCACCGCCTCCCCCACGTAGCTCCGGATCATAAATGCAGCCGTCTGCATGGGCATTCCTATCGTTTTGAAGTGCGCCTTGGCGGCAGGGTAGATACAAAAAAAGGCTGGCTTCGTGATTTCAAAGATATCACAGACGTAGTGGAGCCATTGCTTCGTCTGCACTTAGACCATTATTACTTAAACGAAGTGCCCGGCCTTGAAAATCCCACAAGCGAAAATGTAGCACTGTGGCTGTGGAAGAGGATCAAGGCAAAGCTGCCAGAGCTGGTAGAAATTACTGTTTTTGAAACCTGCACTTCCCGTTGCGTTTATCGCCCTAGAGATACAGCGGACTAGAGAGCATGCCTATTTTGTCCTGATGTGAAATTGATTTTGTAATAATTTGAAATTGAAATAGCGCCAGAAAGAAATAAGAGCTTGGCGTAGTCTCAGGGCTTTAGCAAAGTGGCATTCTAGGCGTCGTAGCCAAGGGGTAAGGCAGGGCTCTGCAAAAGCTCGACCGCCGGTTCAAATCCGGCCGACGCCTCTAGTTAGAAAACTGACAGTGAGGGCGAAGGGACAGGCAGTTTGCGGCGCTTGAGATATACGAAAGTCTTAGGAATTTTTGCCCGGGTGTTGGAATTGGTAGACATACAGGACTTAAAATCCTGGGGCTTTATGCCATGCGGGTTCAAGTCCCGCCCGGGTACCTGCCTACGTATAAATGGAAACTACATGCTTTGGCACGCTAAAAATGTCATACAAGAGACTTAAAAAGCGTATAGAAAAAATAAAAACAGCGATGTTATTTGCAAAAAGATATTTTTGACATAGCGCAGAACTACCATGACTTAGCCTATTTTGATCCTCCTTATGGGTCTAACAATGATAAAATGCCCGCCTCAAGAGTTAGATATAAATGTTATTATCATATATGGGAAAGTGTAGTGAAAAACGACAAACCTGATACTTTTGGAGTCAGCAATAGAAGAATAGATACAAAAGATCATTTGAATATAAATTCTTTCGAAGATTTTTAGAAAAACAAACAGCGCATACAATACTGATATTGCTATAGAACAATTGATTCGTAAAACTAACGCTAAATATATACTATTTTCGTACAATTCTAATGGCAGAACTTCGATAGACAGGCTAAAGGCAATTCTAAAAAAATACTTAGATA
>CBDETG010000077.1:0-29409 GCA_965242745.1 Leptonemataceae bacterium
AATCGCCGCCTGCATTTACATGGCCTTCCAAAACAGTACAGCCGTTGTATTCAGCCACGCAGCTTGTTTTATCTACGGAAGCAACTTCGCCTGCTACGCATTGCGTGCAGTCATTGCTGACGGCCACATAGCCCGGATCGCAATCCGCAGCAGCAGCAAGGCAAGCAGTCTTGTCAGCATTACGTATGGGCGCAGTAGAGGGGCAATTCTTACAATCGCCGCCTGCATTTACATGGCCTTCCAAGTCAGTACAGCCGGTGTCTTCAGCCACGCAGCTTGTTTTATCTACGGAAGCAACCTCGCCTGCCCCGCATTGCGTGCAGTCATTATCGATGGCAACAGCTCCTGCCCGGCAATCCGCAGCAGCAGCAAGGCAAGCAGTCTTGTCAGCATTACGTATGGGCATGCCGCCAGAACAGCTCTCGCAAACTCCTAAGCTGCTCGCCACACGCCCGGCCACAGCTATGCAAGCCGCATCCGTGATACAGTCGGCGTCATTGAACACGCTATTGGCGTTGCTGCTTTGCGTCCGGCATGTCTCTGCGCTGATGCAGGCGTCTTTGTCCAAATTGCTCACCATATTGGCAGTAGAGGGGCAATTCTTACAATCGCCGCCTGCATTTACATGGCCTTCCAAGTCAGTACAAGCAGCGCCTTCAGCTACGCAGCTTGTTTTATCTACGGAAGCAACCTCGCCTGCCCCGCATTGCGTGCAGTCATTGCTGGTGGCAACAGCGCCTGCCCGGCAATCCGCAGCAGCAGCAAGGCAAGCAGTCTTGTCAGCATTACGTATGGGCATGCCGCCAGAACAGCTCTCGCAAACTCCTAAGCTGCTCGCCACACGCCCGGCCACAGCTATGCAAGCCGCATCCGTGATACAGTCGGCGTCATTGAACACGCTATTGGCGTTGCTGCTTTGCGTCCGGCATGTCTCTGCGCTGATGCAGGCGTCTTTGTCCAAATTGCTCACCATATTGGCAGTAGAGGGGCAATTCTTACAATCGCCGCCTGCATTTACATGGCCTTCCAAGTCAGTACAGCCGGTGTCTTCAGCTACGCAGCTTGTTTTATCTACGGAAGCAACCTCGCCTGCCCCGCATTGCGTGCAGTCATTATCGATGGCAACAGCGCCTGCCCGGCAATCCGCAGCAGCAGCAAGGCAAGCAGTCTTGTCAGCATTACGTATGGGCATGCCGCCAGAACAGCTCTCGCAAACTCCTAAGCTGCTCGCCACACGCCCGGCCACAGCTATGCAAGCCGCATCCGTGATACAGTCGGCGTCATTTAACACGCTATTGGCGTTGCTGCTTTGCGTCCGGCATGTCTCTGCGCTGATGCAGGCGTTTTTGTCCAAATTGCTCACCATATTGGCAGTAGAGGGGCAATTCTTACAATCGCCGCCTGCATTTACATGGCCTTCCAAAACAGTACAGCCGGTGTCTTCAGCTACGCAGCTTGTTTTATCTACGGAAGCAACCTCGCCTGCCCCGCATTGCGCGCAGTCATTGCTCGGTGGCAACAGCGCCTGCCCGGCAATCCGCAGCAGCAGCAAGGCAAGCAGTCTTGTCAGCATTACGTATGGGCATGCCGCCAGAACAGCTCTCGCAAACTCCTAAGCTGCTCGCCACACGCCCGGCCACAGCTATGCAAGCCGCATCCGTGATACAGTCGGCGTCATTTAACACGCTATTGGCGTTGCTGCTTTGCGTCCGGCATGTCTCTGCGCTGATGCAGGCGTCTTTGTCCAAATTGCTCACCATATTGGCAGTAGAGGGGCAATTCTTACAATCGCCGCCTGCATTTACATGGCCTTCCAAGTCAGTACAAGCCAGTGCCTTCAGCTACGCAGCTTGTTTTATCTACGGAAGCAACCTCGCCTGCCCCGCATTGCGCGCAGTCATTATCGATGGCAACAGCGCCTGCCCGGCAATCCGCAGCAGCAGCAAGGCAAGCAGTCTTGTCAGCATTACGTATGGGCATGCCGCCAGGGCAGCTCTCGCAAACTCCTAAGCTGCTCGCCACACGCCCGGCCACAGCTATGCAAGCCGCATCCGTGATACAGTCGGCGTCATTGAACACGCTATTGGCGTTGCTGCTTTGCGTCCGGCATGTCTCTGCGCTGATGCAGGCGTCTTTGTCCAAATTGCTCACCATATTGGCAGTAGAGGGGCAATTCTTACAATCGCCGCCTGCATTTACATGGCCTTCCAAGTCAGTACAGCCGGTGTCTTCAGCCACGCAGCTTGTTTTATCTACGGAAGCAACCTCGCCTGCCCCGCATTGCGCGCAGTCATTATCGATGGCAACAGCGCCTGCCCGGCAATCCGCAGCAGCAGCAAGGCAAGCAGTCTTGTCAGCATTACGTATGGCCATTGGGCTCATGCAAAGCGCGCAAACTCCTGCGATGTTTGCCACGCGCCCGGTCATATCCATACAGGCCATATCCGTGATGCAATCACCATCCAGCACGCTATTGGCGTTGCTGCCGCTAGTCTGGCAGGCGCTCTCGCTGATGCAGGCGTTTTTGTCCAAATTACGAATAGAATTGCTGCCCGTGCAAACTTCACAGTTACCAGCGCTTGTAGCGACCTGCCCTGCTGTCTGCAGACAGGTAGCTTTTGCAATACAGCTCATGGCGTCCGCGCTCACTGTCTTGCCTACAGCGTCTCTGCAAGCGCTTGCGGTGATACAGTTGTTCAGGCCTGTGGTTTGATCTATCACTTCGTCTGCCTGGCAAGCAAAGTCTACACAGGTATTGTTTGTAAGGTCCAGTATCTGCCCTTCTGCGCAAGCTGCCCTGGCAACACAAGCATCGTTTGCAGTGAGCTTGATCTCGTTATTAGGACAAGTGGAAGTGCAGGCATCACGCGCTGAGTTCAGAAATTGCGGCGGAGCGCATGTGAGACTTCTCTGCTGCGGCGCTTTTGGATCTGCAGATTTACCACAGAAGACAATATGATAGCAGACCGCAAGCAACAGCAACACTCTGCTAAGACGAGTAAACATGGAATACGGCATAATGCGGCACTCAGACGACATTTATTACAACAAGGCCCTAGTTTATGTCCGGAATCTCATGCTGCAATTCTCTCTGGCATTCCCAAATGGTATTCAATATTTGACACGCTATTTTATGTTCTGTAATTTGATTTGCATGGCAGCGAGATCGCTCCCCGATAATCTGTTTGTAGCGATACATGGCGGTTTCCACTCGTGATCTGCGATGATAACCGACCTCCTCCTTCCATTTTTTAGACCTTGTGCACGAGAATTTTTAATATTTACATCTCGAGCGCTCCGGAGGAGCATCGCATACAGTTCTCCATGTTCTCGCCTTCTTCTTGATCAGTATTTTCTCTACTCCACTTTGCTCCAATACATGATATAAGTTATACGCATCATAAGCTCCATCGCAAATATTGCTAGCTATGTCATATTTCTTCCTTAGGTCTTTTACCGAAGCAGCTGCAACTTGGGCATCTCCGCCTTTCAGGTCAGTCAGCTCAGAATGAACAATCTGAAAGGATGGATCATCCATACAAATATGTAACAGACCCGTCTTTTCTTGCTGCCATGTTTGCTGGCGTTCCATTCCCCATCACCATAGACTCAGACCTGTTGCATCCATAACTAGATTCACATGCTCGCTTGCTTTCTTAGCATTGCAAGGGACTGCTTAGCCCTGCGGCATACTTGAGAATAGCTGGGAATTTGCATTCAGAAAGCTGCATCATATCCCGTAGGCTAAGCAAAAAGCCCTGCGTCTGCCGTAAAGGAAGACGAAATATGCCTGAGCTGCAAAAATAGCAATATCATCCCATGCTGGCCGACCCCGTTTACCCCTTTTCGTTTTTTTCCACGATTTTATATGGATCTACCCAAACAGTTTCATACGCTCCATAGACTACTTAACTTGACCAGTTACTAAGTTTATATTTTGCTTTCATGCCAACATTATGTCGTATTGTAAAAAAGCAAGCGTTTTATGGAGCGCTGCATCTACAGGTGAGTTGCCTGCCTGAGTTGAGCTGTGGTTTTTTTAAATTTGTTCTGCATTTTACTTCCTCCTAAATGCGATTGCTTTGTATTAACATAATGCTTGTATTAACATGATGCTTTTATTAACATGATGCTTTTATTAACATGATGCTTTATTAACATGATGCTTTATTAACATGATGCTTTATTAACATGATGCTTTATTAACATGATGCTTTTATGAACATGATGCTTTTATTAACATGATGATGATGCTTTTATTAACATGATGCTTTTATTAACATGATGCTTTTATTAACATGATGTCTTTATCAAAAGCTTATGGTATTGTAGCACTAGGGCAAATATATGTCAAACTTTTTTTAGAAAAAAATTTACTTTTTTTACTGATGAATTTGGAGTGGGTAGGAGGTGCTATGCGCTGCTATCAATGCGTGCTTGCTAGTCTCTTAGCTTGCGGCTTGTCTGTGTGCCTGCCTGTTTTTGCAATAGCAAGTCAATTGACGTCTATCTTGTCTATGCCTTGCCTTGTGTCGCTGTGTAATGAGGCATAACAGTAAGCAATCCCTCGCCTATAATTGCAAAGCCTACTCCCAGCGCCCGTTAGTCAGCGACATCCACAATCCTAATGGTCACGGCTTGTTCCACCTGCGTTACTGAGCCACCAGCGCCTATGGAAGAAGCGATCACCGTCATGCTGCGTGTCATGGTCATTTCATAGTCTTCGCCGCTGCCTGTGTAGCTGATCTGGCCCGTTAGGCTGTTGATTGCATAGCCAGCTGGCGCGCCCGTCTTGAGGCTGTAGGTGACGGCCTCAAAGTTTGGATCGTAGGCTGTGACGGGCGAGCCGATGGCGACCGGATGCCGGCGCTGTCGGGCTCGGGAGGCATCCAGTACATCTCCGCAGTCGGGTATAGCTTCCTCGCCTTCGTTCATCATGTTATTGTTGCTGCTGATCGTCTCACATACGTCAATGGCGCTGTCTTCTGTTGGGCTTGCAATTGTTGGATTGGCGGGATCAAAGTCAAAATAGAGCAGGCGCGGATAGGAACTCGAAGCAAAAAGCCAGCGTGCGGCAAGCCAAGTAGTATTGTACGCCGTGGCAGACTGTGTTGCAGCAGTATTGCTTCCAGTAATGCCGCTCAGATTGGCCGCCATAAGGCTACCGGGGAGGGCGCCGGCCTTTGCCGTGACGCCAGAGGCTGCCGTATCAAAGCGGTTGTTTGTGAAGTTCGCATTCAGCTGGTCCTGCGTGCCGTTTGCAATACGGCCAAAAAAGCCAACAGCATCATCAGTACCATGGCCAGAGGTTGCGCCTAGGGCCAGGCAGTGATGGACCTCGCTTTTGCTGCGGGAATCTTGGCCGTGGACGCGGCCGATCAGAACGCCTATATTGTTAGCGCCAGAGCCTTCAGCGCAGCTTGTGCCACTAAGCGCCCCATCGCAGACGCTGCCAAGGCTAAGGGAATCACGGACAATGCTGCTACCCAGCAGATTGCCCACCAGGCCTCCCATCTCATCTGTCTCAGCTCCGCCATCGGAGACATTGCCGCTGGCCCTGCTGCCTGTGATCTGGCCGCCCGTTGCGTAGCCCATCAGGCCGCCCATATAATCATTGTGATCCCCGCCATCGGAGACATTGCCGCTGGCCCTGCTGCCTGTGATCTGGCCGCCCGTTGCGTAGCCCATCAGGCCGCCCATATAATCATTGTGATCCCCGCCATCAGAGACATTGCCGCTGGCCCTGCTGCTCGTGATCCGGTCCCTCGTTGCGTAGCCCATCAGGCCGCCCATATAATCATTGTGATCCCCGCCATCAGAGACATTGCCGCTGGCCCTGCTGCCCGTGATCCGGTTGCTACCATTTGACCTTCCCACCAGGCCGCCCATATAATCACCTTCCAACCCGCCATCGAAGACATTGCCGCTGGCGCTACAATTTATGATCTGGTTGCTTCCTGCCCTTCCCACCAGGCCGCCCATAGTATCACCCCCAGCCCTGCCATTGAAAACATGGCCGCTGGCGCTGCAATTTGTGAGCCGGCTGTTACCTAGCGTGCCTACCAAGCCACCCATAGTATCACTTTTCTGATTACGAGTATCATCCCCGCCATCGAAGACATTGCCGCTGGCGCTGCAATCTGTGATCTGTACGCGATTTGCATGGCCCACCAGGCCGCCCATATGATCCCAGCTCGCTCCACCATCGGAGACATTGCCGCTTGCCCTGCTGCCTATGATCTGGCCGCCCGTTGCGTTGCCCACCAGGCCGCCCATAGAATCATCACCAACCCTGCCATTGGAGACATTGCCGCTGGCGCTGCTGTCTGTGATCTGTATGTCATCTGCCTCGCCCACTAGGCCGCCCATAGAATCATCGCCACCGCCGCCATCGGAGACATCGGCGCTTGCGCTGCAATTTGTGAGCCGGCTGTTAATTGCGTAGCCCACCAGGCCGCCTATGCTAAGAGCGAAGGTACTGCTGCTATCGCCCTGGAGGGCGCCATCGGCTATGTGTACATTGCTTAGGCTTGTGCTGCTCATGATGCCGCAAAGGGCGCCCACGTAGCGGAGTCCCTTGATCTGGGGAGCGCTAAGGGTGAGATTTCTTATGTCTGCGCTGCCACAGGAGCCAAAGAAGCCGGCGTCATGTGTGTGGTCGATCACGCGTGATGCGCCTGTGATGCGGTCTATGTTCAGATTGCGGATGCTGTGCTCGTTGCCTTCCAGCTGCGCTGTAAAGCGGGTGGTGTCGTCGTCTTGCTCGCTGCCGATTGGGTTAAAGTTGCCGGCTCTGTTCCCGTTCAGGTCGATGTTATCTTCCGTTGTGGCAGGGTCACCGTCTCCGTAGAAATCGATGTCGCCCGTCAGCTCGTAGCCGCAAAGATAGAGGCCTGATTCAGCGCTCGTTTCCTCAGTGCAGATGGTGGTAGCTCCTGTGGGCGCGCCTGCCGTAGAGCCCGTATCGCCCTCGCCGCTGTCGGCCTCCTCGTCGTCGTAGCTCGTCCCAGCCAGGTTATAGCGTATGTTGTGGAGCTCCTGTGCCGTAGCAATTTCAATCAGGCCGTCGTTATCGTCGTCTACGTCCTCGCTGTTCTTGCAACCATCGCCGTCCGCATCTGCTGCCTCAGCGCTTGAGTCACCGCTTGCAGCAAGGCCCGTCATGCCTGTGGGGCAGCTATCGCTTTCGTCAGCTATGGCGTCATTATCGTCGTCGGCGTCCTCGCTGTTCTTGCAGCCATCGCCGTCCAGGTCGGCCGTGCCAGCGCTTAAGTCCGTGATCGTAGCAGGGCCCTCGGCGCCCGTGGGGCAGGAATCATCGTCATCGCTTATGCCGTCGTTGTCGCTGTCCGCAAGGCACATGGTCCTGGCCATGTTTGGCAGGGGCTGCGCGCCCTCGCATTGCTGGCAAACACCGTCTGTGGTAGCAACGCGGCCATCTTCAGCGATGCAGGCCGCATCTGTAATGCACTCGGCGCCGTTTAGCACGCTAAATGCGCTGTCGCTTTGGCTCTGGCAGTCGCTTATGCTGATGCACTGGGTTTTATCCGCACTGCGTATGGGGCTTGGGACTTCGCAGGCTTGGCATGCGCCTTCGATGGTGGCAGCATGGCCGGGTATTTCCATACAATCGGCGTCCCTAATACATTCATTGCCAAACACGCTAAAAGTGTTGTCGCTTGCGCTTTGGCAATCGTCTATGCTGATGCACTGGGTTTTATCCGCACTGCGTATGGGGCTTGAGTCTTCGCAGGCTTGGCAGACGCCGCCGATGGTCGCAGCACGGCCGGGCATTGCCATGCAATCGGCGTCCGTGATGCAGTCGGCATCATCCAGCACGCTAAAAGCATTGTCGCTTGCAGTTTGGCAATCGTCTATGCTGATGCACTGCGTTCTATGAACATTGCGGATGGGAGTTTCGCCAGCGCAAACTTGGCAGTCACCGCTGGCCGCAGCAACTCGGCCGCTCACAGAGGCGCAGGCGGTCTGGCTGATGCAACTATTGCCAGTCACGCTTACAAACTTGTCAGTGTCCATGTGGCAGGCGCTTTTGGCAATGCAGACGGGCGGGCGGGCTGTCGTATCGGCGATCTCCTCATCCCCGCATGCCAGCTGGATACAGGTGTTGTCCGCCGGGTTGTAGACCTGCGGATCAGTGCAGCTTGCTATCGTCTCGCAAGTGGGCTTGAAATCCGGCTTGATTTCGCCCGTCGGGCAGCTGGCAACACAGGCCGTACGCACGGCATTGGGAAACTGATCTTCGGGACAGTCTGCGCAGGTGTTGCTCGCAGCGCTATGGACCTGAGCGCCTGCGCAGCTTACTATTGCCTCGCAGGCGGGCTTGTCTGCTACTTTGATCTCGCCTTGCGGGCAGCTGGTGACGCAGGCCGTTCTGTCGGCATTGGGATATTGCGGCGCTGTGCATTCTTCGCACTGCTTGTTTTTGAGAATCTCGCTGCCCGTGCAAGTCGGCGTGTTGCTGCTTCCAGAGCCGCCACCTCCACCGCCCCCACCGCCGCCACAAGAGCCAGCGAAGGCAAGGCTCAGGCTGAGCGCTATGATTTTGCTAAATGTCGGCATTTTATGCTTCCTCCTTTGCGTAGTTATAGACGAAATTTTATTTTCCATATTCTTCCTTCCTGTTGTAGTTTCTTATCTCCTTTGTATTGCAGCATAGGCCTAAGCTTGCAAACTTTGCCCATGTTATACTAACACGTAGATACATACGCGGATAGTGTCAACTATTTTTTGAAGTTGTTGTTATTTCAATTTCAAATTAGGACAAGCATAGACTACGGGCCATCCGACCATTCCATGAAACTCTGTGCATGTTGTTCAACAATCTGTAAATATCTTTTTGCATGAGCAAAGGAGCGATGGTACATACTTTGTCGAGTATAGCATTCGTCTGCTCCACCAAGCCCTTTTGATATGCTTTGCCGGGATCACAACTGTAGACAACAGTATGCAGCATGCGCTGCCAATCTTGCAAAGCCACTATTCTCGCTGCCGCGATCACAGATGATCGCAGTAATATCTTCAATAAACGACATGCCTTTTGTATTGTATTGTTTGTGCTTTCAAGTTATACACAAGTTTTGCCATGACTTTTTTTGACACAGTCTCTACAGCTGCAAACACATAGCCATGTTTTATATACATAATATCAACTTGCCAAACACCGAATGATTGCTTGACGCCTTCTTTCATAGCGTGTATGGAATAATTTTTTATTTCATAGCTGTCCTAATTTGAAATGGAAATAGCAAAGCCTCCATGATCTCAGCTAAGTCAGCAAAGCAAGCTACATGCAGCGTGTTTTCCCCAGCCAAGAGAGGTCTACCTCGTCCTTATACAAATAACGTGACCAGTGCATAGCTCCTATTTCCGTCTCGCTCAATTTGTAAGAGAAACTCCAGAGCGCCTGTCCCGTCTTGGCATCTATTCTGTAAAGCATGCCTTTTACGGAATCCTCTAAAAAGAGATCGCCATTCCTTAAAATCCTGTGTTTGCCTTGGGTGGGCATCCTTATATCTTTCATGAAATTCTGGTATTTTCGAGCTATGCTGCCTGTGGAGGGTTTGTAAAAATATATAGAGGAATGCCCATAAAGAAAGGCATTGCTGATGCGCCCATAGTCATTGCCCAGCAGAGAAAAGACGCCATGGCCCTGATAATCCATGTCATGCTGCATAGACCACGGGCCTTGTTTATACCAAAGGATTTTTCCAGAAGAGGGCCTATACAAGAAGACCATAGATAGATGGCGCAAAGAGAAGAGCATATCTCCTTTTTGCACAAAAGCATCGCTCTTTTCTATAAACTCAACATCGTTTAAGTGTATGGGATCATTGCCTTTGACGGTCTCAATCAAAAAGTCAAGCTCATTTTTAAGGAAAATATCATAGATCGTCTCCTGGCGCAGAATTGTTCCATCTTCAGCAGATATTATAGCATAGCCGTCGTTAATCCACTTGGCTGCGCGCTTCTTTTGGCCGCTCTCATTACGCCACCTTTCATTGCTTGCGGCTTTGCCATTGAGTATAGCAAGGATATTTCCATCCAGACTCTTCTCCAAGGCATGATGAAAAACCTCTGCATTACTCCATAACACCTGCTGGCATGCGCTGATACGGTACAAAGCGCCATGTCCGGAGTGTACAACCACGCTCCCGTCCTCCAGCAGAAGGGGAGAATGGCTGCGAAAGCGATTTTTCACATCGTATCCCTGCCAGTTTTTCTTCGGTATCTTAGCTAACTTTGCGTTCTTGCTGTGAATTTGCAGGAAATTGGGCACCCATTGGCGTAGGATCTTTTTTTCTTTGATGCTAAAAAGTGAAACGATGCTTGTTTTATGCTCCTTGCTGTACGCAGAAATGAGAAGGTAGGCGTCCTCTGCCGTGTTTTGGCGCAAAACAAAGCCAAGCTGCCCCTTTTTGGCGCGCAATATGTAAGTATTTTTTTCTACGAGATTGCCCTTTGGCCCCCATTCCAGCCCTCTTGTAAAAAGCCTCTGGGCCCTGTCCAAGAAGAAAAAGAATTCAAAGGCAAACTTGCCGAAAGCTCCATAGCTGTGGGCGCCGTACGCAACATGCAGCGCAGCATTTCCAAAAAGCATCAATAAGGGAAGCAGCAGAAGCAAAAGCAAAAGTAAAAGCCAGACTCTTAGCTTTATTATTCTTTCCATTCCAACGATAGCGCAGGTCTGCTTTATTCACGCACAACAAAAAGGCCGCATACGAGCCTAACGCAGGGAAGGATAATCCGTAGAAGAGCCAAAATCCCAGACCATCGGAGACCAGCCGGGAAAAGACTCCAGCTCCATCAGCTCTTGCAGGCTATAACGTTTGATGTTCTCTAGGCTTATATCAGGCTCAATAAAGATCCTTGTATAATGATGGTCGTGATTATCCAAACCGGGATAGGAAAAGAGCGGGCCTTCTCCCTGTACCCAGATAATGTTCTTCAGGCGCACCCTCAGCCTGTCCCTCTCATACAGATGATAACCCAAGCTTCCAATAATACCTGAGCCATAGCCCTGAACCAGCTCGCTTTCGCCGACAGCCTGCATAGCAGCCCTGTTGTGGATGCCAGCATAGGCATTCGTGACATCTAAAATAAAGCGGGTATCCGCAAATTCCTCTAAACGAAATGCGGCCAGATGGCCAATTAGAGCCCCTAATACGTGGATATGATCAGCAGGGCGGGGGACGCTCTTATCAACAGAAAAAAGCTGTACACCGTCCACGTAGACATTCTCCAGTTTCAGATGAAGATACTCATTTGAGAGAGGCCGCCAGCCATAATAGGCGCCCAAGAGCCCTCCCGCAACTACAGACGTTCGATGCCTGTTACGCGACGCATCACTCCAATATCCGGAACTATGATAGCTGCGATTCTCACTGACTTTCAATCTCCCAGAAGCGACCGTAGAGTCATCCACAAAGCTCTCCCGCATAGTAAAGGAGCCCAAGCCCCCGTGATCATAGCTGTACAAACTGCCCACTAAGCCCCCGGCAAAGAGGCTGTAATGGCCCGCATTGGTAATACTCAGATCTCTAGCAAAGCTGTTTTGCACCTGCGCATGGATATTCTTTGTCATCTCCAATACTCCATAGAGCCCCCCTATATTGCTGCGCATAAATATCACGGCATCATCGCCTCTGTAATCGTCACTAGGATCATTAGGCGTTAAGCTCCCTATCAGTGACTTGCTGTCTTTGATCTCTGTTTTGAGCCCTACATCTACCGCAGAATTCTCTCTAAGATTCACATGAGGGACCTCAGTCCTGCTGTCTGTGCCGCGAAAATATACCCGCCCTGCCAGGGAACCCAGGATCGAGTATAGGCCCTGATATAAGAAGTTATCAAAATACCAGATGCGCCCCCCATTCTGCCTGAGCGCCCTGGGCTTAAACTCCAGCTGCACCTGGCCCCCTATTACGTGCACATTGCTTAGAGGCCATTGCTTGTCTGTTTCTATATCACCCGCCAGCGCAGCCACATAAACACGAGCATCGTTGATAAAAAGGGCTGCGCCAAGATCGCTGATCACCCTGCTACCCCATGCCCAGGCATAAACATCCGGATCACGCAAAGTCAAGTCGCGTATCACGCAGTCTACGCAACGGCCCAATAAAGCCACCTGCGCAGGATAGTTTGCTTCCCTATCATCTATCTCCATGCGAATCTTAAGATCGCTGATCGCATAACCCGCCCCATCCAGCTGCCCGCTGAACTCTTCTATGGGCGCAAAGCCCGCAAGCTCCAGACTATGGTTCTTTTCTTCCCAACGCAGGCTCCTATCCCAGTCGGCTGTAGGAGAAGCGTCAATATCTCCCTGCAGTCGAAAATACTTGTCTTGCTGATGCTGCATATTCTGCAAATGGCAGACATTCGCAATGATATAAGGATCGATCGCAAGGCCGCTGCCGCCCGCAAAGCTGTTCGGAGTACAGCCGTTATCATAGACAAAACGAAAAACAAACGTATAAACAAAGCCCCCTACAATGCAGCGCACCCTGTCTGCCAAATTGCCATTTCTGAGCCTCTGTCTTTGGCAGCCAGTGACACCGGCGCCGGCGGGACGAGTAACGATGTAGTTTTCCGGTTGAGTGAGCAGGCCAGCAAGCAAGGCATCCGCGCTGCGCGTAACATGAGAAGTTCGAACCTGCGCTACCACTTCCTTCTCAATGATACTGCCGCTCTCATCACTTAGGTCCCGAGAGCTGAAAGAAAGAGCCTGTATAGAAGAGCTCAAGGCAGAGAAGGAGGGATGAAAGCTGTCAAAAACGGCAGAGGCGCTGATCATAAGCGTATAGTCCTTGCTGCTGCCATCAGCGCTCACTCTATAAGTCACAGGCTGGTCAAGAGAGGCGGGGCTGGAGGGGCGGCGCGTGATGCTTGCGCCATTAGAGATCTGAAAACTTAAATCAGGGCCATTAGGATCAGAAGACATAGCAGACAGATCATAGCTCGCATTCCATGGCAGATAGATAGCAAGAACCCCCGTAGCGTCATCCACCTGAGCCCCATGCGACCTAAGACTTGCCCTCCGTATTCTCGGCGGCTCTGCCTTGGCCCCCAACTCAATGGTATACTCACGCTGCTCCCCGCTTAGGGTGACATTGTAGCGCAGGCTGGCGGGAAATGCGCTGAAATCTCCGCTTACATAGCTAAGCTCATCGTGGCGTCCTTCTACTTGTACGCAATGCTCTTGGATCGTTTTGCTGCAAAAGCGGGAAAGGTTCGTGAACTTCTGGTATTGCTCAATAGCAGCGCTGCTAAGCTCTTCTTCAAGCCTGTTAATATGCAGGTACGGGAATTCAAAGCTGCGAATGATAGCAGGGGCAAGCTCTGGGCTCTTCCTTGCGCCTACAAGGGATATTCTATAGATGGCAGGCCTGGGCTTTGCCACAGCTGTGGGAAAGGGATCAGGACCTACTCTTAATTGGAAAGAATAATCTACAGAGCTGCCATCCTCCGCATGAACCCTTACTAAAAGGGTGTTCTCGTACGGGCTCAAACCTCCTCCCAGATTTTCTATACGTGCAAATTCACCATATATGCGTACGCAAGCCTCCTTGAAGTCCGGCTCACAGAGATCGTCCACTACATAATATTTGTCTATATAATCCTCATAGGTCTTTTCACTTATAGTACGCACAACGCTTAACTCCCCTGGCATCACATCCCAGGCATAAAAATAGCCCTCAGAAGGCGTATAGGATCCTCCTCCTATAAGAGCAAAGCGATCCACCCTCTTCACATCACTCAGAGTCGCAACAGGCTCCAGGGAGATGGTGTAATTCTGCTTTAGGCCGGCCTCGTCAGCGCTCTCAAAAACAAGATTGGCGGGTAAGCTGCTAAAACTGCCGCTGCGCAGGGCCAAAGAGGCATAGGAGCCCCTGAGCCATAGGCAGTTGTTTTCCAGAACATGTCTGCAAAAGCGCAGGCCCGGCTTTGAGTCCTGCCCCCCCTCCAGATACTGGTATAATAAAGCACGCTCTTGCTCCACTAAAGGCGCATCCAGCGCAAACTGGCCGCTCGCAAAGCTATACGAGCGAGGCGTGCCACGGGGGCCGTCCCTTTTCAACAGCACGCTCTCAATCACATTGTCCGTAGCTGAGGCGAGCGCCGTGTCCCTGGAAACCTCAAGGATCAGCTTGTATTGCTCTGTGCTCTTGTCTTGGGCCTCCGCCTCATAGATGAGCTCAGCAGGAAGAGATAAGAGGCTGCCGCTCACATATACCAGCTTAGCAAAGACGCCATCCAGCTGCACGCAGTCTTTCACGCAGGCGGCGCCTAGAGCGCTGTAGTCCGTGATTTGAGAGTACAAGGCATCCCGCTCCTCTCCCGTCAGCGCCAGATTCATCTGCCTTGTACCCACAGGAAAACTCACGCTCTTTTGTATGGCAGAGCCGCCTCTGCCCGCCTTAAGCGTGATCTTCGTAATCTCCTTGTTCGTACTAAGCGCTGGCGGCGGCGCCTCTGTGATATGCGCGCTGTAATCAGCATAGGAACCATCCTCGGCATACACGCGATATATAAGGCTTGTTGGAAGCGTATCCAGATGCCCCCGCAGATACTCTATACGATGGAATTTGCCCTCCACTGCAAGGCAGGCGTAGCTGTAATCTTCCTTGCAAACTTCTGCCAATTCATGAAAGGCCTGATTGTATTCCATCCGTACGCTGTTTTGCATGGAAGCTACGGCCTCTCTTTGGCCAGGTCCAAAATGAAAAGAAATAGAATGCCCGGCAGCAAGCGTCAAGGAGAGGCTGTCCAGCTCTTTATAGGGCTCCTGCTTACGATTCAAAAACAAATGCAGCTCCTGCTTTGCGCCGCCTGATGTCTTCAGTTCGTAGACCAGTTCTACAGGGAAGCTGCCAAAATTTCCACGCAGGTAGCGCGCAGAGTGAAAATGGCCGGATATTTGGACGCAGTTATTCCTTCTCCAAGGCCTGCAAAGATCATTGTGTATGCCAGCGCTTGCGTAGGCTGCGCGGTCCTCCTCTAACAGCGTCCCCCGCAGTGACAAGGCGCCGCCATAGGCAAAACTACGCTCCACAGAAGGCAGCTTAAGCCTCACCTGCGATACGGAGATAAGGGAGGCGGGCAAGGGAGCTGGGGGGCCGCTACTGCTTCCATCTTCCTCCAGCACAAGCTCATGGTCCTTCCACACAGCATCGTGCCCCCAGGCCCTGTAGCGAAGGCGGACAGGGAAGGCCGCAAAGCCACCGGAAATATGCTCTACCCTTGCGAAGTTCCCACTGATACGCACGCAGCCCACATCACTCATGTCAGCGCAGATGCGGTGGGGGTATATGGGAGAGCCACTTTCTCCATGATAATAGCGCCTTGCCTCATCCGTGATCTGAGCCCGCAGGCTCTGGCTCCCGGTATGATACAGAAAGCGCCTGCTCTGGGCAGCATTGGCCGCCTGCAGGTGAATCTGGGTGATGCTTTGGGTTGTGGCAGGCCTCTGGTCTTCTTCTATCAAGATTGTATAGTCCCGCCATGAGTCGTCATCCGCATAGGCTCTATATATAAGCTGTATAGGAAAGCGCTCAAAACTACCCCGTATGTATTCTACCCGATTATAGTTTCCATTTGCTTGAAAGCAGGCGGTGCCCAGATCACGATTGGCGTTTGAGATGACAGAGCGAGTGCAGACATTAGGATTAAGACATAGAGTACAGTCAGGGTCTTGGGTGCCGGCGCCGCAGCTGGCAATACCCATATGGGAAATCTGGCGAACATTGCACACATCATTGTAGGCGCGGCGCTCCCTGTCTGTCATACGCAGGTACATCACCGCATTGGCGGGCATATGGAAGGCCCGCTCCTCCACATGCAGGCTTCTAGGATTCACACGCATATGGCGCAAATCCTTAAACGTGTTGCGATCATGAAAGAGCGTATAATCCCTATAGCTTCCATCCGCCGCATAGGCCCTATAGGCTACAGAGCCGGGGAATTCCATAAAACTGCCTTTCACATACTCCACTCTGTCAAAGCTTCCGTGTATACGTATGCAGTCTGTACAGCCGCTTGCGCCGCTCTCAGGAAGCTTATATTCGCCATTCTCCTCTATGTACTCTGCCATATTTATGGGAAGAATCTGACGAAAAAGTACAGCGCCGTTTTGAAAGTCCGCTTCGTAAATAGGAGTCTCCGCATCGGCTCCATAGGCCTCTATTCTATCTATACGCTTGACGCTGTTTGAGGCGGCAAGCTCAGTTGCGCTGCTTGGAAGGCTAAGCGTCAAATAGTAATCCTTGCCCTCTCCCCGATTATTGTAAAGGCGGAAGCCTAAGTCTACAGGGAAGCTGTCAAAGGCGCTGACACTTGCATCTAGAGAAGCAGGGCGAATATATTCTACGCGGCTATAGGAGCCCTCAAGGAAAATACAGTTCTGCGCGCTTTCTAAGGAAGAGCATAGCCGCGGGTTCTTTGTATCTGGGTCTATGATATTCTGCGCATAAGAGGCCCGCTTGGACTCAGTGATGGAGTCAACGTGCGCAATCTCTCCTTCAGGAATGCTAAAAACCTTCGTATTAGGGCTTGCTCTCAAGTGGACTCTATCGAGCTCCTGCAAAGCTGGGGCCTCTATACGGAAGCTTAGGCGATAGTCTTGCCACGAAGCGTCTTCTGCGTAGACTCGATAGACCAAGAAGGGATGATCACCCGCCAAGCTGCCAGCAATATGCTCTACACGATGCATGCGGCCAGATATTTGCACACAGTTGCTATTCCCCAGCCTTGCGGGGCATAGCGTTGATACAGAAAGGTGCGAGGCCAGATCACGACGCTCCACTTCTGTCAAAACAGCGCTCTCATGCACGCTGCCTAGGGGGAAAATATAGACTTTTTGTAATGCCCCGCGTCTCACGAAGGCCAGCTGATAGATTTCCTTAGCAGCGTCTGCCTCAACAAGCAGAGCATAGGCCTTTGAGCTGCCATCCTCTGCGTAAGCGCGGTATCTGAGCAGGGCAGGAAGGCGCTCCAAGTCCCCGCCCTCATAGACTACTTTGTCAAAATCTCCCGCTATTCGGATGCAATCACTGGGAAACTCTCCGCTGCAAGCTTTGTCTATCGGATGAATACGGCGTAAGTAATTCAGGCGCTGCGCATTGCTGACCCTTATTCCAAGCACAGTTTCGTCCTCTGGATAGTGGTAGGCGCGGATATACTCGGAAGCCACTTCCATAGTAATGCTTCTGATCTTTTTGGCCCTGCTGGGCGCCTTAGCAAGGCGAAACTCATAATCCTGCACGCTGCCATCCTCTGCGCTTGCTCTATACACTAAGACCACTGGAAAACTACGGAAATTGCCGCTGCGATACGATACGCTTGTAAATCTTCCCTCTACCTGCACGCATTCCTGCCTCACGCTAGCGCTGCATAGGCGAGACGGAGAAAGACTCTGTGCGTATTGCTCACGAAGTCCTTTGTGTATGGAGCTTGATACAGACACTAGGCCGGCGGCATAATCATGGCTTAGCAAGGCTAAGGAAGCGCTCTTCAGGCTGATCTTCGTGATTTCCTTGACATCGCTGGCAACGGGCGGCAAGGTAGGAGCGGGACTTGCTCTCAGAATCAGGCTGTATTCCTGAAAGGCTCCCTCATAATCATAGACCCGATATTGGATTTGCACCGGGAAGGCAGCAAAGTCCCCGCCTCCAAAGGCTACGCTCGCATAGTTTCCAGCAAGCGCTACGCAATTCCTTTGTGAGGAGGTCTGGCATATATACTGTAGTGACAGGCTGGCTCTATATTCTCTTCGCAGCTCTTCGCTGATCATCGCCTGAATGCTTTTTGCGCCGCCTGTAAAATTGTAAGGGCCGCTGATAGTAGATTCGCCTCGCAGCGTGATGCTTGTCAGCTCCTTGACTACAGGGGGCGCAGTATCCGGCTTGCTCAGTGTGATCGTATAATCCTGTGTGCTTCCATCCACCGCATGCGCTCGGTAGCGGATGCTTGCAGGCAGACTTGCAAAATCACCCCCCAGGTAGCTTAGGCTTGCAAAATCACCCTGTATATCCACGCAGTTTGTCTGTGATGAGGTAGCGCAAATACTTTGCGGCAGCACAAAGGCATGGTAACGCTCTCTTTGTTTCTCTGTGCTATATTTCTCAGCGCTGTATACGCCGCTCCCAAACACAAAGGGGCTGTCTAACTGATTGCTTTGCCGAAGCGCAATACTCTCAATCACCTTGGCGTCTGATGGGAGGGGCGGGCCCTGCACAGCTTCTGAAGCTGGCTCTGCTTCTTCAGTCAAAATCAGGCTGTACCTTGTAAAGGACGCATCTTCTGCATACACACGAAAGTGCAGCAAGACAGGGAAAGTACTAAAATCTCCACTCACATGCTCAACTCTGTAATACTTAGCTGAGAAAAGCGCAAACAGCGTTCCAGCCGTCACGGGTGTAGGGAATTCCAGGCAATTCTTGGGATCAAGCGCAGCGCAGGCTCTGTCTATAGGAGAAATAATATCGTTTAGGAATGCTCGGTCTGTATCACTGATCTTGCCCCTAAGATGCCTTTGATTTGAGTCATTATTATAGTAAAAGCTCCTCTGCCACGTCTTGTTCCCATCCCCTGCAGTGATCCTGATAAATGGGAGGCTCTTTCTTGTATCAAAGATACGTTTGATCTTAAAGGAATAGGCCCGGCTGCTGCCATCTTCGGCCTTAAGGCTGAAGTCGATAGAGGCATCAAAAGACGCAAAGTTTGCGCTCAGATTTTCTACAGACGCAAAATCTCCCAAAATCTCGATACAGTTTTGCGATGATGGCGTGCTGCACAAAGGCGCAGAGCTTGCAAAACCTTGATGGAATAGGGACCTCTGCCACTCCATGATCCTGCCCACGCCGGCTGGGGCCTCAGGGGCTAAATTGTTAAAAAAGACTGAGAGATTTCGACCAGGCAATGTTCTCTTAATACGGATCGATCTGAGAATCTTTGCGTCTGAGGGCTTTCTGGACAATCTAAGGCTGTAACTTTGCTTGCTCTGATCTTCGGCTACTGCTTCAAATACCAGCTGGGCAGGGAGACTGCTGAGATTTCCACTTACATACACAATACGCTCATAGACGCCGCTCGCTCGAATGCAGTTCTGGCTTCTGGCAGGGCCACACACAGCTGGAGGATCACCAAGACGCATTTGGTAGATATTCCTCACCGCTTCACTGATCTGAGCTGCAGCAGTACAAGTCATGTTTGTACAACTCGTGTTTATGGAAAGCTCTTCCGTACCCGACACATGGAATGTAAAGCTGCTGAGCTCCTTGTCGCTTGCGGGCGTGCCAGAGCCGGGGCTTGCAACTAATACCAAGCTGTAATCCTGATAACTATCGTCCTGCGCATATACTCGGTAGACCAATGTCGCAGGATTGGCGCTGAAATCACTGCTGCGATACTCCAGCCTTGCATAGTCCCCCGAAAAGGATGCGCAGTTACTTGTTAGTCCCCCTCCACAAGCCGGCACCGCCTGAGAGCCAAATACGCTGTTGTACAGGTTCATTTGCGCAGTAGAGATGCGATCCATCTCACGAAGCGCTCCCCCTGAAAAGTTATACACGGCATCAGCCTGCGCTACATTTGTAATCGGGTCTGTAGTCTTGAGAGTGATAGAGAGCAGGCGCTTTACTTGGCTTAATTCCCTGTTTATACTCAGCGTGTAGACAAAAAAGGTGTCATCCTCTGCATAGACCCGGAGCTGGAAGGCAAAGGGGAATGCGCTGAAGTGCGCAGTACTCACCAAGCTCAGCCTGTCATAATCCCCCTCCACCGCTATACAATCAGAGCTGGCGGCATGAGCGCAAAGCGCAGGCATAGCCCCCAGCTTTGTACTATAAAAAGAACGCTCTGCTTCGCTCAGCTCAGCTGTCGCATTGAGGGCGGCATTGGGAAAGAAAAGATCCTTATCCGCCAGCTGGCTGCGCAATGTGATCTTACGGAGCAGCTTCTGCGTGCCCAGTTTCCTTTGGAAGACCAGTTTGTAATCCAGACTTGTATGATCCTGCGCATACACACGATAAGTAAGCGCTGCGGGGAATGACTGGAAATTGCCGCTGCGATATTCGATCCTATCATAGTCTCCTTGCGCCTCTATACAATTCCTTAGTACTGTAGCGCTGCATTCGGGAGGCGGGTCTTCCAAGCTGTTCTTGTATATGCTGCGTTCCCCCTCTGTTATCCGAAACTCATAGCTCCGAGACTCAGAAAAGTCCGCCGCCGCATCGGGCAGGGAGGCATGCCTCAGGATCAAGCTGCTCAGCTGTTTTTTGTTCGATGGCGGCGCTGTTAATGTAATGCTGTAGTCCTGCGTACTTGCAGCCTCATCATAGAGCTTGTAGCGTAATACTATAGGGAAAGCAGCAAAGCTGCCGCTCACGTACTCTGCCCGCGCATAATTACCCTCCAGAGCAACACAGTTTTCTACGAGCCCAGCTGTACATATACGGGGTGCAGAGGAGCTAAGGGGGCCTATCTTGAGATCGTAATGCAGGCGCTTTGCTTCATCTATCACAAAGTGACTGTCTTGCTGACTTATCTCCAGCTCGTAATCTGGGAGGGTATCTGTCTTAAATACTACTTTGCTGAGTTCTTTTACATTGCTGATCAACCTGTTTATGTTGAATGTATAATCCTGCGTACTGCCATCCTCCGCAATTACGCGGTATACTAGAGGGCTGCTGAAATCTCCAAGACTGCCGCTGCGATACTCCAGACTCGCATAGTCTCCCTCTATCGCTATGCAATCGCTCACAAGCGTGGGGCTGCATAACTTCGGCGGGCTGCCTACAGCCGCATGAAAATCCTGCCTCTCTGTGTTACGAAGACCCAGCCCTGCAGACACGCTACCCTCAGCATAGTCCACAAAACGCGGGTGTAAAGAAGCGCTGCGCAGGGTCAGTTTTGTAAGTACTTTGCTTGTGCTGGGGGGCGGTACTGTAGCTGCTGTAGGGGGGGGGCTCATGTCTTGCGTAAAAGTCAGCTCATAGAGCGCAGGGGCGCTGCCGTCTGCTGGAAATACTTGGTATTGAAAGCTTGCGGGCAGGCTGGAAAAATCTCCATGCACATGGGCAACACGAAGAAAATCCCCGCGGATCATGATACAGTTAGCGCCCACGCTCCCGCCGCATATAGTCGGTGGAGATCCCATGGCTAAGGCATATGCAGCCCTTTCATCTTCACGGAGGCTTGCGCTTGTGCTAAGAGCGCTGATACGAATGTTTTTGCTCAAAGCTGTGGTCTTAAGCCTGATTTGCGTGATATTTTTTGCAGACGAGGGCTGCTCTGCTACTCTAATCTTATAGCTCTGTCTTGTTCCATCCTCAGCCTGCACGCGAAATACCAGAGCATAGGGGAAGGCTTTGCCTGACAAGCTGCCTCGCTGATGCGCCACTCCAGCATACTCACCACTTGCTACAAAGCAGTCCGTAGACGCAGCATCAGCGCATTCAGGAATCTTTGCGCCCCATTTTGCATGATAGGCAGAGCGAGCGCCTGCAGGAATCGATACGCTCTGCATAAAAACATTCTCAGCAAAGACAAGGTCCAGATCATCCAAGCCTGCCGCCTTGAGCTTCAAGCTTCTCAGGACACGGGCAGAGCTTAGTTTTTTTTCAAGACTCAGCTTGTAGTTCCGGCTGTCTCCCGCCTCATCATATACTTTCAGATGGATGATAGGCTTCGTTGGGAAGGGCGCTGATGTAAAACCGCCGCCTGCGTATTCCACTTTGTCATATAGACCATCGGCTTGCAGGCAATTCCTAAGAATCTGAGTGCTGCATAGCTCTATGTTCGTACCTAAGTAGTCTGCGTAGATCGCCCGCTCTGTTTCTAATATCTTAGCGCTGATATTTCTAGTCTTTCCATATGTAAAAATCGCATCTTCCAAAGAAGGAGTCTTGAGAATGATACGCCGCAGGCGCTTGTTCTTCGATGCGCTGCGCTCCAATCTCAGGTCATAATCCAGATAGCTATCATCCTGCGCATATACCCTATAAACAAGACGGATGGGGAAGGCATCAAAGTTGCCACTCCTATAAGCAACCCTGGCATAATCCCCGCTTAGGCTGATACAATCCGTCCTTAAGTTGGCAGTACAAAAACGCAATCCTTGATCTTTATATAAAAGCCTTGCCTGTTCATTGATCTTAGCGCTGCTGCTTTGGCCATTAAAAGAGAAGACTGCGTCACCAAGATGACTGTTTTTGATCGTCAATCCGCTCAGTTCTTTCCTGCTGTTTGCAGGCGGGGGGCCCATGGGATTTACAGGCGTGCTTTTATCTTCTGCAAGGCGAAGCACATAGACGACCGAGCTGCCATTTTGCGCATACACTCGATATTTCAAGCCCAAAGGCAGGGCGCTAAAGTCGCCGCTTAGATACTCTATACGATCATAATCCCCCACAGCCTCAATGCAGTTATTGCGCACCAGCACGCTGCAAAACCTGTCTTCCGGAATAGTATGAAGATAAGACGCACGTACTCCCTCATGGATCAAGCCATTAGCGCTGTAGCTGCCTGCCGCAAAGTTGTACACAGCAGGGGCGAGCCCTGTGCTACGCAGGCTAAGGCTGCGCAAGACCTTCTTGTCAGACAGGCGCTCACTAAGCACAAGACGGTAATCCTGCGTACTGCCATCCTCCGCGCTCAGTCTGTAGAGTATATAGCCAGGGAGATCGCTTAGATCATGGCTTAGATATGATGCGCCTGCATATTCTCCTTCCAAGCGCACGCAATGCTGGCTTGCTGTCTTTGTTCCACATATGTTAGAGGGGTCCAGATTGGAGGCATAATGCAGTCTCACATCTTCTAAGATACTGCCCTCCACCGTAGCGCCGCTTACTGTAAAAGTGCGATCCGCAAGGCCTTGACTCCTGATCACGATACGGTCCAAGCGCTTGCTCTCAGAGGCATGTTTTGTCAGCTCTACGATGTAATCCTGCGTGCTGCGATCCTCTGCAACAGCGCGAAAACGAAGGCGCACAGGATAAGTAAGCCCGGTAAAGGCGCCTGTCACAAGCTCTACGCTTGCAAAATCTCCTTCCACCTTGATGCAATTCTCACGCACGCTCTGCGAGCACAAAGATGGATCACTGCCCAGCTGCGTATTGTAAAGGCCGCGTAATACATCACTGATAGCAAGCCTTCCTGCCTTCGTGTCCTCGTCTATGCTCAAAAACTGATCAGCCTGCCCCTGCGCTATGAATGTCACATGCTCTATTTTTGCATTTTTACTCGGCTTTTTTTCAAAACGAAATTCGTAATCCTGCGTGCTTCCATCCTGCGCCCTCACCTCATAGCGCAAAAGCACAGGGAAAGAATGAAAGGCGCCATCCTTATACACTACGCTTTCATATTCGCCTTCCAAAAGTATACAGTGTCCGGCATCTGCTCCCCTGTGACCACAGATAGAGCTGGGGTCCAGGTGCTGCTCATAATGCGCCCGCTGCTCTTCTGCTATGATATGCACGCTATAACTATAGCTTATCTCTTTGGCATAAGAAGACGGACTTGCTCCCTCGCTCAGCAAAGTCATTTGCGTAATTTCTTTCTCAGGGCTCTGCGCTTGGCTCAGACGGAGCACATAGACCTCCGTACTGCCATCCTCAGCTCTTGCCTCATAATGCAAGGCCATGTAAAAATCAGAAAAGTCTGCGTTACGGCTGGGGTCCGGCTGGAAACGGGCGCTTGCAAAATCCCCCTCTATCTCTATGCAGTTATTCTGATCTATTCCCGTCTCTCCACAAATCGCGCTGCCTGAAAGCGAAGCTGTCTCATAAGCTTCCCTGTCAGCAAGGAGAATAGACGCGTGCGCTTCGCGTTTTCCCTGAAACATGCCTGTACCAACAAGGACCTCCAAGTCCGAAAGACCTGCTGCTTTGATAAGAAATTTGCTAATGCTTTTTGCAGACCTAGGCTGCTTTGCAAAACGAAGACGATACAGAACGCGGCTGCCATCTTCGGCCTTAAGCCTGTAAGCCAAAGAGCCGCCGCTAAATACAGTGGAGAAGGAGCCGCCCTCGTAGCTGACGCTTGCAAAGTCTCCTTCTATCTTTACGCAGTTATTGGCATCCACTGAGGCCTGTCCGCATATCTTGGACGGATCCAAATGCTGCGTATACAACAGCCTATGCTCTTCTAGCAATGGATGCGCAGGATCAGGCTCCCCTATGCTCAAGAGCTTCGCTGCAAGGCCGGAGGCCGCACTCACCAATGTGATCTGATTGATTTCTTTGGCTGTGCTTGCTCTTTTATCCAGCCTGATCGTATAGACCTGCTTCGTTCCGTCTTCTGCCTGCGCTTCGTATTTCAGGTCAAAGGGCCAGGTCGAAGAACTAAAGCCGCCGCTTACATAACGCACTGAGGCAAAATCGCCATCGATCTCTATACAGCTCAGGGGGTGCACATTCGTCTGGCCGCATATATGAGCAGGGTTTAGCTGCCTGCTCGCATAAAGATTACGAGCCCTAGCAAAGATACTACTGCGGGCAACAGGCCCATCCACAACTATGCTATGATCAGGCAGGCCTGAGGCTAGATGCTTGAAGCTAATCTTTGTGATCTTGGCGGCAGAGCTTTGGCCGCGGGTGAGTTCCAGCGTATAGGCCTGCTCTGTGCCGTCTTCTGCCACAGCCTCATAGGCCAAAGTTATGGGAAAGGCGCTGAAATCTTCATTCGTACTGGCCGACGCATCCAGACTTACAGAGCTAAAGTCCCCTTCCACACTGACACAATGCGCCCCAGCTGTGCCTTGACCACATATAACAGCAGGGTCCAATTTCAAAGCGTAATGGCTGCGTTCCCCATCCAGAAGCTCCCCAGCATGACTTAGCCCGCTAAAAGCAAAACGTTTCGTTGCAAGGCCCGGGCTTTTGAAGCTGACAGCGCGAATCTCTTTCGCCGCAGAGAGGAGCTCAGACAACTGCAGACTGTAGTCTTGGCGGCTTGTGCCATCCTCCGCATGCACGCGGAAAGACAAAGTCGCAGGAAAGGCTAAAAAATTGCCGCTTAAGCGCTCCACGCGCGCAAAGTCACCTGAGGCTAACAAACAATCATCCGAGTCGGCGGCAGCGCATATAGCAGGGCTTGCTCCTAAGCTTGTATGGTACGACGCGAGCGTGGCTGCGCTAAGACTGCCGCTTCCTGCTCCTGTGTTCAAATCAAAGCGGAACACTGCATGCGGCTGAGATCCCAGCTTAACAGCAAGGCTTAGCAGCTCAGTCTTAGCGCTTGGCAGCTCCTTGATTCCCAGCATGTAGGCTTGACGCGTATTATCTTCTGCTATCGCCTCATAACTCAGAACATTCCCAAAACTACTAAAACTGCCGCTCTTGTACACTACGCTGTCAAAAGTGCCTTCTATCTCCACGCAATTATTTCGGTTCCCAACAGGACGATAGCGGCATATATGATGGGGGTTCAGGTGCAAGGCGTAGAGGCCGCGATCCCCTTCCGTCAGCCTTGCTTCGGTTGCCAGTGCAGGAGATACAAAGTTATAGGATTTATCTGCCAAAGAAGACGATGCGCTCTTAAGCGTGATCTTAGTTATCATTTTTACAGAAAGCGGTATTTTCACCAGGCTCAGGGCGTAGTCTTGCTTGCTCCCGTCTTCTGCCTGCACCTCATATACTACAGGGCTGCCAAACTGGAAAGCGCCGCTTTTGAAATTCACGCTTGCATAGCTGCCTGTAAACCTTATGCAATTATCTGTTATCAAAGCGCTGCATATACGATCAGGAGCAATATGGGACGCATAGTCTGCGCGCGTTGATTCAAGAAGAGATACCTGAAACACGCGGCTATCCCCCATGGCCGCAAAATCCCGTTCCTGCGGCGTGAGCGCAGTTCTCTTAAATGTTATTTTACTGAGCTCCTTGTAAGGATTGGGCCTGCGACTGAGCTCCAGCGTATATTCCTGCTTGCTGCCATCCTCTGCCACTGCCTCATAGACCAAATTCACTGGAAAAGCGCTGAAATCTGCGTTTGCGCTTGCTGATGATTTTAGGCTTATGCTCTGGTAGTCTCCCGCAACATACACGCAGTCATTAGCTGAAGCATCCGCACAGATATTGCTCACATCATAATCAGCGTCAGCATAGGCATCTCTTTCTGTATCCAAGATCATCCCCGCTCCGCTCTGGCCCGTGAAACTCCAAGCCTTTGCGCCCACGCCATCTATGCTGCTCTTTAGTGATATTCTGTGTACTTCAGCAACAGACGAAAGCTGCGTCTTTAGGTCCAAAGCGTATGTATACTCACTGCCGTCTTCTGCCTGAACTCTATAGTACAATACAGAAGAAGCGCCCGTAAAGGCTCCTGAAAGTAGGCTGATCACAGCCCCCTCTAGGTTGCCTGCAAAGGCAACGCAATTCTCACTATCTGATAAGACCATGCCGCATATGGAGGCGGGGTTGAGATACTGCCGATAGCTAAGGCGATCAGAAAGCGGGAAAGCGATTTCCCTAAGGTATACAGAGGAAGCATAGTTTATGGACCTGTCAGCTAGACCAGAATCTACACTGTGCAACGTAATCGTCATGACTTCTTTATAGGGATTGGGCCTGCGGCTGAGCTCCAGCGTATATTCCTGCTTGCCGCCATCCTCTGCCACAGCCTCGTAGACCAAAGTTATGGGAAAGGCGCTGAAATCCTCATTCGTGCTGGACGCTGCAAGCAGGCTGACGCTTGCAAAATTGCCTTCTATATACACGCAGTCATTAGCGCTGCCATCCGCGCAGATTGCAGACACATCGTAATTTGCGCTGTCATAGCTTGCACGTTTTGTGTTTAGGATTGCGCCGCTGGCTGAGGTGGAGCTGATTGCAAAGGTCTCGGCGCTCGGGAGGCTGCTATCGCTGCTCTTGAATCTGATCTGCGTGACCTCTTTATAGGGATCGAGCCTGCGGCTGAGCTCCAGCGTATATTCCTGCTTGCCGCCATCCTCTGCCACAGCCTCATAGACCAAAGTTATGGGAAAGGCGCTGAAATCCTCATTCGTGCTGGACGCTGCAAGCAGGCTGACGCTTGCAAAATTGCCTTCTATATACACGCAGTCATTAGCGCTGCCATCCGCACAGATTGCAGACGCATCGTAATTTGCGCTGTCATAGCTTGCACGTTTTGTGTTTAGGATTGCGCCGCTGGCTGAGGTGGAGCTGATTGCAAAAGACTCGGCGCTCGGGAGGCTGCTATCGCTGCTCTTGAAACTGATCTGCGTGATTTCCTTGTAGGGATTGGGACTGCGATTGATCTCTAAGGTATATTCCTGCTTGCTGCCATCCTCTGCCACGGCCTCATAGACCAAAGTTATGGGAAAGGCGCTGAAATCCTCATTCGTGCTGGACGCTGCAAGCAGGCTGACGCTTGCAAAATTGCCTTCTACTGCCACGCAGTCATTAGCGCTGCCATCCGCACAGATTGCAGACACATCGTAATTTGCGCTGTCATAGCTTGCACGTTTTGTGTTTAGGATTGCGCCGCTGGCTGAGGTGGAGCTGATTGCAAAGGTCTCGGCGCTCGGGAGGCTGCTATCGCTGCTCTTGAAACTGATCTGCGTGATTTCTTTATAGGGATCGAGCCTGCGGCTGAGCTCCAACGTATATTCCTGCTTGCCGCCATCCTCTGCCACGGCCTCATAGACCAAAGTTATGGGAAAGGCGCTGAAATCCTCATTCGTGCTGGACGCTGCAAGCAAGCTGACGCTTGCAAAATTACCCTCTATATACACGCAGTCATTAGCGCTGCCATCTGCGCAGATTGCAGACGCATCGTAATTTGCGCTGTCATAGCTTGCACGTTTTGTGTTTAGGATTGCGCCGCTGGCTGAGGTGGAGCTGATTGCAAAGGTCTCGGCGCTCGGGAGGCTGCTATCGCTGCTCTTGAATCTGATCTGCGTGATTTCTTTGTAGGGATTGGGACTGCGGCTGAGCTCCAACGTATATTCCTGCTTGCCGCCATCCTCTGCCACAGCCTCGTAGACCAAAGTTATGGGAAAGGCGCTGAAATCCTCATTCGTGCTGGACGCTGCAAGCAAGCTGACGCTTGCAAAATTCCCTTCTATATACACGCAGTCATCAGCGCTGCCATCCGCACAGATTGCAGACGCATCGTAATTTGCGCTGTCATAGCTTGCACGTTTTGTGTTTAGGATTGCGCCGCTGGCTGAGGTGGAGCTGATTGCAAAAGACTCGGCGCTCGGGAGGCTGCTATCGCTGCTCTTGAAACTGATCTGCGTGATTTCCTTGTAGGGATTGGGACTGCGATTGATCTCTAAGGTATATTCCTGCTTGCCGCCATCCTCTGCCACGGCCTCATAGACCAAAGTTATGGGAAAGGCGCTGAAATCCTCATTTGTGCTGGACGCTGCAAGCAGGCTGACGCTTGCAAAATTGCCTTCTATATACACGCAGTTATTAGCGCTGCCATCCGCACAGATTGCAGACACATCGTAATTTGCGCTGTCATAGCTTGCACGTTTTGTGTTTAGGATTGCGCCGCTGGCTGAGGTGGAGCTGATTGCAAAAGACTCGGCGCTCGGGAGGCTGCTATCGCTGCTCTTGAAACTGATCTGCGTGATTTCCTTGTAGGGATTGGGCCTGCGGCTGAGCTCCAACGTATATTCCTGCTTGCCGCCATCCTCTGCCACGGCCTCATAAACCAAAGTTATGGGAAAGGCGCTGAAATCCTCATTTGTGCTGGACGCTGCAAGCAGGCTGACGCTTGCAAAATTGCCCTCTATATACACGCAGTCATTAGCGCTGCCATCTGCGCAGATTGCAGACGCATCGTAATTTGCGCTGTCGTAGGCCAAGCGATCCACTGACAGTATTGCCCCGCTGGCGGAGGTGGAGCTGATTGCAAAAGACTCGGCGCTTGGGAGGCTGCTATCGCTGCTCTTGAAACTGATCTGCGTGATTTCTTTATAGGGATTGGGACTGCGATTGATCTCTAAGGTATATTCCTGCTTGCTGCCATCCTCTGCCACGGCCTCATAGACCAAAGTTATGGGAAAGGCGCTGAAATCCTCATTCGTGCTGGACGCTGCAAGCAAGCTGACGCTTGCAAAATTCCCTTCTATATACACGCAGTCATTGGCGCTACCATCCGCACAGATTGCAGACACATCGTAATTTGCGCTGTCATAGCTTGCACGTTTTGTGTTTAGGATTGCGCCGCTGGCTGAGGTGGAGCTGATTGCAAAGGTCTCGGCGCTCGGGAGGCTGCTATCGCTGCTCTTGAAACTGATCTGAGTGATTTCTTTATAGGGATCGAGCCTGCGGCTGAGCTCCAGCGTATATTCCTGCTTGTTGCCATCCTCTGCCACAGCCTCATAGACCAAAGTTATGGGAAAGGCGCTGAAATCCTCATTCGTGCTGGACGCTGCAAGCA
>CBDETG010000078.1:0-15272 GCA_965242745.1 Leptonemataceae bacterium
CTCCTTGTGAGAAAGCCCTTCTATATCCTTTAGCGCCTCAAGGCTGAGATTTGAGATAGGCACGCGCAGGAGGGAGTATTGTTCTTGGAGTCTCCTGCCTTCCTCCCCCTCCAATGGGCTACTCTCATAGCCTGCTTTTTTGAGATTGCGCTCTTCAAAGCTGTTGGTATTTACAAGGAGTTTCCCGCCCTTTTTTAAATCAGAAAGATTGCTTCTCAGAGCGGCTGGATTCATCGCAACTAACATGTCCAGCTGATCTCCAGGCGTATATACGTCTTCTTGGGCAAAGTGAATCTGGAATCCAGAAACGCCGGCAAGGCTGCCTTGCGGGGCTCTAATCTCTGCTGGGAAATCAGGGAAGGTCATAATATCATTCCCAATATGGCTTGCCGTAGCTGCAAACTGCGTGCCGGTAAGCTGCATTCCATCACCAGAGTCTCCGCAAAAACGGAGCACCGCAGACCTCTTGCTTTGCTTTGCTTTTTGCATAACAGACTTTGCGGCCAAGACTTTAGATTATAGAAGAGAAAGCAAGCTCTTTTGCATGCCAGCCTTAGAGTACTAAAACGTAATAGAGAATCGAGCCTCCACCCACCCCCCTATGCCTTGGGTGGGCGGGAATCTGGGTCTCAAATTTCGTTTTCGTTGCGAAAAAAACGTGTTTTTGTGTGAAAAAAATGTTGTTGTAGTGGCTTTGGCCTTGCTGTATGCAAGACGTCTGGGCCCAATGTGACATAGCGGCAAATCATAGGCATTGGTCTGACGGCAAATCATAGGCATTGGTCTGGCGCGGCGGCATCCCTGCCTTAGCGCCAGACTCTCGCACCTCCTGTGCTCGTGACGTAATGCCTATGATTTGCACTGGATTGTTGTAGTATGTACAGCTCCAGCAAAAACCATATCCGTATTGTCAGCCCTGCTTTAGCGCCAGACTCTCGCACATCCTGTGCTCGGGACGCAATGCCCATGATTTGCACTGGATTGTTCTAGTAAAAACCATATCTGTTTTGTCAGCCCTGCTTTAGCGCCAGACTCTCGCACCTCCTGTGCTCGTGACGCAATGCCTATGCCTTGCACTGGATTGTTCTAGTAAAAACCATATCCGTATTGCCAGCCCTGCTTTAGCGCCAGACTCTCGCACCTCCTGTGCTCGTGACGCAATGCCCATGATTTGCACTGGATTGTTCTGGTATGTACAGCACCCGAGGCCCTGCGCCGCTGAGGGCACCTTTACGGTGCCCGAAGTGCAGTGTGCATCGAGCACACTGCCGACATAACGCGGCGCCCAGACTCTGCATATTACCAGCCCGCCCCAGTCAGCAGAAACCCCCGCCCGCCGCTAATCCTACAGCCTCCTCGGGCTCCAGGGGCGCCCAAACGCCGCTTATTACAAAACCGCCGCCGTCATCACTTCCCCCGCCTCATTATTCCAACAACGCCAAACGCCACCTACTCCAGCCCCCGCCGCCGTTAGCAAAACTAACGCTGCTTATTACAAACGCTATTTACCATCCCCGCCCCTGTCAGCAGAAACCCACGCCCCCTATCACACGCGCCCCCTAATTTCATCCCCGCCTCAGCCATATGCAACCGTACGCCACATATACAACGTTGCGACATGGAGGTTGCACAAATTCCCGACGCTCACGGACATGGATGTCCGTGTCGCGGCGGGAGGCGGGGGATTGTTAAGGGGGTGATGAGTCAAATAAAAAATAGCTTGTTTTGCGGGAATAGCGCAGAAAGCAAAGCCAGTCGCAGCTGACCTGCCAGGCAGGGGCCAACATGAAAGTTAAGCCAAGACCAGCGCGCACGCCAAGGCTGCTTCGTCTCTCTTTCTTTACTTTTCTGCGTCTAAAGTAAGCTGTATTCTAAAGCTCTGTTTTGTTTTTCATATCCATAGCTATGCTCTTTTTAGGGCGCTTGCCAAGCAAAGGAGTATTGTTTTACCAGATATGCTATGATACAGAAAAGAGGGTGATCGCTGCGTTTTTCTGCTCTTTGCGTGGAGGGGCTAAATCGCTTTTGCTTGATGGCTAAAGCCCCGGCTTGCAGGGCTTTAGCCTCATCTGTGGTCTAAGACCACTACTAAGGAGCGCTTATTTCTGTTATGCCTATAGGCGTATCGAATTCATCTTGGCCTGCGCCTTGGCTTCCAAAAGAGCCCACAAAGCTTCCATCAGCTCTGTGAATTTTTATGCGGTGGTTGCCTGTGTCTGCTATGGCCAGATTACCATTGCTCAGAGCAATGACCGTCTGAGGATTACGAAACTCCTCATCGCCGCTGCCTAAAGCTCCAAAAGAGCGCAGGAAGGTACCGTCTGCGTTATACATGCTGATACGATGGTTATCAGTGTCAGCAACGACTATGGTGTCATCGCTTAGTACGGTGATGCCTCTTGGATTCTGAAACTCGCTGGCAGCGCTGCCTGTAGAGCCAAATTCGTATTCCAGCACAAGCTGATAAGGCCGGCTGGATGCAGTCTGCGCTTGCACACTGTAGACGCCTATCTTATCTGGAGAGCTGCCAGCAACTACAAGCTTTCCATTGCTGAGCATAGCTACATCTCCCCAGGCATGGACGCTGTCATAAGAATACCTCAGGTCTACAGATCCTGCAGCGTCTCTGATGTATAGAAATTCCGCATCGGGTTCTACATAAGCAAACTTCCCATTTCCCAGACCATAAATCCTTGTTGGCCCATCTGAATGAAGTTCGGAGAGGTATCCGCCATTACTATCAAAAAAGCCAACGCGGGAGTTGTAGAAGTCTGTAACAGCCAAATTGCCGTTGCTCAGATATGCCACATCTATAGGCCTGCTGAGGCCTGCATCACCTGAACTTGTTCCTCCAAAAGAGCGCAGAAAGACGCCGTTTGCCTGATAGACTTGTATACGATCGTTATCTCTGTCTGCTATCGCTATATGTATGCCTGCAAGCAAAGCCAGTGGATCATCTGCAGGAGGCTCATCTTCAGACGCATCATCTGCAGGAGGATCATCTTCAGACGCATCATCTGCAGGAGGATCATCTTCAGACGCATCGTCTGCAGGAGGATCATCTGCAGGAGGATCATCTTCAGACGCATCGTCTGCAGGAGGATCGTCCTTAGACGGCTCGTCTACAGGAGGACTACCTGTAGCTGTGCTATCTGCAGCTGTACTATCCGCGGGCAGGGCACCGGCACGCAAGTCCGCACAATCCTGTCCATGATTGCTTGTGCAATGAGAATGCCCAAGCACTATTGTCACACCCAAAAATATTGGAATCAAAAGGTAATTTGTTATTTTCATGCCTGATATGACTGAGCTTTTGAGCAAAGCGATGTGGGAAATCGCTTTTCTCTTGCGTGTATTTCAAACTTTCTTAACAAAGCGCATCAGTTTTTCACAAATGAGGAGGGCCGGCTGCGCAGAGCGTGCCAATAACTTGCTGATGGATATTGCGCCTGCAAGAGAAGAGTGGAGAATGCTCCTGTGAATCAAGCTTTAGGCCTAAAACTCTTCGCCCTTGCAAAAAAGCGCTCTAGACTCTATGCTCATCCTCAGGTTGTGCCTCTTTGCTCCCTTGCTCCTTTGCCTGAGCTGCTTTTATTTCGCTCAGGAGAAAGGCGCCGTATTTTAGAGCTTGGCTGCGGCTCGGGAGAATTCTTGTTTCAGTGGCTTAGTAAGAATCCCGAAGATGATTACATTACCTTTGAGATCAAGGCAAAGCGCATAGCAAAAACGCTAAGGCATGCCTCCCAAATTCAAAGCAAGCCGCATCTGCGGATCATAGCCTGTAATTTTCAAAACTTTTTGGAAGAAATTCTCCCCCCGCATAGCTTTGATATGGTGATTGTCAATTTTCCCGACCCTTGGCCTAAGCGCAGGCATTGGAAGCATCGCCTGGTGCAAAAGGACTTTGACAAGAAAATCCAAAGTCTCCTGCGCTTTGCCGGAAGTAAGCTCTATCTGGCGACGGATTATGGACCCTATGCCCGTAAAATGCTTGCCTGCCTGCGCAATTCCAAGTATTTTTTGCCTGTCTATCCTTGGCCTCATTATCTTCGCACACATCCAGAGGAGATGCCATACAGCTATTTTGAAAAGATACATTTGGAAGCGGGGCGAAGGCCCTATTATATGGCATGGCAGCTGCAAGAAAGGCCTTAGCCAAAGCTGATAAAGGCATCGCCTGACAGAGCATATGCAAAGAAAGATCACACTTGTATTGCTTGCTGCTTCGCTATCGCTCTTTTCGTTTTGCTGTCCTAAGCCTTTGCCTCTCTCGAGTCTCCTGCCCAGCCGGCTGCAGGATGCAGAGCCTGCCGTGGCTGCTCTTGCTATAGATCGTATCCAGCAGGAGAAAAGGAAGCTGGGGGAGTTAAATCTTGTTCTTATTATTTTAGATGGCCTGAGGCTGGAGGAATTCTTTGGCTACCGGGAATTCAAAAGCAATACTCCCGCAAGCAAGAAAAAGAGGCGCCGGTCGCTCATGCCCTTTGTCTGGAGCGAGCTGGCCTCCAAGCAACACAGCCTCCTGCTGGGAGACAAGGGAGGGCGTCCTCCCAGCCTGTGCCGCATAGATAATCCTTACGGCATCTCTTTGCCTGCTTACGCAGATATACTGAGCGCGCATCGGCAAAAAAAAGTGAAGAGTAATAGATTTCGTTCTCCTTTAGCTTGTCCCACAATCGCAGACCGGCTTAGTGAAGAGGGCATAGACCCCGCACAGATGGCGCTTTTTGCCAGTTGGAAGCACCTAGATCAGGTCTTCAGCAAGAATCAGGATGCGGCTTTTTTTATTGAGACGGGCTATAAGGCTGGATATGCTAAGCCTCCCTGGAAGGATGCGCGTTTTGATCGGGACATTCATAAAGGTCTCATGGCCTACTTACATTCTTCTAAAAAGTGGCGTTTTTTGACTGTTGCTTACAACGATACGGACGAGTGGGGGCATAAAAACCAATATAAGATGTACTTAAAAGCTATCAAAGAGCAGGACCGCTTTATCCGGGAAATATACCAGCATATCGAAAAACAAGAGAAGGACAAGAGCGTCTATATTATTACCACGGATCATGGAAGAGGGAGGGGAGTAGAGTGGGTGAGGCATGGGAAGGCAGTACAAGGGTCGCAGGAGATTTGGATGCTTTTCGTTTTCCCCTCTTCATGGAATTTGCAGAAGGGCTTTGGTCTTAGGCTTAAGCAATATCTGGAGAAGAACTGTTCTCACATTAGTATTGCGCAGAGTATGTATTGGCTGCTTTCCCCTGCGCAATAAAAAGGGCGCTAAAGAAGGGCGCAGCGGCGCTTGCAATAGATCTAAGACTTTCTGCGGCTAAGAGCCTGTCTCAAAAATACATGGATGTATTTTTGAGACCACTTCTAAGAGCAGTAAAACTTTTTTGCAATACTAGGCAGCGATTTGTGTTTGTGCCCTTGCGATTGTTTGCGACAGACCAGCAGTTGGAAAGCTTGCTAAAGCTTTGCTGGTTAATGAAAATTTCCTTTACCAACAGGCGCCCCCCATCCACCTTCATAGGCAGACATGCAGCCAGATTCTCTTCTAACTTGTAATGATTTCTGCCGATGCTTACTTCCCCTACTTCGATGACCGCATGCGCTCCAAGCCTCAAGACCCTGCCCATCTCCCGCATTACTTCTTTCATGAAACTAAGCCACTTGGCCATATCGCTGGTGATCATGAGCGGCGCAAGCTTCAGCTCCTCTTCCAGACCTAAAAACCAAGCTCTCATCCAATTATCAAGGGGGTAATTCACTTTGTCCAGAAAGGGCGGGGAAGTGACTATAAGGTCTACAGAATTCTTGGCAATCGGGCGCAGACAAGAGGCGTCGAGGCACAGGTACAGGTTTTTTGCTGCTGCTTTCGTATAAGCATTTGGCAAAGGCTGCGCCAGGTCTCTTTTCATTTTACGAAGGATTTTTTCTTTAACGCAGCGATACTCAGCCTTGTTTCCCAGGCGCTGGTTGTTCCTTGCCTGCGCAAGAGGCAAAACGGAAATCTGCGGAAAGGAGTATACAGAAAGGAAGCCTTCGGAATGGCCATGCAGGCGGGAAAGAGCTGTCAGGGCTATATATGCTAATTCTCTATCTTTTTCAAGAGAAGCATGTACAATCAGGTCACGTAAATTCAGTATCTCATTCAGAGTGCGGGGATGGAAAAAAGGTAAAAGTCTTTCTTTCTCAAAGGACGAAGCCCTGCGCTTCCTATCTAAGGAGAGAGACATCAGTCGTTTGCAGAGTTTTTCATAAGAAGGCGGCTTTTGCCGTGCTCTTGCAAGAAAGAGGGAAAGGGGATTAAGATCATTGTGTATCGCCCTAAAACCAAGCATATTGGCCTGCAAGGCAGTTGTCCCTCGTCCCCCAAAGGGGTCTAAAATGACAGCCTCCTCTCCTCTTTGCCCGTCAAGATAATGTCGTATGAAAAAATCAGGAAGTTCAGGCTTAAAAGACGCTCTGTAGCTGACAACATAATGAATAGGGTGCATTTGGCGCTGCTTGGCGGTCCATAATGCCCTCTCCCAAATGGGATAGTGATAGTTTGCGTGCGTGAGTCTTTGCATATAGCAAAGATCGGTCTATCATAAAATAGGCAAGAGGAGAAAAGTCTGCTGCTTGATAAATATGTGAGTCTGACTCTGTATATTCCTATCCCGCCCGCCGTGATCACTACAAGGCCCCTGAACACAAGCGCCGCCTACTACGCCTCATCCCTTCCCCTCCACCTACAACAATCCAGGCAACTCATAGGGCGGCAGGCGGTGTGGTGAAAATGTGGCGACCCGGCGCTGCTTATATCACAACAAGGCAGGCGTCACCATAGCTCCAACGCAATCTTCAAGGCACATCCAGAATCCTAATGGCGATCTCCTGTTCTGCCTCCGTCACTGAAGTGTCTGCGCCTGTGGCAGAAGCAATCACCGTGATGCTTCGCACTCTGGCTATTTGGTAATTCTCGCCGCTGCCGGTGTAGCTGAGCTGGCCCGTTGTGCTGTCGATTTCGTAACCCGCTGGGGAGCCAGCTTTGAGGCTGTAGGTGAGGTTGTTCAGGCTATCAGCGCTATCAATCTGGGCTGTGATGGGCGAGCCGATAAGGATCGCAGTTACACTACCATCGGCGTTTTCCATGAGCTCTAGGTCACTTGGCACGGGATTGAATTCTATATCCATATCCACTATCCTAATGGTGACTAGCTGCTCTACCTGCGTCATTGAGCCGTCAGCTCCTATGGAAGAAGCAATCACCGTGAGGCTTCGGCTTTGCGTCGTTTCAAAATCTTCGCCGCTGCCGGTGTAGCTGAGCTGGCCCGTTACCCTGTTGATTGTGTAGTGCGCTGGAGCGCCGGCCTTGAGGCTGTAGGTGATGGCGTCAAAGTTAGTATCGTAGGCTGTGACGGGCGAGCCGATAGCGACCGCAGCTGCGCTGCCATCGGCATTTTCCGTGAGATCTAGGTCACTTGGCACGGCTTGGAATACTGCGTCTGCTAAAGCCGTTGGCCTCGGCCAAGCATCCAGCACATCGCCGCAGTCGGGCATATCAGCATCTTCTTCGTCCATCATGTTATTGTTGCTAGCGATCGCCTCGCATGCGTCAATGGTGTTATCTGTTTGCGCGTCATCATCTGGATCAAAGTCAAAATACAAAAGGCGCGGATAGGAGTCTGCCATAAAGAGCCAGCGTCCGGCAAGCCAAGTATTATTGTACGCCGTAGCAGACTGTGTTGCAGAGGTGCCTGCGCCGGTGATGCCGCTCAGAGTAGCGATCGTAACGCCGCTGGGAGCCTTGCCCGCTTTGGCCGTGACCATCGAGGCGCTCGTATCAAAGCGATTGTTGGCAATGTATGTATCCATCTGAGTTTGACTGCCGTTCTGGATAACACCCAAAAAGCCGATCCGATCAACGCTATGGCCTCGCGTTAGGCCTGTTGCCAAGCAATTATAGACTTCGCTTCCGCCGTCCGCATCCGCACCGTAGATACTTCCAATCAGAACGCCAATACCGTCAATGCTGCCTTCAGGAACGCAGCTTGCCCCAGCGCCGTCGCAGACACTGGCAGCGCTAAGTGAGTCACGTACAATGCCATATCCTAGAGCGCCTATCAGACCACCCATAATATCAACCGATGCCCCGCCATCAGAGACATTGCCGCTCGCCATGCTGCCTGTGATCTGGCTGGTATATGCAGAACCCGCCAGGCCGCCCAGATAGTCAATGCCCAACCCGCCACCGAAGACATCGCCGCTTGCGCTGCTGCCTGTGATCTGACTGTTAGCATCTACATAGCCCACGAGGCCGCCCATATGATCAAAGCCACCCTCGCCATAGGCAACATGGCCACTCGCCCTGCTGCTTGTGAGCTGGCTAGAAGATAGCCAGCCTACCAGGCCGCCCATACGATCACTCCCACGCCTGCCGCCTGAGACATTGCCGCCTGCCCTGCTGCCTGTGATCTGGCTGTTCGTATTTGCATAGCCTACCAGGCCTCCCATATGATCTATGCCCGATCCGCCATCGAAGACATTGCCACTCGCCCTGCTGCTTGTGAGCTGGACCTCTTCCATAAAGCCCACCAAAGCGCCCATAGAATCACCCGTTTGACCAAATAGGCACCCCGAATAACGATATTGGATGCAAACAGGATCACGCTCATCCCCACCATCGGAGACATGGCCGCTTGCGCTGCTATCTGTGATCCGGCTGTCACTTGCATGCCCCACGAGGCCGCCCATATGATCACCCCTATCATCCCCACCCCCGGAGACATTGCCACTCGCCCTGCTGCCTATGATATGACTGTTCTTTTCTGCAGAGCCTGCCAGGCCGCCCATATAGTTAATCCCAGCTACGCCATCAGAGACATGGCCGCTTGCGCTGCTATCTGTGATCCGGGCGCCGCTTGCAGAGGCCCACAAGGCCTCCCATATGATCTATGCCCTCTCCAGCGCCTGAGACATTGCCGCTCGCCATGCTGCCTGTGATCTGGTTGTTAGTAGTTGCGCTCCCCAGCAGACCGCCCATATGATCATAGCCATCCCCGCCATCGGAGATATTACCGCTTGCGCTGCTATCTGTGATTTGATTGCCTCTGGCTGACCATCCCACCAGACCGCCCATAGAATCAGCAGAATCACCGCCACCGGAGATATTGGCGCTGGCGCTGCTATCTATGATCCGGCTGTTGTACATAAAACCCGTCAGGCCGCCCATATAATTAGGAGAAGAGCCGCCATCGGAGATGTTGGCGCCTGCGCTGCTGCTTGTGATCCAGCTGCTGCCTACATGCCCGCTCAGGCCGCCCATATAAGTTCTGATAGCGCCGCTGCTATCGCCCTGGATGGCGCCGCCCCTTATGTGTATATTGCTTAGGCTTGTGCTGCGCATTTTGCCGCAAAGAGCGCCCAAGTAGCGGCGCCCCTTGATCCTGGGCTCATCCAAGTTAAGATTTGCTATGTTCGCACCTCGACAGGAGGCAAACAGGCCGGCATCGTTGGTGTCGTTGTCTACGGCTCTTGTGTCTGTTATGCGATCTATGTCAATGTGGCTGATCGTATGGCCGTTGCCGTTTAGGCGCGTTCTAAAACGTGTGCGGGCGAATGCGTCACTGCCTATCGGGTCAAAGTTACCGGCAGCGCCGCCATTTAGATCGATGTTATCAGCCGCCGTGGCAGGGTCACCGTCATCGCCGGCAAAATCAATGTCAGCAACAAGCTCGTAGCCGCAGAGGTAGACATTATTCGTTGCTGTCTCGCAGTACTCGGTGGGGCTGGTGGGGCCCGCCGGTTGTATCGCCTGTATCGCCGGGGTCTGTGTCTGCTGCCTCGTCGTCGTAGCTTGTGCCAGCGAAGTTATGGCGCATGTTGTCCAGCTCCTGGGCCGTGGCGATCTCTATGAGCCCGTCGTTATCGTCGTCTACGTCCTCGCTGTTCTTGCATCCGTCGCCATCGGGGTCAGCCGTGGCAAGGCTTGCATCCCCAGTCGTGGCGGCGCCCATCACGCCCATCGGGCAGTTATCATTGCCATCACTCAAGCCATCGCCATCGCTGTCGCTGTCTGACTCGCAGGCATCCTTAGCGGCGTTGACCAGCGGCGTAGGGTCCATGCAGGCCTCACAGATACCAGCGCTGGTAGCGACATGGCCCGGCATATCCCTGCAAGCCGCATCCGTAATACATTCGCCGCCCAGTACACTGAAGGCATTATCGCTTTGGGTTTGGCATGCGCTTTCGCTGAGGCACTGCGTTTTTTCCATATTACGTACGGGCGTATTGCCAGCGCATGTATGGCAAAGGCCGCCGTTGGTGGCCACGCGGCCGGGCGTGGCTGTGCATGCTGCATCCGTAATACATTCGCCGTTTAGTACGCTGAAGGCGCCTGCGCTTTGGGACTGGCAGTCGCTTATGCTGAGACACTGCGTTTTTTCCATATTACGTATGGCATTTGCGCCAGTGCAGGTTTCACAGACACCGTCGCTGGTGGCAACGCGGCCGGGCGTGGCTGTGCATGCTGCATCTGTGATACATTCGCCGTTTAGTACGCTGAAGGCGCCTGCGCTTTGGGACTGGCAGTCGCTTATGCTGAGGCACTGCGTTTTTTCCATATTATGTATGGGCCTATCGCCAGTGCAGGTTTCACAGGCGCCGCTGGTGGTAGCCACGCGGCCGGGCGTAGCTGTACATGCTGCATCTGTGATACATTCGCCGTTTAGTACGCTGAAGGCATTATCGCTTTGGGACTGGCAGTCGCTTATGCTAAGGCACTGTGTTCTTTCCATATTATGTATGGGCCTATCGCCAGCGCATGTTTGGCAGTTACCGCTGGTGGCCGCAACGTGGCTGTTTACAGAGATGCAGGCGCTCAGGCTGATACAGGAATCGCCAGTTGTATTTACAAACTTGCCATCAGCCTCACGGCAGGCGCTTGCGCTGATACATACAGGCGGGTCTTCTGTCGTATCGGCGACCTCGCCATCTGCGCATTGCTTTGCAATGCAGGTGTTGGTCGCCGGGTTGTGTACCTGTTCTTCTGTGCAAGTCACTATCATCTCGCAGGTGGGCTTGTTATCCGGCTTGATTTCTCCATCTTCGCAGCTGGGCAGGCAGGATGTGTGATCGGAGTTAGGGGCGTGATCTTCGGGGCAATCTACACAGGCATCCTGCTCAGCGTTCAGTATTTGGTTGCCGGTACAGGTGAGCTCTTCCTCGCTGCCATTATCAGCGCCTCCACTACTCCCTCCTCCCCCGCTGCTCCCGCAGCCACTACAGCCACTGACAAAGACGAGGGCTAGGCTGAGCAAACTAAGCTGAAGTAAGCGAAAGCAATCCAAGGCCTTTTTTAGCGCAAGGCGGCTGACTAAGTGAAAGCTGAGTGGGCCAAAGCCGGCTCGGCGAAAGTTCGTTAAGCGAAATGTGATGGTTGTAAACATTTTACATGTCCTCCTGTGTATGGGGCGCGTTTTGTTTTCTATATACCCCTGCGCCCTGCGATTACAAGTCCTGCAAGAACGCAAAAACTGCAATATAAGTATACACTACGTATATTGTAAAAAAATGTCAAATATTTTTTGTCAAGGTAATTTTCTGCCAAGGTTAATAGAAGCTGGGGACATGTTTTTTGATTGATTTTGATAACGCGTTAGTCAAGTTATGCACGCAGCGCAAATGTAGAGACATGAAAAAAAAGACTCCTAAGACAACAATAATAAACGGAAACAAAGAACAAGAGCGCGCGGAATTGCATCGCACTATTTGGCAGATAGCCAATGATTTACGCGGGAGCGTTGACGGTTGGGATTTCAAGCAATACGTTTTGGGAATGCTCTTTTACCGCTTTATTAGTGAAAATTTAACGAGCTACATCAACGAAACTGAGAAGAGCGCAGGAAATAAAAAATTTGATTACGCTGCGCTTGCGGATGAAAATGCTGAGCGTGGCCGAGCTGATACCTTATCAGAAAAAGGCTTTTACATTTTGCCCAGCGAGCTTTTTGTAAATGTTACGAAAAACGCAAGCGCTAATCCAAATCTAAATGAGACCATTACCAAAGTTTTTCTTACAAAAGGAATGACTTTTGTTATTGAATAATTTTTATATTGACGTTTTTTTACAGATTATTTTTCAATATGGTCATGAGAAAAAAATACTTACTTTTTTGTATATTACTATGCCAGATTGCCTGTGCATCATTAGCCGAGAAAAAAAAGATTCTTTGCGTCAACTTGGTATAAGAAAACTAGGTGACAATAAATTCTGTTTTAGCAATGTAGACTGTGCAAATGAGTTTATATACAAAAGCCAATATTATGAATGGGATACTACAAAAAATAATTACGTTCTTAATGAAGACAAAACACAACAATATGAAAAAGACATGGCACAATATAAAAAGGATTTAGAGTCATATAATAAAGTAAAGAAAAAGTATGAAGCACAAGAGATAAAAATCCAGCAAAAAATAACGGCACTAGAGAAAAAAATAACTGAACAATGTCAATCTCCAAAACACAGCTCCGTATTTTGTAATTGCGGGTTTGTAGACTGTTCGAACTTAGCTCTTGTTCTAGGGCGAGTTGAGATGTTCAATCTAAGTAAGGACCCGTATTGTGGGGCTGACGAAGCGCGTTGTCTTCGCCGTGTTTGTAATTCTCTCCGTAAAAAAGAACTACCAGAGTATAAGAAAAAATTACAAAGGTTTAAGATGTCGGCGGCTCTGTGTGCAAAGCGAGGAAAAAAATTAGCCAACCTTACAGAAACTTATGAGAGAAATAAGGAAAGGTTAGGTGACTCTCCAATAGAACCCGCCGAAAAATCCGGTATATATGATTTTGACTCTATATCCAGAAAATAATTTAGCTAAAATATAGGGTTTTTCCTATTGGCACTTTCCAGCTCAAAGAGCGCATTTTTTAGCTGTGGCGTTTTCACAGATTGCACATATAGTAGGAAGACAAAAAAATCATAAAACGCGCTGTAGGCAACACAGCAGTGCCAACTCAATCTGACTAGGACAAAATAATGCAAAAATGATGTAGGACAACCAAGGCTTCTGCCCCCATTTAGGCAAATACCAACCCTAAAAAAAGGAGCTAAAGGCGCATACAAAATAACATACGAAGATCCTTGTGTCATTGAAAAAAGAAGGGAGGCAGGACATGAGCTACAGAAAAATTGCTAAAAGATTAGGCTTATCCAAGATAAGCAATAGCCCATGAGATAAAGTCAAAGTCGCAGGAAGGATCAAGTATATCGTGCTGATCGTGCGCAATTTGCAAGCGATGGGATTAGGTATCGCAACAAAACACCCGCGTATTTGCATGCGACCCGGAGCGCCATGGCAGAAAGGATTAGTAGAAAATTCTATTCGCTTACTTTAGGTATACTTTCCCAGGCAAAACTTCACTATATCCCGCGCCTAAGTGAAACAAACCAATGCGCCCAAGAGCCGTTGATCGTAAAATTTGCTGCAGAAAGCATAGTACAGGCCCAGATTCCGCAAATTCCCAGCTGCATAGCTTTGAAGTACTTTAGGTGACATAATTCGACCTGTTTTGCCCACATTCCATAAGCAAAGAGACATATCGGCAAGGCATAGGCATTGGTCTGGCGCGGCGACATCCATGACGACAAGGCATAGGCATTGGTCTGGCGCGGCGACATCCATGTCTTAGCGCCAGACTCTCGCACCTCGTGTGCTCGGGACGCAATGCCTATGCCTTGCACTGGATTGTTCTGGTATGTATAGCACGCAGATGGGTATTAGGCCTGTGTTGCAGCTCTAAACGTTGCCGGGCTTGTTCTGGTATGTACAGCACACGAGCCCCTGCGCCCAATGTGACATAATACGGCGGCCAGACGCCCTTTATTACAACAGCGCCGCCGTCAGCAAAACCAACGCTATATTATCACAACCACGCCCCGACTCCGCATATTACAACCCCGCCCCTGTCATCACAAGCACATACGCGACATAATGCGGCGCCCAGACGCCATTTATTACAAAACCGCCACGGCAAATCATAGGCATTGGTCTGGCGCGGTGGCCTCCTTGCCTTAGCGCCGACTCTCGCACCTCCTGTGCTCGGGACGCAATGCCTATGATTTGCACTGGATTGTTCTGGTATGTACAGCACACGAGCCCCTGCGCCCAATGTGACATAATACGGCGGCCAGACGCCCTTTATTACAACAGCGCCGCCGTCAGCAAAACCAACGCTATATTATTACAACCACGCCCAGACGCCGCTTACTACAACCCCGCCTCTGTCATCACAAGCACATACACGACATAATGCGGCGCCCAGACGCCATTTATTACAAAACCGACACGACAAGGCATAGGCATTGGTCTGGCGCGGCGACTTCCATGTCTTAGCGCCAGACTCTCGCACCTCGTGTGCTCGGGACGCAATGCCTATGCCTTGCACTGGCTTGTTCTGGTATGTACAGCAACAGAAAAAAACCATATCTGTTTTGTCAGCCCTGCTTTAGCGCCGACTCTCGCACATCCTGTGCTCGGGACGCAATGCCTATGCCTTGCACTGGCTTGTTCTGGTATGTACAGCAGCAGAAAAAACCATATCTGTTTTGTCAGCCCTGCTTTAGCGCCGACTCTCGCACATCCTGTGCTCGTGACGCAATGCCTATGATTTGCACTGGATTGTTCTGGTATGTACAGCACACGAGCCCCTGCGCCCAATGTGACATAATACGGCGGCCAGACGCCCTTTATTACAACAGCGCCGCCGTCAGCAAAACCAACGCTATATTATTACAACCACGCCCAGACGCCGCTTACTACAACCCCGCCCCTGTCATCACAAGCACATACACGACATAATGCGGCGCCCAGACGCCATTTATTACAAAACCGCCCGCAGTCAGCAAAGCCCAACGCTATATTATTACAACCACGCCCAGACGCCGCTTACTACAACCCCGCCCCTGTCATCACAAGCACATACACGACATAATGCGGCGGCCAGACGCCATTTATTACAAAACCGCCACGGCAAGGCATAGGCATTGGTCTGGCGCGGCGACATCCATGACGGCAAGGCATAGGCATTGGTCTGGCGCGGCGACATCCATGTCTTAGCGCCAGACTCTCGCACCTCGTGTGCTCGGGACGCAATGCCTATGCCTTGCACTGGATTGTTCTGGTATGTACAGCTCCACAAAAAACCATATCTGTTTTGTCAGCCCTGCTTTAGCGCCGACTCTCGCACCTCGTGTGCTCGGGACGCAATGCCTATGCCTTGCACTGAATTCT
>CBDETG010000079.1:0-2175 GCA_965242745.1 Leptonemataceae bacterium
CTATCCTGCCCCCCGGCGTTGTTGCGTAACTCACCTGTAGATGCGCTTAGCGCTCCATAAAACGCTTGCTGTTTTAGCAATACGACATAATGTTGGCGTATGAAAGCAAAATATAAACTTAGTAACTGGTCAAGTTACAATCGTAGTCTAATAGAGCGTATGAAACTCACTGTTTGGGTAGACCCAAAGGCTATAAAATCGTGGAAAAAAACGAAAAGGGGTAAACGGGGTCGGCCATTTGTGTATGCAGATGGGATGATATTGCTATTTTTGCAGCTCAGGCAGGTATTTCGTCTCCCCTTACGACAGACGCAGGGCTTTTTGCTTAGCTTACGGGATATGATGCAGCTTTCTGAATTGCAAATTCCCAGCTATTCTCAAGTATGCCGCAGGGCTAAGAAACTGCCAGTCCCTTGCAATGCTAAGATCAAGCAAGGCGAGCATGTGAATCTAGTTATGGATGCAACAGGTCTGAAAGTCTATGGTGATGGGGAATGGAACGCCAGCAAACATGGCAGCAAGAAAAGACGGGTCTGGAAAAAATTACATATTTGTATGGATGATCCATCCTTTCAGATTGTTCATTCTGAGCTGACTGACCTAAGAGGCGGAGATGCCCAAGTTGCAGCTGCTTCGGTAAAAGACCTAAGGAAGAAATATGACATAGCTAGCTTTATTGGCGATGGAGCTTATGATGCGCATAACTTATATCATGTATTGGAGCAAAGTGGAGTAGAGAAAATACTGATCCCTCCCAAGAAGAAGGCGAGAACATTAGGAGAACTGTATGCGAATGCTCCTCCGGAGGATAGCGCTCGAGATGTAAATATTAAAAATTCTCGTGCACAAGGTCTACAAAAATGGAAGGAGGAGGTCGGTTATCATCGCAGATCACGAGTGGAAACCGCCATGTATCGCTACAAACAGATTATCGGGGAGCGATTAAGGTCTCGCTGCCATGCAAATCAAATTACAGAACATAAAATAGCGTGTCAAATATTGAATACCATGGCAAGCTTGGGAATGCCAGAGAGAATTGCAGCATGAGATTCCGGACATTTGGCCCTACTATCGGCTATTTTACGCAATATACAACAACGCCTGGAGTCTCGGAGGCGCATTATGTCGCGTTGGGCGCAGACTCTGCATATTACAACAACGCTCGCAGTCAATCCTACAGCGTCTCCGGGCTACACGGGCGCCCAAACGCCACATTATTACAACAACGCCCGTCGTCATCACTACAACGCTACTTATTTCCCCGGGTGCCGCTGTCAGCGTCAAGTTGCCCGCCGCCTACTTCCACCCCCGCCGCTGTCAGCAGAACCAAAGCCGCTTATTCCAAACGCTATGTATTTCCCGGGCGCCGCAGTCAGCAGAAACCCACGCCACGGCAAGGCATAGGCATTGGTCTGGCGCAGCGACATCCATGTCTTAGCGCCAGACTCTCGCACATCCATGTGCTCGAGACGCAATGCCTATGATTTGCACTGGATTGTTGTAGTATGTAGAGCTCCAGAAAAAACCATATCTGTTTTGTCAGCCCTGCTTTAGCGCCAGACTCTCGCACCTCCTGTGCTCGTGAGGCAATGCCTATGCCTTGCACTGGATTGTTCTGGTATATACAGCAGCAGAAAAAACCATATCTGTTTTGTCAGCCCTGCTTTAGCGCCAGACTCTCGCACCTCCTGTGCTCGTGAGGCAATGCCTATGCCTTGCACTGGATTGTTGTAGTATGTACAGCAGCAGAAAAAACCATATCTGTTTTGTCAGCCCTGCTTTAGCGCCAGACTCTCGCACCTCCTGTGCTCGTGAGGCAATGCCTATGCCTTGCACTGGATTGTTCTGGTATATACAGCAGCAGAAAAAACCATATCTGTTTTGTCAGCCCTGCTTTAGCGCCAGACTCTCGCACCTCCTGTGCTCGGGACGCAATACCTATGATTTGCACTGGATTGTTGTAGTATGTACAGCAGCAGAAAAAACCATATCTGTTTTGTCAGCCCTGCTTTAGCGCCAGACTCTCGCACCTCCTGTGCTCGGGACGCAATACCTATGATTTGCACTGGATTGTTGTAGTATGTACAGCAGCAGAAAAAACCATATCTGTTTTGTCAGCCCTGCTTTAGCGCCAGACTCTCGCACATCCTGTGCTCGTGACGCAATGCCTATGCC
>CBDETG010000080.1:0-46559 GCA_965242745.1 Leptonemataceae bacterium
TTAGAGAGCATCAAAAAAGCTATGAAAGGTTTTGATAAGTCTTATTTACTTTGATAAGGCAAAGATCGCAAATCATGCGAAATCTTTTTAGTGTGCTATTGTATGTAGTACCCGTTTTTTAGAAGGGGCTTGACAAATATTTGAGCTTTAGCAGCCTTAGCTTCACGCATCAGAAAGTCTTGTTTTGCTGTGATTTGCTGAGGGCTCCCTTAGAGCCTTATTGCACGCGCTTAGTAACAAGTTTCTAAAAGCAGGGCGCGCCTAGTTTCGAATTTCCTATTACTCTCTCTTATAAGCAAGTATGTATTTTCTATTTTCATTATGAGAAGACATTCACGCCGCAAAATAAAGCAAGAAGCCCAGCCGGAGCCGGATGTGTTGGCAGACCCTTTCCACAATTTCGAGGGAGGCCGCCTAGAGCTCTTTCTTAGCAGACTGTTTTACTGGCTTCGTATGAGAATCCGTCACGTATTGCTTGCAGTCGCAACGGTATTTTTTATCCTATTGCTCAGCGTAGCTTATTTTGCCTGGCACGAAGAGCGAAACGAGAAGAGTCTGATCAGCCTTGCTGAGCTCTTAGAAGAACCAAGCATGAATGTAGAGGCGGGCTCTCCTGAAATAGCAATAGAGAAATTAGATGAATTTGCCAAACGTTTCTCTCACAAACGCTCTCGCATGAGACTCATGCTTCAGAAAAAAGCTTATCTAGAAAAAGCAAAGAAACATCAAGTCCTAGCGTCACTGAATATACAAATAGCTTCCCAAATGGAAACGCCTGAATTAAGGGCATATTTTTATTTACGCGCAGCAATTTTGCTGGAACATCTTAGAGAATATAAAAAAGCAGAAGACAGCTACGGAAAGGTAGTCAATGCTATCAAGAGTGAAAACACTCTCAAAGCAAGAGCCTTGCTGGGGCAAGGAAGGATGCTTGGGAAGCTCGGCAGAATAGAAGAGGCTCGTAAAATTTTCAGGCAAATTCTATCTGCAGAAGATTCGCAGGTAAATGAGTTTCACACCCCTGCTATAGTTCATCTGCTCCAGCTGGAGAATTGAGCCAAAACGATCATTTTACCATAGCTTTACCTTCTGGCCGGATGGCCGAAGAAAGTCTTGCTTTTTTCCAGAAAAGTAAACTGGCAGAATTCGATACAATTCCAGAAGGTCGAGGCCTGACTTTTTGGGACAAAGATAAGTCCTTTCGCTTTCTCTTGGTAAGAAGCCAGGATGTTCCGACCTATGTCCTGCAGGGAGGAGCTGACGCTGGCATAACAGGCAGAGACGTGCTTATGGAAGGCAGCTTTGATCTTACCCTTCCATGTGAATTAGATTTTGGCAAGTGCCGTCTTTGCGTAGCCTGCCTGCCGGACTTCGCTCCTCATCTCCTGCAAAAAAGCCATTTGCGGGTTGCTACAAAGTATCCGAAACTAGCTGCAGATTTCTTTTACCGCTCCGGAATGAGCTGTGAGATCATTAAACTTCACGGCAGCATTGAGCTGGCGCCCTTACTTTCTCTGTCCGACTGCATTGTAGATTTGGTGAGCACTGGTCTAACTCTGAAGGAAAACGGCCTTGTAGAAGTATGTACTATTATGAAATCCTCAGCTGTATTTGTTGTCAGCCGCTGCGCCTATGCTCTACAAACGAAAACTCTTGCTAAAATCTTTTCCTGCTTCAAGCAAAGCTGAAGTAAAGTCATAGAAAGCAGGATGAAGCGTTTTTAGCCTTCCTTATACAAGGAAAGAATGCCTTCCTGCATTTTATCTAAAAGTTCTTTTACATGGGAAAGAAAATATATGTTAAGGTTTGGAAAAAGCTTTAAGTCCAAAGCAGCTTTATTAGCTTCCGGAAGGAATATACTTTGAAATCCTATATTCTGTAACTCCTTTACTCTTTGCGCTAGTCTTTCTATGGGCCGCACCTCGCCGGCTAAACTCAGTTCTCCTAAACAAGCTACGCGTGTACGCAAGGGTATTTCCAGACAAGACGAGACAATGGCAGCGCACTGCGCCAAGTCCAGCCCGGGATCATCAGAAGAAAACCCCCCAAGCAAATTCACAAAAATATCACACTCCGCAAGCTTAAGCTCTCTAAGATATTTTTCTAAAACAGCGGACAAGAGAATCAGGCGACGGTTATCCAAGCCTTCTGTCATACGCTTGGGGGGGCCTGACGAAGAACACACCAAAGCCTGCACCTCTACGGGAAAAGGGCGGCTCCCTCTAAAAATCAAGGAATGGACTGCGCCGGGAATCTCTTTGCGTTCTAAAAGAAGCGGGAAATCTACGACCGTCTTAAGCCCTTCTTGGATCATCTCAAAGACTGCTATTTCTCCAACAGGGCCAAAACGGTTTTTGACTGCCCGTAGAATTCGATAGTGGTTACTGCGGTCGCTCTCAAAATAGAGAACAAGGTCTACCATATGCTCCAGAAGACGAGGTCCAGCAATAGCGCCATCTTTAGTGATGTGCCCAGTCACAAATATAGAGCAATTCGTTTGGCGCGCTGTTTCCAGAAGGAGCACAGCCGCTTCTCTCAACTGCCCCGCATTACCAGGGGCGCCTCCTCTGTCTCCTCTATAGACAGTTTGTATGGAATCTATAATAGATATTCTTGGCTTCTTTTCATTTATAGCAGCGCAGATCGATTCTAAATCCGTTTCTCGTGAAACTAGGAGATGGCGATTGCTAATGCTCATACGTTTTGCTCTACGTAAGATTTGCTGCGCAGACTCTTCTCCTGAAAAGTAGCAGATTTCATGCTCTGCATTCCGGGTCAGCTCCAGCATTAATGTTGACTTGCCCACGCCCGGCTCACCAGCAAGAAGCAGCAAGGAAGCTGGGACAAGCCCGCCGCCTAGAACTTGATCAACGTCTTGGATTCTAGTAGAAATACGCAGCTCATCTTCCTCTTTAAGATCACACAAAGGCTTTAACTCTTTTGAAAGAAAAGTCCTTGCTTGAAGTTCTTCTATGCTGTTCCAGCTCTCGCAATGTGAACATTTACCAGCCCAACGCGCATGGCGCGCATGGCAGTTTTTACATACGTAAGCTGTGCGAGAGCTGGTCTTATACTTTGCTTTACTTTCCATCCGTATTTTTTACAAGCGTTCCTTCTCCCATATGCTCTAAGTGATAGACATAGGCGTCCTTTGCCAAAGATACAATTTCCCCGCTGAGCCCTTCGAACTTAGGAGCTGTGACAAAAGCTTGGCCGCAGCTCTGAAGCAGTTTGAGAAAGGCCGTTTTGCGCATGTCGTCTAACTCACAAAGAACATCATCAATCAATAAAATAGGTCTTATATCTAATGATTCTTTCAGAAAAAAAAATTGCGCCATGCGAAGAGCCAGTACAAAGCTTCTTTTCTGCCCCTGGCTGGAAGAATGTCTGATGCTTTTGCCTTCTTTCTCAAAAAGGAGGTCTTGTCTATGAGGGCCGGCGCTGGTATAGCCTGAATTGATATCGCGATCGTAATTGTTCTGCAATATAGTATGATAATCTTCATTTTCTTGAAAATAAGGATCAGAAAGCGCTATCTTGACTTCATCTTTATTCTGAGATATACGGGATAGAGATTCGCAGAAAACATTTTGAAAGTCTTCTATAAACTTGAGGCGGCTTTTTGTAAGAGCAGCTGCGTATTTGACAAAGCTTATGTCCCAGCTCTCAAGAATTTTGTACTTCTCTGCTTTAGCCTTTCCATTCTTTAATATTGCGTTCCTTTGCTTAAGAATGTGATGGAAAGAAAGAAGGTTTTGGAAATATTCTTTCGTGTGAAAGCTTAGCACAGTATCCAAGAAACGCCTTCGATGCGCAGGCCCGCCTTCAATAATAATAATATCTGCAGGGCTGAAAATAACTCCAATAATACTTCCGATAAGCTCCTGCCTGCCTGAAAGAATTTTCGCATTAAGCTCAATCTTTCTCCTGCTCTTGTTATCTCTTTGTTGTGCCTGATATGCCAAGGAAAGCTTGTGCTTGGCGCCTTCCTTTTCATACTCACAGGCTATATAGTAAGCAGGAGCTCCTTCTCGTATCATGTCCTTGTCCCCAGCTCCCCTGAAGGATTTGCCAAAACAAAGCAGAGCTATAGCTTCCAGCAGGTTGCTTTTGCCTGATGCGTTAGGCCCGCAAAAAAACGTAAGACGCGGATGGAATTGTATTTGAGCTTTAGAATAAGAGCGAAAGGAAGCTAGATGGATAGTTTGTATATTCACCCTTCATGAATGGAATTATACTTTCATAGGCATCACAACAGATATAAATCTTTTGTCGTCTGGTATACGTATAATGGCAGGATCACTCTCTGTAGAAAAGCAAAAAAGAATATGTTCTGTATCAATATTTTCAAGCACGTCTAAAATATATCTTGAGTTAAAAGCAACTTCCAAGTCTCCCTTCTGATAATCTATAGCTATTCTATCTTCTGCCTCTCCAAGATCAGGCGTGGACGCTCTAAGCTCTAAAGCGTTTTCAGAAAAATGAAAATATACCCGCCGAGAGGGCTCTGCCGCCATGACCGAAACCTGCTTCAATGAGCGCTCCAGACCTTCTTTGTGTAACAACAACTCGTTTTCCACTTTTTCGGGAATTACCTGCTTGTAATCAGGAAAGCTGCCTTCTATAAGTTTTGATGCTAGTCTCAGTTTTCCTATTTCAAAAAATACTCTCTTTTTCTCCGCATCATAAGCCATCCTTGTGCTTGCTTCATTCGCAGGTTCCAACTTTTGCAGTTCCTTTATACATTTGTACGGCAAAATGATAGCTTCATTTACAGGCAAAGCCTCAGAGAAGCTTTCCTCCATCAATGCAAGTCTTCTCCCGTCTGTGCTGACGCACTTTAATACAGCGCCTTCGGTTTCCATATAAAGGCCGTTAAATACGTAGCGGGCATCATCCTTTGCCATAGCATAATTGGTATATTGAATCATGTTTAATAATTTAGATATGTCTATGTTTTTGTATTGGTCTGATTCTATAACAGGAACGGGAGGATAGTCCTCTACTGGACTTCCCATGAGAGAAATACGAGCTTTACTTTCTTTAGAAAGAGAGAGCATATCAACTCTATTGTTTTCTTTTACGCTAAGAGAAAATTCATCTGCTTGGAAGGCGCTTAATGCTTCACTGAATTTCTTTGCGGGTATCGTTACCCCACCTGCTTGTACTATCTTAGCTTCTGTTTCTATAGACACAGAAAGCTCTAAATCAGATGCCGTAAGAATGACTGTATCTTCCCTGCTTTCCAAAAGAATGTTGGAAAGAGTAGAGCGAATCTCACGAACAGAAATGATACTCCCTGCGCGGCTGAGAGCTTTTTCAAATGTATCTTTCTTGAGGTGTATTTCCATCTTCTAAAGTCACATTTTTTCTAAAGCTCTTTTTAGGTCAAGCTAAAAGTAAGAATTTTCTTTTTTTTGTTTTTCACAGGAGAGTGTACTAAATGGAATAAGGCAAGTAATTGTACCTCTTCCTCTTATAGGCGCAGTACCTTTGTGAAAAAATGCCCGTATACGCTGCTATTACTTTCTAAGGACGCGAAAAGTATATATATGTGTAGTGTCATTTCTTTGAAATAACTAGGGGAATTCCTGAGAAAAACATGTGAAAAAAGCGAAAGTCAGGAATATGTTTCCTAATCTGAAGGAAGCAGGCAGGGATATTTGAGCATACTTTGCCTTGGTTTTTCACAAAAAGAGCCTGTTTATTCACATTCTTTCCATATACTCTCAAAATTATACTCTCCCGTAAAAATCAGGAAGAGGCGATCTATGCCAAGGGAAAGGCCGCTGCATTCTGGTAAATCTTTTCTTTCTAAGCTTTTGATAAGGTCTTGATCTATGGCTATAGGCATTTTCCCTAATTCTATACGCAGCTCTTGTTCCTGCTGGAAACGCTCCAAATATTCTTGTTTCGTCCTAAGTTCATAGTAGCCATTTGCCAGCTCTACGCCCTGCCAGTATAACTCAAAGCGGCGGGCATAGCCATTTTGGATTTGGCTAAAAGCAGCCAGTTGCGGCGGATAATGATAAACGAATATAGGATTACTATCACTTAAGTTCGGATCAATTAGGTTAAGAAAAGCGGTAAAAAAAAGATCGCTGTAAGATAAATCTTTAAGATCGCCGTGCTCAGGAATTCCTATAAGGCGCAGGCGTTCTTCTAGTTCAGAACGATCCCAGCTGCATTGAGCGTATCGCGAAAGTAAATTTTTCATGCTGCGTCTTGAAAAAGGGGGCCGTAGTCTGACTTTCTTAGGCTTTGCTTGTCTCTTGTATAGGAATATCAGTAGCCTTTCACATAGCTCCATCAGCTTGAATTCATCGGCGTCCAGCAAATAAAATTCTAACATAAGAAATTCTTCTTTGTGAATGTCTCCGATGTCTCCTGGTCGAAAGCAATGGGCTATTTGGAATATATTACAGCGAAGCTGGCTAAGAAGCGCCTTTAAGCGATATTCTGGGCTGGTGATTAGGTAAGATATCTCCTTTTCTCTCCCAATTCCATAGGGGCTTTTTGCAGGGCTGTCTTGTAAAACGAGAAAGGAATCCAGATAGGCCTCAACGCTTCCGTAGCTGTTAAGCAGAGGCGTGTCTACTTCGAGAAAACCCTCTTCTTGGAAGAAATGGCGAATGTCTTGTAAGAAAGAAGCATAACTATGGGCAAATTTTGGTCGAATAGTGTACATAGCAGGTGAGGAATAGAAATGGAAAACAGTATAAAAAGACTCCAAAGCTCACTTCGCAGCAATAATTATGAAAAAATAGTTAATTTTCACCATTTTTAGCATTAACCTTAAAAATGTAATATACTTTAGGACCATAAAATATTTACATGCACACCGTAATGAAGCACAGAAGACAGCCCCTGACTTTTTACTGCTGCTCAGCTCTGATATTAAGCGAAGCAGGAAGTTCTTGGGATGAATTTTGCGGTATTTTTGAAGGAGAGTCTATAGTAGCTTGCGGGCCTGAGTAAAGCAATACAATATTGATGCTGAGAGAAAGAAAAAAGAAACAATTCCGTAATGCGCTGCAATGCAAGACTTCCACTGAAGCTTCACTCTTAGAACAGTATCTGCAGGAAATTAGCAAAATCCCGGTGTTATCTCGTGAGGACGAAGTGCGCTTGGCTAGAGAAGTACAGAAGGGAGATCAAAATGCCAGGGATGCTTTAGTGCGCGCAAATCTGCGTTTTGTTGTCTCTGTTGCTTACAATTTCAAGAGCCCGGGAATGAGTATGATTGATCTTATCAGTGAAGGTAACATAGGCCTGCTTCGCGCTGTCGAAAAATTTGATCCCGAAATGGGCTTTCATTTTGTTTCTTTTGCTGTCTGGAGTATTCGTCAGTCTATTTCTTATGCTGTGCACCAAAAAGCACGTCTTGTGCGCCTCCCACTGAATCAATCCAGGCAGCTCATGCGCATAATGAGTACAAAGCAGTCTATAGAGGCAGAACAACATACGGAAGCAAACTTAAATTTGCTCGCTGATATACTAGATATGAAAGTAAAAGAAGTACGGCGATTGTTAGATATAAGTCGTGCTGTCGTCAGCTTGGATCAGACGGACACCGCAAATAGTCCATCAGAAGAGAGTATCACTCTCTTGGAGAGTATAACTGATCATCATGTTACCGACCCGGAAGTAATCTTGGAAGAGGCTGAAATGAAGTACCAGATTAACAAATGTCTTCGTAAGCTAAGTCCCCAAGAATGTGAAGTACTCAAAATGCGTTTCGGTATAGGGAGAGACTCTTTTTCTCTTAAAAAAATAGGTCAAATTATAGGCCTTTCCCGGGAAAGGATAAGGCAGATTGAGATTACAGCAATGCACAAGCTGCGTACTACAAAAGAAGGCCAGCATCTGCAAGAGTACTTAAAGGATTAATCTCCATCACTTTGGGATATCTAAAAAGCTCTTATTACAAAAAACGTGTGCCTGCGCTTTGCTTCCATGCTGGGCTTGCTAGTCTCTTAGCTTTGGCTTTGTGTCAGTCTGTTTTTGTATAAGCTCTATAAGCAGTTTTCTATTTTCGTTTATGCTTTTCTTGATTTCTTGTATTTCCTGCTGTGTGCTTTTCTTGAGTTCTTGTATGTCTTGTTTTGTGTCTCTTATTGTAAAAAAGATAACTGCAAAGCAGACTCCCATAATGGCAAAACCTATTCCCATAACAGACAGCACTATTGTAGCCAGAGTCATAAGGTTTTTATGACTCCACTTGAGCCAGTTATGGCCGGACTCTAGCGCCAGGACTTTATCTTTTATGTCTTGCCCGCTTGAAGGTTTTCTTTTTGTTTCTTTCTTTTGCATGACAACAGGGAAATCCTGTTCCGGCCTTCCCCAGTAATGAAAAGGCCTATACTTTGCTAGTCTTGTACTATAAGTAGACATAGTAAGCAGCTAAGTGTCAAGCAAAAATTCCCCAAACTTCCCATACTACAACAGGTTTCAGACCTTCTTTTTTGTTCCCCACTTTTTGGGTACTATATACCTAAAACCACAAAAAATGTCACACCATTATAGTAATGTAAGGTTATGAAGACATTGATGGACTTTACAAATAGATTTGCCAAACAAGCTGACTGCATAAAACATCTTGAAAGTATAAGATATAAGGATGGCATATATTGCCCACACTGCATGCATACTAAAATCTATAAAACGCAAAAGAAGTATCGTTGTGCCAATAAAGCTTGCCGTAAAGATTTCACAGTCACAGTAGACACAGTATTTCATAATAGCCAGATACCGTTACAAAAATGGTTTATTGCTATATTCTTAATTACTACAAGTAAAAAAGGAGTTTCCAGCGTTCAGCTTGCGCGTCAATTAGGCGTCACACAAAAGACGGCTTGGTTTATGGATCACCGCATACGCCACGCGTATAACGAGGATCAAGCAGTGTTTTCAGGCATAGTAGAGGTAGACGAAATGTTTGTGGGTGGTAAAGAAAAGAACAAGCACGCCAGTAAAAAGAAAGGCGCGTTGCCTCCGAAAGCCGCTGTCGTGGGCATAATCCATCGTGAGCAAAAGCAAGTCATAGCAAAGCACGTGCCGAATACAAAAGCAATAACGCTAAAGAGCTATATTTATGATAATGTAGCGATGGGCTCTGTTGTTATGACGGATGATAATATGGGCTATAGGCGTATGCAGCATGCGTATAAGCATAGAGCAGGCAAGCATGGGCAAGGTGAATATGTGAAAGGTGAGTGCCACACTAATAGCATAGAGTCGTTTTGGGCGACATTCAAGCGTGGCTATATCGGGATATACCACTATATGAGCTCGAAGCATTTACAAAAATATGTTGATGAATTTATGTTTAGACATAATAATAAAGAAATTTCAAGCGCAGGCTTATTACATTTCACTTTAGAAAATATGAATAACAGAATAAGCTACAAGGAGCTCACCAGTGGATAAAGACAGCAAAGACAGTAAGGACAGCAAAGACATAGAGGATTGCTCATTTGATGAAGCTCTAGAGGTTCTTTTGAACCCGCTAAAGCAAAGCAGCAAGTAATTCTATGAACAGTCTTGTAACTCTGTCAATGAATGAGAAAGATTAGAGAGTATAAGCAAATGCAGCTATTTTAGACTATTCCTGTGGTTTTAGGTATATAGTACCCCACTTTTTTCGTTTTTTCTAAAAAAATGTTTGCCCTTGTTTCAGCCTTGGATAAATTAAGTAATAGAAGCCCTTGCCTTAGGCAGGCGGCAATTTTTATTTTAGGAGAGAAAATAATGGATAGATGTAGGAAAAAATTAGGTTATGCGCCCTACAATGCGCATAAGATTTTGTATAATCAGCCGGGCCTTGGCTCTGCTGGCTTTAGTTTTATATCAGGCTGGGCTCTAAGCTCGGCTGTGTTTATGGAGGAAAATATGAGAAACACGTTTCAGAAAATGATGGAATGCGCGCCCACAGCGCGTATTGGAATGTATTTAAGCAGGCTTAGCGCCGGCTTAAAGATATGGAAAAACAGCGCAGCTAACTTTGTCTCTGCTGACTTGAAAAAACGTAGCCGAGAAGGTCTTGGCCTTGGCGGCTTATTATGGAAGAACTTTAGCTTTGCTGACTTGCGATCAGCTAACTTTGGCTTTGCTAATTTCGGCGCTCGTTTTATGATGCTGGCTACCATCAGCTTGAGCCTGACCCTGGCGGGCTGCGATACCGGAGGCGGTGGTGGAGGAGACTCCTCAGGTAATGGCGGAGGAGGCACGCCGACTTGTACGGGCAGCGAGATTCTACAAAACGAGCAATGCGAAGAATGCACAGCGCAGCAGTTTCCCAATGCGGACAGGACGGCCTGCGTGAGCAGCTGCCCGACGGGCCAGATCAAACTTATGAACAAGCCTACATGTGAAACGGAAGCCGCATGCACGGGCGATGAGGTCCTGAATCCATCGGATAACACCTGCTTTGAGCCCGACTGCGCGGAGGGCGAGATCGCCGATACGACAACAAACACGCCGGGCTGCATCAGCAGGACGGAGTGCCTGGGCGACAGCAGCAGCTCCACAAGCGTGCTGGACAATGCGTGTATTACGGACGCCGCCTGCCAGAACATGGCGGGCCATGTTGCGCAGAGCGACGGCGTCTGCATGGAATGCGCGGGCAACACGAACGTGCGCAGCGTGGACAAAACCACCTGCATCAGCGAGGCCACCTGTCAGGACGACAGCAGCGGGCCCAATAGCCTGCTTGGCACGGACTGCGTCACGGACGCCGCCTGCCAGAACATGGCGGGCCATGTTGCGCAGGATGACGGCGTCTGCCAAGAATGCACGGGCGATACGCTGCGCAATGCGGCGCAGACGGCCTGCATCAGCACGACGGCCTGCGCTGCTTTGGACGGGCATATTGCAAGCGCCGGCGAATGCCAGCAATGCGAGGGTCAGACGCCCCTGAGCAATGTGGACAATACGGCCTGCATCAGCACGATGGCCTGCACGGATGTGGCGGGGCAGGTGGCGACTGCGGCGGGCAGCTGCATGGCCTGCACGGGCGCAAACAACGTGCGCAGCCCCGACAAAAACGCCTGCATCACCGCGAGGGACTGCCACGGCGGCGACAGCAGCGGCGAAAATAGCGTGCTGGACAACGACTGCATTACGGATGCGGCCTGCGAGGCGATGACAAACCACGTTGCCAGACATGACGGCGTCTGCGAGGCCTGCACGGGCCAGACGCCCACGCCGAACTTGGCCACAGGTCTGTGCGATGCAGACGGGGACAGCGACGGCGTGCTTGATGGAAGCGACAACTGCCCGAATACAGCCAACGCCGATCAGGCCAACAGCGATGAAGACAGCATCGGGGACGCCTGCGATGTGGACGACGATAACGACGGGCTGATAGAAATTGCTACCGCGCAGGAGCTCCACAACATGCGCTACAACCTGGCGGGCACAAGCTACGACGATGAGGAAGCAGACGACACCACGGGCGATGCGGGCTCTACGCTGGGCGCGCCGATAAGCGCTACAGACTACTGCGAGACGGCGACAAATAACGTCTACCTTTGCGGCTACGAGCTTGTGGCGGACATTGACTTCTTAGGAGACGGCAACCCGGAGACGACGGACGACAACATCGACCTGAGCGCAGGCGCCGGCAACTTTGATCCCATTGGCACTGCCACATACGATGGCGCTACTCCCCTGCCTTCTTATTTCACAGGCAGATTCCATGGGAATGGGCATGCCATCTCCCACCTGAACATCCAGCGCAACTATAGCGGCTCCGGTAATATGTCCACGTATACTAGCTTTTTCACTCACTGTAATGGGATTATTCAGGACCTCTTTGTTATAAATCCCATCCTCAACGTCAGCCATAACGTGACTGATAGTCGAAGTCGTTTTTTCTACACGAGCATAATCTGTTCCTTTACGGCTTCTGTCACAAGAACAACGCTGAGGAATGTACACGTGCGCAATGCCATGCTGAGCGTAAGCGGGAATGTAGCAAACTACACAGGAACTTTGATAGCTGAGGCAGCCCATACTTCTATTGAATACAGCTCCTCCATCGGCCATAGCATTAGCTCAAACTTAAGTGCTAACAACATTTTTCAGGGACTGGGCGGATTGCTTGGAGCGGCTAGTCTAAATACTACGCTGATTATATCTTCCCGCTCAGAGGGATCTTTGTCGCCAACAAACAACCATTCGACGTCAATAGGTGGCCTGATTGGTTTTAGGTCTGCCAGTGTTAATCTGGAGCTGCTTGGTTGCTATGCAGACGGGAGCATCAGCAATGAGGCCACAGCCGACCAGGTTGATAGTATCGGAGGTTTTCTGGGAGAGCAATCCGCTTTTAGGTCTGCGAATTATTTCAGGATTACCGATTCCCTCTCCACAGTGCAGATCTGTGACGGCGCCCTAACGGGTACCACCTGCGCTGCGGGGGCGGGCAATGACCGGGTAGGCGCCTTTATTGGCAACTACCTCACAACAGGCAATAGCATCTTCCAGAACAATCTGGCCATCGGCTTGACGGAAGGCCTTACTTCCAGCGACGGCGATTCCGTGGGCTTTATCGGCTACATGCCTAATAATGTGGCCAGCGGCGCTACAGCAATGGAGGTCACAACTGCGCTCAACGCGGTCTTTATCGGCAACTACTACGATAGTACCACAACAACCCTCAGCAATCGCGTCGGCCGGCGTCCCACAATCTCGCAACCCGATCCTGATGACATGGACTCGATGATAAACGTGGAAGTCAGCGACGACGATCTAACTGGCATCCGCCCCCGCACAACAATGCAGCTGCAGGTCACGGCCCCCGCCACTACGGATTCCGGCACGGCCGCTTATGTCGGCTGGGATGCGGACCGCTGGTATTTCAAAGCAAACGCCTATCCCGAGCCCCGCTACTACGACTACGATTGGGACCACGACGGCAACAGCGGAACTGCCGCCATCCCCATCGACATCTGCGAAGACATCACCCCCAATCGATCCCGAGGAGGACGAAGGCAGCCCGCTGAAGCCCGATTGCGGCGACAAGCTGTCCGCGTTTCCGAGGGAGCCGGCGACGGAGTAGGCAACGTTCATGGAAGCAAAGCGTGAGGCGCCCGCTTTGCCATGATTCTAAGGCGCGCTTTTTTGTAGTATGGGGAGTTTGGAATATGCGGCGTACGGTTGCATATGACTGGGGCGGGGATGGTGATATGCGGCGCTTGAGTACTGGGACGTTGGTTTTGCTGACAGCGGCGGTCTCGTAATAAATGGCGTCTCGGCGCAGGATTATGTCGCTTTAGCGCAGGGGGCTCGTGTGCTGTACATACGAAAACCAGCCAGCAACGTTTAGGGCTGCAGCACAGCCTAATACCCATCTGCTGCTTTACATACTACAACAATCCAGTGCAAGGCATAGGCATTGCGTCACGAGCACAGGATGTGCGAGAGTCTGGCGCTAAGGCAGGGAGGCCGCTTGCGCCAGACCAATGCCTATGATTTGCCGGTGCGTAGGTGGCCTTTCTAGCTCGGCGCTGATAATCTTCTTGAAGTCATGCTGAGGCGGGGAGGAGGGGGGGGATTTGCCTGCTTGCCTACCTGCCTCAAAGCAAAAAGCTCCTGTAGGCTTTGTTCTAGAGAGCTTCTCTCATCTATTCTTTGGCATAGAAAATTTCTTATGTCATCTATTTTGTCTATAGCTTCGTCTATGTCTGCGTGGTTGCCGCGCGTGTAGGCGCCTAAGGCTATCAATTCCTCGTTTTCACGATAGGCCGCGACAATACGCCGTAAATGCGCAGCCTCCTGCAGATGCTCTGGATCAGCGATTTGTTCCATAAGGCGTGAAAGAGACTCTGTGATTTCTATTGCAGGATAGTGGTTCTTTTGCGCCAAGCGGCGGGAAAGTACTATATGGCCATCTAGTATTCCACGGCTATGATCTGCTACGGGGTCAAGTATGTCATCAGCTTCCACCAAAATCGTATAAAAACCGGTAATGCTGCCCTTATCCGTGCTGCCTGCTCTTTCCAAAAGACGGCTAAGATGATACCAGACCCGTGGGGGAAGCCGCCGGGCCCTACTTGCTCTCCTGATGCGATGCCTATCTCCCTAAGCGCCATCACATAGCGCGTAATGGAATCCAGATATAGATTTACATGACGGCCTTGGTCTCTGAAGAACTCTGCGGCGCTGGTGGCAAAACCTGCTGCATAGACCTTTTCCATCGCGCTGCAATCGCCAGTCGCAACGAATACAACAGAACGTCCAAGCGCTTCTTTGCCCAGGTCCTTCTCTATGAACTCACGCACTTCCCGTCCCCGCTCTCCGACAAGGCAAATCACATTGACATCCGCTTTCGTATATCGAGCAATCATACCAAGGAGAGTCGATTTTCCTACGCCCGTACCTGCAAAAAGGCCGATTCTTTGGCCTCTGCCTACGCTGATAAGGCTGTCTATACTGCGCACGCCTGTTTCCATAATCTGATCTATTACTGCTCTTTGCGTGGGCAGGGGGGATTCGTGTCCATCAAACGTTTTTCTTGTGAAATCAAAGGCGGACCACGATCCAAAGGCGCCCCCGTGCCGCTTAGAATCCTGCCCAGAATGTTATTGCTTAGAGCGATGCTAAGTTTTTTGCCATGCGTCATGACCTGCGCCTCTGGAAATACGCCGAGAGGTGAGCCTAAGGGCATAAGCACAAGATGATGGCCGCGAAAGCCTACTACTTCACAATGAACAAAATCACTATTACTGCGGCTTGTTTGCACCTGCACCAGATCACCTATGCTGGCATCGCTGGGCCCCTTTGTCAGGATAGACAAGCCCTGCACTTCCTGCACCCTGCCTGTGCTTACAGTAGTATCTACTTCTTCTACAATAGCCCTGTATTTTAGAAAGGGATTCTCTGGCGCTTCCTCTTCTGTATTTGCGCTCATTTCTTGCTCCATATTCGTATAAACAACACTGCCGAGCAGCAGGGGAAAAATCGATTTTTGCTATTTTTCTTTTCGTATGGATAGCTCAAGTTTTCTCAAACGAGGAAAAAAGTACAAGAAAAAAATATTTCCCGGCAAGCCTACAGCCGCTTTCCTAAGGCTTTCCTTAACTATAGAAGCTAAAGTCTCTGTCTTAGGATTTTCCTTTACTAGTAAAAGTTAAAGTCTCTGTCTTAGGATTTTCCTTTACTATAAAAAAAGTTAAAGTCTCCGTCCTCAGGCTTGCCTTGGCTAGAAAGCCAGCTGCTCACACCGCCTGCAAAACAGCATCGCAGGGAATTTGTTCGTAGTGCCGGGATTTGCGGTTTTCTATATCATAGTCGAGAGTCAGAATGAAGTCCAGCTTTGTTTTGAGAACATGGCGCCTTAAGGTCGCGCTGCGGTGTTTCTTGCTTCTGATAATGTCCAAATAGAAATCCCCAAAGAGCTCCTTTCCATATTCATAGCGAATAAAATATCCTTCTCTGCGTCCTGTCTTATTTTGAAGTAATATGCTCATTGCTTTAGCTTATCAGCCCTCCGCTTTTTGCCTTGCCTGGCAGACCAGCAAAAAGCCAGCGCTGGGCGCGCTCTCAAAGCAGGCGCAACTCTCGTCAATTTGTAATGCTTCCCTTTTTCTTCAAGCCAAAAAGTTCAGCCTTGGGGCTTAAGGCTTTTTGCTCTATGATTTCCCAATCTGTGACTTGTATCTCTTGCAAAGCATGGAAAAAAGTATCACCGACGCACAGTACTTTGATAAGCGTAAGCCAGAGCTCATCTAGCAAAACAAGGCTTTCTTTGTAAGGACCTGCTCCTCCTGCCACAAAAACCTTTGCCTTATCAGGACATATGTCTATAGCTTCTTCCAGACTGGAAGCCCTGCTGACGCTTCTAGGGAGCTTCAGGCCTGCGTTTCTGGACAAGACGATGAGATGACGCCCCGGGAGATGCGCAGGAGACCTTGCTATAGACTCCCAAGTACGGCGCCCCATCAGGAGCCAAGCCCCCATGGTATGGTGCATAAAGAAGCTGAGGTCTTCTTTCTCATTCCAAGGAAGAGATCCATTCCTGCCGATCACGCCATTGAGAGACTGGGCAAGTATAGCGCTGAAGCGCAGCCCTTTTTCTTTCTTACGATCTAAAAGACTTTGTGTATCTTTAGAGTTGAGGTCCATAGGCGGAGAAGTCAAAATCCTTACTTGCCTTTTGCTGGTATTGTTTGAAGTTATCAATGAACATAGCAGCCAGCTTTGCAGCCTGCGCTTCATATTCTTCGCGGCTGGGCCAAGCCTCCCACGGGTGCAGCACCTCTTTGCCGATAGCAGAGATATTATCCGGGATGTCCAGATTGAGTACAGGATGCCTTGTGTACGTACATGTTCTGAGAGAAGAGTCAAAAACAGCGCCTATGATGGAGCGAGTCAGTTTGATTTTCATACGCTTGCCTGTCCCATAAGGCCCTCCTGCCCAGCCAGTGTTTACAAGATAAGCCTGCGTATTATGCTTGCGCATTTTTTCGCCGAGCAGCTTGGCATAGCGCGTGGGATGCAAGGGCATAAAAGCAGCGCCAAAGCAGGCCGAAAACGCAGCTTGGGGTTCCTTGATACCCCTTTCTGTGCCTGCGACCTTCGCCGTATAGCCGGAGAGGAAATGATACATGGCCTGCTCTGGGCTCAGGCGAGCGATAGGCGGCAGCACGCCGAAAGCATCGCAGCTTAGGAAGATGATGTTCTTGGGATGCGAAGCTATGCTGGATGGAATGCGATTGTCTATGTGAAAGATGGGATAGCTGACGCGCGTGTTTTCTGTTTTCGCATTGGAGGCATAGTCTACGCTGTCATCTTGGCGGATGACTACGTTCTCAAGTAAAGCGTTTCTGCGTATAGCGTTGTAGATCAAGGGCTCATCATCGGGATTCAGGTTGATCACTTTGGCATAACAGCCGCCTTCCAGATTCCAGATTCCCTCTTCGTCCCAGCCGTGTTCATCGTCTCCGATCAAAGGGCGCTTGGGGTCTGTCGAAAGCGTAGTCTTGCCTGTGCCGGAAAGCCCAAAGAACAAAGCGGAGTCTTGCTTCCCCTGATCTACGTTTGCAGAGCAGTGCATAGTCAATATTCTTTCATGCAGGGGCTTGTAATAATTCATAACAGAGAAGATGCCCTTTTTCATTTCGCCCCCGTATTCTGTTCCTCCGATCAAAGCGATCCTCTTAGACAAGTGGAAAATAATAAAGACCTCCGAATGCAAATCATGCCTTTGCCAGTCTTGGTTACGAAAGCCTGATGCGTTGTAAATTGTGAAGTTGGGCGTAAAATGTTCCAGCTCCTCAGCTTCGGGACGCAGAAACATATTTGTACAAAAATGATGCTGCCAGACTTTTTCTGAGATCACGCGCAGGCTCATACGCGTGCTGCGTCTTGCTCCAGCAAAGCCGTCAAACACATAGAGCTCCTTTCTGGATAGATAGGCGAGGACTTTGCTATACAGCTCATCAAATACGTTTTCTGAACAGCCTTGGTTTAGCTTCCCCCACCAGAGATGATCTTTGCTTGACGCTTCCTTGACAAAGAATTTATCCTTAGGCGAGCGCCCTGTAAAAATCCCCGTATCTATGCTCATTGCGCCTTGAGCTGTCAGCCTCGTTTCTTTTCTTCTTTCTTCATGCGCAAATATCTCATCGTAGCTCAAGTTATGATAAATGCGATCGCTGTCAATGCCGCTAAGCTTCACCCTTGTTTTTAATGTATTCATCATTAAGGAAAACGAAGCGGCTTAAAATAAAGGCGGCTGACTCATCTGCCATCATAGCGCTTAAGAATGATACCCTAAACATCGCTTAGCAAATGTCAAATTCTTTTTCGTACTTTCTGCGCTTGCCATCCGGCAACTCATAGCATTGGCAGCAGCGGTGCGAGAGTCTGGCGCTAAGGCATGGAGGCCGTTTGCGCCAGACCAATGCCTATGATTTGCCGTCATGGAAGTCGCCGCGCCAGACCAATGCCTATGCCTTGCCGTCGGCCATTGCAAGCATGAATATATAGCGCCAAATACATCGCACCTAGCCTAATCATAAATTGCTTGCAGTTACAAAAAACCAAGCAAATGCTCCCATCAGAATATGCCTCAAACAAATCAACATGACATTGTAGTAAAACGCGTTCTATCTGAGAAAAAATACGCCATTGATCTATTGCAAAACACGCTTGATAAAGCTATTGCAGACAAGCTTGATTTTACTAAGCTCAAGATGGAACAGGGCTCATTCATTGACGCCAAAGACCGCGAACGCTTCACTGATCTGCTTTTTAGTATTCCGCACAAGCAAAAGGAAAGTATTCGTATTTATGCTTTAATAGAGCACAAATCACATCCTGAGAAAACAGTACTTTGCCAGCTTCTTAGCTATCTTGCAGCAATTTACAGCGACAAAAAACCCCGCACTGTCGTAATTCCCATCGTCTTGTATCATGGCCAGCAGAAATGGAAGGTGGTGCGGGCTTTTTCTGATCTTTTAGATATTCCCGACGACTTATCAAATCCACTTCGCAAATACATTCCAGACTTCACATATGAACTTATTGATCTTTCTCCCACAGCTAATATCCAACAGTATCCTCCACGCATGCAGGCTTTTCTTGCTAGTCTAAAAGAAATCTGGTATTTATCAAAAAAGGAACACTTGGAAGCGCTGTTTCAGAATTATCTACGCAGCTTACATAAACAGAAGGATAAAAAATTAGTTGAAATTTTACTTCGCTATTTTATACAAAGTGTAGAGTTATTAGAGATTGAGATCATTGTTGAATTTGCAGATAAATATATATCAAAAGAAGCAGGAGAACGCGTTATGACCATCGCAGAACAACTTGAAAAGAAAGGCATTGAGCAGGGTATTGAGCAAGGTATTGAGCAGGGCATTGAGCAGGGTATTGAAAAAGGTATTGAGCAGGGTATTGAAAAAGGTGAGCAAAAGAAAGCCATTGCGACAGCTCGTCTTATGCTATCCAAAGGCTACCCCCTTTCTGACATTACTGAGATGACTGGCCTCACTGGAGCCCAGCTCAGAGAAGCGGGCTTGATCTAATGTATCTTACCGGCAAATCATAGGCATTGCAATAGCGGTGCGAGAGTCTGGCGCTAAGGCATGGAGGCCGTTTGCGCCAGACCAATGCCTATGCCTTGCCGTTCTTTTTGCCTTATGTCGTATTCTAAAAAAGCAAATAAACAAAGTCTGCCTGCTGGCTTACAGTTTAGCCATCTACACCTTCATACATCTTACAGCCTTCTCGATGGCGCCATACGCATACAGGATCTAATGAAGCGCGTAAAGGAAACTGGCATGAACAGTGTTGCGATGACAGACCACGGCAACATGTTCGGAGCCATCGAATTTTACAAAGCTGCCTCCAAGGAAGGAGTGCGGCCAATCATTGGCTGTGAGTTTTACATCGCTCCAGGGGGGCGCCGAGAAAAGGCCAACATAGAAAGTCTTGCAGACGGCAATAATTATCATCTGATTCTCTTGGCGCAAAATAAGACCGGCTATCGCAACCTTATCCACCTGGCAAGCCGGTCCTATAGCGAAGGTTTTTATCGCAAGCCCCGCATAGACTACCCGCTGCTAAGTGAGCATTCTCAAGGCCTCGTCTGTCTGACAGCATGTCTGGGAGGGGAAGTGCAGCAAAAAATACTCACAAACAGGCGCAAAGAGGCTGCTGCGCTTGCTGGCAAACTAAAAGAAATATTTGGCAAAGAACGCTTTTATCTGGAGATCCAAAATCACGGCTTAGCTGAAGAAGAGATAGCGGCTCAAGGGAACTATGAAATTGCCAAACAAGAGGGCATAGAGCTTTGTTTAAGCAATGACTGCCATTTCTTGGATAGAAATGACCATGCGGCTCAAGACACCCTTTTACGCATTAATCAGAAAAAAAGCGTCGATGACCCGCTGGCTTTTTCCTTCAACCAAGAATTTTACCTCAAGTCTCCGGAAGAGATGTGGCGCCTTTTCCCGGAGCTGCCGCAGGCCTTCCATAATACGCAGGTCATCGCAGACATGATAGATCTCAATTTTGAATTCGGGAACCCTTTGCTGCCGCGTTTCCAAGTGCCAGAAGGCGAAACTCTGGACAGCTATTTGCATAAGTTAGCCTATGAAGGTCTGCAAAGCCGCTATCCTCAGATCACGCAGGAGGTCCAAAAGCGTTTTGACTATGAATATAACACGATCAAGAAAATGGATTTCTCTGGTTACTTCTTGATCGTGCAGGATTTCATCAATTTTGCAAAAAGACTGGGCATCCCGGTAGGGCCTGGGCGCGGCTCTGCAGCCGGCAGTATTATCTCTTATTGTCTTGGTATCACGGATATTGACCCGCTGCGCTATGGCCTGCTCTTTGAACGTTTTTTAAATCCAGACCGTAATGAAATGCCTGATATTGATATAGATTTCTGTACAGAAGGACGTGAATCGGTGATTCAATATGTGCGTGATAAGTATGGTTCTGAGCAAGTAGGGCAGATTATTACCTATGGAAAAATGGCTGCGCGCGCATGCCTGAAAGATGTCGCAAGGGTACTGAATATCCCCTTTGCTGAAGCCAATCACATGTCACAGATGTTTCCCGACGTCCTGAACCTTTCCATTGAAGAAGCCATCCAAAGCTCACAGGAATTAAAAGAGTATTCGCAAAAGGGAGAGATACAAAAAAAACTTTTTCAAATCGCCTTAAGATTAGAAGGCAATGTGCGCCATACCGGAGTGCATGCTGCAGGCATTGTGATCGCTCCGCAGCCCTTGGAAGAAATTTTACCTATGGCCACTGTAGCCTCCGGCAATAGCGGCAAAAACAAAGAGCGAATTTTAGTAAGCCAGTACGACATGCAGTCTTTAGCGGATGTAGGTCTGGTGAAAATGGATTTTCTTGGCCTGCGTAACCTGACTGTGATCCATAAGACCATAGAGAGCATAAGAAAACGCACCGGGGAGGAAGTCAAACTGGATTGTCAATATATGGAAGACCCCCAAACCTACAAGTTTTTGCAAAAGGCGCAGTTAGCAGGCATCTTCCAATTAGAATCTTCCCCCGGCATGAAGGAACTCGTTATACGCATGAAGCCGGAATGCTTTGAGGACCTTGTTGCGCTGATCGCTTTATTTCGTCCCGGTCCTCTCCAATCAGGCATGGCAGACGCCTATGTAAACAGGAAAAAGGGGCGTGAAAAAGTGCACTATGCGCATCCTGACTTAAAGGAAATCCTGGCTTCTACCTATGGAGTAATCCTTTACCAAGAACAGGTCATGCAAATTGCCCAGAAAATAGGAGGCTTTCTCCCTTCTGAGGCAGACGGGTTGCGCAAGGCTATGGGCAAAAAGATTAAAGAAAAGATGGAAGCAATGCGCGCCAAATTCCTTGAAGGAGCGCATGCCAAAGCTTACAGTCAGGCCTTTGCAGCTGAGCTCTATGAACAGATGGCTCAGTTTGCAAGCTATGGCTTTAACAAAAGCCATTCAGTCGCATATGCCTGCATTGTCTACCAGACAGCCTTTTTGAAGACTCATTATACGACAGATTATATGTGCGCTGTTTTAAACTCGGAAATTGCTAAAACAGAGAGACTGGTGCCTTATATCAATGCCTGCCATGCCATGAAAATAAAGATACTAGGGCCGGACATTAATACATCCCAAGCTGACTTTTCCGTAGAAAAAGATAAGCGCATACGCTTTGGTTTGGCTGGCATCAAAAATGTAGGAAGCGCTGCTGTAGAGTACATTCTAGAAAGACGCAAAATGCAGGGAGCAAAGGCTTTTCATTCCTTTTTCCATTTTATGGAAAACCTAGACAACAAGTTTTTGAACAAACGCATGATCGAATCCTTAAACCAAAGCGGAGCCTTCCTCAGCCTGGGTTACAAACGCAAGAGCATACAAGAAAGCATAGAATTAGGCATACTCCACGCCCAAAGATTCCAAAGCGACCGCGTCAGCGGCCAATCCTCTTTATTTGCTTCTATAGACGCTCCACAGAGCCAAATAGAGCCTATCCCCCGCTCTGATGACGCTGCGGAATTCTCTTCAGAGATGATACTCCAAATGGAAAGAACCATGCTGGGTTTTTATTTAAGCGGTCATCCCCTTGCAAAATACGAGCGTAAACTGCGCCATAGTCATATCCCTACGCTGGAAGAGCTGCAATCCTTGCCGGACAAGAAAAAGAAAGTAGAAGTAGCCGCTATTCTTGCGGATTTCAGCATACGCCTTACCCGCTCTTCTAAGGAAATATGCCACCTCGTACTGGAAGATATGACAGGCCATTGCGCAGCTATCCTTTTCCCCAACACTCTAGAAAAGATCCGCCAGAAACTCCAAAAAGAAGCAATATACTTCATCCAAGCTGATTTGGAAAAGAAAGTCGAAACAGGAACTCTTAGTCTTCTAGTTCAGGAAATGCGCCTCTTAGATGAAGCGCTCATCGAGGAGAAGCAGGAAAAGTCACTTCATATCAAACTCATTCCAGATGAAAGCCGCGATATGGCTGTTATTGGAGAACTCAAGAGCGCCTTGTCGCACGCCAAAGGCCCGCTGCAGGTTTATTTCCACATACTAGACAAGAACAAAAGTTTAAGGCAGGTGATCCGCGCTCACAAAAGTTTCGGCATACGTTACAGCAATGATCTGCTTGATCGCCTATCGCAAATCCAAAGCGTGTATTCCATAGACCTTGCCATAGGGGAGCAAATACGCAACAGATACCAAGCCCCTGTCTTGCAATAATGTATCTTCGAACTTAAGGCGTAGCTCTATGCCTCCTAGGTTTTTTACACAGCAATCCAAAGATAGCGCCTCCCACGCGCGCTGCGGAAGCTTCCAAATTCGAGAATGGCAAATCAAAACGCCTGTATTTATGCCGGTAGGAACTGTGGCTGCTGTCAAAGGCCTCTGGAATGAAGACTTAGCGCAAATGGGCTATCGCCTGATATTAGCAAATACTTACCATTTATCTTTAAGCACGGGCACGGCTGTGCCCGCAGCTATGGGCGGCATCAAAAAATATATGGCTTGGCCTTATGCGCTCCTGACTGACAGTGGAGGCTACCAAGTGCACAGCCTTGCTAAGAAAAGGCGTTTTGTGGAAGGAGGCGTAGAGTTTCAAAGCCACATAGACGGCAGCAAGCGTATCTTTAGGCCTGCGCTTGTCTTGGATATACAAAAAGAGCTGGCTTCAGATATACACATGGTATTGGACGACTGCGCTCCAGCCTATGCCTCCCAAGAGCGCATCAGAGCCTCTTTGGATCGGACGCATGGCTGGGCTCAAGAATCCTTGCAGCACTTTTGCAGGCAACACGATGGGAAAGAGCAGGAAGGACCGAGACCTAAGCTTTTCGGTATTGTGCAGGGAGGACTCGATAAAAAACTGCGCTCTGAATCTCTGGATTTCATCCAAGACCTTCTCTTTGACGGCATCGCCTTAGGGGGCTTAAGCGTAGGAGAAGAGCGCCAAGACTTGTATGAAATTCTGGACTTCCTTGGGCCTCTGCTGGACCCGCATCGCCCGCGTTATCTCATGGGCGTAGGGGCTATTCCTGATATACTTGAAGCGGTGAAAAATGGTATCGACATGTTTGACTGCGTGCTACCCACCCGCAATGCCAGAAATGGGCAAGCCTTCACCTCCCTAGGAGTCTTGAAAATACGTAATTCCATCTTTAAACAAGATACTAAGCCTTTGGATCCAAACTGCCTTTGCCGCGTCTGCTCCACTCTCAATCGCTCCTATCTGCGCCATCTTTTTTTTGCAGGAGAAATGCTTGGACCCATGGCGCTCAGCTACCATAACCTTTTCTTTTATGCCAAATTTATGCAAGACCTGCGCAGCGCTATCCAGCTGGGACATTTCGGATCTTTTTACAAACATTGGCTTGGAATTTTTTCCTAAGCTTCCTTTGCTATCCAAATACTTGAAGAGGATAAGAAAATGACTACAGACAAGCGCAGAAGTATAGGCTTGGCAATTCTCTCTTTACAGGCCGCAAAAGGCTTGGTATCTTATACTTAGAGCACGTCCCAAACACCCATCCATATTGCTTACATTTGGCGCGTCCTTTGGCAGCCTTAATGCTTGCCGAAGTACAGAGTGTATCGAACACGCTGCCTGAATACCTCGAGCGCCCAGCCTGTGCCGCCAGAGCTAAGATCGGGGACACAGACTCTTAGCCAATAATGAAGCTCTCTATTCTTTCAAAGGATAAACAAATTACCCCGTATTGGATAATGCGTATTTTTGGCGCAAGAAAGGCGCGGCTTTCCATTTCATCTGATGAACTAATTTTAGAAAGCATATCGAGCGAACGCTTTATTGTGCGCCATGACAATCTAACTCATAACAACATATTCACCCGCAAATTACTGTTTTTTGAATTGGCATTACCCACCGACCGCGGAATGCGGCGCTTTCGAGGCTTGCCTAAAGCAGAAATAGAGGGATTATTCCGCTGGTTAGCAGACTATTTGCGTTGGCTGCGGGAGTATCAAAAATTTGCGCCTATGCTAAGCCAATGCGCAGACGAGATCAATACATTGCTGCATACAGATTATTTGCGCCATTCCCGCTGGCTAAAACTCAAAGCAAAGGCTGCGGCAATTCTGCTTCAATTTCACAAAGTGCCGCCGCTTGATTGTCTAAAGCACGATTGCGGCGCAGATTTTGCACTCGTACAGCAGATAGCGTCTTCAACAAAGCAGGATGTGGAAGGACATCGCGATCGGTATGTTAGGCGCTTCAAAGCAAAATTTTCAAAGTATTTTGATTGCGTGGGAAACAAGCCACTCACTGAAAAACAGCGCGATGCTTGTGTTATCGACGAAGACAATAATCTGGTCTTGGCCAGCGCCGGTACTGGCAAGACGAGCACAATGATAGGACGCGCCGGGTTTTTGCTTAAAAGCAAAAAAGCCAAGCCTAAGCAAATCCTTATGCTGGCCTTTGCAAAGAAGGCGGCGGAAGAAATGCAGGAGCGGCTAAGCGAGCAGCTGAACGAAAAAGGCGTCATTGCAAGTACATTCCATAAATTGGGCAGGGATATTATCACATCGGTCGAAGAGGCGCAGCCATCGCTTTCTCCTTGGGCGGAAGATGTGCTTGCCTTACAAAAACAAGTTGATGCGTGGTTTGAGGAGCTGCTTAGGCATTCCCAGTACGTGCGCTTGGTTACGGATTACTTTCTTTATTACAAGTATCGCGAGAGCAGTATCGATCAATTTAATTTTCAAACCGAAGGTGATTATTGGAAATATCTTTCAGTAAATGAACTCCGCACCCTGCAGGGAGAAAAGGTAAAAGGCTTTGGCGAATGTTTGATTGCTAATCATCTATTGCGCTTAGGCATAAAGTATCAATACGAAGCTGATTACAAAGATCCAACGCGCACGCTAAAGCATCGCCAATATCAACCTGATTTTTATCTTGTAGAATATGGCATTTATCTAGAGCACTGGGGCATAGATCGCGGGGGCAATACAGCGCCTTTTATTCCCCGTGAGAAATATCACGAGTCAATGGAGTGGAAGCGCCGGCTTCATGCGCAGAAAGGGACGCGCTTGATAGAAACGTATCACTATGAAAATGTTGAAGGCAGTTTGCTCAGAGACTTAGAGAAAAAATTAATGGAAGCTGGAGTAAAGTTTCAGAAGCGTTCATCTGAAGAAATGTTACAAATGCTCAGGGAATTTGGCACGATCAAGAATTTTACGCCACTGCTCGCAAGATTATTGCAGCGCTATAAAAACAATTTGCTTTGCTCAAACAATGAAAAGGGGCCGGAGAAGATTGGCAGGGATGCTCGCCTAAATCAAAGCGTCAAACAAGCGCTCAAAATCGTAGAACCAATATATGAAAAATATGAAGCCTTTCTAAAAGAGAACAGGCGCATTGATTTTGATGATATGCTGGGTAAAGCGATTAGGTATGTGCAAGAGGGCCGCTTTACTTCACCCTGGCAATATATTCTGGTAGATGAGTTTCAAGATATATCTGAGTTGCGCGCGCGATTGATCAAAGCGCTTAGAGAATCAGTCCCGGAATGTTCCTTATTTTGCGTGGGCGATGATTGGCAGTCTATTTATCGTTTTACAGGCAGTGATTTACATTTTACAACAGAATTTGAAGCGAAGTTTGGCATAACTAAAATTACGATCCTCGATAAAACTTTTCGCTTTGATGATAGTATTTGCAATATTGCTTCGCGCTTTATACAGGCAAACCCGAAGCAGATCAAAAAGCCATTGCTTACTCACACCTTCACAAAAGACTCCTCTGTTTCTTTGTTACGCGCAAATAATAAGAATTCTTCCATGACAAATACATCGAATTATGACAGCCGTTTAGATACTATATTAGAGCATATAAGCTCGCGCGCAGTAGGGGGCAGCTCCGTTTATGTATTAGGGCGTTACAATTTTACTCTGCCAAGGCACGAGCAAATCATAACTTTAGGAGAGCGTTTCCCCCGCCTGCGTATTGCCGCAAGCACAATTCACAGCGCAAAGGGCTTGGAGGCGGATTATGTTGTGATTTTGGATCTTGAGCAGCGCGGTAAATACACTTTCCCTATACAGAAAAACCCCAACCCTTTGCTGGAAGCTCTGCTGCCTGTGCTAGATGATTTCCCATATGCGGAAGAACGCCGTTTGTTTTACGTTGCCTTGACGCGCGCCAGAAAACGCGTATATTTGATCAGTGATATGACAAAGCCCTCTGAGTTTGTGACTGAATTATTGGATAACAAATACCCGCTGGCGCTAGATGATTTTGCAATTAGTTTGAAGCAAAAATTTGCCGCTCTTATTCCTTGCATAAAATGCAAAACAGGTACATTGGTCGTTAGACAATATAGATCAAAAATATTTTATGGCTGCAGCAATGAACCTTTATGCAAGCATGTTGAAAGTGGATGTACACGATGCAACAATCCAATGCGCCGCATTAATCGTTTTAAAGTTTGTATTGATCCAAACTGCTCAGTATGGACGCCCCTATGCTCAGAGTGCGGCGCAGACATGATCCAGCGCAATGGGGTTTACGGCAAATTTTGGGCTTGTAAGAATTACCGCGGCAACTATGGAAACTCCTGCAAACATACGGAGAAGGAAATATCGTATAATTTGGAAAAAGAAGAAAGTTTTTTGAGATTCAAGCAGATTTAAATTCTACAGGAGATTACTTTCAATAATTATAAACCTTTTTGTTAGTTCTCTCAACTCTTCTTCTAAGAGAATAAATATCGTGCCTGATACATCGCTACTGCGCACAGGGTAGAGACTTCGTCTACTTTACGAAAATCTTTCCTTATTGCTCCAGACATCCCGCAAAAGCTGCCTGAGGGACAAAGAACGCAAAGACGGCCAGATTGTTTTTTCTTTGTTGACAGCTATTGAAAACTGATTTCACCGCCGCTGTAAGGGCAAAGATTGTCAAGATCGGAAGTCTAGTTTTTTTAGCACAGAGGGAAAAAAGTGCTTTAGAGAAATCCTGCAAATTACCGATATGGAAAGTAAGTAGGAGGAGTAGAACGATGATTGATAAAATAGACGGCCTAAACCCGCATTATACAACCCGCAAAGCTAAGGAAAACCTTTCCAAACAGGCGCCGAATGCTCCCCAGGATTCCATCAGTATATCGCGGGAAGCAAGCCAAGCTGCTGAAGCAAAGCGTGTATCAGAGCTGGCCAAAGCCAGTCAGGACTCGCCAGAGCGTATAGAAAAAATACGGCAAATCCAAGAACGGCTTGCAAACAAAGGCTATGATACTTTAAGCGCAGAAGAGCTGCATGGAACAGCCAGCGCTGTTTTGCGTGCCTTCACTCAGAAGAATCGAGTACTATAAAGAAATCGCTGTCATGGAACAGCCGATGCTGTTTTGCCTTCCTTCTTTGCTTGTTCTGCTTTCTCTTTGCATCGCCTTCCTTATTCCTTTTCGTCTTCTTAAACCAGCATCTTTCTAAGGCCCTTGCATGAGCAGCGTGCATGCAAATTGCAAGTCTTGTTGTATTGCAGCAGAGATGAAATTAGGCCTTCCTGCTCGTCTTTCATGTATTGCCAAGCTCAAAGTATTTCTAGCGAGCCGTATTTTTCCTTAGGTTTTTCCTTAGTATCACAGGCCTCTTCGGCGATATTATATGTAAGACGGCAGTCAATTTCTAATAGCTTGGCTTGAGCTAGGCAGGCCTCTTCGGCGATATTATACCTAAGGCAGCAGGCATGGAACACAAGGCTTATCAAAGAATTCTTCAGTTGGATTATCAGCTTAGCAGGCTTTGCGATGAAACCAGGGCAGAGCTGACGCAAAGATCTAAAGCAGAAGAACAAAAGCTCCGGCTTAGCGGGGCTGCAAGCCCTTGCAAAGCGCTGCAAGAAAACAAAGATGAACACATACAGCGTCTCAAAAACACTGCGCCGCTTTAGAGCAGGAGAAAGCAGATTCAAGGTTATGTTTGTTTTGCTTCACTAAGGAAAAGAGAGTATGAATTTTATGCCCAAGACAAGCGCCGCAGCGCAGAGAAAAGCAGTTCCTTATTTATACCTGACTGCCTTATGCAGCCTTCTTTTCATTGCTACCTGCGCATTTACAATAAGCTTTGTTGCGCCTAATTGGAGCCCGGTTTTTGCGCAGAAAAAATCACGCCCCAAAGCTAAGAAAAAAGCCCGGCCTTGTAGAAATTGCTTTAGCGTGAATTTTGATAACGTAGATATGAAAGACTGGCTTAAGACGATGGCAAACTTGATCCAGCGTAATATACTCGTGGATGATTCGATACAGGGCAAGATTACAGTCATCTCTTACGAAAAAGTCCCGGAATCACGCGCTCTATCATTTATGAAGCAGGTTCTGGAAATAAAGGGCTTTGGGATCATAGAGGAGCCCAATCTTATCAAAATTGTGCGCTTAAAGCAAGCAGGCGAAGCTGCGCTGCCCGGTGATAAACCTGTCAGCGTCAAGTCAAGCGGAGTTATTTCAAGAGTCGTGCTTCTGCCTCCAGAGCTGGACGCAAACGAAGTAACAAATATTTTCAAATCCGTAGCCGGCCCCAATGTGAGCATTGTTCCTTACAGGCCCACAAATACTATTGTAGTGACTGGTTTTGCAAGAAATGTGCTGCGTATTATGGGCATAAGTAAAAAGCTGGTGGAGACCATTCAAAGCAGCGAACGCTCTTCTATTTCCGCTGCCGTACATATCTATCATGCCAGGCACATTACGGCAGAAAGTCTTTCCAAAGTCCTTACAAAGCTGGATGCGCCGCAGGTTCCGGAAGTAAAAAGCAGCAAGAAAGGACCTAAGAGTAATACCAATAAAAAGATACGAGCTGTAGCGCATAAGGAATCGAATACCATTGTCGTAACGGCAACGCAGGGAGAGTGGCTGGGAATTGAAAACATCATTAGGAAACTTGATACGCCGCGTACTCAAATTTTACTGGAAGTACTCATTACTGAAATAAGCTCCAATGATAGAAATGACTTTGGCGTTGACTGGCGCAGTTTAGGTCCAGAAGGGCATGCGCAATTCAACACAGGCCTGGCCGCAGAAAGCAATATCCTGAGTTTTGACAGTGATGCCAGCGCTGATACGATTATCAACCCCAGCCGCAATACCCTCAACGGTTTTAGCTTGGGCTTCCTTGGCAGTCAAGGCGATCTTCTAGGTATTTTACGCGCAAACATAAGAAGAGAAAACTTTAACGTTCTTTCGTCTCCGCAGGTTCTTGCGCTGAATAATCAGGAAGCAGAGATCAATGTGGGGCAGGATGTTCCCGTGCGCACACGGGCCCAAATCAGCGCAGAAGGCGGCACGAGTACGGACAGCTTTGAGTATAGGCCAGCGGGGATCAAACTGAAGATCACTCCCCAGATCAATCCATCCGGCCAAATTACGCTGAATTTTTTTGCTGAGATTTCTAACATACAAGGACAGGAGTCAGCGGCTGCCATCGGCACAAATCCTACTTTTTCCAAACGTAATGTGAAAACGCATGTTACAGTAAAAAATAAACAAACCATAGTTCTGGGAGGGCTGATCTCTTCTCAAAAAACAAAGACGATTACCAAAATCCCTCTTTTAGGAGACATCCCCCTTTTAGGTTATCTTTTTCGCAGAAGTATAGATGTGGTGGCAAGAAGTAATCTGATGATTTTTATGACTCCTCATATGCTGGAAAACCGTACAGCTGCAGACGCAATGACAGATTGGAAACGCAGAGAGCAGGAAAAGTCTTTACAGAAAATTCATAATAGAATCATTGTCTGGCCTGAAAAAAGGATTGGGAAATAGCGCTTAGCTAAGCTCTTGCTGCCAGCGCGCAATTTTCACGAAGGCAGAAAAGACTTGCAAAGTTCATCTAAGCCAAGTAAAACGCTGTTCTCAGACTCATAGACTGCACTTTTATGCGCGGCTCATACCAAATTTCCGTTATCATTCCAACTTACAACGAGGCTGAGAATGTAAAGATTCTCCTGCCCAGAATACAAAAAGCTCTCGCATCCGTCCACTTTGAGATCATTATTGTAGATGACAACAGCCCTGATGAGACTTGGAAAATAGCGCGCAGTCTTGCGCAGGAGATGCCTAATCTCTCAGTAATACGACGTAAGAATGAAAGAGGCTTGGCCAGCGCTGTTATGGCGGGAATGTCTGGAGCCAAAGGAGAAGTCTTTGCCGTTATGGATGCGGATTTGCAGCACGATGCGGAGCTGCTGCCTCTCATGCTGAAAGCCATAAACGAGGAAAATTATGATATAGTCGTAGGCTCACGCAGAGTAGGAAGCGGCAGTTATGGAAGTTTTTCTTTGCTGCGAAAGTTTTACAGCAAATTCGGAGCATGGCTGACAAAATTCTTTCTTTCTGCCTCTGTCAAAGATACCATGAGCGGCTTTTTTGCGCTGAAAGCGGAAATCTATGTAGCCAGCTTTGCCAAAATCAATCCTCTGGGCTTCAAGATACTTATAGAATTTTTAGGACACAACCCAGAGGCACGCACTAAGGAAATCGCATATACTTTTCAGGAGCGTCAGTATGGAGAAACCAAGCTTAGCGCAAACGTTGCACGCCATTTTTTTATTGCGCTTTGGAATTTGCGTTTTGGGAAATATATATCCGCTACCTTTTTCATGTATGCTATGGTGGGCTTGATAGGCAGCATCATCAATCTTTCGGGCTTCGCCTTAGGCGAGGCGCTGCATCTCCCGCGCATCGAAGTAAAAGCGCTCAGTTTTTTAGGGCCTCTTTGGATCTCTGTGATCTTTGGTATAGAACTCAGTATTATTTCTAATTATATATTGAACAACTACATAAGCTTCTATGAAAAGCGGCACAAGACTTTCCTGCAGCATGCGCGGGCTTTGTATATGTTTCATTGCATTAGTTTTTTAGGGATTGTGATCCAATGGTCCATCTTCCAATTTCTGCAAAAGGATCACGTTTTTGAGCATATTTTTGGCCTTAGGCCCCTTATTGCCCAATATCTGCATAACTTTACAGGCATATTAGCAGCTACCGCCAGCAACTATTACTTGAATATAAACTACACGTGGAAAGATTAAGAAATGTATTGCTATGCCCGTTTCATCCTGCTGAAAAGCGCCCTGCTTAGCTGCCTGCTGATCTTTTGCTTTCATCCTCGAAAGAAAGGAGTCGTTCGTTTTCATGATCAAGCGCCGTCTTTTTGTAATGTCACACGCGGGCTCAAGCAAAAAAAAATCATAGCGGCATATTCTAAAAAATCTCTACACAAACACTATGGCCTCAGCTTTCGCATACGCCTTCCAAGATGGAGTAAGCCCAAGACTTTATGGCGCCTTATACTACCAAAATCCCAAGAAAAATCTCTACTGCGTGGCTTTGCCTGATGGCCGCTTTGCTTCTTTCTCGAATTCTTCCATAGGCGCCCGCTCTAACATGATACAAGAATTATGCTACCCCTTGCAAAAATGCGAAGAGTGAAAGTCTTGTGAGCTTCCCGACTTGTTCTGCTATGCGCCGCGCGCTTTGCGTCCATACTAGGCTTGCTGGTCTCTTACCTTGGGCTTGTCCCTGCCTGCCTGTCTGAGGCAGGGGCAGGCGGGGGTGTTTGCTTTTGTATAAGCTCTAAAAGTAGCGTCCTTATTTCTTTTATGTCTTGTTTTGTGTCTCTTATTGTAAAAAAGATAACTGCAAAGCAGACTCCCATAATGGCAAAACCTATTCCCATAACAGACAGCACTATTGTAGCCAGAGTCATAAGGTTTCTATGACTCCACTTTAGCCAGTTATGGCCGGACTCTAGCACCAAGACTTTATCTTTTATGTCTTGCCCACTTGAAGGTTTTGCTTTTGTATCTTTCTTTTGCATGACAACAGGGGAATCCTGCTCCGGCCTTCCCCAGTAATGAAAAGGCCTATACTGTGCTAGTCTTGTACTATAAGTAGACATAGTAAGCAGCTAAGTGTCAAGAAAAAATTTCCCAACCTTCCTATACTATAACAAGGTTTTGATCCTCGTTTTTGTTCCACAAAAAAGCGCGCCTTAAATCGCAGCAAAGTGTGGATGCGCTTTGCGTCTACCGTCATCAAAACCAACGCTGCATCCTCAAACTCCCCATACTACAACTAGGCCTCAGGCATACTTTTTTGTTGCTCACTTTTTTTCGTTTTTTTAAAAGGGCTTGCTATGTCTGCCTTGCTTATCAAAGCCGGGCTTGTAGTCTCTTACTTTTGGCTAGTACGTGTTTGTTTTTGTATAAACTCTATTAGCAGCGTCCTTATTTCTTTTATGTCTGTCTCTAGCTTTTGTATGTCTTGCTTTGTACTGGCCCTTAGTTCTTTTACATCTTGCTTTGTGTCTCTTATCATGAAAAAGACTGTTGTAAAGCAAAGACCGATGGCAGCAAGACCAGTTAATAGACTCCATTTTAACCATTCCAGACCAGACTCCAGCTTCTCCAGCCTGTTTGTCTGCTTATCTACTTTGCTTTCTAAGTTATCCAGCTTTTCACTGCCAGCCTTGCTTTGCATATACTCTAAGAGAGAGGCAAAACTGAAAGGTGTTTTGCTTAGCTCTTGCAAGCTCGTAGGTTTTTCTTTTGTATCTTTCTTTTGCATGATAACAGGGAGGGCCAGCCCTGAGCTTCCCCAGTAATGAAAAGGCCTATACTTGGCTAGTCTTTTACTATAAACAGACATAGTAAGCAGCTAAGTGTCAAGAAAAAATTTCCCAAGCTTCCTATACTATAACAAGGTTTTGATCCTCGTTTTTGTTCCACAAAAAAGCGCGCCTTAACGGCAAATCATAGGCATTGGTCTGGCGCAAACGACACGGCAAGGCATAGGCATGGCGCGGGCGACATCCTTGTCTTAGCGCCAGACTCTCGCACCTCCTGTGCTCGTGACGCAATGCCTATGCCTTGCACTGGATCGTTCTGGTATGTACAGCTCCAGCAAAAACCATATCTGTTTTGTCAGCCCTGCCTTAGCGCCAGACTCTCGCACCTCCTGTGCTCGTGACGCAAATGCCTTGCACTGGATCGTTCTGGTATGTACAGCTCCAGCAAAAACCATATCTGTTTTGTCAGCCCTGCCTTAGCGCCAGACTCTCGCACCTCCTGTGCTCGTGACGCAATGCCTATGATTTGCACTGGATTGTTCTAGTATGAACAGCTCCAGAAAAAACCATATCTGTTTTGTCAGCCCTAAACCTTGCCTGGCTTGTTCTCATATGCAAGGCGCTTGAGCCTCTGCGCCTTCTCATACTACAATAGGTTTTGATCCTCGTTTTTGTGTCACAAAAAAAGCGCGCCTTAAATCGCAGCAAAGTGTGGATGCGCTTTGCGTCTACCGTCATCAAAACCAACGCTGCATCCTCAAACTCCCCATACTACAACTAGGCCTCAGGCATACTTTTTTGTTGCTCACTTTTTTTCGTTTTTTTAAAAGGGCTTGCTATGTCTGCCTTGCTTATCAAAGCCGGGCTTGTAGTCTCTTACTTTTGGCTAGTACGTGTTTGTTTTTGTATAAACTCTATTAGCAGCGTCCTTATTTCTTTTATGTCTGTCTCTAGCTTTTGTATGTCTTGCTTTGTACTGGCCCTTAGTTCTTTTACATCTTGCTTTGTGTCTCTTATCATGAAAAAGACTGTTGTAAAGCAAAGACCGATGGCAGCAAGACCAGTTAATAGACTCCATTTTAACCATTCCAGACCAGACTCCAGCTTCTCCAGCCTGTTTGTCTGCTTATCTACTTTGCTTTCTAAGTTATCCAGCTTTTCACTGCCAGCCTTGCTTTGCATATACTCTAAGAGAGAGGCAAAACTGAAAGGTGTTTTGCTTAGCTCTTGTAAGTTTTCAGTTTTTCTTTTTGTATCTTTCTTTTGCATGACAACAGAGGAATCCTGCCCTGATCTTCTAATCCAAGGCCTATATTTTGCTAGTCTTGTACTATAAGTAGACATAGTAAGCAGCTAAGTGTCAAGAAAAAATTTCCCAACCTTCCTATACTATAGCAAGGTTTTGATCCTCGTTTTTGTTCCACAAAAAAGCGCGCCTTAAATCGCAGCAAAGTGCATCTGCACTTTGCATCCACAGACGCCGCTTATCATAACCAACGCCCCATACTTCATCAAGGTTTTCATCCTCCTTTTTGTTCCACAAAAAGCGCGCCTTAGAATCATGGCAAAGTGTGTATGCACACTTTGCATCCCCAAACTCCCCATACCTCAACAGGTCGCAGCCTGCTTTTTTGTTCCCCAAAAAATTTATTTTTTTTACAATAAAGACTTGCTATTTTCTAGCGCCTGTCTAAATTAAGTAATAGAACTGTCCTGCATGCGGGGCAGTCATTTTTTATGAAAGGAGGACATGAAGATGTCTATTATAAAAAAACTTAGGGAATGCGCTCCCTATCATGCGCATAACATTTTGTTTAAGCGGCCGAGCCTTGGCTCTGCTGGCTTTCGTTTTGTATCAGGCTGGGCTCTAAGCTCGGCTGTGTTTATGGAGGAAAATATGAGAAACATATTTCAGAAAATGATGGAATGCGTGCCCACAGCGCGTATGGGAAATGATTTAAGCGGACTTAGCGCCGGCTTAAAGACATGGAAAAGCAACGCAGTTGCATGGAAAAGCAACGCAGTTGCATGGAAAAACAGCGCAGCTGCATGGAAAAGCAACGCAGTTGCATGGAAAAGCAGCGCAGCTGCCTCTCGTTTTATGATGCTGGCTGCCATCAGCTTGAGCCTGACTCTGGCGGGCTGCGATACCGGAGGTGGTGGAGGAGACTCCTCAGGCAATGGCGGAGGAGGCACGCCGACTTGTGCGGACACGCAGATACTTAAGGACGGGCAATGTGAAGCCTGCCCTGCGCAGCAGAAGCCCAATGCTGACAAGACGGCCTGCATCAGCGCAGACACGCCGACATGCACGGGCAATCAGGCGCTCCAGAACAATCAGTGCGTGGCATGCACGGATCCGCAGTATCCCAATTCTGACAGGACGGCTTGCGTGACCAGCTGCGATGATGGAGAGCTCAAGCCCGACAACAAGCCTACCTGCGAGACCATGGTGACTTGCACGGGCGATATGATTCACAATCCGGCGGATAATACCTGCATCGAGAACACCTGCTTGGCAAACGAGCTTGTCAATACGACTGTGACCCCGAACGGCTGCATTACGAAGAGCAAATGCCGGGGCGACAATGGCAAGGTGGTGAGCACAAACGAGCAGAGCTGCATTAGGGAAAGCGCCTGCAGCAGCGTGGCTGGCCAGGTTGCGACTACGGCGGGCAATTGCGAAGTTTGCGAAGGCGAGACCTCAGTTGTAAACGTAGAACAAAACGCCTGCATCAGCGAAGATGCCTGCCATGGCGGCAACAGCAGCGGCGAAAATAGCATACTGGACAATCGTTGCATTACAGACGCCGCCTGCCAGGACATGGCGGGGCATGTTGCTACTGATGATGGCGACTGCGAGCAATGCACGGGCGCAAATAACGTGCGCAACGTGGGCAAGACCGAATGCATCACAGCGACGGCCTGCCATGCTGGCAACAGCAGCGGCCCCAACAGCCTGCTGGGCACGGACTGCATCACGGATGAGGCCTGCCTGGACATGGATAACCACGTAGCCCAGCATGACGGAGTCTGCATGGAATGCGTGGGCGGAAAAGTGCCGAACACGATCACAGGCATGTGCGATACGGACGCTGACAGCGATGGCGTGGGCGATGCAAGCGATAACTGCCTGGACCTAGCAAACGCCAGCCAGACTGACACGGATAAGGACGGCATCGGTAACGACTGCGACCACGACGACGATAACGACGGCGTAGCTGACGCTAATGATGACTTCCCGACCGATGCCTGCGCAAGCATGGACACCGACGACGACAACATGCCAGACCGACTCGTCGCCGGTTGCACAACCAGCCTGACCGCGGACACCGACGATGACGGCGACGGCACGGCTGACACTATGGACGTAGACGACGATAACGACGGGCTGATAGAGATCGCCACCGCCGCCGAGCTGGACAACATACGCCACGACCTTGCTGGCGCAAGCTACAACGATGGCAGTACGGCCTCCACCACTGGGGCGCCGACAGAACAGACCGCCAACTGCGAGACGGCAACGAACAGCGTCTACCTCTGCGGCTACGAGCTGGCGGCAGACATCGACCTGGACGCCGATGATCAGGATACGGGCGATGCGGACAGCAACTTTGAGCCCATCACGGGCGCCTTTACCGCCATCCTGGACGGAAACGGCCGGGCCATAAACAACATGCAGATCACCAAGACCAACGCCGACGACGCAAACGCTGCGTTTATCGATAACTGCAACGGCAGCGTGATACGCAATTTGTATATTCAGGACGCAGACATTGCCAGCACAAGCGACGCCAGCGGCACCATCAATGTCAGCTTCCTCTGCGCCGGGGCGGGGCATAGTACCTGGCACAAGACTCGCATCATCGCCGTGCGAGCCCAGGGCAGCCTCAGCTGCGCCACCACCAACAACTGCTACCTTGGGGGCCTGGTGGCAAGATCGAATGCTACTGCTTTTGGGGGCTTTCTGATCACGGGCAGCATGGTCGAGCTGGCAGCCTCCAGCCAGTCTCAAAATTATGCAGTCGCCGGGGGGATCATAGGTTTCATAAACACAAACAACAGCACTGCTCAATCACGTATTAGCAACAGCTATGCCCTTGGGCATAGCGCAGACACCGGCAACACTCTGTCAAGTATAGGCGGCTTGGCTGGATATATGTCTGCAACCCAAGGAGCGGAGCAATCCATAAAAAACAGCTATACTGCCGTAGCTATTGGCACGATTTCCAGTGCATTCACGACCTCACCTGGTGTAGGTGGCCTGATAGGGTATTTTCTAAGAGCAAATGGTAATAGTACTTCTTGTGTTGCTAGGAACAACTATACCCTTGGCCCTATTGCCGTCTCCACCTCCGCCAACAATCTTACCGGTGGGTTGATAGGGTTTGCTATATCAACACTTGCTAGTAATAGTTATGCGCGTGGGCCGGTTTATTCCAACACCACAGCCGGCGCTCTGATAGGCACGATGGAAGCAAGGAACGGCTTCACAGTAGAATTGCAGAACTCATATAGCAGTGGAGCCGTCTTCGGCAGCGGCACAAGGGGCGGCCTCATTGGCTTAGCTGACGGGAGCAAGATCACCTACACCGGCCGGAATCTTTACGTGGACAGCGCTGGCTCGGCCAACGGCGGCATTGGCTCTGTGGTTAACAGAGCAACTGCCTGCCCGGCCGCCAACTGCGCCAATGTCACGGAGGCAGCCATCCTCGCCCTGCCCCTGGATCTCGATGCAACTACGGACACCAGCCCCGCCGAGGATACCGAGCTAAACGGCTGGTCCACGACAAACTGGGCAAAGAACGCAAACGAGCATCCCCGCCTCAAGTACGCCGATGATCCTGATACGGACTTCGACGAATGCGAGCTGCTCCCCGATTACGATCACGCCAGGGAGGAAAACTGCGTGCCCGGCGGCACCTTCTGCTGCGGCCAGGAGCTCCCGCACCAGCGCCTCTATGGCTCCATCGCAAACGTCACCTTCACCCACGATCACGACGGCGATGGAGGCAGCGGATCGCCCACGGCTGAAGAGCCCGTCGCCATCGGCGAGCCTACAGCAACTGCGCCGCGTACGGGCTTTTATTATACGCTCAGCCAGCCCGCCGTGACCGTCACCTACAACCTGCTGACAGGCATCAGCGTAGCTTCCGTCGCCCTCGAAAACGACGACGGCACCCCCAACACCGACGCAACATGGACGGCCTCAGGCGCCACCGGCGGCTCCATCAGCGGCATCGCCAGCGGCGAGAGCTTCTGGCTTGCCATCACTTTCCAGAAAGGCACAGGCGACAGCGTCGTCCAGCACAAGGTACGCCGCAAGTTTGTGTATCCTTAGTCTTAGTATAGAATAACAAGGGGGGGCTTGTGGTGCTGACGAGGGCGGGGGTTGGAAGTAGGGGGCGCTTGTGCGCCGGGGCCGGGGCTCTGCTGACAGGCGGGCGTTTGTTGTAATATGCGGAGTCTGGGCGTTGTTGAAATAAGCAGCGTTGATTTTGCTGACAGGCGCGGGCAGTGTACTCACCGGCCGGGGCTCTGGTGACTGGGGCCTTGTTGTAATAAATGGCGTCTCGGCGCCGCGTTATGTCGTATTGGGCGCAGACGTTTTTTACACAAAAACACGTTTTTTTCGCAACGAAAACGAAAATTAGCACCCAAAAGCCCACCCACCCATTCCTTTAGGGGGATGGTGGGGGGTCTACTCTCGTAAAGCGACATAATACTGGCGGCGGGGCTGAAAATGACGTTGTAGTAATAAGGCGGCGTTTGTGGCCCGCGGCAGGGGTTTCTGCAGACTGGGGCGGGGATGGAAGTAGGCGGCGTTTGTGGCCCGCGGCGGGGTTGGAAGTAGGGGGAGTTTTGTCTTTTTGCATTCCACTCTAGTATAAGGATTGCGAAACTCAAGGCCATTATCTCTTTGGATCAATCATACCGATTAAGCTCAGAAAGTGTGAAATATGTCCGTAGCTTGTATAATTTCTTTCGTTTTTTACTTGCCAAAAAGACCTTTCTTATTTCCTATGGTTTTCAGTTTCTTTTTTTTGCTTGTACAAGAGGCCTAAAAAGACGCCTGCCTAATGCCGGCTTTTTTGACGCAAGGCCTCGCGCGAAAGTGAGGGGAGAGGCGCTGTATCATATGTGAGAAAAGGAGGGTAGAGCATGAAAGCTTACCAATTTGAAGATATTCAAGATCAGGTCGTAATCATTACGGGATCGGGGAGAGGTATAGGAAAGGCTACAGCAGAGCTCTTTGCTCAGCATGGGGCGCGTGTAGTTGTTAGTGATATAGATAAAGACGTATGTGATGAAGCCGTAGAGGGAATCAAAGCAATGGGAGCGCAAGCCATCGGCGTAGTAACTGATATAACCAAGAAGGACGAGACTGCGGCTCTGATGAAGGCTGCGGTGGATCAGTGGGGTCAGATTGACTGCTTGGTAAACAATGCTGGAATCACGCAGGATACGCTTTTTTTGAGAATGAAGGAAGACATATGGCATAGGGCCATAGACATTAATCTAACTGGCACATACAGGGCTTGTTGGGAGGCGGTGCAGTATATGCGTAAGACCAAGAAGGGAACGATTATCAATTTTTCTTCTATAGCGCGCACAGGCAATCCAGGACAGGCTAACTATTCTGCTGCCAAAGCAGGCGTAGTCGGCTTGACGCAGACTTTAGCAAAGGAGCTGGCGTCTATGGGTATACGAGTAAACTGCGTTGCGCCGGGCCTTGTGGAGACTCGCATGACAAATGTTATTCCAGACAAAATCAGAGCGCAGCTTCTTTCCTTGATTCCCTTCAAGCGGGCAGGGCAGCCTTCTGAGATCGCATATCCCGTGCTCTTTCTGGCTTCGAAAATGTCTTCTTATGTAAATGGCGTAGTGCTGGAGATAAGCGGCGGCATCTCAGGCTTGTAGCTTGGGCATTTTGGGCATTTGCCCCCGCTGTTTTTTTCCAGGGCGCTGTTTTTGCTTTGGCAGATATAGAGCTTGTATTTTTCTTTTTATGCGGCTAGCTGCGCGGATATTTCTTCCATAGCAGCGGCTACTTCTTGTAATTCTCTTTGTTCTATATAAGCAAAAAGAGGCAGATTCAAAATACGTTTACTAACACTGCGGGCCTGCTCTCCACCCACTTTTCCTTTTAAGTAAGGGTATGCTCCTTTTTGCTCAGAGATAGGCTGAGGGTACGTAATTGCATAGCCAATGTGTCTTTTAGCAAGCTCTCGGGCATAATAGTTGCGTTTTGTCTCAGCATCTTTCGTCTCATCCAACAGCAAGACATTGAGATAGCCATTCCCTTGATAGCCCGGAGGCTCGGTCAGGCACTTGATGCCTTTTAGGTCTGCGAGCGCTTTTTGATAAAAAAGAGCCGCTTTGCGCCGGCTCTCTAAGCGCTTTGGGAAAAAATTAAGAGCCAGATTCAAATATGCGGCTTGCAGATTATCCATGCGTGAATTCCAACCCACCTGCGCATGCGTATAATGCCCAAGGCGCCCATGGTTTGCCAGTGAGCAGAGGCGCTGCTTCATCTCTTCATTACTACTGAGAAGGGCCCCCGCATCCCCTGCAGCTCCTAAGACCTTCGCAGGATAAAAGCTGATAGTTGCTGTCTCTGCATGCTTATAGATAGATTCCCCTTCATAAGAAACTCCATAGGCTTGGGCCCCATCTTCGATAAGTGTTATGGCTTTTTCTTTGCAAAGATTACGAAAGTCTTCTATCTGCGCGCTGGCCCATCCATAAAGATGAGTGAGTATAGCTGCCTTGGGAGTATAATTTTCTAATGCCCGGCAAAAAGAGTGATAATCCATCTGTAGGTCGTCGGGGTTTAGGTCTATAGTAACAGGATGAGCTCCTACATTAACTATGGCCTCGAAAACGGCCCAGAACGTCAGGTCTGGAAGTAATACTATGTCTTTTGGCCCAATGCCATGAGCTCTCAATGCTAATTGCAAGGCATCGGTGCCATTGGCGCAGCCTATGGCATAAGAAGTTTCACAAGACTTAGCTAAGTTTTCTTCTAAAATTTTTAGCTCTTCCCCGCCTATAAAATTCGCTTCTTTTGCGAGCAGCTCTGCTTTGAAGCTCCATTGCTCCAAAAAACCTTCTTCCAGACGCTTGAGATCAATCAGTGGTACTGGCATGAAGCTGGAGATTCTTTTTTGCCTCTTCTACATTCTGCAATATAGGCACTTCCTGCGGCAGGTAAACAAGATGAAACACTTCTTCTAAAAAAGGATGCACCCCGCCTATGAGCGCCTGCTTCTGATTTTCTTTTTGGTGATGAAAGATGGAAAAGAGTATAGAAATGCCCATCGCGTTAATATGCTCCAATTTCTTCATATTCAGAATGACATTCTCCTGCCAGGCAGGGAGCATGCTATGTATTTGCTTGTTCAATTTGTAGACATTGTGATTATCAATAGCGCCCTCGAAGGTGAGAATTTGTATACCATTTGCGCAAGCAGCCTCGTGTTCTATTGTGAGCTGCAGGCCGGGAAACTGGAAAGACCTTGTTCTTGCATCAGTTCTTGGCTTGGTCATGCTTGTTTTTTCGCTTACTGAAGATTCCATACTAAGCTCCACGCCTTTTTTGCGCACATGAGATTACTGTCCTGCTAAGGGAAGCACAATGCGCTATTGAAGGAGCGCCTACACGCTGACACAAAACTCCACGCATTATGAGTCTGCAAGCATAAAATATAGCAGTCTTGCCTGTGTCTAGAAATTTCCAAGTCTTGAGATACTGCGATTATAGCAAGGCTTCCTCTTCTTTGCTCTTCTCCTAATTGCGCAGGACAAAGACGCATACATTGCTGCTGCCCTGCCCTCTGATCTTGCAAAAGCAATGCTTTCATAGCCAAAAGAAGCCTTGCCGCTGCAGTCAAAAGCACGCATCTGCAATCCCAGCAATACACAACGCTTATAGCTTGAATCTCAGGCATTTTCATTACGTTATAAGACGCTAAATAATTGCAATATATAGCCTATGAGTCATTTTTGAGACACTTAAGAAGCGACATAAAGCATTGGAATGATATGGAAATAATCTCCAGCCCTAAAAGCGCAATTATATGAGCAGGCGGTAAAAAAATCTCCCCGCTGCAGTTCTTCTATATGACCTCGTCCATGAGAAATGGGGCCTTGATATTGCCAATAGCGGAGCCTGTGATCCCTTTTCCTTCTGGCTAAGCAGCTTTCCTTCCGAATAAAGGTTTTTTTTGCTCTCTTAGAAAAGGTCTCTATAAGAAAATCCAGCGCATCTTTTTTTGGCATATCCTTTGGATGATCTACCGCAAAACCCAGAAGACATACTGTGGCATTTTGTGTTTCTGGGCAGGGCAGCAGAGCTTTTTTGCATTCTTCCTGACATTCGTATGCGTATAAAAAAGCCTCCCCAGGCAGGCCTAAGAAAATATCTATATGAGCATGAGAAGGCGGCAAGCTGTGCAGCATCATCCGATATGGTATCACTTGCATAACTTTGCTTTCCATAGCTCTATCCTATTCTTCCATGCGAATAGAGACCGTAGGCGCCTCTAAACTGGAGAGCGTATCCATTTTGCGTATGAGAGCGTGAATTTCTTTTTCAGAGCTATTGTGTGTAAGTATCACTATGTCTACGCTTGCTGCTCCTTCGTACTGGCGCATGCTTGCTATAGAAATGTGATAATCCGCCATAATACGGCTGATTTGAGCAAGCACTCCTGTTTTGTCTCTGGCTCGGAGGCGTAAATAAAAGCGTGAAGAGGAAGTCCCTTTGGTAGAGAGCGTCTGCGTGTTTTGAGCTTGCTTAGTCAGCCAGCGCTCTGGTTCTTTGTCTTGATTGCGCGCAATGAAAACCAGATCGCTGATCACAGATAAGGCTGTAGCTTCGCCTCCTGCGCCTGGGCCGATAAAAATAGAATTCCCAGCATACTTGCTTTCAATACAAAGCGCATTCATAGCATTACGCACAGAAGCAAGGACATGAGTACTCGGCAGCATAGCCGGCTCTACTCCTAATTCCAGTCTATGTTCATGAGCTTGGTAATGGGCTATTGCAAGGGGGCAAATGCGGTAACCCAGGAAAGATGCGAAGTCTATGTCTCTCAAACTGATTCGATCTATGCCCTTTTTGCTAATAGACTTTTCTTCAATGATAGGAAGGTCAAAAGCCAGCGCCGCCAAAATAGAAAGTTTTTGCGCAGCGTCTCTTCCTTTTATATCAAAAGAAGGATCAGCTTCCATATAACCCTTGCTTTTGGCTATTTGCAGGGCTTCTGCATAATCTATTTTGTCCTTTTCCATTTGAGACAAAATAAAATTGCTTGTGCCGTTTAATATACCATAGAGTCCGTGTATCTCGTCGGCGGCAAAAGTGCGGCGGAGTTTTTGTATCAATGGAACAGCCCCTCCTACCGCAGCTTCGAAGCCTAAGTCCAGCCCCCTGTCATATGCCATCTGCAGAAGACGATTTCCATGCAAAGCTATCAAGGCTTTGTTTGCGCTTACTACAGGCTTATGCGCTTGGAAGGCCCCTTCCCATATATCGCATGCCTCTTCTGCGCCTCCTATGAGCTCTATTACCATCGCTATAGACGAGTCTTTCAGTATATCTTTGGGATTTGCAGAGGCAGGGATTTTACCAAGCAGGTCTTTTTTTCTATGCCAACTACGATCACAGACAAAGGCTATTTGAAAATCCAGAGCAGTGCGCTTGCTAATCCGTTTTCTTTCTCTTTGGAGCATAGCCAGAACGCTGCGCCCTACTGTCCCAAGACCAAAGAGACCTATTTTGATTGTTTTGCTCATTTACGAATATACAGCCGGCCTAAGAGCAGCTTCGTGCATCTTTTAGGCCGCAAAGCTGATAGAAAGAAGTTCCCAATCTCTAAGTGAAACATGTACCGAAAATCACGCTTTGCATAAGAAGCTATAAGAAAGGCTTTGCGCATTACTTAGCGCCTATACTGCTTCCTTAAATCAAATTTCATCCCAGGCCAATTTCGCTTTTTACCATTTAGTAAGAAGGCAATGCTTTGGACAGGCTTGTGCAATTTCAGAGCAAAGATGCTGGCACACAGGGCTCGGAAAAAAATGTCTAAGTAGTAAGTTTCTTTCTGGGATTGCTTTTCTTTAGCAAGAAACATTGCCAGCTCTTCTTTCATAATATCCGCATTAAGATGAATAATGAGCTCTCCTTCATGTTCCCAAATATATTCTATAGCAAAGCCAATAAAAGGAAGCCTGAGAATGTCTTCAGAGTAGGAAGCTTTAGAGCGCAAGGCTTCTGTTCTTGGAGGCGTGCTGATAGCTGCGGCAAGCAGCTTTACTTGACTATGCCAATCTTTTGCTTGGTATAAGGCTTGCTTGGTAGCTTCCAATTTCTTCTTTTGCTTGGAAAAAACATAAAGACTTTGCTCACTACGCCTGTCTTGCATGCTTGGGGGAAATAAGAAACCCGGCAGGAGTATGTGAAAGACATTAAAAGACACAAGTACACAAACAGCAAAAAAGATAACAGCAAGGAAGCTAAGAAAACTGAGGAAGGGCGCAGAGCGCATAAAGAAAATGTCGCTAAGTAGCCTTTCTTGTCTTAGTAAGAAGAGCTGCAGCTTTCTTTGCACATGCTGCTTAAGGGAAGCCTCCGAGTAAAGCAAGCTTATGTGCGCTATTGCACGCAGTATATCTTGTGTTTTTTGCATGTGGAGAAAGAAGCTGATCGCCTATAAAACTTTTGCTATAGCTTGCTTTACTTAACTTGCGCAAGAGGCTTTGCAAGCTTTTGCTTTGCCCCCGCTTGGATGCCTCACAGCTTGGCAAAGACATATTTACAGCAAAACTGGACAACTGCGTGCGTTCTTAGCTATTGGTCATGTAGCGCCTGCGCAGTCTTATCAAGGGTCTGCATGCCAGAATGCAAAAGTAAGCAAAACAAGCAAGCACAAAGCAAGGCACAGCTCTTTGGAGTCTTTTTGCTTCTCCTAAGCTGCTTGATTTTCTGCGCTGCGCCTCTAAGCCTACCTGAGTTCATTTGAGCTTTATCTGTTATATCCATTCTTAGATTGCTGCTAGACAAATGAGGCGCCGCTCAGAGGATAGAAAATTCTGCTTGCTTTCTGAACATGATTCTAATTTTCTGTAATTAAGTAGGCAGCATGTTGTTGTCTTTTATGTAAGATGGCTCTCAGCAGAAGCACTCATAGCTTTGGCTCTGGCGCAGATAACCCGGATGGTTTGCAGTTACATTTGACATTTGACGAAGACACCCGCTCTGTATATGGGGAATACCGTTGTCCCACTAAATTTCAGGGTCAGACCTCCGATGTGGTTCATCCTGGCATTGTTTCTCTTGTTCTCGACGAGGTGATGTCTCACATTAACAGGGCGATGAATTTTGAAGCTGTTACAGGTGAGATAACAGTCCGCTACCTGCAGCCTGCGAAAACGGAAGAAAACTTATATCTGCGCGGGTGGTTTGTGAAAAAAAATCGCCGTATGGTAGAAAACCGTGCTGAAATTGAAAACGAGATAGGGAAAATTGTAGCGCGCGGCAAGGGCAAGTATATAGAAAACGAAGAAGTATAAGCAAAACTGACGGCAAATCATAGGCATTGGTAGCAGCGCTGAGCCTGGCTGGTTCTGGTATGTAAAGCTCCTGAGCGCCTGCGCCCCAACGCGACATAACGCGGCGCCCAGAGGCTATTTACTACTACACCGCCCCTGTCAGCACAACAAGGCCCCTGAGTACAAACGCCGCTTATTACTGCAACGCCACGTCAATTCTGACCCCCGCCGCCTGTATTATGTCGCGTTGCGCCGAGACTCCGCTTATTACTGCAACGCCCCTGTCATCACTTCCCCCGCTACATTATTGTAACAACGCCAGACGTCATTTACTACTACACCGCCCCTGTCAGCACAACAAGGCCCCTGAGTACAAGCGCCGCTTATTACAAGAACGCAGGCGCCATCACTGCAACGCCGCCTACTACAACACCGCCCCCCTTGAATCACCTACTCCCTGGGAAACGCGCTCAACCTATCTCCACAATCAGGCTTCAGCGGATCGCCTTGGTCAAGCTCGGGATCGTTGGTGGGGGTGATTTCTTCGCAGATGTCGATGGAGATGGCGGCAGTTCCGCTGTCGCCGTCGTGGTCCCATTCGTAGTCGTAGTAGCGGGGCTCGGGATAGGAGCCGGCTTTGAAATACCAGCGATTCGTATCCCAGCCGTGATAGACGGAGGTAGCGGGGGCATCATCGCCGCTGCTGGGGGCGGCGACCTGCAGCTGCGTTGTTGTGCGGGGGCGGATGCCAGTTAGATCGCTGTCCATGACGGCGGTGCCGGCTACTGTGGGAAGCTGGCCGACGCGGCTGCCGAGGGTAGTTATGGCGCTGTCATAATAGTTGCCGACGAAGGCGGCGTTGAGCGCCGTTGTGACCTCCGCCGCCGTGGCGCCGCCGTCCACGTTATTGGGCAT
>CBDETG010000081.1:0-11762 GCA_965242745.1 Leptonemataceae bacterium
CTACTACTACGACGGCACAAAGCACAGCAACCACCCTATCTGCTACCAAAACGACGGCAGTACTGAAGAAAGCTGTACGCAGGACAAACACGGCTGCACCAGCGCAAGCATCACGTGCATAAACTTAGCAGCGCAGTAGGCCGCGGCGCGCTGCTATTTTGCAAAAAAACACGTGGAAGCAGTTTTTTGCTTGCTTCAGCTACGTAAAAAAATACTTTGTGAACAAGGCGGGTTTCAAGGAGTCAGTATGAAACAAATCACCACTTTTTTATCTATACTTGCAATGCTGAGCTGCGCTGCCTGCGCAAGTGATGGCAAGGACGGCAGGGATGGCGGCATACCTGCCAATGTTATTGAGTGCACAGCAGGCGATTATGACAGCGATAGTGATGGACGCCGTAACTTTTCTATAGAGTGCTACAGCAATGGCAATCGCAAGACATGGATAAACTACGGAAGCGACGGCATGAGAAAGTCCTCTGAATACGCTTATTACGAAAACGGCAATCTCAATACTGGAATCATCTACCGCCCCGACGGAATCACAAAAGACGAGGAATACGCCTACTACGAAAGCAACGGCCTGCGCAAGACAAGGATAGACTACCAAAGCGACGGCATGAGAAAAAACGAAGAATCCACCTACTACGAAAGCAATGGCAATGAAAAGACAAGGATAGACTACCAAAGCGACGGCATGAGAAAATTCTATGAATCCACTTACTACGAAAGCAATGGCAATCGCAAGACATGGATCCACTACAGAAGCGACGGCGTGACAAAAAACAGTGAAGAGACTTACTACGAAAGCAACGGCAGTAGGAAGACACGCTTGACCTACCGAAGCGATGGCACAAAACGGTATGAATACACTTACTACGAAGACAACAGCAACTTGAAGACACTCATAACTTACAACACCGAAGGCGCAAAAAACAGCGGCTATCCTCTCTGCTACCAAGACGACGACAGCGCTGCCGAGACCTGCACGCAGGACAAACACGGCTGCACCAGCGAAAGCAGCACCTGCATAAACTAAGCACATCGGCAGCGCCCCAGCGCGCTTTGAAGGGGAGCGCAGGGAGCCGCCCTGCTGCCTATTTTGCAAAAAAGACTTGCCTGGTATGGCCTAGCTGCATAAACATTGCACACATTAGAGGAGCCAGTATGAAACAAATCACCACTTTTTTATCTATACTTGCGATGCTGAGCTGCCTTGCCTGCGCAAGTGATGGCAAGGATGGAGCCGCTGGCGTTGCTGGCGCTGACGGCAGGAATGGCGGCATACCTGCCAATGTTATTGAGTGCACAGCAGGCGATTATGACAGCAATAGAGATGGCGTCCGCGACTTTTCTATAGAGTGCCACAACAACGGCAATCGCAAAACAAGGATAAACTACGCAAGCAACGGCATGACAAAGTCTTCTGAATACGCTTACTACGAAAACGGCAATCTCAATACTGGGATCATCTACTACACCGACGGAGTCACAAAAGACGAAGAATACGCCTACTACGAAAGCAACGGCCAGCGCAAGACAAGGATAGACTACCAAAACAACGGAGTCACAAAAGACGAGGAATCCATCTACTACGAAAGCAATGGCAATGAGAAAACAAGGATCATATACCGCATCGACGGCGTGGCAAAATACGAGGAATACGCCTATTACGAAAGCAACGGCAAGCAGAAGGCATGGATAGACTACTTTGAAGACGGCGTGAAAAAATCCAGTGAAGAGACTTACTACGAAAGCAATAGCAGTCTGAAGGCATATATATTCTACAACAGCGACGGCACAAAATACGACGGCTATCCTAAGTGCTACAAAGACGACGGCGAAACTACCGAGACCTGCACGCAGGACAAACACGGCTGCACCAGCGAAAGCAGCACGTGCATAAACTAAGGCCCTCAGCCTCGTTGTTCGCCCTGCTTAGCTGCATCAGCTCCAATACGACATAATGCGGCGCCCAGACTCCGCATATTACCACACTGCCCCCTGTCATTAAAACCAACGCTACATTATTACAACAACGCCATGCGCCTCTTATGACAACAAGGCCGGAGGCGGCTTTTTTGCAAAAAAATCAGGCAAAAACAGTTTTTTCTCGCTCAAGTTGCCTAAAAAATACCCTGTAAATGTTAAAGGAGCTTAAAAAATGAAACAAATCACCACTTTTTTATCTATACTTGTAATGCTGAGCTGCCTTGCCTGCGCAAGTGAGGGCAAGGATGGAGCCTCTGGTGGCCCTCTACCTCGTTGTTCGTCTTGCTTAGCAGCATCAGCCAATAGGGGCGTGCAATTTTGCAAAAAAATCAGGTAAAAACAGTTTTTTTTGCTTCAGCTGCGTAAAAAAATACCCTGTAAATGTTAAAGGAGCTTAAGAAATGAAACAAATCACCACTTTTTTATGTATACTTGCGATGCTGAGCTGCCTTGCCTGCGCAAGTGAGGGCAAGGATGGAGCCGCTGGTGGCCCTCAGCCTCGTTGTTCGTCTTGCTTAGTTGCATCAGCAAATAGGGGCTGGCTTTTTTGCAAAAAAATCAGGTAAAAACAGTTTTTTCTCGCTCAAGTTGCCTAAAAAATACCCTGTAAATGTTAAAGGAGCTTAAAAAATGAAACAAATCACCACTTTTTTATCTATACTTGCGATGCTGAGCTGCCTTGCCTGCGCAAGTGAGGGCAAGGATGGCGCTGCTGGTGGCCCTCAGCCTCGTTGTTCGTCTTGCTTAGTTGCATCAGCAAATAGGGGCTGGCTTTTTTGCAAAAAAATCAGGTAAAAACAGTTTTTTCTCGCTCAAGTTGCCTAAAAAATACCCTGTAAATGTTAAAGGAGCTTAAGAAATGAAACAAATCACCACTTTTTTATCTATACTTGCGATGCTGAGCTGCCTTGCCTGCGCAAGTGAGGGCAAGGATGGCGCTGCTGGACCTGCCGGAGCTGAGGGCAAGGACGGCATAGACGGCGTTGATGGCAGAGATGGCGCTGACGGCAAGGACGGCAGGATTGCTAACGTCATGGAGTGCACACCAGGCAATTACGACCTCGATGGCGACGGGCGCCGTGACTTCACTATAGAATGCCACAGCAATGGCCAGCGCAAGGCAAGGATCAACTACCGCCCTGACGGCGTGACAAAAAGCAATGAGCGTACATTTTACGAGAGCCACGGCAATCCGAAGACTCATGCAATCTACTACTCTGCCGGCACAAAATTCTATGAACGCACTTACTACGAAAGCAACGGCTATGGTGCAACTTATATAGAATACTACTCTGACGGCACAAAATTCCGTGAAAACACAACTTACGAAAGCAGCGGCTATCAGAAGAGCTCTATAATCTACCAAATGGACGGTACAAAATACGACGGCTATCCTAAGTGCTACCCAGATGACAGTAGAACTCAAGAAACCTGCACGCAGGACAAACACGGCTGCACCAGCGAAAGCAGCACGTGCATAAACTAAGGCCCTCAGCCTCGTTGTTCGCCCTGCTTAGCTGCATCAGCTCCAATACGACATAATGCGGCGCCCAGACTCCGCATATTACCACACTGCCCCCTGTCATTAAAACCAACGCTACATTATTACAACAACGCCATGCGCCTCTTATGACAACAAGGCCGGAGGCGGCTTTTTTGCAAAAAAATCAGGCAAAAACAGTTTTTTCTCGCTCAAGTTGCCTAAAAAATACCCTGTAAATGTTAAAGGAGTTTAGAAAATGAAACAAATCACCACTTTTTTATGTATACTTGCGATGCTGAGCTGCCTTAGCTGCGCAAGTGAAGGCAAGGATGGAGCCGCTGGTGGCCCTCAGCCTCGTTGTTCGTCTTGCTTAGTTGCATCAGCAAATAGGGCTGGCTTTTTTGCAAAAAATCAGGCAAAAACAGTTTTTTCTCGCTCAAGTTGCCTAAAAAAATACCCTGTAAATGTTAAAGGAGCTTAAAAAATGAAACAAATCACCACTTTTTTATCTATACTTGTAATGCTGAGCTGCCTTGCCTGCGCAAGTGATGGCAAGGATGGCGCTGCTGGACCTGCCGGCGCTGAGGGCAAGGACGGCATAGACGGCGTTGATGGCAGAGATGGCACTGACGGCAGGCTTGCTGACTTCATTGAGTGCACAGCAGGCGATTATGACAGCGACCGTGACGGAATCCGTGACTTTTCTATAGCTTGCTACAGCAATGGCAATCGCAAGACAAGGATAAACTACCATGACGACGGCCTGACAAAATCTTCTGAGCACACTTACTACCAAAGCCATGGTAATGACAAGATAATAATATACTACCGAAGCGACGGCACAAAACAAGGAGAATACGCATTTTACGAAAGCAACGGCCAGCGCAAGACAAGGATAGACTACCAAAACAACGGCGTGACAAAAGACGAAGAATACACCTACTACGAAAGCAACGGCGAATACAAAACATGGATAGACTACAACACCGACGGCACAAAAGCCCAAGGCCCTCTCTGCCTCCCAGGTTACAGCATTTCTACGGAGACCTGCACGCAGGCAAAGCACGGCTGCACCAGCGCAAGCAACACGTGCATAAACTAAGGCGCTCAGCCTTGTTGTTCGTCTTGCTTAGCTGCATCAGCAAATAGGGGCTAGCTTTTTTGCAAAAAAATCAGGCAAAAACAGTTTTTTTTGCTTCAGCTGCGTAAAAAAATACCCTGTAAATGTTAAAGGAGCTTAAGAAATGAAACAAATCACCACTTTTTTATGTATACTTGCGATGCTGAGTTACCTTAGCTGCGCAAGTGAGGGCAAGGATGGCGCTGCTGGACCTGCCGGAGCTGAGGGCAAGGACGGCATAGACGGCGTTGATGGCAGAGATGGCGCTGACGGCTGGCTTAGCAACGTTCTGGAGTGCGCAGCAGGCGATTATGACAGCAATGGCGACGGACGCCGGGACTTTTCTATAGATTGCTACAGCAATGGCAATCGCAAGACAAGGATCAGCTACCTTGACGACGGTGTCACAAAAGACGAGGAATACGCCTACTATGAAAACGAAGGCCAGATCAGGACAAAGATATTCTACCGAAGCGACGGTACAAAAGACGAGGAATACGCCTACTACGAAAGCAATGGCAAGCTCAGGACAAAGATATTCTACCGAAGCGACGGCATGACAAAAAACAAAGAATACATCTACTACGAAAGCAATGGGGCGCGCAAGGCAACAACAATATACTACAGAAGCAACGGCATAAAATACCGTGAAATCACTTACTCTGAAAACAGCAGTGGCAGGATAGACATATACTACCACCCCGAAGGCACAAAATCCCGTGAACAAATCTACTACGAAAGCAACGGCAATCTGAAGACATCAATATACTACAACAGCGACGGAACAAAATACGACGGTCACCCTCTCTGCTACAAAGCCGACGGCAAAACTAAAGAAAGCTGCACGCAGGCAAAGCACGGCTGCACCAGCGCAAGCATCACGTGCATAAACTAAGGCGCTCTGCCTCGTTTTTTGTCTTGCTTAGCTGCATCAGCAAATACAGGCAGGTTTTTTGCAAAAAAAATCAGGCAAAAACAGTTTTTTCTCGCTCAAGTTGCCTAAAAAATACCCTGTAAATGTTAAAGGAGTTTAGAAAATGAAACAAATCACCACTTTTTTATGTATGCTTGCGATGCTGAGCTGCCTTAGTTGCGCAAATGATGGCAAGGATGGAGCCGCTGGTGGCCCTCAGCCTCGTTGTTCGTCTTGCTTAGCTGCATCAGCAAATAGGGGCTAGCTTTTTTGCAAAAAAATTAGGCAAAAACAGTTTTTTTTGCTTCAGCTGCCTAAAAAAATACCCTGTAAATGTTAAAGGAGTTTAGAAAATGAAACAAATCACCACTTTTTTATGTATGCTTGTAATGCTGAGCTGCTTTGCCTGCGCCAGCGATGGCAAGGATGGAGCTGCTGGACCTGCCGGCGCTGAGGGCAAGGATGGCAGAGACGGCGTTGATGGCAGAGATGGCGCTGACGGCTGGCTTAGCAACGTTCTGGAGTGCGCAGCAGGCGATTATGACAGCAATGGCGACGGACGCCGTGACTTTTCTATAGATTGCTACAGCAATGGCAATCGCAAGACAAGGATCAGCTACCTTGACGACGGTGTCACAAAAGACGAGGAATACGCCTACTATGAAAACGAAGGCCAGATCAGGACAAAGATATTCTACCGAAGCGACGGTACAAAAGACGAGGAATACGCCTACTACGAAAACAAAGGCAAGCTCAGGACACAGATATTCTACCACCCCGACGGCATGACAAAAAACAAAGAATACATCTACTACGAAAGCAATGGGGCGCGCAAGGCAACAATATACTACAGAAGCAACGGCATAAAATACCGTGAAATCACTTACTCTGAAAACAGCAGTGGCAGGATAGACATATACTACCACCCCGAAGGCACAAAATCCCGTGAACAAATCTACTACGAAAGCAACGGCAATCTGAAGACATCAATATACTACAACAGCGACGGAACAAAATACGACGGTCACCCTCTCTGCTACAAAGCCGACGGCAAAACTAAAGAAAGCTGCACGCAGGCAAAATACGGCTGCACCAGCGCAAGCATCACGTGCATAAACTAAGGCACTCTGCCTCGTTGTTCGTCTTGCTTAGCTGCATCAGCAAATACAGGCAGGTTTTTTGCAAAAAAACAAGTGAAAACAGTTTTTTCTCGCTCAAGTTGCCTAAAAAATACCCTGTAAATGTTAAAGGAGTTTAGAAAATGAAACAAATCACCACTTTTTTATGTATGCTTGCGATGCTGAGCTGCCTTAGTTGCGCAAGTGAGGGCAAGGATGGAGCCGCTGGTGGCCCTCAGCCTCGTTGTTCGTCTTGCTTAGTTGCATCAGCAAATAGGGGCTGGCAATTTTGCAAAAAAATCAGGTAAAAACAGTTTTTTTTGCTTCAGATGCGTAAAAAAATACCCTGTAAATGTTAAAGGAGCTTAAGAAATGAAACAAATCACCACTTTTTTATCTATACTTGTAATGCTGAGCTGCCTTAGCTGCGCAAGTGAGGGCAAGGATGGAGCCGCTGGTGGCCCTCAGCCTCGTTGTTCGTCTTGCTTGGTTGCATCAGCAAATAGGGGCTGGCAATTTTGCAAAAAAATCAGGCAAAAACAGTTTTTTCTCACTCAAGTTGCCTAAAAAATACCCTGTAAATGTTAAAGGAGCTTAAAAAATGAAACAAATTACCACTTTTTTATGTATGCTTGCGATGCTGAGCTGCCTTAGCTGCGCAAATGATGGCAAGGATGGACCTGCCGGCGCCGAGGGCAGAGCTGGCGCTGATGGCAAGGCTGGCGCTGATGGCAGGAATGGCAATGACGGCTGGGTTAACAACGTTATTGAGTGCGCAGCAGGCGATTATGACAGCAATAGAGATGGCGTCCGTGACTTTTCTATAGAGTGCCACAACAACGGCAATCGCAAGTCAAAGATCAGCTACCTTGACGACGGCGTGAAAAAAAGCACTAAGCGCACATTTTACGAAAGTAACAGCAAGCTGAAGACATTGATATACTACTTTAACGACGGCGTGACAAAAAACGTTGAAATCACATTTTACGAAAGCAACGGCAATCGGAAGGCATTGATATACTACAGAAGCGACGGCGTGACAAGATACAGTGAGCGCACTTACTACGAAAACGGCAAGCTGAAAACACGCATATTCCGCAAACTCGACGGCACAAAATACGACGGCTATCCTGAGTGCTACAAAGACGACGGCAAAACTAAAGAAAGCTGCACGCAGGCAAAATATGGCTGCACCAGAGCAAGTGACACGTGCATAAACTAAGGCCCTCAGCCTCGTTTTTTGTCTTGCTTAGCTGCATCAGCAAATACAGGCAGGTTTTTTGCAAAAAAAATCAGGCAAAAACAGTTTTTTCTCGCTCAAGTTGCCTAAAAAATACCCTGTAAATTTTAAAGGAGTTTAGAAAATGAAACAAATCACCACTTTTTTATGTATGCTTGCGCTGCTGAGCTGCCTTGCCTGCGCAAGTGATGGCAAGGATGGAGCCTCTGGTGGCCCTCAGCCTCGTTGTTCGTCTTGCTTAGCTGCATCAGCAAATAGGGGCTAGCTTTTTTGCAAAAAAATCAGGCAAAAACAGTTTTTTCTCGCTCAAGTTGCCTAAAAAATACCCTGTAAATGTTAAAGGAGCTTAAAAAATGAAACAAATCACCACTTTTTTATGTATGCTTGCGATGCTGAGCTGCCTTAGCTGCGCAAATGAAGGCAAGGATGGAGCCGCTGGTGGCCCTCAGCCTCGTTGTTCGTCTTGCTTAGCTGCATCAGCAAATAGGGGCTGGCTTTTTTGCAAAAAAAAATCAGGTAAAAACAGTTTTTTTTGCTTCAGCTGCGTAAAAAAATACCCTGTAAATGTTAAAGGAGCTTAAGAAATGAAACAAATCACCACTTTTTTATGTATGCTTGCGATGCTGAGCTGCCTTAGTTGCGCAAGTGAGGGCAAGGATGGACCTGCCGGCGCTGACGGCACGAACGGCAGAGACGGCGCTGACGGCATAGATGGCTCTGACGGTAAGGATGGCAGGGACGGCAGGGACGGTGGGCTTGTCAACGCCATTGAGTGCGTAGCTGGCGATTATGACAGCGATAGCGACGGGTGGCGTGACTTTTCTATAGAGTGCTACAGCAACGGCAATCGGAAGAAAAAGACACGCTACCAAAACGACGGCATGACAAAAGTCGAGGCGTACACTTATTATGAAAGCAATGGCAATCGCAAGACATGGATAGACTACTATGAATACGGCGGGAAAAAACGCTCTGAGTACACATTTTACGAAAACGACAATCTGAAAACACGGATGGGGTATCACGACAACGGTACAAAATCTGTTGAAAGCACCTCCTATGAAAACGGCAATACCAAGGCATGGATATCATACTCATACAACGGCACAAAATCTAGTGAAGGCACTTACTACGAAAACGGCCATCAAAAGACATGGATAAACTACTTCGACACGGGTATAAAATTCGTTGAAGGCACCTACTACGAAAATGGCAATCTAAGGACGTGGATAGTAAACCACAACGACGGCAGCAGATTCGTAGGGGCTCGCTGCTACCAAGACGACGGCAGAACTACCGAGACCTGCACGCAGGCAAAATATGGCTGCACCAGAGCAAGTGACACGTGCATAAACTAAGGCCCTCAGCCTTGTTGTTCGTCTTGCTTAGTTGCATCAGCAAATAGGGGCTGGCTTTGTTGAAAAAAAACAAGTGAAAACAGTTTTTTTTGCTTCAGCTGCCTAAAAAAATACCCTGTAAATATGAAAGGAGCTTAAGAATGAAACAAATCACCACTTTTTTATGTATGCTTGTAATGCTGAGCTGCCTTGCCTGCGCAAGTGATGGCAAGGACGGACCTGCCGGCGCTGAGGGCAAGGACGGCAGAGATGGCGTTGACGGCAGAGATGGCGCCGACGGTAAGGATGGCAGGGACGGCGGGCTTGCCAACGTCATGGAGTGCATAGCAGGCGATTATGACAGCGATAGTGACGGCCGCCGTAACTTTTCTATAGAGTGCTACAGCAATGGCCAGCGCAAGGTAAGGATCGACTACCTTGAAAACGGCATAACAAAAGACAAGGAATACACCTACTACGAAAGCAACGGCAATCCGAAGACTTATGTAAACTACTACTCTGGCGGCGCAAAATCTTACCCCAATATCTGCTACAAAGAGGACGGAAGCACTTATGAATCCTGCACACTGGAAAAGCACGGCTGTGATCTGCATTATAGCTGCGCAGACCTCACTTTATACGGTGGTGGAAAGACCGACTGCATAGCCGGTGATTATGACCCAAACAAGGATACAAAAATAAATTTCAGCATAACTTGCCATAGCAATGGCGCTCGCAAGACGTATATAGTCTACGACACCAGAGGCACAAAATACTATGAAAACACCTACTACGAAAACGGCAATCTAAAGACTGCTATAGAGCACAGCATCTACCCTACATGCTACGAAGACGACGGCGAAACTCGAGAAAGCTGCACGCAGGCAAAACACGGCTGTGATGAAAACAGCAAAACGTGCATAAACTAAGGCGCTCTGCCTCGTTGTTCGTCTTGCTTAGCAGCATCAGCGCCAACGCGACATAATACGGCGGCCAGACTCCGCATATTACCACACCGCCCCCTGTCATGAAAACCACCGCTGCATTATTACAAACAACACCATGCGCCGCATATTACCACACCGCCCGCAGTCATGAAAACTAACTCTATATTATTACAACAACGCCCAGACGCCGCATACTACCACACCGCCCGCCGTCATCAAAACTAACGCCGCATTATTACAACAACGCCAGACGCCGCATATTACAACCACGCCCGCAGTCATCAAAACTAACGCCCCGGCACCCAAGCGCCGCCTAATTCCATCCCCGCCCTAGTCAGCAGAGCTAACGCCCCCCTAACACAAGCGCACCCTTGCTACTACAACGCCATTTTCACCACAGCCGCCAGCATTATGTCGCGTTGGGCGCCGTCATCAAAACTAACGCCCTATTATTACAACAACGCCATGCGCCGCATATTACCACACCGCCCGCCGTCATCAAAACTAACGCCCCGGCACCCAAGCGCCGCCTAATTCCATCCCCGCCCTAGTCAGCAGAGCTAACGCCCCCCTAACACAAGCGCACCCTTGCTACTACAACGCCATTTTCACCACAGCCGCCAGCATTATGTCGCGTTGGGCGCCGTCATCAAAACTAACGCCCTATTATTACAACAACGCCATGCGCCGCATATTACAACACCGCCCCCTGTCATGAAAACCAACTCTACATTATTACAACAACGCCCAGACGCCGCATATTACCACACCGCCCGCAGTCATCAAAACTAACGCTGCATTATTACAACAACGCCCAGACGCCGCATATTACCACACCGCCCGCCTCTATTAAAACCAACTCCGCATTATTACAACAACACCATGCGCCGCATATTACAACCACGCCCGCCCGTCATCAAAACTAACGCCCCGGCACCCAAGCGCCGCCTAATTCCATCCCCGCCCTAGTCAGCAGAGCGGGCGGGGATGGAATTAGGCGGCGCTTGGGTGCCGGGGCGTTAGTTTTGATGACGGCGGGCGGTGTGGTAATATGCGGCGCATGGCGTTGTTGTAATAATAGGGCGTTAGTTTTGATGACGGCGCCCAACGCGACATAATGCTGGCGGCTGTGGTGAAAATGGCGTTGTAGTAGCAAGGGTGCGCTTGTGTTAGGGGGGCGTTAGCTCTGCTGACTAGGGCGGGGATGGAATTAGGCGGCGCTTGGGTGCCGGGGCGTTAGTTTTGATGACGGGCGGGCGTGGTTGTAATATGCGGCGCATGGTGTTGTTGTAATAATGCGGAGTTGGTTTTAATAGAGGCGGGCGGTGTGGTAATATGCGGCGTCTGGGCGTTGTTGTAATAATGCAGCGTTAGTTTTGATGACTGCGGGCGGTGTGGTAATATGCGGCGTCTGGGCGTTGTTGTAATAATGTAGAGTTGGTTTTCATGACAGGGGGCGGTGTTGTAATATGCGGCGCATGGCGTTGTTGTAATAATAGGGCGTTAGTTTTGATGACGGCGCCCAACGCGACATAATGCTGGCGGCTGTGGTGAAAATGGCGTTGTAGTAGCAAGGGTGCGCTTGTGTTAGGGGGGCGTTAGCTCTGCTGAC
>CBDETG010000082.1:0-13616 GCA_965242745.1 Leptonemataceae bacterium
TGTTCCTACAATCCACCTTAGCCAGTCTATGCTAAGACTTAGCTTGTCTACTTTATGCCTTAATTCCTGTATGGGAGTAAGGCCTTGCTCTTTTGTTTCTTGTGTGTCCATGATAAAGAATACAAAAGCCAGCTTGCTAGTGTATAAGACCATGCAAGCCGGCTCCCGGCCTTGCGCTCTATGAAAAAGACTAAAAGAAAAGCGCAAAACCTAATGCCCTGGTCTCATGCTATACACTACAATAGCAAGAAGCGCAAGACCAGAGCGCTAAGACAAGGGCAGTCTAATATATAAGAAAAGTCAAGCATATATGCCGGCTTTATCTCTTGGCTTGGCGTCTTGCCTGTGGGCTTGCCTTGCTTGTGTCTTGCTGGCTTGTGTTTTGTATAAGCAGTATTCTTATATCTTGTATGCCAGACTCCAGCTTAGAGTCCAGCTTATCTATACGAGACTCTAGCCTTTGTATGTCTTGTCTTGTATTAGACTCTAGCTTGTCTATGCGTGAGTCTAGCTTGTCTATTTTCTTGCCCGTGTCGCTGTGAAAATATGTCACAAGTACAAGCAAGGCAGGTAAGCAGATAACTATAAACCACTTTAGCCAGTCAAAGCCAGACTCTAGCAATAAGACTCTGTCGCTTATTTCCTGTATGTCTGTAAGCTGCCCGCTTGCCGCGCTTGTAGAATTGGACAGCAAGACCGCAGGCAAAGCTATACAAACAAGCAAGCAAAGTACAAATAAGTATGTTAGCTTTGTTTTCATGATCACAGACTCTATCTCTTAGCTTGTCTTCTTGTCGGGCTTTGCTTTGTATCTTGCCGGCCCTGTGTTTGTAGGCGCTTGCTTTTGTATAAGCTCTATAAGCAGTTTTCTATTTTCTTGTATGCCAGACTCTAGCCTCTGTATATCTTGCCTTGTATTAGTCTCTAGCCTGGCAAACAAGAAAAATACAAGACTAGCCAGACCAATAAGACCAGCAAACAAGACTGAGAAACCTATAGCAAGATTCCATTTTAGCCAGTCTATACTAAGACTTAGCTTGTCTATCTTTAGCTGCATAGACTGCATGGGAGTAAAGCCAGCTTCTTTTATATCTTGCGTATCCATGATAAATATAGTAAAGCCAGCTTGCTATAGTATAAGACTAAGCAAGCCGGCCCCCGGCTCTGCGCTCTATGAAAAGACTAAAGAAAAGCGCAAAACCTAATGCCCTGGCCTCATGCTATATACTACAATAGACAAGAAGCGCAAGACCAGAGCGCTACTTTACATTTAAGCTAAGGATTGCCAAGAGTCAAGCAAGATTAGCTACTGTATGCAAGTAGTCGCTTGTGCTGGTGCAGCCGTGCTTTGCTATAGTGCAGGTTTCCTCTGTCTAAAGCCATCGGCTTCGCTGTAACAGTCAGTGGTAGCCGCTTTTTTTGTGTCCTCGCCTCGATACTGTATCCATGTCTTTTGATTACCATTACTTTCGTAGTACGTGGCTTCAGAGAGCTTTGGGTGGCCAAAACTGAAGATGTAATAGTATATCCACGCCTTAAGATTGCCGTTGCTTTCGTAATAAGTGTATTCATAGTTTTTTGTGGCGCCATCGATTAGATAGGATATATAGCTTTTACGATTACCATTAGCGAAACAAGTTATACTAAATTCTTTTACGCCGTCCCTATCGCTGTCATAATCGCCTGCTATACAAGAGGGCTCTGGCGTGTCTGTATTCGGCATGTTGTTTGGCGTCTCTGTATTCGGTGTTGGCTCTGGCGTATTAGCTGGCGGGCTTCCCCCGCTTGTATCCTGCTTTGCTGTATTGCCCTCACTGTCACTTGCGCAAGCTGCGCAAGCCAGCAAGCAAAGCCTAAATAAGGCATTCTCAGCATGCAAGGCGCTCTAGAGTCAAGAAAAAGCTGCAATTGCTATACAACTTGTTGCTACAGTCTCACGTTGAAATTGATTTTGCCATCGGACAGCCCGTAGTCTATGCTTGTCCTAATTTGAAATTGAAATAGCGCTAGTCAGACTGCTTTTTTCAAAGCAAAGAGGAAAGCTCTTGACTACGTAAAGCAATGGGCAGCTATGTCGTGTATGCGCAAAAACAGACTTGTTGTAATCTACTTGGTCTTGGCTTTGCTTTTGGCCGTAGTGATCTTATTTCGCTTTGGCTCCTACCGCTTCTTGGATTATCTCTGGTATGAAAGCCAGGGGCAAAGTGGAGTATGGTGGGCTTTGCTGAGTTACAGGGCAGCCTTTTACGCCATAGGCCTGCTTTTGGCCTTGCTGATATATGGAGCTAACTATGCCGCCATATGGCTGCGCACGCAAAGACGGAGCTTGTCTGCCTTGGGCTCCTCTGTGCCGTACTACTTTGTATGGGGCTTCCTTGCTTTTTGTCTTTTGGTCTTCCATGGCCCTCTTTTTATGCAGCTTTGGCAAAGTTATGTCTTAGCAAGCTATGGCCCGGAATACGGCATAAAAGACCCTATTCATGAAATCGATGCTTCTTTCTATATGTTCGGCCTGGCTTGGTATAAGGGCTTCTTAGGCTGGCTGAAACTGCCTCTCTTCATCAGCTTGGCGCAGGCAGCGGCGCTTTATCTGATACCCGTAGCGGGCCAAAGCTGGGACAGGAGCAATGTGCAGTTTCGCAGAGCCATTGCCTTAGCGACGCCGCATCTTGCGATGATTTTGGGTCTGCTTATTGCTGTGCTGAGTCTGGATGCTTATTTGAGCCGCTACAGCCTGATTTACTCCGGCACTTCCGCAAAAGTGGCCGGCGCCTCTTACGTGGATGTTCATGCGCGTTCCTTGGCTTATACGCTCTTTAGTTATATTGGGATAGTTCTGGCTTTGGTCGTGGTGGTGAGTGGTTTTTTGCGCAACTGGATGGCGCCGCTGACTGTCTTGGCAGGCTGGATTCTTACGTATTTTGTGATTTTACGCTTCTATCCTTCTATTATACGCCTTGTGTCTGTAAATCCTAATGAATTTGAAGCAGAAAAGCAGTACATAGAGCATAGCCTCTCCTTTACCCGTGAAGCTTATGGCTTAGGAGAGGTGCAGCGCAGGAATTTCCCAGCCAGCAGAGCCATCAGCGCAGATATCTTAGCTGCAAATCGTGAGATCATTGATAACATTCGCTTGTGGGACTATCGTCCTGTCCGATCCACCCTGAGCCAACTCCAAGAGATACGCCAGTACTACGAGTTTCTGGATGTAGACATAGACCGTTATACTGTGGAAGGCAGGCCCCGGCAGGTTATGATAGCAGCGCGTGAGCTCAATAAACAAAGCCTTCCACCCCGTACGCGCGCCTGGGAATCCCGCCATTTGCAGTATACGCACGGCTATGGTCTGGCTATGGCGCCTTCTAATAAGGTGACTCCCACCGGCTTGCCTGAGCTCTGGATACGAGATTTTCCTCCCGTTATCACAAAAAGCGGTCTCCCTGCGATTACGAGGCCGGAAATTTACTATGGGGAGCTGACAAATGATTATGTGCTTGTGAATACCTCGCTCAAGGAGATCGATTATCCGCTGGAGCAAAGCTTTGCAGAAACAGTTTATGAGGGAGAGGGGGGGCTTGTCTTAGGTAAGGGTCTGCGTTATCTGCTCTTGGCGTGGAATTTTGATACATGGAAGATTTTACTTTCGCGCTATGTGCACGCTAAGTCGCGTATTTTGTTCCGGCGTAATATCCATGAGGCTGTGCGCTTCCTTGCTCCTTTCTTAGATTATGACAGCGATCCCTATATTGTTTTAGGCAAAGATGGGAAGCTCTACTGGATTATGGATGCTTATACAAGCTCCAGCCGCTTTCCTTATAGTGAGAAATTTGAGGATCACTATCTGCAGACAGCTGTTCGCAGCGGCCGCAGGGACGTGTTTGCTTTCCGATCTAAGAATTATATACGTAATTCTATTAAGGTAGTGATAGATGCGTACAATGGAAAGATTTCCTTCTATCTCATGGACAGCAAAGACCCTATTGCCCTTGCCTGGTCCAAGCTCTTCCCGGAGCTGATCCTGCCCCTTGCTAAGATGCCTCCCTTCCTGCTTTCTCACCTGCGTTATCCCGAGAACCTGTTTTTCATACAGGCAGCTATTTATACGGATTATCAGATGCGGGACCCGCGCGCCTTTTACAATTTGGAAGACCGCTGGCAAATAGCCACAGAGCTCTATTCAGGTCAGACGCAGGCAGTCGAGCCTTATTATACCTTGAGCAAACTCCCCGGTGAAAAACAGGAGGAATACATCCTCATGCTGCCTTTCATCCCCAATAACAAAGACAACATGATTGCGTGGATGGCGGCCCGCTGTGATTACCGAAGCCAAGCCGGCCAGGATAACCACTACGGCAAAATCCTGCTTTTTGACTTCCCCCGCACCCGCCAGATTTACGGCCCCATACAAATTGAATCACGTATTGACCAAGACCCTGAAATCAGCAAGGACCTCACGCTTTGGAATCAGCAGGGATCGCGGGTAATACGCGGCAATCTGCTCGTAATACCGATAGAGGATACCTTGCTTTATATTGAGCCTATCTATCTGCAAAGTACGAATTCACCCTTCCCGGAGCTGCGGCGCGTTATCGCTGCAGACGCCAGCAGCTTGGTGATGGGTAAGGACATAGAAGACGCTCTGCAGCTGCTGGCAAGCCGAAGCGCACGCTCTTTGGATCTTCTTGGAACACGAAAAAAACTTGCAGAAGGTCTCAGCGACAGCTCTCTTAAAAAAGAAGCCCGCTTGCTGCTTCAACAAGCGCAGCAGGCCTTATCCCGGGGCTCATGGCTGGAGTTCGGCCGGCTGATGCAAGATTTAGACAAGCTCTTCCAAGGTCCTTAAAGCTTTTTTATTTATTGCACTAGAAATGTCATTAGCTTTAGTTGAAAGAGATATAGAAACTTTAATTGATAATCAATTAAGAAATCTGAGATGGATAGATGACCCTAAAAGTAAAGATAGAAATGTTTTTAAGCAACAAGTAAAAACGGAAGAGCAAAAAAAATCTTTAGGCGGAAAGCGTCCTGACTATGTATTATACCGTTCTAATTCAAATGAGCCTTTAATTGTGATTGAGGCGAAAAGACCAAATAAAAATATAAAAGAAGCTATCGATCAGGCCTTATGGTACGCAGAAAGAATAAGATGTCCTATGGCATATGTTACAGACAGTGTATATATCAAAGCTATTCATGTAAAATTAAAAAAACCTTTGTATAAAAATGGAGAAGAAGTAGACGAATTTATTGGAGAAACACAAGCCTTACAATATTTAAAATCAAATGAAATAAATACTATAGATAAGTATGTTATCCGTTCTAGGCAGGAGCTCATTAAAATATTTGACTCTGCAAATAGACTATTGCGACAGGAAGGGCTGCAAGCAGGGATAGAGCGTTTTAGTGAATTTTCAAATATTCTTTTTTTGAAGCTAATAAGCGAGCTTGAAAGTATAAAGGAAAAAAAATCTGAAAAGTCTACAATAGAAAAAGAATTTAGATGGGAGTATTTTAAGCAAAAAAGAGGAAATGAACTTTTATCATATGTGAACGACACAGTATTAAAGAACTTCAAAAAAAAGTACGATGATGATACAATATTTAAAAATTTACAAATTCAAAATCCAGTTATTTTAGAAAAAATAATAGATAAGATAGACCCATTAAGCTTAACAGATATAAATTCTGATGTAAAAGGTGATGCTTTTGAATACTTTTTAAGTAAATATACCGCCCAAAATAATACAGACTTAGGCGAATACTTTACACCAAGACATGTTGTAAAAACTTGTGTGAAGTTAATAAATCCTCAAATAGGAGAAACTATTTATGACCCTTTTTGTGGAACAGGTGGAATGCTTATTGAGGCTTTTAATCATATCTACAATAACGCGGCTCATACTGATACAAATATAAATATGTTAAAACAAAAAACTATTTATGGCAATGAAATAACAAAAAATGCCCGTATAGCTAAAATGAATATGATTCTTATGGGAGATGGTCATAATAATATACAAAGAAAAGATAGTTTAGCAAATAAAATAAAAAATAAATATGATATTGTAATTACGAATATGCCGTTTTCCCAAGATACTTTATATGGTAATAGTTACGATATTCCTACAAAAGATGGCAATAGTATTTGTATTCAGCATTGTATTGAGGCGGTTAACGCTTATTCAAGTAACGGGAGAATGGCTATAATTGTGCCTGACGGAGTATTAGAAAATAAAAAATATAAGTCCATTAGAGAATATATATTGGCAAAATCAATAGTAAAAGTAGTAGTATCTTTACCCACGGGAGTATTTTCTCCTTATAGTAATTCTGTAAAAACAAACATATTATATTTATCCAATATAAAACAAAAGAAAAAGCAGGGACACTACTGGTATTTTAGAGTAAAAGAAGGTGATTACTCACAGATACATAGTAAAAAACAAATAGAAGCCGATTTAAAAACTTTAATTATTCATAGGAGTGATTGTTCTCATGCTTTATTTAATAAAGTAGCTCTTGACAGTATCAAAAGTCAATATTACAAAATGACTCCTAAAAACACAAAAATACATAATAAATATGCGACTTTAATCTCGGATATATGCTTGGAATCAAATAAAAGAGCAGGGAAAGAGTATAAAAAGTATTTATTGGTATCTATTTCAAATAAAAAAGGGTTTGTTCCTAAAGAAGATTTTTACAAAAAAAAGTCTCAACAAACCACATCAAAAACACCTGAAAACTATAAATTAGTATACCCTAATCAGTTTGCCTATAGAGTAACAGAAGGTTTAGCGATTGGGACAGTAGGGTACAATCAATGGGACAGGCCAGTTATGGTATCGCCCATATACCCCGTATTCTCCATAAAAGAAGATAAAGTATTAGCAGAGTATTTATATATAGTTTTAACTAGCGATCAATTTAAAGTTATGGCAAAAAACTTATTATCTGGCACATCAAGACCTTCTTTGCCTTTTGAAATTTTTAAGGATATAGAAATACCTTTACCTCCTTTACAGATACAAAAAAAGATTGTAAGTAAAAGAAAAAAAATTTTCTCTATGGAAGAAAGTATAAAAAATATACAAAAAGAAATTAAGTCTAATATGGATGCTATTTGGAAAACATAAAATATGAATAAAAAATACATAACCAAACTAAAAAAACTTGTTAAAAATACCCAACAAAACAAGATTTAGACAAGCTCTTCCAAGGTCCTTAAAGCTCCTTTCTAAATTATATGGCGCATGCCTATAGGCTCGTAGTCAGGGCTTGCTTCCAATACTATGGTTGATGATTCTCTAAACAAAGACGAACAAAGACTCCTTACTGATATTGAAAATTCCTTTTATATGCCGCCAACATTGGGAAGAATGAATTATCCAGTAACAAGAAAGCCTAAATACGACTTTAGCGCGCAGTCTTATGCAAGCCTTTATCCAAATTTACATAAGTACCCTGCAACCATGCTGCCTCAGATTGGGATTGAAATACTAAAAGAGTTAAACATAAAAGAAGGGAATTTGCTTGATCCTTATTGTGGTTCTGGCTCATCTTTTATTGCTGGGCTTGCCTGCGGCATTTCTGAAATGTATGGTTTTGACATAAACCCTTTGGCTGTTCTTATTGCGAGAGCAAAATTTACGAGAATTGACTTATTAAAAGTGCGGGCTTCTAAGCAGAGACTTAGAAATGCTGTTTATGAATTCATCAAAAAAGAAGAAAACATGAAAAGCTTAGCAAGGCCCAATTTCTATAATATACAATTTTGGTTTTCTGATGCCGTTTTACAAAAGCTTTCCGTTATACAATATCATTTAGAGCAAATAAAAGACGAAAACATAAAAAGACTTTTTTTCATCCCCTTTTCTGAAACTATTCGGGAATGTTCTTACACAAGGAATCATGAATTCAAGCTTTACAAAATGAAATCGGAAGATATTGTAAGTTTTCATCCAGATGTGCTAGGCATGTACTTTGATAAGCTGAATACAACGATTGTAATATATGAAAATTACTACTTCCCTCTTTTGAACTCGGCAAAAATAAAGATTGATTACGATATTTTCAAGAAAAAAGATAATTATTATGATCTTGTGCTTACAAGCCCTCCTTATGGAGATAGTAAAACAACAGTCGCGTATGGGCAATTTTCTATGTTTGCAAATGCCTGGTCAGGGATTGGTTATGCGCGAAAAATTGATCGGATGCTTATGGGAGGAAAGGTGATAAAAAAGCTGTACCAAAAAGGTATCATTGCTGATTATATAGATAACATTGCAAAAACGTCTTACGCAAGGGCTTTAGAAATCTCTTCGTTTTACAAAGACTTAGAACATTCCATTTATCAAGTGGCAGAGAGCGTGAAAAAAAGAGGGAAGGTTATCTATATTGTTGGAAATAGGAGAGTAAAAAGCGTGCAGCTGCCAAGCGATCAATTCATAAGCGAGAAATTTGAGGAGAAGGGATTCCAACATTTATTTACTTATGAGAGAGCGCTTGGAAATAAAGCCATGCCTCTTCAAAACTCTCCTACAAATAAAAAAAACCAAAGAGCAAGTACAATGACGCAAGAATATATTGTAGTTTGTGAGAAGCTTTATGCGGCTTGAATATAAAACAGCCGCGAATAGTCAGCCAAAGTACTAAGAATGGAAGAGACGTACATAAAAACAGCTGCGATTCTGGGCGTTACCGGCTACAGTGGTGAAGAGCTTCTGCGTCTTCTTGTCGGGCATCGTCGAGTGGAGGTGATCTACGCCTGCGCAAAAGAGGCGCGGTCTGAGAAAATACAGGAGCTTTATCCTGATCTGCGGGGCTTGATTGATCTTCCCTGCCCCTCCTTAGACATAAAAAAAGCTCTCAAGGCAGACATTATCTTTCTTGCTTTGCCGCATCGCACTTCTATGCGCATCCTGCCTGAGCTGTGCCGGCAGGGGAATGGGAAAAAAATCGTCATTGATCTGAGCGGGGATTACCGCCTTTCTACTATGGAGGTCTATCGAAAATATTATGGAGTAGAGCATGTTGACAGGGTCCGTTTGGAGCAGACTGTCTATGGCCTCCCCGAATGGAAAAGAAACCTCATCAAGGGATCGCATGTCGTAGCAAGCCCCGGCTGTTATGCCACGCTTTGTATACTCTCCCTTTTGCCCTTGCTTGATAAGGGCTTCTCTTTTTGCTCGCCCGTGTGTCTGGACCTCAAAGGCGGGGCAACAGGCGCAGGACGCAGGGCTAAGACCAATCTTCTTTTTTCAGAGCTGAATGAAAATGTGCAAGCATACAGCGTCACAAAGCATCCCCATGAGGCAGAGATAGAAGCGGCTTTCAAGGACTTTGGACTGGAGCCTTCTTTTGACTTTGTCCCTCATCTCCTGCCTCTAAACCGCGGCATTTTGCTTACTGCCTACTGCAGCTTAGCAAAAAAACTGGATGAAAAAGTAGCGCACCGCTTATACGCAGAATACTACGAAAACGAGCCTTTCCTAAAAATTCTTCCCCGAGGGACCTTGCCTGAGCTGCGTTATGTACTCAAAACGAATCAATGCCATATTGCTGTCAGCCTAAGAGAGCGTACGGGCGCCCTTATTATTACTGCTGCGCTTGACAATCTGCAAAAAGGGGCCGGCGGGCAGGCGGTGCAGTGCATGAATCTTATGTGCGCTTGGGACGAAAAGGAGGGGTTATTAGGATGAAAAGACTTGAGCTCGGCCTTAGCGCCCCACAAGGCTTTTATACCTGCGGCCTCAAAGCGGGCATAAAAAAGTCTGCTAAGCCAGACTTGATGCTGCTTGCTTCCAAAGAGCCCTGCCTAACGCTGGGGCTTTTTAGCTCTAACCAGCTGCAGGCCTCGTGCGTGCGCTACAACCTGAGGCTTCTCAAAAAACAGCAGAATAGGGCGCAGGCCTTAGTAGCGAATTCCGGCAATGCAAACTGTCTTACAGGGAAAAGGGGCGATAAAGACAATGAAGCTATGACTAAGGAAGCAGCTGCTGCGCTTAAGAAGCATTTTTGCGCCATACCGGCCTCTTTGATCCTGAGCGCATCTACCGGTGTAATTGGTGAATGCCTGCCCATGCGCAAAATCAAGCGGGGTATTAAGGATATAGGAAGCCAGCTTAGCAATACTTTGGATGCGGACAGGAAGGCGGCCCAAGCTATTCTGACAACGGATAGGAAGATCAAGATGGTTGCAGCTGAGCTTTCCCTTGGCGGATCAAGGGTGCGTATCGGAGCGACAGCTAAGGGCGCAGGAATGATACATCCCAAAATGACGCCTTCCGGAAAGAGGCATGCCACCATGCTGTGTTTTATCACAACAGACGCTTTGATACAGGAGCAGACTGCGCAGAAACTTTTTTACGATGCGGTTGAGGAGACCTTTAACTGCGTGAGTATAGATGCGGACATGTCTACCAATGATATGGCTCTTTTCTTTGCCAATGGCCAAGCGCAGAATCCAATGATCAAAGCTGGCACAAAAGAAGCTGCAATCTTTGGGGATGCCCTGCGCAGTATATGTATGGAGCTGGCTTGCGCTATGATTTATGATGCAGAGGGCGCAACAAAGTTTGTCAGCATAGAAGTAACTGGAGCCCAAAGCGATGAAGATGCCAAAAAAGCAGCCCTGAGCGTAGCTTCATCCAAGCTTGTGAAAACGGCGCTTTTTGGTGAAGACCCTAACTGGGGACGTATTGCTGCCAGCGTCGGCTACTCGAATGCCTATGTGGACCCTCAGAAATTGCAGATTTATCTGGGGCCCTATAAGGTCCTCCATGGATATGAGGGCTATCAGAAGAACAAGAAGGCATTGCAGAAACTCTTTACGCAAAAAGAAATTGCCATACGTATTGATCTGGGTCTTGCTTCGGGGAAAAACAAAGTGTGGACCAGCGATCTGTCTTTGGAATATGTACGCTTTAACTCCGCATACCATACCTGAGCTTTGTAAAAAAAGCCCAGATCAATAGGCTGCTTAGTCATTTACATTTTGGACCTGCATGCTTCGGCTCCCCGCCTGCCTGCCATCAAAGCAGCAGAGCAGAGCCGGCAAAACAAGCACGTTCGCAAAAAAGGCCAAGATCAGACTGAGCAGCGTAAAGGCGCCAAACTTAAGCAGCACAACCAAGTCAGAAGCAACGAAGACAACAAAACCTAAGGAGAAGAGTACCGAGGTGAAGTAGATAGCGCGCCCTATGCTTGCTACTACCCTGCTGATCTGTTCTTGGAAGAATCGAGAGCGCTTTTTTTGCAGATGATAGAAATGCAAAAAGTGTATGGTGTCATCAACGCATAAGCCAAAACTCACGCTCGCTATTACCACTGTGGCAAAATCAAAGGCTATATCTAAATAAATAATAGCGGCTCCTGTCAAGAGTATGGGCAGGCAGTTCGTGATCAAACCCAGAGTCGCTAATTTGAAACCAAACTGTATCATAAAAAGGGCCCATATGAAGCATAAAGTAAGGCCTAAGCTGAAAAGCTGCGTATCTATTACATACTCACCCAGAGTCTGAAAAAATATACTACTCCCTGTCAGTTTGTAACTTTGATCCTTGAGAAGCTGAAAGCCTTCCTGTACATAATCGCGGATCTGCTTAGCGGCTGAGGAGTTCAAATTGGGCGTCTGCAAATGGATGCGCGAGCTCTTGTAATCAAAGTCAACGTAAGGAGAAAGCACGTCGTTATTTTTTTCCCCGCGCGAGAATTCTAAAAAGAGTATCTCCTGAGCCAGCTCTTGGTTATTGTCAGGCAATAAGCTGCCGTCAGAAACAAATTCCTTGTGTATCATGCGTATAGGCGTAAGATAAGATTGAATATACTGCACCTTAGGATATTGCTTTAGTATGCTTTCATTTTCCCGGAGTGAGTCCAGTGTCTTGATGTCCTTAAATGCCTCATCTTTGCTGCTTTGCACGATAATATCTACTGCGCCTGTCCCGCCCAGATGCCTGTCCACATAATCGAAGTCCTGATATATCTTGGATCTTTTTTTGAAAAAAACATCCAGAAAATTCGTCTCCGTGCGCACAAACTGCAGGCTATAGATACCTGCCGCGCTGAGGCCAGCAAGTACGAGAACGATCGCTGAGTACCTGCGCAGGGTAAAGCGGGTGAGCAAGGCAAGAAAGCGCTCTAAATAAGCATGGTGGGCCTGCAGGGAGGACTGGCGGGAAGCCCGCTGCTCCCGCAGTTTCTCCGGAAATATATAGAGAAAAAGCCAAAGATGCAGCATGATCAAAACATAGGCCATAATAATAACAAAGGCGGAAGACTCTCCAAATTGACGCAGGGGCACAAGCTCGCTGAAATAAAAGGAGCCGAAACCAAGGGCTGTTGTAATACTCGTCATGAGACAGGGGAGCCAGGTTTCTTTGAGGGATTGCCTTGCTGCCTGCTCTAAGTCATGAGATTCTGCTGAGCGCTCATGCCAGCGATTGAAAACATGGATGGCGTCCGCTATGGCAATTACCAATATGAGCACAGGCAAAGCGATTCCTATGGCCGTCAAGGGGTAGTCTTGCAGCGCAAAGTAAGCAAAGCTGAGCAGCAGCACCATCAAGGCAATATAGATCGTTAGGCAGACCTTAAAGAGACTGCGAAAGACAAAGTAGAGCAAGAGGAAGATCAATAATATTACTGCCGGCAAAAGCAAAAAGAGATTCTCCTGCGTGTACTTGGCGAGAGCATGATTGAGACGGACCTCCCCCGTATATGCGATATGAGTCTCCTGCTTGGCTAAGTACTTGGCTAGAACAGCGCGTACTTTTTGGATAATGCTTTGGCGGCGCAGGTAGTTGTCTTCTTCAAGAGGCGCTTCTATTTTGATGAGTAGAGAGATTTTTTGGAAGTCCTTAGAAAGCAGGCGCCCATGGTATTGGCTTTTGCGGAATCTTTCTTTGTATTCATCCAAGTCCGCTATGATCCCTTTTTCCAAGGCCTTTTGAAAGCCAAGAATTTGCATGATCCCCTTATGCTGGATAATGCTTGTAGCAGTGAGCGGAGTCTTGATCTCTACTACCCCATCTGCTTCCTCGATTTCTTCCGTTATACGAGTAAACATATCAACCCAGTAGGGCTGAAAAAAATCTGTTCCCAGCTCTATGGCAACAACAAGGTTTTCCCCGCGGTCAAACTCCGTATAGAGATAGTCTTTATTCTGCTTATGAACGTTGTCATCATCTAGCCAGACGGAATTATCAAAGCGGACTCCAAGGCTAAGCCAAAAAAAGCAGGCGCTGGCGCAAAAAGACAGCGTAAGCAGGATGTACTTCATTCTGCAGAGCTTGAATAAATCGAAAATAGACATATCTTGTTTATGATGCGCTCTGCCTGAGCCGCAAGGGCCTAGTTGGGACGGGCTCTTAGCAGGGCTGATAGGAATGGGGGAAGAATAGCAAAGAGCTGCGCATTGTTTATGAAGGCGCTAGTAAGCCTTTGTGCGCAGCTTATATAGACCTTTTCTCTACTTCTTTAACTGGCCCCTTCTATCTTTGCATAACTTTTACCTTCCTTGCAGCTTGTAAACGTTTTTATGCGCATCCTTGTATTTGCCAACTCAATCTGACTAGGACGCAGTAAAATAATGCTTGCTAGTCTTGCGCTTTTTT
>CBDETG010000083.1:0-14715 GCA_965242745.1 Leptonemataceae bacterium
AGGCTCTCCACAAGGGAGAGAACCATGCTGATCTAGCGGACGCCCTGCGCAATGTGGGAGTAGCTTATGAGCGCTTAGGTAAGTATACCCAAGCCCTCGATTATTATCAGCAAGCCCTCGCGATGCAGCAGGCTCTCCATGAGGGAAAGGACCATGCTGAGGTAGCTGCAGCCCTGCGCACTGTAGCGATAACCTATGAACGTCTAGGCAACGATGCCCAAGCTCTCGATTATTATCAGCAAGCCCTCGCGATGCAGCAGGCACTTCACGAGGGAGAGCATCATGCTGAGGTAGCGGACGCCTCCTACGCTGTAGGAGTAGCCTATGGTGGCTTAGGCCGTCTAGAGGAAGCGATCCAATACTATGAACAAGCCCTGGCTGTGCCAGCAGTGTCCCAATCCACGAAAACAAGCATAGGCCACAATCTAGGTGTTATGTACCACGTAAAAGCCCTAGCAGCTAGGCAAGAAGGCGATGAACAACAGGCACAAGCGTATCTAGAGAAAACTACTGCCAGCTTTGAACAAGCCGTCGAAGCCAGTGACGGGGTAGAAGCAGGCTTATATACAGCGTACGGCAACTTCTTGCTAGCTACTGAAAAAACCTCCCAAGCCCATGACTACCTCCACCAAGCCATCGAGCGTGGAGATGATGCGAGTGAGCTAAATTATGGTCTTCTAGAACAGCCAACAGCAACGCCTGTCCTACAAGCATATATCAGCCAGCAGCAAAGAGTATTGCTCAGAGGCATAGACTATGCCTACTACCTGATGATTCATCACTACGAAGAGTTCCAGGAAGCAGGCATTGCCATGACCCAAACCAGGGAAGCCTACCTGGCAGCTTATAAGGTATCTATAGACCAGTGCAGCGGTCGTCTAGGAAAAGCGCAAGAAGACAAGACCGCCTATTACCTACTAGGGAGCTTATACAAAGCACAAGGAGACCACGAAGCTGTCGATGTTGCTTTTACTCGCTCGCAAAATGGTACAGAGCAGGAAGCTACCCAGGCTGCAGCAAGCTCGGCATAGTACCTAAAATTCCTTTTCTAGCAGATCTAGATAGCGATCGAGCTGATATAGCTTGCTTTTTTTCATAGATGGCATGTCCAGAAACAATACCTAGCTCACTAAAGTGTTGCAATCTACTACCAATCGTGTTGTAGGCTTTCCCTAAGCTTTTGCTAACCTCCCTCACACTGGTAACAGGATGCACAAAACGATGTTCCAGAACGGCATTGGAGACTGCACGTACTTTATAAAAGGCATCTTCATCTTGTGCGTTATCTCTTCTTATAGCTTCTCAATGGCCTCAACACGCTGTAAAGCATCGATAGCACTGTCACGAATGCTTTGTCGATAGCATAGGATCCAACCTTCACCTTCACAACCCCCTTTTTTTCGGGAGTGTTAAAAACATTTGAAATTAGTATAACTTAGCAAGGTTGAAACATGCTAACTTTAAAATTGTTAATCATGGAAAAACTTTGCACACACTGTGGAAGCAACAAAATTATCAAAAATGGCTCCTGTAACGGGATTCAGTACTATAAATGTAAATCATGCCAGAAGTACTTGAGCGGCAAGGCTCGCAAATTTACTTATCAGCAAAAAGCAAAAGCCATGGACATGTACCTGAATAATGTGGGCATTAGGAAAATAGCTAAGTTTATAGGTTGTTCACCTCCCTGAGTCCTTTATTGGATCAAGAAAGCAGGCAAGCAAGTAGAGGCTCAGCTAGAAAACAAAGATACCAATGATCCACCTCCAACCTCGGTTATCATTGAAATGGATGAGATCTACACATTCGTAAAAAAGAAACAGCAAAGGGCAGTTGTATGGCTTGCTTATTGTCGGGAATCAGGTCGGGTTGTTTCCTATGTAATAGGGGAGGGTAAAGAAGCTGCCATCCAATTGTATAAGCAGACCAAAGCCAAGTGCCCTCATATTAGTTATATCGCCACCGATGCTAATAGCTGCTATGGCTCAGCCTTTGCTGAGCACAAAGTAAAAGAGGAGTATATTGTAACCAAAGCACAGAGGCACTTAATAGCATCTGTCAATAGCAGCATTCGAGCTCATCTGGCTCGCTTTAATCGTCGTAGCAAGCGCTTTTCAAAATCTTGGCAAATGCTTTATTATACCCTGCTTTTGTTCTTCAATCAAGATAAAATTAATATGGCAAAAATTTTTTAACACTTCCCCGGAAATAGCCGATATACCCTTTAAATTTTAAATTTATGAAAAATAACCAGAGACCAATCAATTTATACACCCAGAGCCTGCAGTTCGCTGCCAGGGTATTACTTATCGTATGGCTGCTCGCCAACAGCAGCCCAGAGGGCGTGCTTGCTGCTCCTCAGCGAGCCACCACGCCTACCCCAGCAGGCCCTCCCCGTCAAAATCACTTCCTGCAGCTGTTATGGCCAGTACTCAAAACGATTGTTAGGACTTGTTACACAGCCCCGACTGTGAACAGTTCTCGTGAAGCTAGGAGCGATGTAGGCGGTCCGAGCAGCGAAGGCCTCAGTTCGTTAGAGCACTCTTTAGCAACTGCGGAGCCTAAGTCCCTAGAGACCGCCAAGCACTTGATGAATTTGGGGACTGCCTCGGGTGCTTTAGGCGATGGACGCCAAGCGGTCAGCTATTACGAGCGCGCTTTAGCAATCTATAAGCAAGTGTACCATGCAACGCCCAATCACCTGGATATCGCTAGGACTTTGAAGAATTTGGGGACTACCTGGGGTGCTTTAGGCGATGTTCTCCAAGCCGTTAGCTATTTAGAGCATGCTTTAGCAATTTTTGAGCAAGCGTACAAGGATAATCCCAATCAGCCAGCGATTTTCGAGACTTGGAACAATTTGGTGAAGGCATACCTTGATTTAGACCGGAAAAGTCATCCCTATGTGGCTATCTTCCTAGCCAATGTATGGCTAGTCTATGTAGAACTAGGTCGCCTACCTGAAGCCATCGAGTGCTTCAGGAAAGTTTTATCAGGGTCAACAACGGACGGGGCTAAGCCCGTGACAGCAGAGACTGTGAGTGATAAAGATGCACCTTCTACGCAAAGTCCAGCCATGGATGCATATACTCCATCAAATACAGCCAGGGCTTTAGTGTCTTGGGGGGATGAATCGTTTAAACTACACAATATGCGTAGAGCCGTCAGCTATTACGAGCGTGCTTTAGCCATATATGAGCAAGTGTACCATGCAACGCCCAATCACCCGGATATCGCTAGGACTTTGAACAATTTAGGGAATGCCTGGGGTACTTTAGGCAATGCACGCCAGGCCGTCAGCTTTTTAAAGCGCGCTTTAGCAATGTATGAGCAAGTCTACCATGCAACGCCCAATCACTCGGCTATCGCTAGGACTTTGAGGAATTTGGGGCTAGTCTATGAGCAAAAATTAAACGACTATACCCAAGCACTCGATTACTATCAGCAAGCCCTCAAGATGCAGCAGGCTCTCCACAAGGGAGAGAACCATGCTGATCGAGCGGATGCCCTGCGCAATGTGGGAGTAGCTCATGAGCGCTTAGGTGAGTATACCCAAGCCCTCAAGTACTTTCAGAAAGCCCTGACGATGCAGCAGGCTCTCCACGAGCGGGAGGACCATGCTGATGTAACGGACGCCCTGCGCAATGTGGGAGTAGCTTATGAGCGCTTAGGTAAGTATACCCAAGCCCTCGAGTACTTTCAGAAAGCCCTCGAGTACTTTCAGAAAGCCCTGACGATGCAGCAGACTCTCCACAAGGGGGAGAACCATGCTGATGTAGCGGACGCCCTGCGCAATGTGGGAATAGCTTATGAGCGCTTAGGTAAGTATACCCAAGCCCTCGAGTACTTTCAGCAAGCCCTCAAGATGCAGCAGGCACTCCATGAGGGAGAGAACCATGCTGACGTAGCTGCAGCCCTGCGCACTTTGGGAGTATCCTATGAGTACTCAGGCAACTATGCCCAAGCCCTTGGGTACTATCAGCAAGCCCTCAAGATGCGGAAGAAACTCCACGAGGGCCAGAACCATACTGACGTAGCTGCAGCCCTGCGCACTGTGGCGATCGGCCACCAGAACTTAGGCAAGTATACCGAAGCCCTGGCTTACTTTCAGCAAGCCCTCAAGATGCAGCAGGCTCTCCACAAGGGAGAGAACCATGCTGATCTAGCGGACGCCCTGCGCAATGTGGGAGTAGCTTATGAGCGCTTAGGTAAGTATACCCAAGCCCTCGATTATTATCAGCAAGCCCTCGCGATGCAGCAGGCTCTCCATGAGGGAAAGGACCATGCTGAGGTAGCTGCAGCCCTGCGCACTGTAGCGATAACCTATGAACGTCTAGGCAACGATGCCCAAGCTCTCGATTATTATCAGCAAGCCCTCGCGATGCAGCAGGCACTTCACGAGGGAGAGCATCATGCTGAGGTAGCGGACGCCTCCTACGCTGTAGGAGTAGCCTATGGTGGCTTAGGCCGTCTAGAGGAAGCGATCCAATACTATGAACAAGCCCTGGCTGTGCCAGCAGTGTCCCAATCCACGAAAACAAGCATAGGCCACAATCTAGGTGTTATGTACCACGTAAAAGCCCTAGCAGCTAGGCAAGAAGGCGATGAACAACAGGCACAAGCGTATCTAGAGAAAACTACTGCCAGCTTTGAACAAGCCGTCGAAGCCAGTGACGGGGTAGAAGCAGGCTTATATACAGCGTACGGCAACTTCTTGCTAGCTACTGAAAAAACCTCCCAAGCCCATGACTACCTCCACCAAGCCATCGAGCGTGGAGATGATGCGAGTGAGCTAAATTATGGTCTTCTAGAACAGCCAACAGCAACGCCTGTCCTACAAGCATATATCAGCCAGCAGCAAAGAGTATTGCTCAGAGGCATAGACTATGCCTACTACCTGATGATTCATCACTACGAAGAGTTCCAGGAAGCAGGCATTGCCATGACCCAAACCAGGGAAGCCTACCTGGCAGCTTATAAGGTATCTATAGACCAGTGCAGCGGTCGTCTAGGAAAAGCGCAAGAAGACAAGACCGCCTATTACCTACTAGGGAGCTTATACAAAGCACAAGGAGACCACGAAGCTGTCGATGTTGCTTTTACTCGCTCGCAAAATGGTACAGAGCAGGAAGCTACCCAGGCTGCAGCAAGCTCGGCATAGTACCTAAAATTCCTTTTCTAGCAGATCTAGATAGCGATCGAGCTGATATAGCTTGCTTTTTTTCATAGATGGCATGTCCAGAAACAATACCTAGCTCACTAAAGTGTTGCAATCTACTACCAATCGTGTTGTAGGCTTTCCCTAAGCTTTTGCTAACCTCCCTCACACTGGTAACAGGATGCACAAAACGATGTTCCAGAACGGCATTGGAGACTGCACGTACTTTATAAAAGGCATCTTCATCTTGTGCGTTATCTCTTCTTATAGCTTCTCAATGGCCTCAACACGCTGTAAAGCATCGATAGCACTGTCACGAATGCTTTGTCGATAGCATAGGATCCAACCTTCACCTTCACAACCCCCTTTTTTTCGGGAGTGTTAAAAACATTTGAAATTAGTATAACTTAGCAAGGTTGAAACATGCTAACTTTAAAATTGTTAATCATGGAAAAACTTTGCACACACTGTGGAAGCAACAAAATTATCAAAAATGGCTCCTGTAACGGGATTCAGTACTATAAATGTAAATCATGCCAGAAGTACTTGAGCGGCAAGGCTCGCAAATTTACTTATCAGCAAAAAGCAAAAGCCATGGACATGTACCTGAATAATGTGGGCATTAGGAAAATAGCTAAGTTTATAGGTTGTTCACCTCCCTGAGTCCTTTATTGGATCAAGAAAGCAGGCAAGCAAGTAGAGGCTCAGCTAGAAAACAAAGATACCAATGATCCACCTCCAACCTCGGTTATCATTGAAATGGATGAGATCTACACATTCGTAAAAAAGAAACAGCAAAGGGCAGTTGTATGGCTTGCTTATTGTCGGGAATCAGGTCGGGTTGTTTCCTATGTAATAGGGGAGGGTAAAGAAGCTGCCATCCAATTGTATAAGCAGACCAAAGCCAAGTGCCCTCATATTAGTTTATATCGCCACCGATGCTAATAGCTGCTATGGCTCAGCCTTTGCTGAGCACAAAGTAAAAGAGGAGTATATTGTAACCAAAGCACAGAGGCACTTAATAGCATCTGTCAATAGCAGCATTCGAGATAATCTGGCTCGCTTCAATCGTCGTAGCAAGAGGTTCTCAAAATCTTGGCAAATGCTTTATTATACCCTGCTTTTGTTCTTCAATCAAGATAAAATTAATATGGCAAAAATTTTTTAACACTTCCCCGGAAATAGCCGATATACCCTTTAAATTTTAAATTTATGAAAAATAACCAGAGACCAATCAATTTATACACCCAGAGCCTGCAGTTCGCTGCCAGGGTATTACTTATCGTATGGCTGCTCGCCAACAGCAGCCCAGAGGGCGTGCTTGCTGCTCCTCAGCGAGCCACCACGCCTACCCCAGCAGGCCCTCCCCGTCAAAATCACTTCCTGCAGCTGTTATGGCCAGTACTCAAAACGATTGTTAGGACTTGTTACACAGCCCCGACTGTGAACAGTTCTCGTGAAGCTAGGAGCGATGTAGGCGGTCCGAGCAGCGAAGGCCTCAGTTCGTTAGAGCACTCTTTAGCAACTGCGGAGCCTAAGTCCCTAGAGACCGCCAAGCACTTGATGAATTTGGGGACTGCCTCGGGTGCTTTAGGCGATGGACGCCAAGCGGTCAGCTATTACGAGCGCGCTTTAGCAATCTATAAGCAAGTGTACCATGCAACGCCCAATCACCTGGATATCGCTAGGACTTTGAAGAATTTGGGGACTACCTGGGGTGCTTTAGGCGATGTTCTCCAAGCCGTTAGCTATTTAGAGCATGCTTTAGCAATTTTTGAGCAAGCGTACAAGGATAATCCCAATCAGCCAGCGATTTTCGAGACTTGGAACAATTTGGTGAAGGCATACCTTGATTTAGACCGGAAAAGTCATCCCTATGTGGCTATCTTCCTAGCCAATGTATGGCTAGTCTATGTAGAACTAGGTCGCCTACCTGAAGCCATCGAGTGCTTCAGGAAAGTTTTATCAGGGTCAACAACGGACGGGGCTAAGCCCGTGACAGCAGAGACTGTGAGTGATAAAGATGCACCTTCTACGCAAAGTCCAGCCATGGATGCATATACTCCATCAAATACAGCCAGGGCTTTAGTGTCTTGGGGGGATGAATCGTTTAAACTACACAATATGCGTAGAGCCGTCAGCTATTACGAGCGTGCTTTAGCCATATATGAGCAAGTGTACCATGCAACGCCCAATCACCCGGATATCGCTAGGACTTTGAACAATTTAGGGAATGCCTGGGGTACTTTAGGCAATGCACGCCAGGCCGTCAGCTTTTTAAAGCGCGCTTTAGCAATGTATGAGCAAGTCTACCATGCAACGCCCAATCACTCGGCTATCGCTAGGACTTTGAGGAATTTGGGGCTAGTCTATGAGCAAAAATTAAACGACTATACCCAAGCACTCGATTACTATCAGCAAGCCCTCAAGATGCAGCAGGCTCTCCACAAGGGAGAGAACCATGCTGATCGAGCGGATGCCCTGCGCAATGTGGGAGTAGCTCATGAGCGCTTAGGTGAGTATACCCAAGCCCTCAAGTACTTTCAGAAAGCCCTGACGATGCAGCAGGCTCTCCACGAGCGGGAGGACCATGCTGATGTAACGGACGCCCTGCGCAATGTGGGAGTAGCTTATGAGCGCTTAGGTAAGTATACCCAAGCCCTCGAGTACTTTCAGAAAGCCCTCGAGTACTTTCAGAAAGCCCTGACGATGCAGCAGACTCTCCACAAGGGGGAGAACCATGCTGATGTAGCGGACGCCCTGCGCAATGTGGGAATAGCTTATGAGCGCTTAGGTAAGTATACCCAAGCCCTCGAGTACTTTCAGCAAGCCCTCAAGATGCAGCAGGCACTCCATGAGGGAGAGAACCATGCTGACGTAGCTGCAGCCCTGCGCACTTTGGGAGTATCCTATGAGTACTCAGGCAACTATGCCCAAGCCCTTGGGTACTATCAGCAAGCCCTCAAGATGCGGAAGAAACTCCACGAGGGCCAGAACCATACTGACGTAGCTGCAGCCCTGCGCACTGTGGCGATCGGCCACCAGAACTTAGGCAAGTATACCGAAGCCCTGGCTTACTTTCAGCAAGCCCTCAAGATGCAGCAGGCTCTCCACAAGGGAGAGAACCATGCTGATCTAGCGGACGCCCTGCGCAATGTGGGAGTAGCTTATGAGCGCTTAGGTAAGTATACCCAAGCCCTCGATTATTATCAGCAAGCCCTCGCGATGCAGCAGGCTCTCCATGAGGGAAAGGACCATGCTGAGGTAGCTGCAGCCCTGCGCACTGTAGCGATAACCTATGAACGTCTAGGCAACGATGCCCAAGCTCTCGATTATTATCAGCAAGCCCTCGCGATGCAGCAGGCACTTCACGAGGGAGAGCATCATGCTGAGGTAGCGGACGCCTCCTACGCTGTAGGAGTAGCCTATGGTGGCTTAGGCCGTCTAGAGGAAGCGATCCAATACTATGAACAAGCCCTGGCTGTGCCAGCAGTGTCCCAATCCACGAAAACAAGCATAGGCCACAATCTAGGTGTTATGTACCACGTAAAAGCCCTAGCAGCTAGGCAAGAAGGCGATGAACAACAGGCACAAGCGTATCTAGAGAAAACTACTGCCAGCTTTGAACAAGCCGTCGAAGCCAGTGACGGGGTAGAAGCAGGCTTATATACAGCGTACGGCAACTTCTTGCTAGCTACTGAAAAAACCTCCCAAGCCCATGACTACCTCCACCAAGCCATCGAGCGTGGAGATGATGCGAGTGAGCTAAATTATGGTCTTCTAGAACAGCCAACAGCAACGCCTGTCCTACAAGCATATATCAGCCAGCAGCAAAGAGTATTGCTCAGAGGCATAGACTATGCCTACTACCTGATGATTCATCACTACGAAGAGTTCCAGGAAGCAGGCATTGCCATGACCCAAACCAGGGAAGCCTACCTGGCAGCTTATAAGGTATCTATAGACCAGTGCAGCGGTCGTCTAGGAAAAGCGCAAGAAGACAAGACCGCCTATTACCTACTAGGGAGCTTATACAAAGCACAAGGAGACCACGAAGCTGTCGATGTTGCTTTTACTCGCTCGCAAAATGGTACAGAGCAGGAAGCTACCCAGGCTGCAGCAAGCTCGGCATAGTACCTAAAATTCCTTTTCTAGCAGATCTAGATAGCGATCGAGCTGATATAGCTTGCTTTTTTTCATAGATGGCATGTCCAGAAACAATACCTAGCTCACTAAAGTGTTGCAATCTACTACCAATCGTGTTGTAGGCTTTCCCTAAGCTTTTGCTAACCTCCCTCACACTGGTAACAGGATGCACAAAACGATGTTCCAGAACGGCATTGGAGACTGCACGTACTTTATAAAAGGCATCTTCATCTTGTGCGTTATCTCTTCTTATAGCTTCTCAATGGCCTCAACACGCTGTAAAGCATCGATAGCACTGTCACGAATGCTTTGTCGATAGCATAGGATCCAACCTTCACCTTCACAACCCCCTTTTTTTCGGGAGTGTTAAAAACATTTGAAATTAGTATAACTTAGCAAGGTTGAAACATGCTAACTTTAAAATTGTTAATCATGGAAAAACTTTGCACACACTGTGGAAGCAACAAAATTATCAAAAATGGCTCCTGTAACGGGATTCAGTACTATAAATGTAAATCATGCCAGAAGTACTTGAGCGGCAAGGCTCGCAAATTTACTTATCAGCAAAAAGCAAAAGCCATGGACATGTACCTGAATAATGTGGGCATTAGGAAAATAGCTAAGTTTATAGGTTGTTCACCTCCCTGAGTCCTTTATTGGATCAAGAAAGCAGGCAAGCAAGTAGAGGCTCAGCTAGAAAACAAAGATACCAATGATCCACCTCCAACCTCGGTTATCATTGAAATGGATGAGATCTACACATTCGTAAAAAAGAAACAGCAAAGGGCAGTTGTATGGCTTGCTTATTGTCGGGAATCAGGTCGGGTTGTTTCCTATGTAATAGGGGAGGGTAAAGAAGCTGCCATCCAATTGTATAAGCAGACCAAAGCCAAGTGCCCTCATATTAGTTTATATCGCCACCGATGCTAATAGCTGCTATGGCTCAGCCTTTGCTGAGCACAAAGTAAAAGAGGAGTATATTGTAACCAAAGCACAGAGGCACTTAATAGCATCTGTCAATAGCAGCATTCGAGCTCATCTGGCTCGCTTTAATCGTCGTAGCAAGCGCTTTTCAAAATCTTGGCAAATGCTTTATTATACCCTGCTTTTGTTCTTCAATCAAGATAAAATTAATATGGCAAAAATTTTTTAACACTTCCCCGGAAATAGCCGATATACCCTTTAAATTTTAAATTTATGAAAAATAACCAGAGACCAATCAATTTATACACCCAGAGCCTGCAGTTCGCTGCCAGGGTATTACTTATCGTATGGCTGCTCGCCAACAGCAGCCCAGAGGGCGTGCTTGCTGCTCCTCAGCGAGCCACCACGCCTACCCCAGCAGGCCCTCCCCGTCAAAATCACTTCCTGCAGCTGTTATGGCCAGTACTCAAAACGATTGTTAGGACTTGTTACACAGCCCCGACTGTGAACAGTTCTCGTGAAGCTAGGAGCGATGTAGGCGGTCCGAGCAGCGAAGGCCTCAGTTCGTTAGAGCACTCTTTAGCAACTGCGGAGCCTAAGTCCCTAGAGACCGCCAAGCACTTGATGAATTTGGGGACTGCCTCGGGTGCTTTAGGCGATGGACGCCAAGCGGTCAGCTATTACGAGCGCGCTTTAGCAATCTATAAGCAAGTGTACCATGCAACGCCCAATCACCTGGATATCGCTAGGACTTTGAAGAATTTGGGGACTACCTGGGGTGCTTTAGGCGATGTTCTCCAAGCCGTTAGCTATTTAGAGCATGCTTTAGCAATTTTTGAGCAAGCGTACAAGGATAATCCCAATCAGCCAGCGATTTTCGAGACTTGGAACAATTTGGTGAAGGCATACCTTGATTTAGACCGGAAAAGTCATCCCTATGTGGCTATCTTCCTAGCCAATGTATGGCTAGTCTATGTAGAACTAGGTCGCCTACCTGAAGCCATCGAGTGCTTCAGGAAAGTTTTATCAGGGTCAACAACGGACGGGGCTAAGCCCGTGACAGCAGAGACTGTGAGTGATAAAGATGCACCTTCTACGCAAAGTCCAGCCATGGATGCATATACTCCATCAAATACAGCCAGGGCTTTAGTGTCTTGGGGGGATGAATCGTTTAAACTACACAATATGCGTAGAGCCGTCAGCTATTACGAGCGTGCTTTAGCCATATATGAGCAAGTGTACCATGCAACGCCCAATCACCCGGATATCGCTAGGACTTTGAACAATTTAGGGAATGCCTGGGGTACTTTAGGCAATGCACGCCAGGCCGTCAGCTTTTTAAAGCGCGCTTTAGCAATGTATGAGCAAGTCTACCATGCAACGCCCAATCACTCGGCTATCGCTAGGACTTTGAGGAATTTGGGGCTAGTCTATGAGCAAAAATTAAACGACTATACCCAAGCACTCGATTACTATCAGCAAGCCCTCAAGATGCAGCAGGCTCTCCACAAGGGAGAGAACCATGCTGATCGAGCGGATGCCCTGCGCAATGTGGGAGTAGCTCATGAGCGCTTAGGTGAGTATACCCAAGCCCTCAAGTACTTTCAGAAAGCCCTGACGATGCAGCAGGCTCTCCACGAGCGGGAGGACCATGCTGATGTAACGGACGCCCTGCGCAATGTGGGAGTAGCTTATGAGCGCTTAGGTAAGTATACCCAAGCCCTCGAGTACTTTCAGAAAGCCCTCGAGTACTTTCAGAAAGCCCTGACGATGCAGCAGACTCTCCACAAGGGGGAGAACCATGCTGATGTAGCGGACGCCCTGCGCAATGTGGGAATAGCTTATGAGCGCTTAGGTAAGTATACCCAAGCCCTCGAGTACTTTCAGCAAGCCCTCAAGATGCAGCAGGCACTCCATGAGGGAGAGAACCATGCTGACGTAGCTGCAGCCCTGCGCACTTTGGGAGTATCCTATGAGTACTCAGGCAACTATGCCCAAGCCCTTGGGTACTATCAGCAAGCCCTCAAGATGCGGAAGAAACTCCACGAGGGCCAGAACCATACTGACGTAGCTGCAGCCCTGCGCACTGTGGCGATCGGCCACCAGAACTTAGGCAAGTATACCGAAGCCCTGGCTTACTTTCAGCAAGCCCTCAAGATGCAGCAGGCTCTCCACAAGGGAGAGAACCATGCTGATCTAGCGGACGCCCTGCGCAATGTGGGAGTAGCTTATGAGCGCTTAGGTAAGTATACCCAAGCCCTCGATTATTATCAGCAAGCCCTCGCGATGCAGCAGGCTCTCCATGAGGGAAAGGACCATGCTGAGGTAGCTGCAGCCCTGCGCACTGTAGCGATAACCTATGAACGTCTAGGCAACGATGCCCAAGCTCTCGATTATTATCAGCAAGCCCTCGCGATGCAGCAGGCACTTCACGAGGGAGAGCATCATGCTGAGGTAGCGGACGCCTCCTACGCTGTAGGAGTAGCCTATGGTGGCTTAGGCCGTCTAGAGGAAGCGATCCAATACTATGAACAAGCCCTGGCTGTGCCAGCAGTGTCCCAATCCACGAAAACAAGCATAGGCCACAATCTAGGTGTTATGTACCACGTAAAAGCCCTAGCAGCTAGGCAAGAAGGCGATGAACAACAGGCACAAGCGTATCTAGAGAAAACTACTGCCAGCTTTGAACAAGCCGTCGAAGCCAGTGACGGGGTAGAAGCAGGCTTATATACAGCGTACGGCAACTTCTTGCTAGCTACTGAAAAAACCTCCCAAGCCCATGACTACCTCCACCAAGCCATCGAGCGTGGAGATGATGCGAGTGAGCTAAATTATGGTCTTCTAGAACAGCCAACAGCAACGCCTGTCCTACAAGCATATATCAGCCAGCAGCAAAGAGTATTGCTCAGAGGCATAGACTATGCCTACTACCTGATGATTCATCACTACGAAGAGTTCCAGGAAGCAGGCATTGCCATGACCCAAACCAGGGAAGCCTACCTGGCAGCTTATAAGGTATCTATAGACCAGTGCAGCGGTCGTCTAGGAAAAGCGCAAGAAGACAAGACCGCCTATTACCTACTAGGGAGCTTATACAAAGCACAAGGAGACCACGAAGCTGTCGATGTTGCTTTTACTCGCTCGCAAAATGGTACAGAGCAGGAAGCTACCCAGGCTGCAGCAAGCTCGGCATAGTACCTAAAATTCCTTTTCTAGCAGATCTAGATAGCGATCGAGCTGATATAGCTTGCTTTTTTTCATAGATGGCATGTCCAGAAACAATACCTAGCTCACTAAAGTGTTGCAATCTACTACCAATCGTGTTGTAGGCTTTCCCTAAGCTTTTGCTAACCTCCCTCACACTGGTAACAGGATGCACAAAACGATGTTCCAGAACGGCATTGGAGACTGCACGTACTTTATAAAAGGCATCTTCATCTTGTGCGTTATCTCTTCTTATAGCTTCTCAATGGCCTCAACACGCTGTAAAGCATCGATAGCACTGTCACGAATGCTTTGTCGATAGCATAGGATCCAACCTTCACCTTCACAACCCCCTTTTTTTCGGGAGTGTTAAAAACATTTGAAATTAGTATAACTTAGCAAGGTTGAAACATGCTAACTTTAAAATTGTTAATCATGGAAAAACTTTGCACACACTGTGGAAGCAACAAAATTATCAAAAATGGCTCCTGTAACGGGATTCAGTACTATAAATGTAAATCATGCCAGAAGTACTTGAGCGGCAAGGCTCGCAAATTTACTTATCAGCAAAAAGCAAAAGCCATGGACATGTACCTGAATAATGTGGGCATTAGGAAAATAGCTAAGTTTATAGGTTGTTCACCTCCCTGAGTCCTTTATTGGATCAAGAAAGCAGGCAAGCAAGTAGAGGCTCAGCTAGAAAACAAAGATACCAATGATCCACCTCCAACCTCGGTTATCATTGAAATGGATGAGATCTACACATTCGTAAAAAAGAAACAGCAAAGGGCAGTTGTATGGCTTGCTTATTGTCGGGAATCAGGTCGGGTTGTTTCCTATGTAATAGGGGAGGGTAAAGAAGCTGCCATCCAATTGTATAAGCAGACCAAAGCCAAGTGCCCTCATATTAGTTTATATCGCCACCGATGCTAATAGCTGCTATGGCTCAGCCTTTGCTGAGCACAAAGTAAAAGAGGAGTATATTGTAACCAAAGCACAGAGGCACTTAATAGCATCTGTCAATAGCAGCATTCGAGCTCATCTGGCTCGCTTTAATCGTCGTAGCAAGCGCTTTTCAAAATCTTGGCAAATGCTTTATTATACCCTGCTTTTGTTCTTCAATCAAGATAAAATTAATATGGCAAAAATTTTTTAACACTTCCCCGGAAATAGCCGATATACCCTTTAAATTTTAAATTTATGAAAAATAACCAGAGACCAATCAATTTATACACCCAGAGCCTGCAGTTCGCTGCCAGGGTATTACTTATCGTATGGCTGCT
>CBDETG010000084.1:0-11008 GCA_965242745.1 Leptonemataceae bacterium
TATAAGACCAAACTATTTCATTCCTAAAATTCTTCTCTCCAAAGACGCAATCCAGAAGTATTTTTAAGTAGTGCGACATAGTCGGATCGCAGTGCAAATACAAGCTGCCCGTGTCTTTTAGTATCCGGTGGCATTCTAGTAGCCGTATAGCCATGTAGACAAGATAGCAGAAGTTATACTTGTTGCCATAATCCCTGATGCCCATAAGGAAGCTGTATAACTCGTCCCGGTCTTCTTTGATAGTCTTTAGCCATTCTTCTTTTAGGTCTTCTTCTCTGAAATAATCCTTGAAGCTGGCGCCCTCTGCGTGACTGCCTATAGGAGCTGTAAAGACTTTCTTTTTGTTAAAGGGCGGGTCTAGGTATAGCAAGTCTACGCATTTGGAGTTTATGCCTTGCAATACGTCTATGTTGTCTTTGCAATAAATGGACCTGTTCTGTAAGTTGCTTTTCATTTGCCTGCATAAAACAAGGGCCGCAGATCCTGGCCTGCGCCCGCATACCTTATTATTACTAGGTCTAAGCGCCTGCAAGCTTTTCTATTCGTTTTATGGACTCTTGTATATAGTTCCAAAATCCCTTCTTTATGCTTTTGTTATAGTTTTGCCGGGCTCCAGATGCAGCTTTTTTTGATTGCTTTCCAGCGCCTGCAATTTATGTAGGTCCTCATATAGGAGGCATGCTTCATGAGTATACGTATAGCTATCAATGGTTTTGGCAGGATTGGCCGTCTTGCTTTGCGCGCTGCTATGCTGCGAGAGGACATGGAAGTTGTGGCAGTAAATGATCTTTTGGAGAGCAGCTATATGGCCTACCTGCTGCGCTATGACTCCAACCACGGCCTCTTTCGCGGCACGATCAAGCCGGGCGAAACATACTTGGAGGTGCAGGGGCAAAAGGTCCATCTTAGTCAGGAAGCCAATCCCGCGCTGTTGCCATGGAAGGCTTTAGAAGTAGACTACGTAATAGAATCCACCGGTCTCTTTACAAGCCTAGAAAAGGCCTCGCTGCACCTGGAAGCCGGCGCAAAAGCTGTTGTGATTTCAGCGCCTTCTCCTGATGCCCCGATGTTCGTTATGGGCGTCAATCATGAGAGCTGCCGGGCCCATATGAAAGTGGTATCGAATGCAAGCTGCACTACAAACTGCCTTGCTCCCATAGCAAAGATCGTGCATGATCATTGGGTGATAGAAGAAGGGCTGATGACTACCATACACGCCGTGACCGCTACGCAGAAGACTGTGGATGGGCCTTCTAAGAAAGATTGGAGAGGCGGCCGGGGAAGTCTGCAAAACATTATCCCTTCTTCTACGGGAGCTGCAAAGGCTGTAGGCAAAGTCATCCCTGAGCTGAATGGTAAATTGACGGGGATGGCCTTCCGGGTTCCCGTAGCGGATGTCTCTGTTGTAGACCTGACTGTGCGCCTGCAAAAGCCGGCCACTTATGAGGAGATCAAGGCAGCTATGAAAAAGGCTTCGCAAAGCACGCCTATGCAAGGGATACTAGCTTATTGTGAAGATGCGGTGGTCTCAGCGGATTTTCTTGGAGACAGCCATACTTCTATTTTTGACGCAAATGCCGGCATCGCCTTAAATGAACGCTTTGTAAAACTGGTCGCTTGGTATGACAACGAGTGGGCCTATTCCTGCAAGCTCTTAGACCTTATTGCGCACCTGAGTCAAACTAAGGCTTAGTTTTTATCTGATGCCTGCGATTCTGTTGCTTTCGCTACCTTAGTCTTCGTCTTCTATATTGTTTCTGTTTTGACGCTCAGAGCTGCGTATCATGCCCCGCTTAGAGCGCGTGATAAAGTCAAGCATTGCCCTGAGCTTGCTGTGAGCTTCGCTTTTGGGATCGTATTTGCTCAGAAGTTCTTTTTCTACTAGGGCTGCCCCCTGCAGGGGAGATGCAGCCTGCACAAAGAGGGTCTTGTAGGCCTTTTTAATAGCCATGCGGGTCTCTAAGCTAAAGCCTGCCCGCCTCATTCCAAGCGCATTTAAGCCGCGGATGCGGGCCCGATCTGTGCCTTGCACGATCACATAGGGGGGCACGTCTTGGTTGATGCGAGCCATTCCGCCGACGATGGAAGCGCTCCCTATAGAGCAATGCGGGTGTACTGCAACAAAGCTGGATACATAGCTATAGTCTCCCACATGCGCATGGCCTCCCAGAATCGAATTCTGTATCATAGTGTTGTGGTCTCCAAGTTGAATATCGTGGGCCAAATGGACAAGTCCCATAATAAAATTGTGATTTCCTATTCTCGTCCCTTGCTCTAAGACAGAGCGATGCACTTGGACATATTCGCGAAAGGTATTGCCCTCTCCAATGATTATTTTGGACTCGGGATGATCTTGAAAGCCGCTGTCCTGCGGCGCTTCACCTATAAGGCAGGCATGGAAGAATTGGTTGTCGGCTCCAATCTGGGTATTCCCTTTGATATGCACATGGCTATGTATGCGGCAATTCTTGGCTATCTGGACGCCGGGGCCTATAATGGAATAGGGCCCTATGGAGACGCTTGCGTCCAGCTCAGCTTTAGGGTCAACAATGGCGGTGGGGTCTATGTGAGTCATGTTTTAGAATAAGGGAGTCCTTTGTGTCATTTGTGATCTGGGCTTTCTACTATGCGATTTGCCTGATCTACCAAGACGATGCGAGGCTTGAAGCCGGCCTGCGCCTCCTGCACATCCAAGAGGGCGTAGGAAATAATGATAATCAAATCCCCCGGCTCACCCATACGCGCCGCAGCTCCGTTTAAGCATATGACGCCGCTGTCTCTTGCGCCACAGATTACGTAGGTATCCAGACGCGCGCCATTGTGAATGTTTACTACGCTCACTTTTTCGTAAGGCAGGATAGCGGCGGCTTCTAAGAGCTTTTCATCTACGGTCAAGCTGCCTTCGTAATGCAGGTTGGCCTCTGTGATTGTGGCTCGGTGTATTTTTGATTTACATACAGAAAGAAGCATTTTAGAGTATGTCTTGAAAACGCAGGCTTACAGAACGGCCATGTTCCTCCTCAAAGCCTTCGCAGCGGCTCATCGCAAGTATGGAAGGCATCGCTGCCCTAAGGCTTTCTTTGCTCGCATATTGGTAGCTGATTCTCTTAAGAAAATGATCCACGCCCAAGCCTGAACGAAAACGAGCAGCGCCGCCTGTAGGCAAAATGTGGTTTGTACCACTGTAGTAGTCGCCCAAAGCTACGGGGCTGTAATGACCCAAGAATACACTGCCTGCATTGGAAATTTTGTCAAGAGCTTTTTCGGGCTCTGCTACGCATAGCTCAAGGTGTTCAGGCGCATAGTCATTTGCAAAACGATAGACCTCGTCCCAGTTTTGGCATACTAAGGCAAAGGAATGCTCTTGTATACTCTGTCTTTTCATCGCTGCCCGCCTGCGCCTGGAACGTGTCTGCAAAGCAGCTGCAAGCTCTTGCTGTACTGCCTCAAGCAAGCTTGGAGATAGGCAAAGCAGGACAGCAGCGCTGTCTGGGCCATGTTCTGCCTGAGACAACATATCAGCAGCAATAAAAGATGGCTTTGCAGTATCATCAGCAATGATCAGCACCTCAGAGGGGCCGGCCGGCAAATCAATGGCAACTTTCCCCTGCGCTGCTAAGATAGACTTGGCCGCAGTCACATAGCGATTTCCCGGCCCTGCAATAATAGAAACAGGGCTCCCTATAAAACCATATGCAGCAGCAGCTATACCCTGCACGCCTCCGGCTTTACATACCTTATGCACGCCAGCTAAGTGAGCGCAATAGAGCAGGGCATCATGCACCTGCCCTGCAGCAGAGGGAGGCGTAATAAGAATACATTCCCGCACGCCGGCCAATCGGGCGGGCACAAGGCCCATGAGGACAGAAGAGGGATATACAGCAAGGCCTCCTGGGGCGTAAATCGCTGCACCCTCCATAGGCAGATAACGATAGCCCAGGCGAGTGCCTGCTATCTCTGTTTCTTTGGAAATCAGGCTTTTTTTTTGGAGCGCATGAAAGGCATGGATATTCTTGTAAGCTTCTTGAAAGGCCTCTTTTAGTTCTGGCGCAAGTTTTGCTTCGGCTTTTTGGAATTCTTCTTCTGTAACAAAAAGTTCTTGAGGGGAAAGCAAAAGCCCATCCCATTTCTGGTTGTATCGTGATACCGCATCTAAACCATTCTTCTGTACGTCTTCTAGTATAGGCAAAACAGATTGGTATGTTTCCTTCTCGTTTGCCAAGCTACGCCTTAGTATTCTTGCGTAGTCCTGAGCATTGAGCTCTTGTCTATGGTATACAGCCAGCATTGCGTTTAAGAAGAAAGTACAACAAAATAGTACGCCGAAGCCTCCAAATTCGCAGCCGCACAGCTTTAGCAATCCTTTACAAAATAACTGGAGCTGTTTTTTACATTCCTAATAGGCTAGACTGGGTCTATCTGCAAGCGCTTACCTTCTGCCTCTCTTGTCTCATAAAGTCGAGTCAAAAAATGCTTTTTGCGATGGGCATTAGGCATGTGCTGCTGCCCTAAAGGAGGTAGTTTTAGGCAAGAGGGGGACATTTCTATTGTGGCTTGACATTTAGACAGAAGGCCTTTCTTGACACAGCGCGCAAGGAAGAAAACTATGATAAGTCAAGAGGAGATAGCTTTTCATAAACAGCGTTTAGAGTGGACTTTGCTTTAGAACATTAGCCATAAGCAAGCTCCTAGAGGTCTTATGAGGCCTGTCTACTTTGATCCTAGCCTTATCTAATGTTGATTATACGTGATCTGAAGGATTTCGAAGCTGCGTGGGATTCTTGTGTTCTTACTCTTGGCGTTTTTGATGGAATGCATAGAGGTCATCAAGCCATACTCAAACGGTTAGAGAAACGAAGCCGCAAAAAGAACATTCCACGCGTCCTGTTAAGTTACGATCCTCATCCGGATTTTGTCTTGGGCAAACGCGCAGCAGAAAGAGGCAGTGAGCTATTTCATTATGAGGAAAAGCTGGCGCTGTTTCAAAAATTTGATCTAGATGCGGTCTGTCTCCTCGAGTTTTCGCAAACTATAGCCCGCATGACAGCTATGCGTTATCTAAAAGAAATCCTCATAGGCAAGCTGCGCAGCAGGCATATTATCATCGGTTATGATCAACATTTTGGTAAAGGACGCAAGGGGGATTATCACTTCCTAAAAAAGATGCAGAAGCGTTACAGCTACAAAGTGGAAAGAATTCATGCTGTACGCTTCCGAAGAAATATACTTAGCAGCAGTCTTATACGCCAATGTATCCAAGAAGGCGATATGATAAGAGCTAATCAATATCTAGGTTATGATTTTTTCATACAAGCTATGGTGAAAAGAGGCTTCCAAAGAGGACGCAAACTAGGCTTCCCTACGATCAATTTAGACCTATTACCTACCAAAGCCATTCCTAAAGAAGGAGTATATGCGGGCTATTGCGAGTGGGGCGGCAGGCGCTATACAAGCATGATCAATATAGGAACAAACCCTACTTTTGGCCAACAAGAATTAAGCGTAGAAGCGCATCTCCTTGGTTTTCAAGGTGAGCTATACGGAGAAAAGCTTCGCCTCTTTTTTAAAGAGCGCATCCGCGATCAGATCAAATTTACTTCCCCCCAAGCGCTGCTTTTACAGCTTGAACAAGACCGTAACATTATAGCAGCCTTGCCTTTTGCGAAAGGCAAGTAGTCTGCAAGGTCTCAACGTGCTCTACTCCCGCAAAGCCCTTGATCACCTGCGCTAGCGCTCCCCGAACCTTTACGGCTAGCGAATTGCTGAGCCCATCGAGCGCTCTGCCAGTCTACATCGAGCAGACTACCGACCATTCTGGTCGTCGTCAGCCAAATGGCGCCGCCTCCTGAGCCTAGTTTTGAGGCGGCTCTAAGTCGCAAGCTGGCATTGCCGCAGAAATATTCATGCTATTCCCCTTTTTTCCAGATAAGAAGGCGCTGCTGTTTTGTTAGTTTGGCAAGTTTTTGTAATCTTTGGAAAAAACACGCCCAATCTTCCCCGCAGCTTTGAAAAAGGGAGCGAAAATACGCTTCCCCTGAGTTATAGCGATGATAGGCGAGCAAATCTGCGTTGTTAAGAGGACCAAAGAGGTATTTGTCAGCATCTGCATCCTGCTTGGAGTCGGCCTTGTAGCTGCCTCTGCCAAGCAGCGCCTCGAGACGAGCCAGAATCTGCGCTTTTTTCCTGAGTTTTTCTTCCTTGCTGAGTCTGCCGGCATAGAGTTTTTCCAGACGCCTGCGATAAGAGCGGTACAGCTGCCTCTTTTGCAATCTCCTTACCAAGACCGCCTCCTGCTGCCTGCGTTTTTCTAAGCCGTATTCCTGTTCATAAAATTGCAAAGCGCCGGTAATGCCTGTAAAAGATGCCATAGACTCATTGAAAGAGACATCATCCTGAAACCAGAGAGTCGCATGAGCGCATTCGTGAATCACTAAGGACGCTAAATACCAGTCAGAATATGCCAGCTGTGTGGATAACAAGGGGTCATCAAACCAGCCTAAAGTAGAATAGCCTGCCACCTCGCTGATACGCACATCCCAATCCTCCCGCTCTAGCTTTCTGGCTTGCGCTTTGGCATCTTCGTAAGAAAAAAAGCCCAAGTAAGGCAGGCTCCCAGCTATAGGAAACCACCATGTTTTTGCTTGGAAGGCAAGTTTTTTGGATGCGCTTACATTCCACGCTAAGGCGGGGCGTCTCAGATCGCTGTAATACTGGTAGGTTTCGTGCACTTTTAGGCCCATCTTGTCTTGGGCAAAGCGCCGCACCTTTTCTACGTACATCAGCTTTCGGCGCACCGCCTCCGGCGTTTGGGAGTCAGCCAGGACCTTGCTAAAAGAGCGGCGCATCCAAAGTATTTCCAGCTGGCCTGCGCCTTGCTTCATTACGTAGCAATGCGCCGCAAATAAGAAGCTGAAGAGAAGAGCAATCAGGTATGACATGCTAAGCCGCATAGCGCCCGCTTAGAGGCTGATACAGGTGTTGTCCTCGGGATTGTAGAGCTGATCGCCCGTGCAAGTGACTATCTTCTCGCAGGTGGGCTTGTTCGTCGGCTTGACCTCGCCGGCTGGGCAGGAGCTGGCGCAGTCCGTCCTGCCAGAATTGGGAAACTGTGAATCCGGACATTCGCTGAGGCAAGCTGTCTGTTCGGTATTGCGCAAGGGCGTATCGCCTGAGCATTCTTGGCAGACGCCGTCAAGCTGCGCAACGTAGCCGGGCATGTCCTGGCAGGCGGCGTCCGTAATGCAGTCAGTACCCAGCAGGCTGTTAGGGCCGCTACTGTTGCCGCCATGGCAGTCGGTATAGCTGATGCAGGCCGTCTTGCCCACATTGCGTATGGGGTCATCGCCCGTGCATTCCATACATTCGCCGTCATCGGCAGCAACATGGCCCGCCATGTCCTGGCAGGCCTCATCCGTGATGCAGCGGTTGTCCAGTATGCTATTTTCCCCGCTGCTGTCGCCGCCATGGCAGGCGTCTTCGCTGATGCAGGCGCGGCCATCCGTGCTGATGAGCTTGCCTGTGGCTATGCGGCAGGCGGCTTCCGTAATGCAGGTATTATCCGCCGGGTTGTGCACCTTGTTGCCCGTGCATGTGGCTTTCGCCTCGCAAGTGGGTTTGTTCGTCGGCTTCAGCTCCCCATTCGCGCATGTGGTGACGCAGGCTGTCCTGTCCGAATTGGGATATTCTGGATCAGCGCAGGCTGTGCATTTCTCGTCTTTGAGTATCTGATTGCCCGTGCAGGGGTGATCGGAGTGTGATATGCTTTCTTTCAAATTGCCGTCTTCGTGGTAGGTGAATTCATAGTGTTTTGTTAGGCCGTCGTTTTGGTAGCGTATGTATGTTTTGCGAGCGCCGTTGTTATGGCAGGTTATGCTGAAATCTGTTTTTGTATCGTAGTTTGAGTCATAATCGCCGGCTATGCAGTCGTGCCTCCCGCCGCCGTATAAAGCAGGGTCTGCGCAGCTATAGTGCAGATCGCAGCCGTGTTGTGCTGGCGCGCAGGTCTCTTGCGTAATGCCATCGTCTTGGTAGCATATAGGGTGGCCGCCGTATTGTATGCCGTAGCTGTCGTAGCGTATCAGAGTCTTGAGCTGGCCGTTGCTTTCGTAAAACGTGTAGTGGATGCTGGAAATGGGCTTCTTGTAAAAAGCCGTAAAAGAAGTCTGGTAAAGGATGACGTGTTTGCGGTTGCCATTGCTGTAGCATCCTATACTAAAATCTATGTCCCCGTCGCTATTGCTGTCATAATCGCCCGCCCGGCACTCAAACTCGCCATCAGCGCCTTCGGGTATAAATTGATAAGGCGGGCTTTCTGTATCCGTGTTGCTTGGATTGCCATCACTTGCGCAGCTAAGGCAGCTCAGCATTGCAAGCATAGATAAAAAAGTGGTGATTTGTTTCATATTGACTCCTTGAAAACCAACCCTTATTTACAAAGTATTTTTTTTTAGGCAGACTAGGCAAGAAAAAAACTGTTGGCGCTTGTTTTTTTTCAAAAAACCTGCCTCCGGCCTTGTTGTCATAAGCGGCGCATGGCGTTGTTGTAATAATGCAGCGTTAGCTTTGATGACTGCGGGCGGTGTGGTAATATGCGGCGTCTGGGCGTTGTTGTAATAATAGGGCGTTAGTTTTGATGACTGCGGGCGGTGTGGTAATATGCGGCGCATGGTGTTGTTGTAATAATGCGGAGTTGGTTTTAATAGAGGCGGGCGGTGTGGTAATATGCGGCGCATGGCGTTGTTGGAATAATGCAGCGTTAGTTTTGATGACTGCGGGCGGTGTGGTAATATGCGGCGTCTGGGCGTTGTTGTAATAATGTAGAGTTGGTTTTCATGACAGGGGGCGGTGTTGTAATATGCGGCGCATGGCGTTGTTGTAATAATAGGGCGTTAGTTTTGATGACTGCGGGCGGTGTGGTAATATGCGGCGTCTGGGCGTTGTTGTAATAATGTAGAGTTGGTTTTCATGACAGGGGGCGGTGTGGTAATATGCGGCGCATGGCGTTGTTGTAATAATAGGGCGTTAGTTTTGATGACGGCGCCCAACGCGACATAATGCTGGCGGCTGTGGTGAAAATGGCGTTGTAGTAGCAAGGGTGCGCTTGTGTTAGGGGGGCGTTAGCTCTGCTGACTAGGGCGGGGATGGAATTAGGCGGCGCATGGCGTTGTTGTAATAATGCAGCGTTAGCTTTGATGACTGCGGGCGGTGTGGTAATATGCGGAGTCTGGGCGTTGTTGTAATAATAGGGCGTTAGTTTTCATGACAGGGGGGCGGTGTGGTAATATGCGGCGTCTGGGCGTTGTTGTAATAATAGGGCGTTAGTTTTGATGACGGCGCCCAACGCGACATAATGCTGGCGGCTGTGGTGAAAATGGCGCTGTAGTAGCAAGGGTGCGCTTGTGTTAGGGGGGCGTTAGCTCTGCTGACTAGGGCGGGGATGGAATTAGGCGGCACTTGGGTGCCGGGGCGTTAGTTTTGATGACTGCGGGCGGTGTGGTAATATGCGGCGTCTGGGCGTTGTTGTAATAATGCGGCGTTGGTTTTAATAGAGGCGGGCGGTGTGGTAATATGCGGCGTCTGGGCGTTGTTGTAATAATATAGAGTTGGTTTTCATGACAGGGGGCGGTGTTGTAATATGCGGCGCATGGCGTTGTTGTAATAATAGGGCGTTAGTTTTGATGACGGCGCCCAACGCGACATAATGCTGGCGGCTGTGGTGAAAATGGCGTTGTAGTAGCAAGGGTGCGCTTGTGTTAGGGGGGCGTTAGCTCTGCTGACTAGGGCGGGGATGGAATTAGGCGGCGCTTGGGTGCCGTGGCGTTGACTTTGCTGACTGCGGGCGGTGTGGTAGTATGCGGCGCATGGCGTTGTTGTAATAATTCGCCGTTGGTTTTAATAGAGGCGGGCGGTGTGGTAATATGCGGCGTCTGGGCGTTGTTGTAATAATGCAGCGTTAGTTTTGATGACTGCGGGCGGTGTGGTAATATGCGGCGTCTGGTGTTGTTGTAATAATAGGGCGTTAGTTTTGATGACTGCGGGCGGTGTGGTAGTATGCGGCGCATGGTGTTGTTTGTAATAATGCAGCGGTGGTTTTCATGACAGGGGGCGGTGTGGTAATATGCGGAGTCTGGCCGCCGTATTATGTCGTATTGGGTGCTGATGCAGCTAAGCAAAACGAACAACGAGGCTGAGCGCCTTAGTTTATGCACGTTTTGCTGTTTTCATCACAGCCGTGTTTTGCCTGCGTGCAGGGCTCTTCAGTATTGCCGTCGTCTTGGTAGCATATAGGGTGGCCGTTGTGCTTTGTGCCGTCGAGATAGTAGTTTATCTTTGTCTTGCGATCACCGTTGCTTTCGTAAAATGTGATTTCAGAAGATTGTGTCATGCCGTCGGGATGGTAGCCTAGATAAGTCTTGCGCTGGCCATTGCTTTCGTAGTAAGTGGTTTCACTGAATTTTGTATCATCGCTTGTGTAGTCCATCCTTGTCTTCTTATTGCCGTTGCTTTCGTAGTAGGTGTATTCATAGTCTTTTGTCATGCCGTCGGGATGGTAGGACTATCTCTCTCTTCCTATTGCCGTTTTCATAGCACTCCATAGTATAGTCCCGGCGCCCGTCGCCATCGGTGTCATGATCGCCTGCTGAGCAATCAATTACGTTGGCAGGCATGTCATCCCTGCCGTCCTTGACAGCAGGGCTGTCAGAGCCGTCCTTGCCATCACTTGCGCAAGCAAGGCAGATCAGCATTGCAAGTATAGATAAAAAAGTTGTGATTTGTTTCATTTCTTAAGCTCCTTTAATATTGACAAAGTATTTTTTTACGCAGATTAAGCAAGCAAAAAACTGTTGGCGCTTGTTTTTTTCAAAAATACATTAGCCTACAGCTTTGTTGTAATAGGCGGCGGGAGAAGTAATGACGATAGCGCCCAGTGAGATAAGTAACGTTTGGAATAAGCAGCGTGGGCTCTGTTGACTGGGGCCTTGTTGTAATAAGCAGAGTCTGGGCGCCG
>CBDETG010000085.1:0-52905 GCA_965242745.1 Leptonemataceae bacterium
TATGCGTCACGGCAAAGCAGAACTTCAGCGCAGGCAAAAGGCCATCCGCTGTCGCCAATGCTGCCTTTGCCTTTGTAATCTCTGATACAATCGTAAGAAGATCAGCATCCAGAGCCGCTTTCGCATCATCTGAGCGCTTCTTGATAGCTTGGTAGCCTGCGTCGCTCCCAAGAGACGAAGACAAGGCGTCTATGGCATCTTTTGCAGTTTTTGCAACAGGCTCAAGCTCTGGGTCCTGTGCCTTCTCTGCCTCAGATACAGCCGCCGCATAGGCATCCCTGGTCTTGGAAGCTTCCTGGTATTTCTTCGTGTCTTTATTTTGCGTATCCGCTGTGCTCGCTGCTCTTGCAGCCGTCTCTGCCTCTTTACGCTTTGTGACCACTTTTGCAAGGATAGCGCTGACCGCCGCTGCCTTCTCCTCTACGATTTTTGCATTCTTTTCAGCTTCAAGCAAGTTAGCCGCCGCCTGCACTCTTTGCTCCTCTGCCGCCACATCGTCGCAGCTAAGGCCCATATGCACGTCTACTTCAAACTTAAGGCCTTCAAAGGCTATCTTGGTCTTAAGGGGATTTACGCCATCCAGCAGGCTTTTTTCTTGTATCTTATAGCCAGACAGCGTTGCAGGCAGGCCTTCGAAGCCCAGCAAAGCTATTTTATCATCAACCCGCCTTAGACACGCCATCCTCATCTCTGAGATCAGCGCTCAGCGCAAGCAGATCGCCTCCCATTTGCAAACTGGATGGTCTTACGCAGCTTGAGGCGATATAGCATGCCTGGTCTTGATCCAAATCTAATGTGCTTCCTCTAGTTCTCTGAAATAAGCATTCCTGCGTCTCCTCACCTGCCTGCAGACATACATCGCCATACAATTCTACCGTATCCTCGAGGGGGACGAAGGGATCGAAATCTTTTGTCACGTCTATATGCGTCACGGCAAAGCAGAACTTCAGCGCAGGCAGGAGGCCATCCGCTGTCGCCAATGCTGCCTTTGCCTTTGTAATTTCTGATGCAATCGTAAGAAGATCAGCATCCAGCGCCGCTTTCGCATCATCTGAGCGCTTTTTAATAGCTTGGTAGCCTACATTACTCCCAAGAGACGTTAGCCAAGGCATCTACGGCATCTTTTGCAGCCTTCGCAACAGGCTCCAGCTCTGGGTCCTGCGCCTTCTCTGCCTCAGATACAGCCGCAGCATAGGCATCTCTGGTCTTGGAAGCTTCCTGGTATTTCTTCGTGTCCTTATTTTGCGTATCCGCTGTGCTCGCTGCTGCCTGCGCCGTCTCTGCCTCTTTACGCTTTGTGACTACTTTTGCAAGGATAGCGCTGACCGCCGCTGCCTTCTCCTCTACGATTTTCGCCTGCTTGTCAGCTTCAGCCAAGTCAGCTGTCGCCTGTACTCTTTGTTCCTCTGCCGCCACCTCATCACAAGCTAAGGCCCATATGCACGTCTACTTCGAACTTAACGCCGTCAAAGACTATCTTGGACTTAAGCGGGGTTTGGCATCATCCAGCAGACTTTTTTCTTGTATCTTATAGCCAGAGAGCGTTGCGGGCAGGCTCTCGACGCCCTCTAAAGCTATCTTATCATCAAGCGTAGATATCCTCATCTCTAAGATCAGCGTTTAGCACAAGCAGGTCGCCTCCCTTTGCAAATTGGATGGTCTTACGTACCTGAGTTACAGCAAGCCTCTCATCCTTTGCTATAGGCAAGACCTCATCATTGCTTTTCTCAAAAAGGCATTGCTGCTGCCCATCGCCTGCCTGCAGACACACATCGCCATATAATTCTGCCGTATCATCTCCCCAGCCATCCCAATCCTTCACCACTTCTATATGCGTCAGGGCAAAGCAGAACTTCAGCGGAGGCAAAAGAGCATCTACTGCTGCCAATGCGGTCTCTGCCTTCGTAATTTCTCCTGCAATCGTCGCAAGGTCATTATCAAGGGCCGTTTTCGCATTATCTGAGCGCTGCTTAATAGCCGGGAAAGCATCCTCGCTACCCAGTGATTCAGCTAAGGCATCCACAGCATCTTTTGCAGCTTTCGCAACAGGCTCCAGCGCCTTCGCCTTGTCTGCCTCAGAAATAACTGTCGCATAGGCATCCCTGGCCTTCGAGACTTCTTGGTATTTTTGCGCATCCTGACTTGCATTAGTAGCTGCTGTCTGCGCTTGCGTTGCTCCCGCACTCGCTGCTACTACTTTTGTCAAGATGGCGCTGACCTCTGCCTGTTTTGCCTCTACGATTTTCGCCTGCCTGTCAGCTTCAGCCAAGTCAGCTGCTATTTCTACTTCCTGCCCTTCGCCTGGCACAGCCGTACAAGCAAGGCCCATATGCACATCTACTTCAAACTTGACGCCATCAAATACAATCTTGGACTTAAGGGGGTTTGTGCCATCCAGCAGGCTTTTCTCTTGTATCTTATAGCCAGAGAGCACTGCGCCCAAACCTTCGATATCGTGCCAAATAATCGTATCATCAAATTTAACATCTTTCTCTTTGAGATCAGCGCTTAGGACAAGAGAGTCTATTCCCTTTGCAAACTGGATGGTTTTTCGTATTTCCAAAGCATGCTTTTCACCCTCTGCTATAGCCAATACATCATCATCGTTTTTCTGAAACAGGCATTGCTTTTGCCCCTCACCTGCCTGCAGACACACATCGCCGTATAATTCCGCCGTGTTATCGAAGGCACCATCTAAATCCTTCACCACTTCTATATGCGTCAGGACAAAGCAGAACTTCAGCGGAGGTAGAAGGGCATCTACTGCTGCCACTGCGACATCTGCCTTCCCAACTTCTGTCGCCAGCGTTGCAAGATCGCCGTCAATCGCTGCTTTCGCCGCATCCGAGCGCTGCTTGATAGCTGGAAAATCCTCCTCCTCAGCAAGGGATGCCGCCAAGGCATCTATGGCATCTCTTGCAACAGTCGCAGCATTATCCAGCTCCTGCGCCTTAGCCGCTCCAGAAACAACCACCGCATAGGCATTCCTGGCCTTCACAGCTTCCTGATATTTTGTCTTATCCTGATTTTGCGTATTTGCATTAGCTGCTGCTGCCTGAGCCTGCTCTACTACCTTACGCTCTGCTATTACTTTCTGGAGTATATCGCTGATCGCCTGCTGCGCGCCCTCTACGACTTTCGCATTGTTTTCAGCCTCAGCCAGACTAAGCTCCTCAGCTTCTCCTTGACCCACTACTCCTTCCACCGATTCGCAAGCAAAACCCATATGCACGTCTACTTCAAAATTAACGCCATCAAATACGATCTTGGATTTAAGCGGGTTTAGGCCATCCAACAGGCTTTTCTCCTGTATCTTGTAACCAGACAGCACTGTACCCAGGCCTTCGAAGCCCTGCAAAGCTATTGTATCATCAAGCGTGACATCCTTATCCTTGAGCACGGAGCTTAGCACAAGAGAGTCTCCTCCCTTTGCGAATTCAATTGTCTTACGCACATCCACAGCATGCTTATCACCCTTTGATATAGCCAAGACAGCATCTCTGCCATGCTCAAAAAGGCACTGCTTCTGTCCATCTCCTGCCCACAAGCATACATCGCCATACAGCTCGGCTGTATTATCTGGGAAAGCATCCAAGCGCTTGTTAAGCTCTATGTGGCTCAGAGCAAAGCAAAACTTAAGCGGAGGCAAAAGGCTATCTGCCAGACTTAATGCAGCCTGCGCCTTAGCAAGACTTTCTGCAAGGATTACAAGGTCACTATCAATAGCGGCTTTCGCAGCATCTGCGCGCTCCTTGATAGGCGCAAAGCCCTCCTTATCGCCAAGAGACGCAGACAAATCATCCACCACGCCTTTGGCGCTGAAGGCTTCCCTCGCCAGCTCCTGCGCTTTTGCCTCTTCAGCAACAACTATCGCATAGGCATCTCTGGCCTTCGAGGCCTCCTGATACTTTGTCTTATCCTGACTCTGTTCACCTGCCTGCTTTGCCAAGCTTGACGCATTCTCTGCCTCCTTGCTCTTGCTCTGAACTTTTTCACGAATAGCGCTAATCGCCTCTTGGTTTTTCTCTACTATGCGCATATGATTTTCAGCATCAGATAAGCTAGGCTCCTTGCCTCCCCCAGAACTTGGTGACTGCCCACCATCATCACAAGCGCCCGGTCTCATATCATACGATATCTCCACTGCGCCGCCAGCTGTATGCTTAAACACTAATTTCCCCTGCAATGGCTCTTGGGAGCTGCCAGACCACGCATCCTCTATATCATGCCCACTAACAGAGGCGTTGAGTGACTCGGCCTCTACAAAGGAAAGAGGCTGACTAGTAAGCACATCCTTATCCAGCAACTCTGGCTCATACAAGCTATACACCACATCAGAGCTATTAGAGCCCACAGTAACCCCTGCTTGCTGATTATCAAGACCGGAAACTGTCAGAGCCGTGCTCTTATCTAGAGCAAAAATACAGCCCTGGCTCTGATCCTCAGAACTCTGCAAGCATACGCTGCCATAGAGCTCGGGCGCTCCTTGATCCGTAAAGTAACCAACCCCCTCATCAAAAGCCCCCTGCACCTTGATACCTGTACGAACAAAACAGTAGTACTGAGCATACACAGGCTCTGCAGGACCTGCGTCAGGACTTCCTCCAGATGGGTCCCCGGTACCAGCCGCGCAGGCTCCATGCCTAATGCTCAAATCAAAACGGGCTTTCTTGGCATCCTGAGAAAAATACACCTTTCTGGAAAGAAGGCCATCAGATGGAATATCTTTTTTCGAAATAGGGAGCAATGCGGGATAGTCTCCGTTAGGGAAAAAGTACTCCACTGATGCAGGGTCTTGCGCGCCTAGCCCGGGATGCAGAAGGTCATCATGCAAAGCCCCCACTCGCGTTCCAAGAACTCTCACAGTATAATCATCATCCAAGATGGGGAGAAAGGCCACGTTAAAGCGATCGGCAGCTGTAGAAACCGTGAGGCTGCTGCCTATAGGATTATCCCCACTCTGCAGACTAGGCGTCTTCGTGCCGGCAGCTGCCGTATAATGCACGCCCAGACTATTAGCAATAGTAGGACCATCTGCCACAAGGTTGCTCAAGTGCAAGGAGACCTCACTCAATCCATAGCCTGTGTATGGATCATCATCTTTCACAAACCAAAGCGCAGGACATGCTTCCAGACTTTGCGCAAGATCACTCAAATCGCTATACGCTAACAGGTCTTCTTGCCTAATGGGACAAATCTTGCCATAGAGCTCAGCCTCCCCTTTTGACGTAAGAGGCCAGGCAAGGGGATCAAAATCACCCGAAAGGTGGATATTATCCAATGTAACACAGTAATCTTGCTTAGGCCCTGACAGTTCCTGCTGCTCTGCATTGTAACCAGGACACGCTTTTCGCTCTACCTTAAACGCAAAGCGCAGCTTGGCGTTACTTTTACCAGCCGGGTCTCGCAATGTCAGGGTTCTCTTGACGATATCTTTATTTACAAACTCTGAGTCTTGGAAGGTAGCATAGGCAGGATAATGGTCCTTAGGCGTAAGGAAACCCTCCCCATCGGGATACAATATGAAGTCTTTGCCAGGGTCATCATCTCCTATAGGAAGAAAGACCACAATAATACGCTGGTTTCTTCTATCATATAAACCCAAAGTCTTGCTTATATTAAGATCAAGCTTTGTGTCCCGCATCTTAACGGGGTCACTAAGGCCCTTGTATGTATCTATACGCAACTCTTCTATCGATTCCAGCTCTTCAGGCAGGAGCTTTTTGGCAATACCTGCCATGAGCTTATCTATCCTGCCTTCATCGCCTACTCCCAAAAATGGATCATTATCGGACTGGAACCATAGGTCTTGGCAATCTTGAAGCTTTTCTGCTGCGCCTCCTTCGTCCGCCATAATATTCTCATCCTCCGAAGTAGAAACACAAATCTTGCCAAAAAGATCAGGGCCGCTATTATCATCTGAGTCTGCATACACTTTTAATAAGCCACCCAAGAAGTCTCTTATTGGCTGATGCCGAAAATTACCTTCTCTTTCTATGCTTTCCAAAGTAAGACAGTAATGCTGCATTTCTGCGCCAGGCTTTAGAACAAAATTGTCCACATCTGAGAGCTCTGTGACTCCACCACTGTTATCTCCACAATTAATACTAAAGAGTGACGCAAACAGCAAAGTCACTATAGACTTTAGGCAATAAGCATACACTCCTTGCTTTTTAGGTTTCTGTACGTTCATACAATCTTTCATCCATCTTTCATCTTTCAATCCTCCTGCGCTATAAAACACTGCTTAGATCACTTATCACAAGGGGCTGTGACAACTCTAAGAGCAAAGCATTATACAAGCCTTTATTAAAAAAATTTTAAAAAGTGACAAGAATTTAGATCACTTATCACAAGGGGCTGTGACAACTTAAGAGCAAAGCATTATAGTTGTCAAGCCTTTTATTAAAAAAATCTTAAAAAGTCATCACTTATCACAAGGGGCTGTGGCAACTCTAAGAGCAAAGCTGTCAAGCCTTTATTAAAAAAATTTTAAAAAGTGACAAGAATTTAGATCACTTATCACAAGGGGCTGTGGCAACTCTAAGAGCAAAGCATTATAGTTGTCAAGCCTTTTATTAAAAAAATTTTAAAAAGTGACAAGAATTTAGATCACTTATCACAAGGGGCTATGACAACTCTAAGAGCAAAGCATTATAGTTGTCAAGCCTTTTATTAAAAAAATTTTAAAAAGTGACAAGAATTTAGATCACTTATCACAAGGGGCTGTGACAACTCTAAGAGCAAAGCATTATAGTTGTCAAGCCTTTTATTAAAAAAATTTTAAAAAGTGACAAGAATTTAGATCACTTATCACAAGGGGCTGTGGCAACTCTAAGAGCAAAGCATTATAGTTGTCAAGCCTTTTATTAAAAAAATTTTAAAAAGTGACAAGAAAAAGTGCCCACTAAATTACATGCTCCATGCTCCAAAATGACTAGCCTGCGAATATGACACAAACTCAGAACACGCATTGCAGTACTCGCTCCTTGCTAAGCCGCTTCACTTCCAAACAACAGCAAGCAAAAGAATTAACTTGACACTGCAGTATTTCTAAAGCTTTACTCATCCTACAGCTTGCCTTCCCTAATGACTTTCCCATTTGTTTTAGAAATGTTCATTGCTTGGCGTTATCTGCGTAGCCCAGGTAAAGTTCCCATCTTCAATACAGGCACGCGGCTTGCTTTTCTCTTTCTTGCTTTGATGGTCTTCGTTATGATCATTGTCCTTTCTGTTTTTATCGGCTTCCAAAACGCCGTGCAGGAAACACTCCTGCACTCCGGCTACCATCTCTCTGTATCGCGTCATCTTACAAGGCCTTTTCATACCTATAAGACAATTTTGAACAGAAGCAAAAAAGAAGCCGCATTGCAAGAGCTACTGCAAAGCAGCTTCCCCAGTATCTCTGTGAATAGCCTGCTTGCCAGCAATGGCCAATTTGAAGCAAAAAATCTGCGGGCTGTACCCCTTACAAAATCTCCCAGATTACTAGAGCGCTTTAGGCATTTTCCAGATATTATCCATTACCGTGACGCATATCTCAGAAAGCTGCATAAGGGCAATTATGTTTTAATAGGAAGAGAAATGGCCCGCTACTACGGATTGCAAATTGGCTCCAAGATAGAGCTGCTGCTCCCCAAAGGAGCCTATCTCCGCACTGCCTTTGATATACAAAGAGCAAGCTTTAGAGTAGCTGCTTTTTATCACACAGGTTTTTATGAATTCGATTCGCATCTGATTTTTATGTCCTTAGCCAGCGCACAGAGAGTTTTAGGGATTCCTAAGCAAGCTACAGAAGTAATCTTTCAGCTAAAAAAACTTTCTGACTTAGATAAAGCGCAAAGCCTTCTGAGACAGACCCTGCCCCGGCCCCGCTATCATTATGCCATCCAAAGCATCAAAGACGAAAGAGGTAATTTTTTAGCAGCGCTGCAATTAGAAAAAACACTGATGATCCTGATTTTAAGTCTGCTTGTCTTGGCAGGAGTAGCTGGGGTTTGCGTAACCGTCCGCCTTTCCGTAAAAGCCCGCAGCCAAAGCATCGGTATGCTAAGGGCTATGGGCATGCCGACTTTCTCTATACTCTTTATTTTTACGATGCATTCTATTTTCATTGGCTTTCTTGCCACAGCTCTGGGCTCTTCCTTAGGTATCTATGCCGCTGAACGTTTGGAGAACATTATCAACCTGATCGAATCACTCATCAATCTTCTTTGCTACAGCTTGCTAGGAGAATGCTCGCCTATCAGCCTCATTCCACAAAACATTTACTATTTTGACCATCTCCCCGTAAAGGCTGATTTAGGCTTGATTTTTAGTATTAGCTTCGCAACGCTTGTCCTCAGTGGTTTGGCAGGTTATCTACCAGCTCGAGCAGCCGTTAATGTAGACCCTGTAGAGAGCATACGAAGTGAATAGGCAGACAAGTATAAAAAAAAGAAACAACATAGATAGAGCCTTAGTCGAAAGCAATTTCTACAGGTGGGTCAAAGCCCTAGAAGACCAAAAGCTTGAGCAAATCCTTGCCCTCTATGCCCCAAAGAGCACCTTTTTACCAACTTTATCCACCCAATATATACAAAATGAAAAAGGTATAGAGGCATATTTCAGCTCTTTCCTTTTAAAAAAGCCGCGCTGCCTTCTCATAGACAAGCAAAACCAGCTGCAAATCCTAAGCGCAGACAGCTATGTCCATTCTGGTCTTTATGTTTTTACAATAGAAGAAGATCATTCCCAAAAAAGCGCAAAAAACATAGAAGCGCGCTTCTCTTTTGTCTGGCAAAAAGAAAGACAGGGATGGCAAATTATCCACCACCATTCTTCCCTTAAGCCTTAGTATTAGGATCGCAATAACTTTTCATATCTTAGAGAGCTTTCTCCGCAAAGGCGGATGTGAAAAATAATAAAGCATATTTGAGAAGCTTTTCATGTCTTTTGCGAGGCACATTTTTATTGGAGATGTACACGGCTGCCTCCACGAATTGCATCAACTTATGAAGCAGCTTATGCCTCGCCCTGGAGATCGAGTGATCTTTCTAGGCGACCTGATCAACAGAGGCCCTGAATCTCTGGGCGTACTGGAATACGTAGCTGGACGCAACTATGAATGTATTTTAGGAAATCACGAGATCAATTTTTTAAGAAAAGAACAACCGGGGATGGCCTTCCCTTCAGGCAATACTATGAAAGCATCTTTATACCACTGGCTTAGAAACAGGCCTCATTATATAGAAGAAAAAAATTTCATCGCTGTGCATGCCGGCTTACAACCTAACAAGCAAAGGCTCTGTGACATGGAGCCTGAGATCATTTCTAATATACGCACATGGGATCAGCAAGGGCTGGACCTGAATCATCCATGCAACCCTCCATGGTACGAATTGTATCACGGAAAGCGCCCTGTTATCTACGGCCACTGGGCAAAGCAAGGCCTCCATATACGCCCCAATACCATAGGCTTGGATTCAGGCTGTGTTTATGGCGGCTTTTTATCCGCCTATGTGCTGGAGACAGGCGCAATTTTCCAAGTAAAAGCAGCGCAAGCCTATTACCCGCCTTAGAGCAGTCTTTAGAATAGCTTGCGCTTGGCTGCAGGTCTTATGACTGCAATAACATTTATGCTAAGAGGCGCTTTGCATGCAGCAAAAAAGCCAGTCTTAGAGTAGTAAAAAAACAGAGTATCCCAAATAACTTTCCCCGTGCCTTTTTAGATTTAGGGTGCAAAAATACGATAGAGCTAAGGAAGCTATGCAAGTTTCACAGATCATTACTTACCGCATCAAGTTGACCATAGCGGTCTACAAAGAAAAAAGACTAGTGTATCATAATGATATGTTAGTGCCTTCTGCTTACGAACGACGCTCGGAATGCCGCGCGCACATCAAAAAAGAGATACAAGAGAGACTGCGCAAATCGAATTTTTTTATCTCACCGCGCATAGATTTTGACTTGGTGCGCTACACAAATGAGGCCAGCTGCAATACCTATTTGCGCTATCGGATCATAGAAGAGAAGCAGGCATCTGCTTTCTTCCCCTCGCTGAGCCTCCACAAACAGCTCAGTTAGCCAAAGCCCTGCATAGGGCTAAGCGTCACTGCAGCTATTGTCCAAAAATCTTAGGAAGGCATGAAGGGATTGTTAGGCGTGTATAGAGAAGAAATACTTTGTGATTTTTTTTCTTTTTTGCCTTTCGCATTGGAAGGCAATGAAACAACGCGGGGTTTTAAATTGACGTCTTTTTCCATTTCGTCCATGCGTATGATAGCGTGCATAGGAATAAAACTTCGCTTGATATTTTCAAATTCTGCACGCAGGCTTTCCTCAGACGGGTCCACTAATATGGAAGATTTTTCCCCAAAAAGAAGCTCTTCCACTTCCACAAAACCAAAAAGATTGCTCGAAGCAATTTGGCGGGCGTAGATTTCTACAACCTTGCCCTGACTATAGAAAGATACTCTATAGATTTTTTTTGCTGGTCTAGCCACAGGGGCAGAGTCTCATAGCGCTTCGTGTTGTCAAGAAAGAAGAATTGCAAATTCCAAGCCCTTTGGGATCAATATACAAGAGTCCATAAAAACGAATAGAAAAGCTTGCAGGATTGGCTAGCCCTCACTTTTTTACAGAAAATATGAAAAGCAATTTGCAAAATAGATCTATCTATTGCCGTGACAACATAGACGTATTGCAAGGCATAAACTCCCAATGCGTAGACTTGATCTACTTAGACCCGCCCTTCAACAAAAAGAAAGTCTTTACGGCGCCTATAGGAAGTAGCGCAGAGGGGGCGGAATTTAGCGATATATTTACAAAAGATGATGTAAAAGAGGAATGGCTGCAAAAGATAAAAGAAGATCAAGAAAAGATACACTCATTTTTGCATGGCATCAGAGGAATAGAGGGGCAGACGAGCTACAACTTCTGCTATCTTGCCTACATGGCAATACGGATTATAGAATGCCACCGGATACTAAAAGACACTGGCAGCTTGTATTTGCACTGCGACCCGACTATGAGCCATTATCTCAAAATACTTCTGGATTGCGTCTTTGGTGAAAAGAATTTTAGGAACGAGATAGCATGGAACACAAATTCTCAGCGGAGGGTGGGGCCATCCAAGTTTTTAGGTCAACATGAAACTATACTTTTTTACTGCAAAAATAACAAGTATTGGAAGCTTACAAACAGAGACTTAAAAGTATTTGTAAAAGAGAGTGAATCTGCTTTTATGCAAGATTCTGATGGTCGTTTTTTTTACACATTGCCGAGAGGTGATTATTCTGATATTTCTATAGCCAATTTTAGAAAAGAAAACAGAGTCCATACCACAAAAAATGGGATTATTAGGATTAAATACTTTGTAGAGAAGGTCAGTGGCGGTTTTCTAAGAGATAAAAAAATAACAGATATATGGAATGATATAAATACGATTGCTTTGGAGGCAAAGTCAAAAGAACGTACAGGCTACCCCACGCAAAAGCCGCTCGCCTTGCTAGAACGCATCATTCAGGCAAGCAGCAAGAAGGGCGACCTTGTGCTGGACCCATTTTGCGGCTGCGCTACCACTTGCATTGCAGCTGAAAAGCTGGGGCGCAAGTGGGTGGGCATAGACATTTCTATAAAAGCTTATGATCTCGTGCAAGAGAGGCTAAAGAAAGAAGTAGCAAATCCAGAAGAGCTTTTTGATTACAAGAAGGCCCTGAACTTTTCTACAGATCCGCCAAAGCGCACAGATCGCAGGCAGGCAGACAGAGAGCAAAAATACGTCTATGTGATTTCTAACAAACAGCTTTTCGAAGACGAATACAAAGTAGGCATAGCTCATGACATACAAAAGCGCCTAAACAGCTATCAGACCAGCGATCCAAACAGGGGCTATAAGCTAGAGCATAAGAAACTGACTCCCAGATACAGAGAGCTGGAAAGATATATACATAGGGAATTGCAAAGCAGGCATGAATGGGTAAAGGCAGACTTGGAAGCTATCAAAAAAACTATCAAAGATTTTGATAAGTCTTATTTGCTTTGATTAAAGAGGCTAAAGCTAGATCACAAAAGCAAAAACTTTTTCGTGGACTGTAGTATATAATTCCAAGCCCTTTTTATATTCTTTCTTAACAAGTCTCATGCAGTTTGAAGAACTAGTAAAAGAAAGCGCAGCCTCTCTTCCCTTCGCTTTGGGGAAAAGCTTCCCCCAAAGCCCTCATGCTGTTTTCTGTAGTTTCCCTACCATAGATGACGTGCACGCATACGAAACACAAGAAGCATGGATACACAAACTTATGGAGGGCGGCTATCCACGCTTTGTAAACCCTGCTTTTTGCCGAAAACTGGAAGCGATCCTTGCCAAAAGCCATGATGGAGATAAAGCTGTCCGCCTATTATCCTCAGAAAGGGCAGGCAGGGAAGCCATGTCGTATTTAGCTTGGGAGCGCAAAGACCAGGTCCAGATTCACACAGACGAAGCGATGCAGCTAAGCTGGATCAGTTTCCCCAAGCAAGAACAGGCCATCAAGAAGATAGGAGAATATTTGCAGCATAGCGGGAACATGATCTTTTCCAGAGAAGCTGAGGACATTCTATATGCCAGAGGAGAGCTGACTTCGAGGCATTCTGAAAGTATTCTTTCAGACCAAGAGCAGGAAAGCCTTAGAAGTTTGGCAAGAGATTTACAAGCAGAGCCCGAAGACCTCTTCCTTGCGCGCTCTGGTATGAGCGCTGTCTTTGCAGCTTACTGCGCTTTATCCGCCATACAAAGACCTAAAAAACGCAGCATCTGGATACAATTAGGCTGGCTTTATGTGGATAGTATAGAAGTATTAAAAAAATTCGCCCCCTCCGACGCGGACTATATCTATCTGCCTTACACCGGTGATTTAGCCCCATTACGCAAACTGCTTGCAAGTCACGGCAATGCGCTTGCTGCCGTATTTACAGAAAGCCCAAGCAATCCTCTTTTGGACACGCCCAATCCTGCAGAGCTTGCAGAGATATGCAAAAATGCGGGAGCTGCTCTCGTTTTGGATAATAGTCTGGCATGCCCTGCGAATGTATGCGCCCTGCCCTACAGTGACATGATCTGCGCAAGCCTTAGCAAATACTACGGCTGGTCTGGGGATTTGATCATGGGCGCTGCCGCCTTAAATCCTCAAAGCCCTTTTTACGAGGAGCTGCGCAAGAACCTGCCCAAATACATCGACCCGCCTTACCAAAAAGACAAAGAACGTTTTGCGTTTCTGCTGCAAGAATTTCCGCAAGTCTTAAAGAAAATCAATGCAAACACCATACAGATGGCTGAATATTTATCACAGTCTTCCTGCGTTCAAAATCTCTATTGGGCCTACCAAGATTCTTCGGCTAAGAATTACAGCCTTCTTGCAGCTGGTCCCGGCAAGCCGGGCGGCGTCCTTAGTTTTCAGCTTAGGAGCAGCATCAAGATGGAAGATTTTTACAAGCGCATAGCCATAGCCAAGGGCCCCAGTTTTGGCACAGCATTCAGCATACTATGCCCCTTTCTTTATCTAGCCCATTACGATTTGGTAACAACGCAGCAAGGACAAGACTGGCTCAAAGCAAACAGAATACACCCAGACCTTCTGCGTTTTTCTGTAGGAGCAGAGCCCATAGAAAATCTACTGGAAATCTTTGACAAGGCCTTTGCCAGCGGGCAGTCCTAAAAGTGATGAAGGCAAGGCGCAAGCGCAAAGCCATGCGCATACGTATTTTCTTTTGCGCAGCTGGGTTTTGTCTAAGTAGCGGCAGCCAAAAGATCAGGGATTGTCTATACGGTACTGGCTCAGCGGGTCTTCAATACTTGTGATTTGCACGCAAAAGTAATCACCTATAATTTTCAATCTGCCCCGGCCAAAAAAGTGCTCATTTGCATAAAGCTCCACCTCTGCGCCAACATCCTTATTTAGCTCTACAATACTGCCTTCACCTAATTGCAGCACATCCTTAATCAACATCTCCGTACGCCCCAGCTCTACCGTAAAGCGCAAAGTGACATCTTTGAGTAGGTCTGTATTATCTCCCTTTTTTGCAGCCTCTTCTGTACTGGCAGAAAGAGAACTTAGATCATCGAGAGTAGCTGTCTGTGCAGAGCCGCTTTCTGCCTCTTTGCCCGGCCCTTGTCCAAGTGAGCCTACTAAGGCATCCAGCGAGGCCTGATCCAAGCCCATGCCCGCCTGTCCCTTCTGGCTTTCACTCCCTGCCTGCGCTGGAGAAGCCTGAGCTTGCCGACTCTCTTCTTCCGTGCCGCTTAGAAGAGCATCAAGCGCTTCAGGAGAGAGCGCATCACCCGTATCTGCCATACCTTCTCTATCGACAAAAAAAAAAAAATCTGCACTGCAAGCAGCCCCTTGTCTCTAAAAAGAGTAACAAAAACGCCGCTTGTTTTATAACCCCAGCCTTCTTAATTGCAGCACGCTTTATTGTATGTCAAAGACTATTTTTTGCTTTTTTTTCTAGCGCCACCTAATAAGTGTTGTTTTTCTGGAATTGTTTTGTTTCTCTCGCAGCTTTTCTATTTCGATCGCTTTGATTTTGCAAGGGAGTTTTTCAACTGTTTATGCTCTCCAAGCCTGCAAATCCTCATCCTAAGCAGCAGACCATGCTCCATTCCTATTTGACGTGCCGGGCCCGCACAGAAGCATTATGCGCTCCTTTGCTTGTGGAAGATTGCGTCTTGCAGGCTATGGAAGACGTAAGCCCTCCTAAATGGCACTTAGGACATACCAGCTGGTTTTTCGAAGAATTTGTGCTCAAGCCCTATTACGCAAACTATATCCCTTTTCGTGAAGGCTTTTCTTCTATCTTCAACTCGTATTACGAAAGTCTTAATAGACCTTTAGCGCGCAGCCAAAGAGGGATGCTCTCACGCCCTTCTCTTCAGGAAGTCTATGACTATCGCCATGCTATCGACGAAATGCTAGGAGAGCTCTGGGAACAAAGATATGACTTGGCCGATCAAGAGAGAAAGGAGATAGAAAGCCGCATTGTATTAGGCATAGAGCATGAAAAACAACACCAAGAACTCTTACTCACAGACATAAAGTATAACTTTTACAAGCATCCCCTGCAGCCCGCATACCATAATCGCAAAGCCTTCTCCCTCTGCCCTTCCATCCCCCTGAGCTTCCTCGAAATAAAAGGGGGAATACGTTCTATAGGCTTCCAAACAAAAGAAGGTAGCTTGCCTTCAGAAAAACATTTCTGTTATGACAATGAGAGGCCTCGCCACAAGGTTTACTGCCGGGATTTTGCCATTGCCTCAAGACCAGTAAACTGCGGAGAGTACTTGGCCTTTATAGAGAGCGGTGGATACCGGGACTTTCGCTATTGGTTTGCGGATGCTTGGCAGTATGTGCAGGCAGAAAAGTGGGAAGCCCCTTTGTACTGGAGTAAACAAGAAGGGGGCGCGTGGATGATCTTTAGTTTAGCCGGCTTTCTTCCCCTGCTCGAAGACGAGCCTGTCGCTCACTTGAGTTACTACGAAGCAGCCGCCTATGCAGCTTGGGCTGCAAAACGCCTTCCCACAGAAATAGAATGGGAGATTGCGGCAAGTCATGCTAAGCTGGCCCAGAAAAATGCCCATTGGGCCCATAAAGGCTATTTGCACCCGCTGGCGCCTGCCTACGCTTCTCAAGAAAAAAGCTCGCTTGCGCAAGAAAAAAAAGAGGGCCTCCAATGGCTGGGAAATCTCTGGGAATGGACAACAAGCGCCTATGCGCCCTATCCCGGCTATCGCGCATGGGAAGGCGCTTTGGGAGAATACAACGAAAAGTTTATGACAAATCAAATGGTATTACGGGGAGGCTCCTGCCTAAGCCCTGCTTATCACATCCGCACAAGCTATCGTAATTTTCTTCATCCATACAAACAATGGCAGTGCAGCGGTTTGCGCTTGGCAGAAGACTTGTAAATAACATTGACCGCAAGCCCTCCCCCGCCCATAGAGCGCTCCTTCAGTCTGACTAGGGCGCTTTTAGCAAGTTTGGCTCTAAACTCCCGGCTGCTCCTTCCATCCTGCGCATAGAATTTAAGTCAGCTTTCGCCTTGTAAGCAGTGCATCATTTTTGCATTATTTTGTCCTAGTCAGATTAAGCTGGCATTGGCAAAATCTGTTTGACTACTATTGAGCTATGTTGTAACTGCAATACATGGGCGCTCCTGATACAATTAAGCAGCTCGTCGACAATTTTAGCGCGCAGCTCAGCGCCTACAAGTCTGGCCGCTACAACGAAGCGCAGCTGCGGGTCGAGTATGTCGATCCGCTTTTTGAGAGCTTGGGCTGGGATATCCGCAATCGTACGGGCTATGCGGAAGCCTACAAGGACGTTATTCACGAATACTCGCTCAAAACGCATGACGGGACGAAGGCGCCCGACTATTGCTTTCGCATTGGCGGCGTGAGCAAGTTCTTTTTGGAAACGAAAAAGCCCTCTGTCGACATAAAAAGCGACGTCGCCCCCGCCTTCCAAATACGGCGCTACGCTTGGTCGGCGAAGCTTTCGCTGAGCATACTTACTGACTTTGAGGAGCTCGCTGTGTATGACTGCCGCATTCGCCCGCAGCCTAAGGATAAGGCCAGCGTGGGTCGTCTTTTTTATTTCACGTTTGATGAATATCTGGACAAGTGGCATGACATCGCCGGCCTGTTTGCCAAAGAAGCGATACAACGCGGCGCGCTGGATGAATTTATCGCCTCCGATAAGCGCAAGAAGGGCACAAGCACGGTGGATAATGCGCTGGTCAGCGACATGGAAAACTGGCGCGATGGGCTGGCTCGTAATATCGCATTGCGTAATGCAAAACTGAGTCTGCGCCAGCTGAATCACTTGGTGCAGGCCACGATTGACCGTATTATCTTTTTGCGTATTTGTGAAGACCGCGACATTGAGGCCTATGGCAAGTTGCAAAATTTATTGGACGGCGAAAACATCTATCAAAAGCTCACGGAATTTTTCAAACACGCGGACGCAAAATACAATTCGGGCTTGTTCCATTTTGCAGAAGAAAAGGGACGCGGCCAGCCCGACAAGCTCAGCCTGCAGCTGAACATTGACGATAAGCCGCTGCGCGAAATGATCCGCGCCTTGTATTATCCTGTCAGCCCGTACGTGTTTTCTAAGATTCCCGCTGATATACTGGGGCAGGTCTACGAGCAATTTCTCGGCAAGGAAATACGGCTGACCGCCAGCCATCAAGCTAAGGTCGAATATAAGCCAGAGGTGCGCAAGGCGGGCGGCGTTTATTATACGCCTACTTATATCGTGGACTACATCGTCAAAAATACCGTCGGCGAACTGCTAAAAAACAAGACGCCCGCGCAGGCTAAGAAGCTGCGCGTGCTGGACCCCGCCTGTGGTTCGGGTTCGTTTTTGTTGGGCGCATATCAATATCTACTGCGCTGGTATCGCGACGCGTACGCTGGAGACGCCGCTAAATATAAAAAGCTGCTCTATAAAGATAAGGCAGACGAGTGGCAGCTCAGCACGCAGGAAAAAAAAGACATTTTGCTTTCAAACATTTACGGCGTGGACATTGACAGGCAGGCGGTTGAGGTGACGAAGCTGTCGCTGCTATTAAAAGTACTGGAAGGCGAAAACAAAGACACGCTGGAGAATCAAATGCGTCTCTTTCAGGCGCGCGCTTTGCCAGACTTGAGCAACAATATCAAGTGCGGGAATTCGCTGATTGGCACGGACTTTTTTCACGGGCAGAATTTAGATATGTTCGGGCGCGACGAGATGGAGAAGATCAACGCGTTTGACTGGGAGAGCGATGCGGGCTTTGGGGAGATCATGCGGGCAGGAGGCTTCGATGCGGTGATAGGGAATCCGCCTTATGTGCGCCAAGAAACATTGGGCGAGGAATATTAAAAATTTATCAGAAAAATAGCATATGTGAGATCAACTGAACAAAGTATGCTATTCGGTCATACTCTGGCACGGCGGACGGGCTTTTGTATCCTTCATGAAGTTATTTTACTTTAGAGAAGCAACCGCTACCCATGCATTGCTGCAAAAAACAAAGGCTTTGGTTATTATTCTGAACTGTGATCGTTTAGCTTTTGAAATAAATGGATGCGCTGATGGCAATTAATGGAACGGGCTTACGGAAGCGAAGATAGTTTGGAATTATATGAAAAAATCAAAAAAATGTCTGTTACATTGGGCTCTATCAGTTCTGTAGTTTGTGGCCTCACTCCTTATAGAAAGGGCAAGGGTTCACCAAAACAAACTGAAAAAATTGTTAAAGAAAAAGCCTTTGATGCAACGTACAAAAAAAACAAGAGTTACAGACAATATTTAATGGGTAAAGACTTCCACAGATATAAATGGCAAATACAAAGTACTCGCTTTATCAGCTATGGTGACTGGCTTGCCGAACCACGTTATGCAGCTTCGTTTGATGAAAAAGAGAAAATAATAGTTCGACAGACAGCAGATAAAATCATTGCACATTTAGATACTAAACAATTTTTAAATTTAAAAAATGTCCATAACATTAAAATAATAAATGATACTTATAGCTATAAATTGTTGCTTGGGATATTAAATTCAAAGCTCCTTTCATGGTGGTACAAAATCTTAGTACCAGAACAAAATCGAGTATTTGCTGAAGTAAAGGTAGTAAATCTTAAAAAATTACCTATACTAAACTATGCAAAAATCATGACACCCGCCCAAAAAGCCCAACACGACCGCATGGTGCAGCTCGTCGATCAAATGCTCGCCGCGCAGAAACAGCTGCATAGATCAAAAAACGATAGCGATCGCAGGCATTATCAGCAGAACCGTAGATATACTGGACGCGCAGATAGACGCGCTGGTGTATGATCTGTACGGGCTGACGGAGGAGGAGATAAAGATTGTGGAGGGGAGGGGCTAGTTCAATATGCAGTTTTTTAAAACAAAGGCTCAACGAATACATACAGCAAAGATATTTTATGACCTTGCAAAGATCAATTATGCGGTTCTGATTTTAACCCCTTTTGCTTCAGACAAAATAAATGTTTTACGAATTATTGTAGGTGTTTTACTAGTATTGTTTTTTGGTATGCGGGTTATTTACTCGATAGGAAGGTAGATTGATATGTCAGCAGCGCTTTTTACACAGCTATTTTTTTTAGGGGTGGCCATCCTTGCGGTCATCGTTATACTTTTATTTGATAAGCCAGACAAGCCTGACGCAAAACCTAAGATTAAAAAAGAAGCCAGCGCGCGCTAACACGCACCAGCCCCTGGCATACGCCGCATAGGCTTCCTGCATACAGCAGTCCAGCTTGACCGCCCGCCCAGCAGCAGTGCGACACCAAATATGCAGTAGCCAAGACACCATCGCATGGTGCAGTTTGTCGATCAGATGCTCGCCGCACAGAAACAGCTGCATAAATCAAAAAACAAAAGTGACCGCAGGCATTATCAGCAGAAGGTGGATATACTGGATAGGCAGATAGATGCGCTGGCGTATGAGTTGTATGAGCTGAGGCCGGAGGAGATTAAGATTGTGGAGGGGAGGGGCTAGAACAGGTTATTTATGAGGCAGCTGCGTTTGTGTAGGTTGTGTTATATATTCCAGCACTTCGGATAAATAATACTCTTTTTTTAGGGTATCCTGTTCTAAAAACTGTTTTTCCACAACTTTAGCCTTAATTTTGTCGTGCTTTTGGAATGCTTGTTTCCTCTCTTCAATTTGCGATATAAATTTTTCATCTCGAATGCTAATGTTGAAAGCGTTGGCGCCGTCTGTAACTTTCCACTTCATTCCTGACCTGAAGGACAAAGAAATTATTTCTAGGATTTGAATTTTATCTATTTCGTTGGCAACATCTATATCTTCTATATAGCTGAAGTAGAGAGATTCTTCAGCGGTAATTGTTTCAAATTTTTTTTCTTTCCCTTGCTTGTAATGAAAAGCCACTTCCTTTATGCCCTCTTTCTCGCTTATAGAGGTTGTAATCTCAAGGCTTTTTCTGAGTTTGTAGGATTTATATAAATCAATTGTTCTTTTTTCTGCTTTAAGATATTTGTCACCTTTATAAACTGTAAAACTACCGTCCTCATTCTCGAGAAACTTATCTGCTTTTTGCCCTTTGAGCCACTTAATTAGTCTAATCACTGCAATGACGCTTGTAAGGACTGTGAGCGCATTGGCAACTTTACTAGAGAATAGGTTTTTCAGCGCGCTTTGAATGATCTCAAAATCTATTCCAAAAGAACCTGTCTTAAATGAGGCTTTTACTTTGACTTTTACTTTTGCCTCTTCACCATTAATAATAAAATTTGCTTCTCTCAGCAGATCATGGACAGCAATCAAGGAGTGGCCTAACTTAGAGGCATCAATGTCACTACCCTCTAATGCTGGACCGGAGTAGATTAAATGAAAGCGCATATCGTTCTGCACTACATATTTATCGAAATATTTGTCAAGCTACTAAAAAGTACAAGCAAAAATAGCCTATTGTCATCAGCGAACGCCGGCTTATGGGCGTGACTTGAGTGCGGAGAGAACGTTAGGAGCAGGCTGTCATAGTGCCGAGTGATGATCTAGCCCCCCAAAAACGCCCCCACGCCAGTAAAAACGAAAACGATCGCAGGCATTATCAGCAGAAGGTAGATATACTGGACAAACAGATTGACGCGCTGGTGTATGAGCTGTACGGGCTGACGGAGCAGGAGATAAAGATCGTGGAGGGGAGGGGATGAGGCGTAGTAGGCGGCGCTTGTGACCGGGCCTTGTAGCGATCACGGCGGGCGGGATAGGAATATGCAGAGTCAGGGCGCCCATGAAGCCCGGGGAGGCTGTAGGATTGGCAGGGGAGTTGGTGGTAAAATGCGGAGTCTGGGCGCCGCGTTATGTCGCGTTGAGTGCAGGGCCTCAGCATCCGTTACATACCAGAACAATCCAGTGCAAATCATAGGCATTGCGTCACGAGCACATGGATGTGTGAGAGTCTGGCGCTAAGACAAGGATGTCGCCGCGCCAGACCAATGCCTATGATTTGCCGTCAAGGATGTCGCCGCGCCAGACCAATGCCTATGCCTTGCCGTGAGGCCGGAGGAGATAAAGATCGTGGAGGGGAGGGGCTAGAACAGGTTATTTATGAGGCAGCTGCGTCTATCTTTTTTTGTAAATCACCTGACTGCGCCATCTGCACTACTATATCATGTCCTCCCACAAACTCGCCATTGATATAAAGCTGGGGTATGGTAGGCCAATTTGCGTATTCCTTGATACCTTGCCGAATCTTTTCATCTTCAAAGATATTAAAAGAGCCATAGGGACAGCCTATGTTTTCTAGTACCTTGACAATGCCTGCAGAAAAGCCGCACATAGGCTGCTCAGGTCTTCCTTTCATAAACAGGAAGAGCTTATGCGATTTGATTTTTTCTTCTATGCTGCGTTTTGTTTCATCTTCCATAATACACCACCTTTGCCCGCAGGCCTGCAAGGCAAGCTGCGATGTCTGGCATTGTGTAGTATCCCGCGCTTTTGTAAAGCATAATTTTTGTTTTGAAATAGCACGCCGTTTTTGTATTCATAGGTCTTTTCATGCTTGCAATGCGCGCAGGATGGACTCCCGAGCTTGCCTATGGCAGGCGAAAATGACAGCAAAGCGGGCGACTGGGCCCTTGGCTTCCACGATTTCTGACCACGCCTTAGACCTTCCCTGCTTTGCCCCAAGCTGCATAAATGTTCTTGACACTTGGCTTCGCATGATCTTATTTCGCTATATTGCTTTTTGTGCGCTGTCTTGCCTTTCTTTTTCTCCTTGCCTTAGAGCAGCTGATTATGCGCGATGTGATGTAGGTCGTGAAAGTCTTTCTTTATCCACGGATGCTATTTTTCGAGCAGAAGCAGCGGTCTTTTGTAATTTTTGCGCAAAAAGGCTATACTTAGGATAGGAGGCTTGCAAGCGCTGCCAAAGGACGAAAAAGTAAATGAGCTCTGATAAAGGTATATTGATGAAGGAAGCGCAGGCGCACTCTGCTTATCAGCAAAAGCAGGGTTTTTTTCAGGCGAGTGGGGGTCTGCAGTGTTTCTGGCAAGCTTGGCTTGGAGACCCCAGCTTTCAGGCGAATATGCTTATACATCATGGCTTGGGAGAGCATTCAGGAAGCTATGGAAGTGTACTGGATGCCTTAGCCAAGAGTAAAATTAATATATTTAGTTATGATGCGCGATGCCATGCAAAGAGTCAGGGGAAGCGCGGCGCAATACAAGGGCTGGATCAACTTTGCCATGATCTTGGGCTCTTTTTGGCAATGCTCAAGCGCCAGTATTCTGTAGAAATGCCCTTGCTATACGGGCATTCTATGGGCGGGCTTGTGGCCCTTGCCTTTGTGTTAGAGCATGGGGGCGCAGATACTGTAAGGGCCTTGGCGCTGAGCGCCATTGCGCTTCGCCCTGTGCTGACTTTGCCTCAGAAATGCAAGGTCTTCCTTGCTGCCTGTTTAGAAAAATTATACCCGCAGCTAGTGATGGCTTCAGGCCTGCCCCTGGAAGCCATAAGTCATGATGAGGCCTGGCTCAAACATATCCAGCAGGATGATCTGCGTCATGATCGCATTAGTTTGTCTCTAGCTATGGATTTGCTAAGAAAAGGCGAGTCCCTGCTCAAAAAAGCTGAGGCCCTTACTATCCCCGTATTCCTGAGTCATGGAGATAAAGATCGTATTACAGATTGTGAGGCAAGCAGGGAGTTTTATGAAAATGCCGCAAAAGCGCCCAAAAAAGAGCTCAAGATCTATCCCGGCCTTTTCCATGAATTACACCATGAATTACCTGAGGCGAGAGCCAGCGTTTTAGCAGACTTAGGGGCGTGGATAGAGGCTTATATTCGCTAGAGGCCGAGTAGACATGTCCGATGAGCGCAAATCTCATATCTTCGTAAAAATATCGCCCTTGTATAGGCTGTGTAAAGGCAGCTTCGCCTTATCTATTCTCATCACAGTGATCCCGGGCTTTTTCTTAGGCCTCCGCCTGCCTTCCTTTGATCTTGTCTTCTATACGCTTTTAGGTACCTGGCTTGTTGCTGCTTCTTCCTTTGCTTACAATCAGATCATAGAAGTAAAAATAGACGCCTTGATGGAACGTACGCGCGGGCGTCCTTTGGTACAGGGTGAGTTTGCAATCCCTTTTGCGCACATTTTTGCTTCCAGCCTTTTGGCTCTGGGCTTGGCCATCCTTGCCTTGGGGAGCCATCCGCTGGCTGCTTTGCTTGCCCTTTTTTCTTTTTTGCATTATGTCTTCGTATATACTATGCTTCTCAAAAAGCGGAGCTCTTGGAACACGCTTCTTGGCGGCCTTTCTGGCAGCATAGGGCCGCTCATAGGGGAAGCTTCCGTGACGGGAGGTCTTAGTAAGTATGGTTTTGCCATGTTTTTACTGTTGTTTCTCTGGCAGCCTCCACATTTTTGGTGTTTGGCTCTGCACTATAAAAAGGATTACCAGCGGGCGCAAATACCGGTCCTGCCAGCCATCAGCAGTCCAGAAAAAGTCTATAAGCACACGCTCTTTTATCAATTTCTTCTGTGTCTTTGTATGCTCTTTTTATGCGTGCCAGGGCTCGGCGCTGCCCTGCTGGGCTGGATTTTCCTTACACCCTCACTGCTTTGGGCCCTCTTTGTTTTGTACTGCATGTGGTCTTTACTCCAAGGCAAAAACAGACTGCATCGCTTCTTTTTTTCATTTCGAGTCACAAATCTTCGCGTATTTTTTCTCAGCATTGTCCACATGCTGATCTGGCATATAGCTGTCAGTTTTGATCTTTATACGCGTTTTTATGGCTTCTAAGACACCATGATCCCCGTAGTCCTGACCATAGCTGGAAGTGATAGCGGGGGAGGCGCAGGCATACAAGCTGACTTAAAAAGCTTCCAAGCTTGGGGCGTTTTTGGGACAAGCGTGATCACAGCTTTGACAGCGCAAAACACGCAGGGCGTGAGCGCTATCAAAGCGCTGCCGGCTTCTTTTGTCGGTGAGCAGCTAAAACAACTTCTGGCGGATTTTTCTATACAAGCATATAAGACAGGGATGCTTTTTTCATCTGATATTATTCAAAAAGTCCGCAAGTACAGAGAAGAAAAAATGCGGGATATAAGCCTTGTGGTAGACCCTGTCATGACGACGAGCAATGGAGAACGCCTTCTTGCAAGCAAGGCCGAAGAGGAATTCAGATCATTTGTATTTTGCGCAGATTTGCTTACTCCCAACATCCCAGAGGCTGAGATTCTCTTGCAGCATCCCATAAGGACCTTCGAAGATATGGAAGAGGCAGCCCAAGAGCTTGCATATAAGGCCAAAGGAAGGACGGCGATCCTGCTTAAGGGAGGGCATTTGCAAAGCCCAGAAGAAGTCAGAGACGTATATTATCATCCTCATGCAAAGCAAGTAGAGCTTTTTTCTTATCCTCGTATTCATACAAGGCATAGCCACGGGACAGGCTGCACCTTGAGCGCTGCCATAACAGCCGCTATAGCTCAGAGCTCATCTCAAAAGAACGCAGGCATTCCCAATTACAGCCAGCTCATAGCTAAGGCGCGTTCTTATCTGCAAGGAGCTTTGGAGCATGCCCCCGGTTTAGGGAAAGGTAAAGGGCCTCTACATCATTTTTGGCAGACGCAGTCCTTGTCTAAGAGCTGATCTCACATGCCGCTCTTGCCTGCGGTTTTTTCAGCCTACGGGCACAAGCGCCCTGGGACTTTTGCAACTGGCTAGTGAAATGCCTGCCTTAGCGCTCAAAAGGTATATTGATAGCGTATATCTTCTTAAAAGCAGGCACGAAGGATTTTTTTCCCTGCGTCTCTGCCCGCTCTACTTCTTTGGCATCGAAAAACACTATAGCCACGCGATTAAAGAGGCTGCGATCAATACGAAACTGGCCAAAATGATGGGAACGAAAAATTGTCCTTCTAGGTTCATGAGCCAAGGTGTAGCGAATCCTCTCTTCCTTGAGCAAACTATGCCCTGGATCAGGAGGAGCAAATCCTACTTGCAGCGTATCTTTGGGAAGGGGAGCAAAATGACCATGTAACTTGAAAGCTAAGCCTTCCTTAGGCTTTGCAGACATATATTCCAAGTATTTCCATAGAGGGGGATGGAATTTCGGGAGAGGCTTGGTGTTGCTGAAACGAGCGCTGCGTATTGCGCGCAGCCTTTGGTAATAAATATAATCGGAATCTTTCTCATCCCACACGCTTGCTTGTGGGATATGCTTAGGCACGAAAGCGGCATGGCTGATAAAAAAATGCTCCAGGCCCCAATCTTTCTTACGCCACACGGGATAAGGGAACCATCGCCTGTAATTATGATCTACGTTACTGACTTCATAATAGGCCACAACAAAGGCGTAGAGTTCTATGGGATCGGTAGTCAGGTTGTCCAGATAAAAAACCACATCCAGAAATTCTCCTATGCCTTCAAAAGAAAAGCGGCGGGCAAAGTGCAGCTGGCTTATCTTGAACAAGCTGCTATTTGTAACAAAAGGCTTATAGTTTTTAATATCGTACTTATTGCCAAGGGCTTTTCCCTCCTGCCTGCCTGCAGCCTCCTGTCCATGCGCAGCATGTGAGATGAAAAAAAAGCAAGCTAGAGCGAATATGCTAAATATCTTTTTAGAACAATAGAAGCGCTTATACATGTCCTTTCCTCCTTCCATAAAGAATCTTCGAGAATAAAGAGCAATCGAAAAAACCGTAAAAGACGCAGTTTGCAAGGGCTATAGAGCGCGTGCAGTTCCAGTTTAGATATTGCAAAATAACAGCTTTTTGTAACATGCTATACTCAATATATCGAAAGATAAGAGAAAAAAATTGAATGTTCTCATGCTTAGAATTGTATAGTAAAATGACTTTTTGCCGCAGCGTGAGTTTGCAAAATATGCCTGCGCTTTGATGCTTCAGCTATCTGCGAAAGCGAGCTTCAATTCGTATACGCGCTTGCTTTGCTCTTTGCTGCGCCTTCCTTTTTGTCTAAATCTTTGTAATAAGGCCACTTACAAGATAAAATATAAAGCGCAATTCCAAGAGCGGTGTTGGCATTCAAAGACTCTACTTTTGCAGAAGGCAAGGCTATGCCAGAGCGGCGGCACTGGAGAGATTCAGGAATCCCGCCCCCTTCCTCTCCAAGTACTAAACTTAAATGAGGGGGCAGGGCAGGAGCAAGGCTCTCTAAGCTCTGCGCCTTGTGAGACTTGCCCTCTAGTACATCCAAAGCAAGCATTTCTCTTTGCGCAGAAGAAGCGGAGGCTGGATGACTGCAGCCCAAGTCTTTTATGGAAGCGCCTGTATACATATCGAGATGAAAGCAAGTTCCTGCAGACGAACGTATGCTCTTGGGATGATAAGGATAGGCTGCTTCTTTTAGAAGTACAATGTTAGTGGCGGTAAAAGCAGCGCAGGATCGCAGCGCTGCTCCTAAATTCTCTGGATTGCCAAAGGGCAAAAAGAGCCTAAGAGAGCTTTTTTTGCTTTGCTCCCGCAGAGAGCTGGCAGAGCAGCGCTCTGCATCCCATGCTTTGAGCTTCCTCGTGTTAATAAGCAATAAAGGCGGGCCGCTGCCTATAAAATCCAGTTCCCGAAAAAGCTCTTTAGCAAAAAAAACCGGCGGCACAGAGGCCCAAAAACGTTCCTGCATTTTTTGATCCATAAAACCTGCAGGATACAACAAAGCTCTAGCATCTGCAGAAAAACTCTTGAGAAATTCTTCAATAAACCTGAGGCCAAAGATAAGACTAAGCGAATGTTTTTTTACCTGAGCGCTTTTGCGCAGGCTATAGTAGAGCTTAAAGCGAGGGTTGGCGCGCGATTCTATCATGTCTACGCTTTTTACCATTCTATTGACGCGGTAAGTGCGCACAGAAGGAAGAGTATATTTTTCCCAAACTATGAGACGACGCCTATCTTGCGAAGCAGGAAGGCAGTAGGGGTAGTCAAAGAAAATCCGAAAGGGGCCGGGTTTCTCCAGTACTTCGTTAATTTCCTCTTCGCACTGCGGGCCCTTCATACAAAAGAACAAGCCATGCTTTTGCAAGCCCTTTTCCACGCGATAAAGAGTCTGAGACATCCTTTCCAGAGCCCTTGTGATCACGTTTGCTACAGGAGGACAGCGCTTATGTGAGATACTGCCTTGGTGTATCTGTACATTGCGCAAAGAAAGCTGCTGCACTACGATGCTTAAGAATCTGCACCGCGCCTCTCGGCTTTCTGCCAAAAGGAAATTTGAATTTGGCAGAGCAATGGCCAGAGGGATACCTGGTAAGCCAGCGCCCGTTCCTATGTCCATAATAGAAGCCGGGAAATCTATGTTATGTTGGTTTAGGAGCTTGCAAAGCAGTAAGGAATCAACGTAATGTTTCCGGACCATATTTTCAAAATTGTGTATACGGCTGAGATTAAGAGAAGGGTTCCATGCGCGTATAAGATGATGGTAATTCCATAACTTGAGCAGAGCTGTCTTGGGAAGCTTCAAGGAAGCCTGTTCTATTAGGGATGCAAAATATGCAAAGTCGTATCCCTGTTCTTTCTTTATACGCCCTCTATAGAAGATCTTCTCAGAATCCATTTGCGGAGTTTTAGATAAGCGCCTAGTTTTGAGACCGGCTCCTATGATATCACATGAAAATTTGCAGGGTCACGGTAGCTTTCTTTTAATGCGCTGTAAGCAAGAGCTCTTTTGCGAATCATAGCTTCCTCTGCCGCGCTGATTTTCCGTACTGGTTTTGCTGGGATGCCCATAGCCAAGGTGCGGGGCTCAAGGACCTTGCCTGGCGGAAGCAGACTGCCCGCCGCCAAAAAGGAAAACTCCCCCATGACACAAGCGTCTAAAACACACGCCCCTATTCCTACAAAGGAATAATCTGCCAGAGAGCAGCCATGTAAGATGCTGCGATGTCCTATAGTACAATGCGCTCCTATTCTAAGCTTATGCTTCTGTTCTGTAACATGCAGGACAGAAAGGTCTTGTATGTTTGTATAGGCTCCTATAGAGATAGCTTCCACATCGCCGCGTACAAGGCAGGAAAACCAGATACTTGCTTCTGGTCCAATCTCTACTTGCCCTATAACGTTTGCGCAAGGGGCGAGCCATGCGCTTGGGTCTATGCGGGGTCTATGCTGATTCCACTCGTATACAGGCATAATGATCATTAGCTAGGCCCTGCAGGCGCAAAAAAGCAAGCGGAATTCTATATTATCGTTGTCTTTATTTCGTCAATATATCCTAGTATTTTTGCTTGCCCTCTTGGGAGTACTTAGACATTCTAGCAGCAAATGTTCCTTGAGTTTTTTCGCTCTTTTTTTCGCAAGCCTGTTGATATAGGAAGCTTATTGGTTTATCCTGAGGGTAAACGTATTTACCGGGAATTTCATAAGCTTCGGCGTGAACAGATAGATAACGATGCTCTGAGAGTCGTCTATCGTCTGAATCGTCATGGCCATCGGGCTTATATCGTGGGTGGTTGTCTTAGGGACTTGCTTTTAGGCAGGAAACCTAAGGACTTTGATGTGGCGACCTCCGCTACTCCAGAGGAAACGCGTCGTATCTTTACTAACAGCCGTACTATAGGCAGGCGTTTCAAAATCGTCCATGTGCTTTTTCGAAGGGAGAAGGTGATAGAGGTGTCTACCTTTCGTAGTCTGCCCCGCCATCGCTTATGGCAGGGCAAAACCAAGAGCTACTTATTACACCGTGATAACCGCTTTGGTTCTCCTAAGGAAGATGCTGCACGGCGTGATTTTGCTATTAACGCCCTCTATTTTGACCCTCGTAATGAAAGTCTTATAGACTATGTGGGAGCTTTTGAGGATATACAAAAGAGACGCATACAAGCTATAGGCAGTCCTGATATTTCCTTTCAGGAAGACCCAGTGCGTATGCTCCGTGCAGCAAAGTTCGCTGCCTTATCGGATTTACAAATAGCCCCGCAAACCTCTGCTGCGATACGCCGCTATCGTAATGAAATACGTAAAGCCAACGCCTCGCGTCTGCTTGATGAACTTATCAAAATTTTCCGTACGGGCCAAACTGCGCAGATATTTCAGGCCTTTCATGAGGTAGGTCTGCTCAAAGCCATGTTCCCAGAGGCTTTTGCAGCATCTCGCCTTTCGCGCACGCCTTTTTTGGAAAGCCCCATAGGCAAGCGTCTCCAAAGGGCAGACCTTCTGCTTGCAGAAAGAGAAAATCTGACTGTAGTGCTTTTTATCGCTTTTATCTTAGTAGATGTGGTGCAGAATATTTTTAGTCAGGAAGAGATGCCAAACAAGTTAGATTACGTACGTAAAAATCTCTTCCCTATATGCAAACGCATGATGCTCCCCGTCCAAGAGAGAGAGCGCCTTATACATATTTTTCTTAGTCAATCGCGTTTTCTGCTTGATCCCCGCAACAAACATTCCCGTCCCGAAACCTTTCGCAAAAAGATTTTCTTTTATGAGGCCTTTATGCTTTTTAAGATTCATGCTCTGGTAGAAAATGATGATTCTAACATCCAAAAAGCTATGTATTGGGAAATAGGGCCGCGGATGGCTCCTCCTGAGAGGCACAGGGTGATCACGACTTTCCCTGAAGGCCTGCGCCGTGGCTATGCTAGCAATGCAAGGAGACGGGGTGGGCATGCGAGAGAAAAAGAACAAGCAAGCAGAAGGCCCAGACGCAAAAAATCCGCCGCATCATCCAAAAAAAAGGATATATCAGCGAAACAAACGCAAAAAGAGAAGCCATGAGTTATTGTATTGGCAGACATTGCTAAGCTCCCCCAGAATACCCCCAGAATAATACTCTCCACCCTTGGCATGCCGGCCTTGGAGGAGCGCTATGCCTGCCTTGTAGTTATAGGCGGCCTTTGCTTTAATGACGGGGCCTTGCAAATAGGCAGAGCGGGAAATGATGACGAAGGGGCTTGTAGTACATGCGGCTGCAGGCGCTCAGGTGGTGTCGTAATAATGATGACTTGGGCGCACCCGGTCAGGCCCTAGGCTTAGCGCCTGCCTTTGTGATAAGCAGAGTCAGGGCGCGCCGTGCGCAGGCTACAAATCTATAAGATAGCTCAATCCAAAAAGGATACGCATGTTATAGCTTAGGTTGAGCCCATTTGCCCTACGCCCTCCCTTTCTTACAGAGGGGTCACTGCTGCTGGGGTCCTGCAGAGCTTGGGCTACGGAGCCGGGAGCAAGATTCTCAAAAACCTGGGCTGCCAGAGTATCGCTTGCATAATCCGTATCGGCGCTTCTTATTGTGCCTTGCGTTGTAATATCAGCTGAGCCCGCAAGCAGCCAACGAAACTCCATGTGAAAAGATAAATTTCCCTGCAATCTGCGCCTGGCTCCTATAATGTGCATAAGCCCAAGTGAATTATTCAAGGCATCTACGTTTTTTACGGAGACAAAGCCATCTTCACCCCCCACGGTAAAGCGGCCGCCGTCCTCTTGTGAGACCACAGCATCTCTGCTTTCTACAGCCTCTACTTTCCTTACAAAACGCGCGGTAGAAAGCGTAGGGCCAAAGGCAAAGTACAAGGCAGAGTCTTCATCCTGGTAGGCATAAAAACCAAGCAGGATGGGGATTTGCAAATGCCAGCCTGAATAGCTGACTTTGGCTTTACTATTTACTTGTATATGAGCGGCAACGGTTGGTACTGTCTCACCGGGAGCCGCCTCTATGCCAGACACTTTAATCGCATGAGCATCTGCAGAGTATTGTATGCCTGCCTTATAGGAGATGGGCGCAGCAGAGCCAAAGCTAAAGCCAGAGCGCACAAAAAGCCAGGGCAGAAAATCATATTGCGCTACAAAGTCAATTTCAAAAGCGCTAAGGCCTAAGGAATTGCCGCTTGTGGACGTTGCTGCGCAGTTTACGCCATAAAGTCTGAGGAGCTGCGGTACGATCGAGGCCCCCTCCCTTCCCTCAAGAGGCGTCTCCTCTTTCAACAGGACAGTTGTATCAGGGCAGCCTCCGGCTGCTTGGCTTAGGTTGCTTTTTTCAATTTGGGCGGTGAGTTCATTGCCATCTTTGTCCACGCCCACAGGCGGGCTAGAGGAATCAGGGAATAAGGCATTCTGCGCCTCTTCCTCTGCGGCATTGAATTGGGAAAAGGTCTGCGCAAGGGCCCCATTCATAGCTGCCGCTATAATGGGAAAATAATTCTGGTTGAAATAATTCCCATTGTAGCCAAAGCCGCCGCCTATATGCAAGGGTTTTGCTGAGAGCGGGATGGGAGCGACGCAAAGCATGAGGAGCATGCCTTGTGACAAAAAGTCTTTGGAGAATTTGTAAATATTTACGTGCTTCATGTTTTATACCTCTGTATTGCAAGTAAGTCAGCTCTTTTATGCCCCTATTGTATCTTCATTTTGCGTCTTTTAGGCGCCTATAAAAAAGCTATACTATCACTAGCCAGGGAAGAGATATAAGTCAAGCTTTTTTCAAGTCAAGCTTTTTCAAGGTTTTGTCAATAAGTAATTGACAAAAAACCTCCTCTTCTATCTTTTGCTATTTGCTTTACCTTATTGTATCTTCATTTTGCGTCTTTTAGGCGCCTATAAAAAAGCTATACTATCACTAGCCAGGGAAGAGATATAAGTCAAGCTTTTTTCAAGTCAAGCTTTTTCAAGGTTTTGTCAATAAGTAATTGACAAAAAACAGCTGGGCGCTAGGCTCGTCCCTAAAATGCAGTTTTTGCAAGTTCTTAGCATCGTTTTTTGCGCCGTAATATGCGTCCTCTTAATTTTGCTCATCCTCATGCAGTCTGGCAAGGGAAACAGCATGGCTATTTTAGGAGGAGCAAGTTCGGTAACTCCCTTTGGCGCTTCTACATTAGATATTGTTACCAAGCTCACTTGGTGGCTGGTAGCCGCTTTTTTTACTCTGTCCATACTCTCTGCTATAGCCTTTGCCGAAGGCGCTCCGGACTTGTCTACAGAGTCAGAAGCTGTCGAAGAGCTTCCTCCTGAAGAAAGCAATGCGCAAAGCAAAGAAGGGCAGGCAGACAGCAAAGAGGGAGAAACAAAAAAAGGAGCAGCCGAACAAAAACAGCAGGGAAAAGTACCTGAAAAATAGATGAGCAAGGCAAGCTTGCAAAAAGCGCAGTTCCAATTTCAAAGCAGAAGTAAGCGTATACGAAGGAGAAAAGCTAAGAGCATGGCATAATGCGAAAAATCCTGCTAATCAAATAATAAGGCAATGCCTGATTTTTTTTCACAAGCGCTAAATTTCAGCAAAGCAAAAGCCAATAATAAAGGTCAAATACAACTAGAATATAGGAATTAGGGAGTTACAAAACTATGAACAAGAAATACCTGAACTTTATTTTAACTTTTATGGCGCTGCTTACTTGTCTTGCCTATGCTGGCACGCCAAATTTTATAGGCAAGCCGCTCTTTGCGCAGCCCGGCTTGATTGACAGAGCAGCCGAAAAAGTAGACCACGCAGCCTTGCAGTTTGGAGAGAAAATCTTAGATAAAAACATACAAGAGGCCTACGAATATTTGAAATCCCTAGGCTATCTTTCTGCTCTGGCAAAGTCAGACCGTGCCTTAGCTATCAAGGCAGAAAAAGAGCCGTATAATTTTCGCTATGATCAGAGAGCATTGAAATATGTACCATGGCGCAATTCCGTACGCTATGTCAAAGAAAGTGATCTTTTTTTGCTGAATACTTTTGGTTCTACCGAAGAAACCTTAGCGCTCATCCAAGAACAAGTAACCAAAGCGCGTTTGCAAAAGATCGATATCCCAAACTTCCAACTAGGCAGTAGAGACGGCGTAGAGATTTCTGTCTTTGGCTTTCTTTATGTCAAAGATAAGGATAAAACGCGTTCCATAGGCTCTATTAGAAGGACTTTAAGGATGTTCTATGTTCCTACCGGGAGATTGCCCAATGGAGAACAAGACTATGATCTTGGTCTTGTGAGTCTACGCATTGTGTATGATAATTTCCGACAGGGCAATAAGGATGTCGAAGTGATTATTGATCCTTCTCCTAATGATGAGCAGATGGATGACCTAATCATTCTGCACCGCTATAACCAGGCGCCTTCTGATGTCTATCTTCTTGGCCTCATGCATAACACAAAGACCTTTTCCCATCGCTACGATTTTAAGAGGAAGTACTACAGCTATTTTCGTGATCAGTTCCTCCAGCTCTTGCAGCGGGTAACCAAGTACAACACCTTTAGCACAAATGCAAGCCATGAAGAGCAGGTAAAAAGATTAGACCGCGGTCTGCGCTATTGATATGCCCCGCGGCTGCTTGACAACGAAACAGGCGCAAGCTAAATGGGTGGGTCTCGACAAATTGCCAAGCAGGCAACTTTGACACAGATAGAGACGGCGTAAATAATTTTAGCATAGCCTGCCATGACAACGGTAATCGCCAGTCTCGAATCGTCTATGGCAGGGACGGCGTGTCTAAGGAAGCGGAAAGCGCTTATTACGAAAGCAACGGCAATAGGAAGGCAAACATAGATTACCGCAGCGACGGCACAAAAGAATCTGAAAACACCTACTACGAAAACAGCGGCCAGCAAAAGACATATATATATTCTACACAAGTGACGGCACAAAAGGCAGCTGATACCCTCGCTGCTACCAAGACGGGGGCAGTACCAAGACCTGCACTCTAGCTAAACACGGCTGCACCAGCGAAAGCGATACTTGCATACAGTAGCAGGGACAAGCCAGCAAGAAACACAGACCAGCAAGCGATAAGCCTGCGTATTATGAAAACAAAAACGACATTATTGTTTACGATTGCCTTGCTGGCTTGTGTTGCTTTGCCTGCTGCCCTGCTGTCATGCCAACATGAAAATGAATATATCATAAAACTCAAAGATCTCTCATTAGTTTTTTCCTATTGCTAGTATAGGCTTACTCTTGCTTGCCAGACTGGCCCAAGCCCTGAGGCTATCGGCTTTCTTTATAGAGTCTATGCAATAGCGTGCAGACAGGTTGTATACACAGCGCCCATAGCTATCCATAGCATTGTGCAAAATGCAGTCCCTCAAGCTTATCAGCAGCAAAAGCCAAGAATATTCCTTACAATGGAATGGCCTCTACCTGCACAGCCGCCATGACCCCCGCAAAGAAGCAAAGAAAAACATCGAAGCCTTAGCAATACAAGGTCCCGGGCAGCTTGTTATCTTCATTGGAGCCGGCTTGGCTTACAGCCTGCAGGAATTTTGTATGCAATATACAAACTCTGCTTTATGGTATGAACCTTATGAAGAGATCGCTGCATTGGCGATCAAACACAGCTCCTTAGCTCCATTTCTGGAGCAAAAGCGTCTCAGGAGAATCACGCATCTCCCAAGCGATGCGGAATGGGAACAGTACCTGCAAGGCTTTGCGCATGATGAAATTCTATTTTGCCTGCATCGCGCCTCTTATACTGCTGCTCCACAGTACCAGAACTTCCATCAGAATATCCAAAACTTTCTTTCACGTACGAAAGTAAACATGGCGACCCTTGCCCGCTTTGACCGCCTTTGGATGCGCAACATTATAGCTAATCTCCCGCTCCTGCTTGCAGCGCAGCCTGTTAAGCGGCTCTTTGGCACGGCCAAGAATCAAGCCGCTTTGGTATGTGGAGCTGGTCCTTCTCTTACTATGGATATAAAAAGGGCCCGGGCTTTGTCTCATAAAGTCCTGATCATAGCCGCAGATACGGCTCTGAAAGTCCTTTGGCATCAAGGAATCGATCCTGATATCGTGCTCTTGGTAGACCCTCAAAGCCTCTGCCGCCATTATGTGGAAGGCTATCAAGGTAATGCGCTTTTTGTTGTGGACCCGGCAGCTTCTTATCTGGCCTTGCGCCACCTCCCTCCAGAGCGTGTCTTCTACTTTTGGTCTCCTTTTGCGCTTGCGCATAATGTTTTTGGTTTTTTCAAAGAAGAGCCCGGCAAGCTGAGCTTTGGCGGCTCTGTCAGCACAAATGCTTATGATTTAGCGGTGCGCATGGGCTACAACCCTATACTCCTGCTTGGCCAAGACTTGTCTTTCCCAGCTTCCTTAGCCCATAGCCGGGGCACGGCTCTAGAAGAGCTGCAGTTTTTTCGCCAAGGGCGTATCTTTCGTCAAGAGATGCACAATTACCGCCAGCTAAGCGCTCTAGCGCCGCTCTACGTTCAGGGTATGCAGGGGGAAAAACTGCTGACAAATGACAAACTGTATATCTTTTATCAATGGTTTTGCAGGCGTTTTCAAGAGGATAGGAAACAGGGTATACGCATTTCGAATCTTGCTTCCTGTGGGGCGCAGATTCCCGGCCTTGATCTAAAAAGTTGGGAGGATTATGAGAAAGAGCTGCCCGAGCTGAAAGCTGCTTCTACCCACTGTGCAGAGCGCCATACATTCCTCAAGGATATAGAGCAAAGGCGCAGGCAGCATCAGTCCCCCAAGGCCCTGTCAGAGCATTTGGAGCAGCTTGCCAAAGAGTTCCATAACTATGCTTTAGATTTACAGGAAGGCTTTGTTCTGGCTAAGAAGATTCTCCTTTGGGAGCAGAAAGACGCTGAGCTGAGCCCTGCTCCACAAAGAAGCAAGGCAGGAAGTCAGGAAAAAGACGACATGTATAAGGAAATGGCCAGAATCGATCACGTGGTTTTGCGCAGTCAGAAGCTTTCTGCTATGGCCAGCGGGATCATACAAAGCCTGATCTTCCAAATCACCGGCAAGTTCAAAGAAGGCGAGCCGGCAAGACCTGAAGACGGCGGGGCAGCGCCGAGCAAGCAGCTGCTTGCAGCAGAGCAAAGCCAAAAACTTTACCAAGCGCTATGGGAAGCCGCATCGCATTATGAAAAATCTCTTAGCAAGGCAAGCCGTGTTCTCAGCTCTCTGTAGGAAAGGAAGATGCAAACAGAGCCGGCGCTCCCCCGCTGCTTTTATCCGCGCCTCTACATTGCAAGAGATTCTGCTGCCTTGCTAAAAGAGTCTTGCGCCGATGCCGTGCCAGTTTTAGTAGGATATAGTTTATGGGACTCTTTCGAAGAATACTGCCTAAGCTACGTGCATGCCCCGCCTGCCGGGGGCTGGGCAAGGCCGGCATTCCTGTGGCTGCAAAAGGACGCCCTAGGATACTGGTGGCAGCGGGGGGAACGGGGGGGCATATTATGCCAGGCCTTTCTTTAGCGTTGGAGCTTCAAAAGCAGGGAGCAGAGCTCTATTTCCTTAGCCTTCATAAGAATCGCTGCCAAACTGAGCTGCGAGATACCGCCTTCCCGGTCTATTTTTACAAAGCCCCTCCTTTCCCCCGCAAATGCAGCCGATCGCTGCTTGCTTTCCCTTTTCGCTTTTTTGTCGCCTTTGCGTATAGTATTCGTCTGCTGCTCAAAAACAAAATAGATATTCTCATAGGCATGGGCGGATACCCTACGGTCCCTGCCCTGCTGGCAGCGCGTCTGCTGTCTCGGCCCTATGATCTGTGTGAACAAAATGCGCTGCCTGGTATGGCTAACTATCTCTTTGCCAAAAAAGCTCGTCATTTCTTTGTGAATTTCCCCCTTGCGCAAGATAGAAAAGTAAGCAAAGCGCAGCTGCGAGAGCTTGGAAACCCCATGCGACCCAGACTGCGAGAAAGGGCCTTATCTTTCAAAAAATATCCCGTCTTAGATACAAAAAAAGCCTTGCATATTCTCGTTCTAGGAGGAAGCCAAGGCGCCTTACAAGTAAATCGCATTGCTCTTGGGGCGGCAGAGCGTTTAGGAGAAGGCTGCCAATGGTCCATACAATGCGGGGAGGCGCATCTGGCATCCTTCCAAGAAGAGCTCCAAGCAAAAAATCTAAGTAATATAGCATGCCTAGGCTATCAGCCTGATATAGAAGAGCTGTATTGCAAAGCAGACCTCGCCTTTTGCCGTGCGGGAGCAGGCGTTTTATCAGAAGCGCTGTGCTTTGGTCTTGCCCTTTTGCTGCTGCCTTATCCCTATGCTAGTGACGCTCATCAGGAGGCTAACAGCGCATATTTAGTTTCAGCGGGGGCAGCCATGCTCTTTGGACAGAAAGATACGAGCCCAAGCGCTCTGGTCGAAGCCCTGACAGTCCTAAAGAAGGAGCCCGAGAAATTACATAGAATGCAAAAGGCTGCTTTATCTCTGGCAAAGCCGGATGCTGCCATCCAAGCTGCCAGCTGTATACTGAGCGCTCAAAGTACTTAGGCTCACGCAAAGGCGATGATCATTGCCGACAACAGTCACTTCGTTTTCAACTTGTAATTTTTCAGCCTTTAGGATTGCCTCAGTCTATGCCATCTACTTCTACAGAGATTGGCCAGCTTCTTAGAGACTATCCCGTTTTGGCCTTAGAGCTTATAGGCGGGGAAAGGGGCCTTGCAAGGAAGCTGGAAACTATGGACGTAAATAGGCCTGGTTTAGCTCTAGCAGGCTTTTTTGAAAATTTTGCAAGCGAACGTATACAAGTCTTTGGGAGGGGAGAATGCGCTTACCTGCAAAAAATGCCTGAGGAGCAGCTGAGAGAAAGCATACAGCGTCTGTTCAGCTATGAAATACCAGCCCTTGTCTTTACGCATAGCAATATCCCGCCTGATTTTTTTAAGAAGCTTGTCATTTCTCATGATATTCCCTTACTGCGCACTTCCTTGACTACGCATACCTTTATTACGCAGTATATGTATACTCTCCGAGAGATTTTGGCTCCCCGGACGATTTTGCATGGCGTTTTAATAGATGTCTTTGGCGTGGGAATTCTGTTAATGGGAGCAAGCGGGATAGGAAAATCAGAAAGCGCTTTAGAGTTAATAGAAAGGGGGCATCGTCTTGTCGCTGATGATGTGGTGCAGGTAGTGTGCCTGGAGGAAAGCAGTCTCTTTGGCATGGCTAATGGCATCATCCAGCATAATATGGAGCTGCGGGGTCTTGGTATAGTAAACGTGCGGGAGCTCTTCGGTATTGGCGCTATACGGGAACGCTATCCCCTGGACTTAGTAGTTGCTTTAGAAGACTGGCGCACTGACAAGGAATATGAAAGGCTGGGTTTGGAGGAAGAATATATGGAAATTCTTGGGATCAAAGTGCGCCGCATTCTTTTGCCGGTACGCCCAGGGCGCAATATCCCTGTTTTGATTGAGACAGCAGCCATTAATCATCGTTCCCATGCAATGGGATACCATGCTGCTAGAAATCTTACAGAACGTATCGCAGCTACCATACAAGCCAAAAGCGCGGCTGCCAAGAAGTTCTAACAAATGGAGGACGATTGCAGGCGGCTATGTCTTTTTCGAATGCTTGCCAGCGTATTTTTCAGCGTATTCTCTTAGGCTTTCCTTTTGATTACAGTCAGGTCTCTTCAATACGAGCTCTAAGCAAGCTTTCAGAGTATCGCCTATAGCTTTTCCCAGCAAGCCTTCTTTTTTTAGCAAGGCCCCATCTATAGCCAAATCCGCAAGAGTAAGAGGGCTTTCCTGATATATTTGCAGGACTTCTTTCGGCGCTATGCAATATGGCACGAAAAGAGCGCTTTCCTCCAGCAATTTTGCCATGGAGGGGCGATAGCGCTTTTTCATCTCTGATAGAAAACAGCGGAGGGCATAATTCTGCGCATCCTTATTTTCATTGAGCTTCTTTAATTCTTCTAACTGAAGGCGAAAATAATGGCAAAAAAACATGAGCTCCTTAGTGATCTTGCCTCCCAAACGCAGCGCCTGTCCCCATGCTTGTACATTCCTTTCTGTACCCAAACCCAAGGCGTAGCGCCAATATGCCATACGCAGGACACTGGAGGCGGGATAAAGGCTGTCTAGCTTGTCCAAGCATTCTTGTTTTGTAGCTTGCGCAGCCTGCTCTGCAGAAAGGAAAACTTTCGTAAGGCCGCTTTCTTCCAGCAGCTTTATCATACGTGAGACCTCTCTTGCTCTAAAGCCTTTCCATAATTCCTCACTGAAACGTTCTATAGCTACTTTCTTAGCTCTTTGGTGTACTATGGGCAGAGCAAGCGCCTGTTTTGTTTTTTCTTCCAAGACAAAGCCAAGAGCGCAGGCAAAGCGGCAGGCCCGCACAGGGCGTAAGGCGTCCTCATAAAAGCGTTCCTGGGGAGAGCCTATGGTGCGTATGCTTTTTTGTTGAAGGTCCTGCAGGCCTCCATGCTCGTCTATAAGCCGGCCCTCCAGGGGATCATAGGCCAGCGCATTGATAGTAAAATCCCGCCGCTCCAGGTCTTGGCTTAAGGAGGAGGCATATTGTATCTCCTTAGGGCGCCGTGCGTCTTCATAACTTCCGTCTTGTCTATAACTTGTAATTTCAAAGGATTCCCCGCCCATACGGACCATGATCGTACCATGTTGGAGGCCTGTGGGAATGGTTTTTGTAAATAGTTTTTGTACGTCTAGGGGCTTTGCGTTGCTTGTAAAATCTATGTCTTTTATAGGGCGATCAAGAAGCAGATCGCGCACTGCTCCTCCTATCATAAAGCATTCATAGCCTGCCTGCCTAAGACATAGCGCGATACGATGGACAAGGTCTTTTTGTTTTAGGGGCAGCTTCTTTAGCAGCTTCTTTTTTTCTATACAGGCCAAGGCTTTGTCCTTTATACAGTTAAGCGCTCGTGGCAAGCTGCCCATGCGCATCCCGCATACACTGCGTATCTATCTTTATCGTCGGAGAACTTGCGGCAGGAATAAGGCAGCCTCCAAAGAGTATTAGGAATCAATGCTATGAGAAGCAAACTTGCTTAGGCTTTTCTGAGAGCAATGATGATGGCTTGCCTGCCAATTTAGAAAATGCGCTAATGCCAGAGTAGCGCCGGCAAGGCCTGTAAGCACAAGTTCGAGGCTGTAGCCGTAAGTAAGAGCCGGTTCGTGATGCGTATGAGAATGAGATATTTTCGAGAACAGAAGCAGAGTAAAACCCACGACAAACATGCTTAGAGCGCTCCACTTTGTACCATGGTACAAATAGCCATGCATCATAGAATAAGACCCTAGGAGGAAAGCGCTGATAGTCAAAAAATAATCCCAGCGCAGGCTGTAAAAACCTTCCCAACCAAGCATCGAAAAAAGCAGTACAAAAAAAGGCGCGCCAAAGCAATGTATTGCGCATAGGATAGCCGTTGGCACACCAAGCATATCCACAAAAGAGCAGGAGAAGATGGCCTTGACTGATCCCTTAGTCCGAGATTTGATCTTGCTATCGTTTATACTATCGTTCACAGTTATATTCTTAGCCGCACACATTATATCATGAGGCAAGTATAGATTAGAACTGCCAGACTCTTCACAATCATGGATTCCTGCAAGAATTATTTACGATACCCCGCGCCTGCTATTGCCATTTCAAGATCAACGATTGCTTCTTCAGATGCCACTGCGCTGCCCACAAAGGCGCTCAGGTCAGGAATGCCGAAATAACGCAGCGTCTTATTCAGGAGGCTTCCATTCTTCTGCATCGATAGGAAGTTTGGCTTCTATACCCATCATCTCATACAAAAATAAAGGAATATCAGTAAGGCTTCGGATTTTTTGGCTTGCTTTATCAGCCCATTTCCCGCAAACAAAAGTAGGGACCAGATTATTGGTGTGTTTTTTTGTACTCAGGTCCTCCATATTGCCATGATCTGAAGTAATGAGTAAAAAATCCCTTTGCAAGTCCATAGTTTTGATAAGGCCGTCTAAAAAATTTTCTATAGTAGCAATACACCACTTCGCTAATTCCCATGATTGCATATGCCCGGCCTTGTCAGTCAGGAAAAATTCATGCAGGAGTAAATCGTATTCCCTCAGCAGCACAGCCATATCGGCGCCTCTTTGTCCGGCATCCTGCAAAGGGAAACGCTCCCTCAGCTCAGGGTAAAAACGATGCATGAATTCATGCGTGTAATCCATATAGAACGCTTTCCCTGCAGCCAAAGCATCCAGATTGAGGCATTCTTGACCTGAGGAGCGTTGTACATGGGAAGAGGCGCTTTCCAGTCGGGGCTTTGCCTTAATACGCTTGAAATGAGCGTCTGTATAAGCATTCAGGAAGGAGGCCTTGTAACCTGCTTCACAAAAACGCTTGATAATAGAATGCTCTTTTATGGCTCTTATTAAAGTTGGACCCGGGAAACCAGTCATATGCCGCCCCATAAGGCGCGCTCCATTTACGCCTGTCCAAAGGGCTGTCTGACCTGTGGCAGACTGAGGCAAGCCCTCTACCAGTAAATGCGCATCGGTAGGGATAAGACGCCACGATTTAGGCAGAGTCTTTGCTGACTCTTGAGCGCCTAAAGCCGATAAGTAAGAAGAGGCATAGCGGCTAAAGGGGTTGCGGTCTCTGTCATTCTTACCCAGGCCAATGCCGTCATAAAACAGAAAAAGAATTCTTCCTTTTTGAGACATAGCGCTGACACTTTGGTATTTTCTTTATTATGAGCAAGCAGAAATCTGAACATGGCTTTGATCTTTTCGCTTATCAGAGCCGGTACCTGCAGATGCCCCTGCATCGCCAACTTTCTCTTGAAACAGTGCGTACAATGCTTATCCACGGTTCTAAAACCAAGTCTATGTCTTTTGAAGACAGCCCTTGCCGCCCTGCTCACAGAGACCACAAGTATGTGGGAACGAAAAACATCAATCTTGACACAAGCAAAAAGGAAGAGGAGGCAGGCCTCATTGCAGAGGGCGCAGGCAAAGAAGCTTTGCTGAGTAATCTGGCGCGCGCAAGAGTCTTTACAAAAGAATTAGAACAGCTTACGTCCCAAGTCATGAGCCATAGAGCGCTAAATAAGCCGCAAACAAAACAGCTAAAACAAAGCTTTTAGGAAATACAGTAGAAAATTTTTGTTGCAATTATTTTAAAGTCATATTCATATAGTCTGTGTGTACTATTTGGCGCTCTTAGGTGTTTTTATTAATTTACAGATAATGTCATATTATTTTTATAGTCTAATATAATTAGCAAGTGGGAGGATGTTTATGATTAAAAGTAAAAAAAAACAAAAGGCGCTCTTGGCAGATTTCAACCTTGGTATAAGGCATGCGACTATAGAAGAAGCTTATATGGCCTTTATGCTTGATGGACTAGGTAATTTGCTCATAAAAAAAAATTACACAGATGAAGAATATAAAGGAAAGCAAAAAGAAAAATACAGCTTCTACCAATAAGGAAGAAGAAATTAAAATCATTGAACCTCCTCAAATAAACCCACCTGCTTTCAAAAACGAACAAACGCAAATAAGAGGAGTAATCCGAGGCCTCCCTCCTGAGTATGCAATTGCCATATTGCCCCATATAAGCAACTCCGAGAGAGCAGACTTGATTAAGGAAATAGGAAAAGAAAACGAAAGGCATTTTATATTTTTTTCAAAAAAAAGAAGAGAATCTTTTTTTCTGAAAGTATTTTCCATAATTGTTGTTTCTCTTCTATTGGTGTTTTTTGTCGCAACAAATAACCTGTCTCTTGTAGAACGGCTGTTACAAATAACGCTTGCGGCCTTTGGTGGAGCAGGATTATATATCGCGTATCAGAAGAAAGCAGGCAGAAATTGAAGTTATAGATGAATGCAAACAAGCGCAGCGCTGGTATTATTTTTGCGCACACAAGTGGATTTTTCGCAAAAAAACTTGTAGAAATCTTGACAAAAAAAGAAGGCTTCTTATCTGGAAGCTTAGCGGTTACGTCTTTCCCTGCCTGCCTTGCTGTCCTTGCACTGACGGGAAGGCTGGGTTGAAGGCGCTGCATTCTGTACTTATGCAAGAGCTATATAGCAGCGCTGTCCTCACTTCTCTGCCTGCGATCAGCGAAGAAGTCCTAGGACTAGATGAAGATACACTATCCCAACTTATGAACCCAGTCAACCACCAAATTGCGCGCAAACTTCTGGAACAACGTAAAATCTATCTATGGGGCCAAGTCAGTGATGCCAGCGCTCGCCATGTAGTAGAACGCCTTTTGTATCTGGATGCAGAAAGCAGCAAAAAGGACATTTATTTGTACATCAATAGCCCTGGTGGAGTGATCACTGCGGGTATGGCGATCTATGATACTATGCAGATGATCAAATCCCAGGTGTCTACTGTGTGTATGGGACTTGCTGCCAGCATGGGCGCTTTGCTTTTATGCGGCGGCCATAAAGGGAAACGCTATCTTTTTCCTCACAGCCGTGTTATGATCCACCAGCCTTTGATCTCCGGCCAAATCATTGCTCCAGCTATAGATATTAAGATTCAGGCAGAAGAGATACGCAAAATTCGTGAAGAACTAAACAAGATCATAGCCAAGGCAAGCAATCGCCCTATGGAGCAGGTGGAAATAGACACGGACCGCGACTACTACCTCAATGCAAAAGAAGCGCTGGAGTACGGCATCGCGGATAAGATCATCGACCGCCTCTAAAAGAAAGCTGCACTTCCCCTCTTTTTGAAGAGGGGGCTATACTTTCATCTCATTGCTGTCGCATTGAGAATGAAAAATCTGAACTACTTCCGTATTGCTTTTGGCATTGAGAATTGCTTCTCTATTTTCTATTTTGTTTAGAATGCGTGCTATGGTAGCCAGAAGCTGGATATGCTTTTCAAATCTCTCCTTAGGGAAAAGAATCAAAACCATAATGCGCACAGGGATGGAATCAATGGCTGCATAATCTATCCCTTCTGCCAAAACCCCTATGTAAAGACTTGTTTTCTCTACAGCGCTGCAGGAACAATGAGGTATAGCGACTCCTAGGCCTATGCCCGTGGACATGGAAGCCTCTCTGTTAGACAAGCTAAGCCATATCTCAGAGCGCTTCTCTTGCATGGACTTACCTTCAAGACAGCGGTCCAGAAGATAACTCAGCAAAGCTATCTTGTCATAGGAGCGGCTTTGATCAACAGAAAAAAACTCAATGGAAGACGGAGAAATAAGCTCTTGCAAAGCACGAAAGCCCATATCATGTGATCAATCAATTTTTAGACAGGACGAAAGGTCCGTGACATGTAAATCTCATCTTTAATGGGAAGCTCTCTTTTCAGATTTTTGATAAATGACTCCAATTCTCCCATTTCTTGATAATCTTCACAATCAGGCTGCGTTCTGCGGGCCACAGTAAAGTATTTGTAAAGCTTTTCTTCCCCTGATCTCTTGGACCATTTCCCTTTATCACAGCGGACCCGTAATATGTATCGATCTGCATCCCCCTCCTCTTTACGTACAACAACACAATGCATACAATTAGCGCAATATACTTTTTCACTTACTACCATAATGTACTCTCCTTATCGTTTCAAAAGTTCCAAAAGGGAATCTGGAATGTTTATATGCTTTCAGATAATCCTATTTTATTTGCAAGCTTCCTAAGGCAAGCACAATTTTTCAGCGCGCATGCTGTAAATTGAAGCTTTCAGAGAGCTGCAGAACATCACTTGGCAAAAAGTCTTTGCTTTCGCAGCCCTGCTGAGCACGGTTAAGAAGGCAAGGCTATGTGAAGCCATTAGCTATAAGCGCCAAGCACATCTTTTGCATAGCGCATAAAATTATTATGAAGCAATTGTGCAATCGCTTTTTTATCCGCTTGGGAAATATCTAGAAAGACCACTCCCACCCCCTTCCCGAGCACATAGTTTACAAGCACATTGACGCATATATCAACTTTGCCCACCTTAAAAGCCAGCTGTACTTTATCTCCTTCCAGGAAGGGCGCTTTGGCATAAAAAAAAGCCCCATCGCTGCTTAGATTTCTTATGGAACATTCGACAAAGTCTTTTGCAGGCAAGAGACGGTACTGCGCTGCTATCTCAACAGGCAGGCGTAAACTTTCTCTTAATGGCCTTAGCGGCTGCGCTTGTGAATCTACAGGGCGTAGCATAATAAAGCTTTCTGCATCCTAGAATACTTAAGTATATCTAAAAAGCCTAGGTAAAGTAAAGCAAATTTTGCAAATCTTTTTTCTAAAAAATTGGGGGCTACATATAAAAATACAATCCACATTACCGGGCAACAGTTCACCTTTGCTTGAAGTCTTAGGCATAATTTTATTCGGCAAACTAAAGAGTTTGTTATTTTCCAGCCTTGCTCTTATAGTCAATAATGGATACTTAGCATTCTTAAATTCCACCATGCCCATTTTTGCCGCTTCTTTAGGCATTCCTTTTGTTGTTCTTGTAAGCTGCAGGCGCCAAACATACTTTTTTCTTTTTGCTATAATGCCTGCTTGGCCAATGGCGCTTTACTAAAAAAAGCAAGCCTGCGAGAGTATAGAAAGGCTTGCAGGCGCTTAGACATATAAAGAATAAGACATACGGGGGCTTGCGTGCTCATCTGGCCCTTGCTTTTTTGCAAAAAACAAATGAAAAGCAATCTACAAAACAGGTCTATTTATTGCCGTGACAACATAGATATATTGCAAGGCATAAACTCCCAGTGCGTAGACTTGATATACTTGGACCCGCCCTTCAACAAAAAGAAAGTCTTTACAGCGCCCATAGGCAGTCACGCAGAGGGCGCAAGCTTCAAGGACTATTTCAGAGAAGAAGACCTAAAAGAAGAATGGCTAAAGACCATCAAAGAAGATCGAGACGAGCTATACAGTTTCCTTATGGGCATAAGAGATTATGGCAACAAGTATAACTTCTGCTACTTAGCATATATGGCAATACGGCTATTGGAATGTCATCGAGTCTTGAAAGAGACAGGGAGTCTGTACCTGCACTGCGATCAGACTATGTCGCACTACTTGAAAATACTATTGGATTGCGTCTTTGGAGAAAAGAACTTTAGGAACGAAATAGTATGGAAAAGACACGTCTCTATTCATGGCAGTTTTCAACATGCTCCAAAACAGTATGGTAAATTAATAGATTGTATCATGTATTACTGTAAGTCAAATAGCGCAAAAGTAAATCCATATATGCAAATGAGCCCCATAGAGTTAAAAAAAAAATTTAACTTAGTTGATGATAAAGGAGAGAGATATTATGATGATAGTTCCCACATTTGGAATTCACCTAATATGGGGGCGCGGCCCCATCAGTGTTATGTATGGAAGGGCTATAAGAACCCGCATCTAAGTGGCTGGAGATTGACGAAAGAAAGGCTGGAGGAAGAGTATAAAAAAGGTAATATAGTTATATTGCCAGACGGCAAGTTGCAAAGACGCAAGTACGAAAAAGACTGGCGAGGCACTCCAGTTGGTAATCTTTGGAGCGATATTAACCCTGTCTCTGATAATAAAGAACGCACGGGCTACCCTACGCAAAAGCCACTCTCTTTACTAGAACGCATCATCCAGGCAAGCAGCAAGAAGGGCGACCTTGTGCTGGACCCATTTTGCGGCTGCGCTACTACGTGCATTGCAGCTGAAAAGCTGGGACGCAAGTGGGTAGGCATAGACATTTCTATAAAGGCCCATGAGCTTGTGCAAACGAGGCTAGAGAAAGAAGTTGCAAACCCAGAAGAGCTTTTTGATTACAAGAAAGCCCTGCGCTTTTCTACAGATCCGCCGAAGAGAACAGACCTTAGGCAGACGGACATAGAGCAAAAATACGTCTATGTTATTTCTAACAAAGCTTACAAGAACGAATACAAAGTAGGCATAGCTAAGGACATACAAAAACGCTTGAACAGCTACCAGACCAGCGATCCAAACAGGGGCTACAAACTGGAATACAAAGTACTAACGCATAATTTTAGAGATATGGAAAAGCACATACATACGGAATTGCAAAGCAGGCACGAGTGGGTAAAGGCGGACTTAGAGACCATCAAAAAAGCTATGCGGGATTTTGACAGGCGCTAAGTACAATCACGAAAGCGCAACTTGGCTTTGCTAAGAATAACAGGGGAACAAGGATAAGGCTAAAAAAGGAGTGGCGCCACAAAGGGGCGCCAAAACTATGAAAAACTATAACAGTCTTCTTTTCTGCCGGACATTCTTCTTTTTGTCAAGCTTTTTTAGAAAAAAATTCAAGTCAGGAGTTGGCAATTTGCATGTATATAGTGCACAAAAAGTATGCAGAATTTCTAAGGCTCACCAAAGCAGTCTAAGTTTGAAAAATGGCGCTTTCTAATAAGTCTTATATAGGGACGCGGGATTTCTTTCCTCCCGAATTGCGTAAGCAGCAGTGGCTCTTTGAAAAGCAACGCAAAGTATGCCGTAGTTTTGGTTATCAGGAATACGGCGCCCCCCTCTTAGAGGAGCTCAAACTGTATCAAGAAAAAGCTTCAGCTGAAATACTACACGAGCAGTCCTACAGCTTTCGTGATAAGGGGGGGCGTGAGCTTATCATACGGCCAGAAATGACGCCCACTCTGGCTCGTATGCTCAGCCAAAGAATCAGAGATTTGCCTGCGCCTGTGCGTTGGTTTAGCATTGCAAATTTTATGCGTTATGAGCGGCCAGGACACGGGCGTCTGCGGGAATTTTTTCAGCTTAATGTAGACCTGGTAGGCGCAGCGGGAGCCTCTGCAAATGCTGAAATCCTTAGTCTGCTTATGGAGCTTTTCTTTGCCTATGGGGCCCGGCCCGGGGATTTTTTAATCCGCTACAGTGACCGGCGCTTTTTAGAATCATACCTGCAAATGCAAGATCAGGAGCGATGGCGCAGGGCCCTGCGTGTTATAGACAAGCGTTCCAAACTTAAGCAGGAGGAATTTGAGCAGCAACTCAGCCAATGTTGTTCTAAAGAAGAAAGCGGGAAGTTACAAGACTTTTTTTGTATGACAAGAGCAGATATGGCCTCATTGAGCTCCAGGGGCTTGATAGATACGCAGGCAGTGCAAGAACTCGTGGAGCTGGAAAGCATCCTGAGAGATCAGGGCTATGACCAAAGCTCTTTGCGCTTTGATCCCGCCTTGGCGCGAGGTTTTGATTATTATACTGGTTTTATTTTTGAAGTCTACGATCAAAAAGCAAATACTGCCAACAAACGCGCCTTATGCGGCGGCGGGCGCTATGATAACTTGCTGGGGCTTTTTGCCAAAGAATCCACAGCCGCTGTGGGCTTTGGCATGGGGGATCTTACTTTGGAGCATTTTCTTGCTGAGCATCAGCTTATCCCTGCAGAGCTTGGGGAAGAGCGTGGTATTTTTGTTGTTCTCATGCAAGAAGAGCTGCGAGGAGCCTGCCTGCGCTTGGCGCGTGAGCTGCGCCAAAATGGAATAGACATAGAAATAGAGCAGGCCCTGCACCCCACAAAAAAGCTGGGGCAGCAGCTTTCCTTAGCGCAAAAAAAAGGGCGGCGCTTTGTTCTCATCTTGGGAGACGAGGAATTAGAAAGCCAAAGCGTCAGCATTAAGGACTTAAAAAGCGGAAAGCAGGAAAAAGTCCCTGTTGCAACAGCCCTAAGCAAGGTATTGGAATGGCAAGGGCTCTCATCTTCATAGCTTGCCTTCACTATCTTGCAAGCGCAGCTGGGCAAAAACAAGGGCATTAGCGCAGAAGACAGCCCTGACGCAGAGTATAAGCGCTGTTCTCGTCCTTGATCAATCGCATGCTTCTTGGCCGCTTATCCTTGAGAGAGCAGCCAATGCTCTGCTTCCAAAGCTGCCATACAGCCGCTGCCAGCTGCTGTAATCGCTTGCCGATATTTCTTATCCTGCACGTCTCCTGCAGCAAAAACGCCCTCCACGCTGCTTTTACAGCTGCCAGCTTCAACGATGATATAAGCATCCTGGTCCAGCGCAAGTTGTCCTTGAAAAGCGCCTGTGTTGGGCTGATGACCTATCGCAAAAAAAAGCCCCCCGACTTCCAGCTTGCGCTCTGTGTGATCTTGGCTGTGCTTCATACACAAACCTTGCAAAAGCTTTCCATCTCCCCATACAGCTTCAAGCTGGTAGTTCCAGAGTATTTCTATTTTGGGATGGGCAAAAACTCTTTGCTGCATAATACGTGAGGCTCGCAGCTGATCGCGGCGGTGGATAAGATAGACCTTCGAGGCGTATTTCGTTAAAAATGTTGCTTCCTCAACCGCAGAATCCCCCCCGCCTATCACTGCCAAGACTTTGTTACGAAATATAGGTAGGGCCCCATCACAAACTGCGCACGCCGAAATACCCCTTTGCCAATATTCTTCTACGTTCTTTGCAGCTATTTTCTTTGCTGTAGCCCCTGTAGCAATAATGAGAGCATCAGCCTGGACAGGCTCTTCTTCTTCTGCGCCTTCCGGCCAAAGGCAAAAGGGGCGGGAGTGAAAATTGACTTTGCTGATTGTCTCTGTAACAATATGAGCGCCAAAGCGCAAAGACTGCCTGCGAAAACGTTCCATCATTTCCGGCCCAGAGATTCCTTCAGGGAAACCCGGATAATTTTCGACATCTGTAGTAGTGGTAAGCTGGCCGCCTGCAGCAATGCCGCCTGCCATCAAACCTTCAAACAGCACAGGCTCTAACTGAGCCCGAGCAGCGTAAATAGCTGCCGTATGCCCGGCCGGCCCGCTGCCTATGATAAGCAGTTTGTGTCGTTTTTTTCTATAGTCAGGAGAGCTCATACAAACCTCTTTGCTTGCTAAAACAGCAGCTTAGAATAGACGAAAGGCTTCCATAGGGAAGGCGTCTGTCAGCTCCTGCACTTGAGAACGAAGCAGCGCCCGCATTTTGCTGTTTTCTATGTCAGCAAGCAGCGCCGCAATAATAGATGCGATTCTACGAAACTCATCGGCTCCCAAGCCGCGTGTTGTAAGCGCAGCAGAGCCAAAGCGTACGCCGCTGGTAATGCGAGGAGGCTTAGGGTCAAAAGGAACAGCATTCTTATTTGCGGTAATGCCAATTTCATGCAGCGCATCAGCAGCTTGTGCCCCGCTCAAATCGCGTTTTTTCAAGTCCAGCAAAACAATGTGATTATCTGTCCCTCCGCTGACCAAGTCCAAATCCTCTTCGAGTAAGGCTTGGGCAAATACAGCTGCGTTATTTTTGACCTGCAGTATATAGTCATGAAAATCCGGCGAAAGCGCTTCTGACAAAGCGACGGCTTTGGCGGCAATCATGTGCATGAATGGGCCGCCCTGGATGCCCGGAAATATCTGCGCATCGATACGCTTTGCGTCTAAAGGAGTATTACAAAAGATCATGCCTCCGCGCGGCCCTCGCAGCGTTTTATGCGTAGTACTGGTTGTCACATGCGCTATTCCTATGGGAGAGGGATGCTCCTTTACCGCAATCAGGCCCGCAATATGCGCTATGTCTGCAAGCAACAAGGCGTCTATATCATCTGCAAGCTGGCGAAAGGCAGCAAAATCAATGGTCCTTGGATAAGCCGAAGCCCCCGCTATGATCATCTTAGGACGATGTTCCCTCGCCAAAGCGCAAAGCTGATCCATGTCAATGCGGTGCGTGTCCTGCCTTACTCCATAAGATGCAAAGTCAAAGTACCTGCCTGAAAAATTCACTTTTGAGCCATGAGTTAGATGGCCGCCATGATGCAGGTCCATACCCATGATCTTATCTCCCGGCTGGAGGAAAGCAAAAAATGCAGCCATATTGGCTTGGCTCCCAGAATGGGCTTGTACATTTACAAAAGCTGCGTCGAAGAGTTGTTTTGCCCTTGCTATAGCCAGCTTTTCTACTTTGTCTGCATATTCACAGCCATTGTAATAGCGCTTTTCAGGATAGCCTTCGGCATACTTGTTTGTTAATGTGGATGCGCAGGCAGCCAGCACCGCGGGGCTTGCGAAATTTTCAGAAGCGATCATCTCCAGCGAGTTTTGTTGACGCTGGTCTTCAGCCTCAAGTATTGCAAAGAGCTCAGGATCATCCCTCTGCGCTACATGTTTTTTTTCTTGAAGCTTAGCAAACATGTTTTTGACTCCAAAAAGACAGGCTATCTCAAAAAAGCAAGTATTTCCCATTATATGCTGATGATGTGCTGCAACTTGCATAGCAGCAAAAAAGCTGGGGCACAAGTGGGCAGGCATAGATATGGGCATACGAGCTAGCGCAAAAGAGGCTAGAGAAAGAAGTAGCAAAGCCAGAAGAACTTTTTGACTACAAGAAAGCCCTGCGCTTTTCCACAGACCCGCCGAAGAGAACAGACCTTAGGCAGACAGACATAGAGCAAAAATACGTCTATGTGATTTCTAACAAGGCCTAGCAGAGCGGAGTCTGTTGAAAAACTTCCAAAGCAGAATCTTTCTCATATGCAAGACTGTTCATAGAATTACTTGTTGCTTTGGCGGGTAAAAGAACTTCTAGCGCTTCATCAAATTTTTTGAAAGCAAAGTAAAAAAAGCTAGACTGAAAAAGCGCCTCATTTACGGTGTGCCTTAATCAAACCGCGCGCCTTACACAATTTGTGGGGCACTTGGTTTTTAGGAGGAAAATATGGCAAGTTTAAAAGGAACAAAAACGCATGAGAATTTGAAAGCAGCCTTTGCTGGAGAATCTCAGGCTAATCGGCGTTACCTATATTTTGCTAAGCAGGCGGACATCGAAGGTTATCCGGAGCTGGCAGGTCTGTTTCGTGATACTGCTGAGGGAGAAACGGGGCATGCCCATGGTCACTTGGAGTATTTAAAGGCTGTTGGTGACCCGGCTACCGATCTGCCTATAGGGGATACCGAAACAAACTTAAAGGCCGCCGTGGCTGGAGAAACACACGAATATACGGACATGTATCCTGGTATGGCAAAAACCGCTCGCGGTGAAGGTTTCTCAGAAATTGCAGATTGGTTTGAGACCCTGGCAAAAGCTGAAAAATCTCACGCTGGCAAATTCGAGGCAGGCTTACAAAATCTTGGCTAGCTCCAAGTTTTCTGTTTCAAGCAGCGTTTACGCAGATTGCGCTTTATGCCCTTTCTGTTCTCCTCCTTGGAGGAGGCAGGGAGGGCATACTCTCTGCCTTGCTAAGCTCTTGCTGCCCTGTGGTATTTGCCCGCTCTATGCTGACTTCTCTACCTGAAGATGTCTCATATATCTTACGAAAACACAGCAGATGCTGTTTACGACCCCTACGACCCTAAGTACAGCGATCCTGATTCCTTGCAGCGAGAGCTGGACCGCACTTTTGATTTATGCAATGGCTGTCGGATGTGTTTTAAGTACTGTCCCTCTTTTCCGAATCTCTTTCGGGCAATGGATAGGACAGAAGCCAATGTCCATCTCCTGAAAGAAGAGGAAAGAACAGAGGTAATAGATAGCTGCTACCAATGCCGTATTTGCTATGTGGTATGCCCTTACACGGAAACTGAGCAGCATCCCTATAAGCTTGACTTCCCGGCGCTCATGCTTCGCGCCAAGTCTCTTCTTTCAAAAAAGAGAGGCATCTCCCTCCGAGACAGACTGCTTGGCAACCCAGACCTTTTAGGGACGTGGTCTGTCTTATTCCCAAAGCTTGTGAACTGGAGTATGAAAAACAAGGCGCATCGTTTCCTCATGCACCATGCTTTAGGGCTACATAAAAAAAAGCTGATGCCCAGCTTCCATAGACCCAGCTTTGCTGCGTGGTTTCGAAAGCATAACAAGCGTCCTCTTAAGGCCTCCTCAACGCAAAGGAAAGTAGTTCTCTTTTCCACATGCTTCGTGAACTATAATAATCCTCAAGTAGCAAAAGATGCGGTAGAAGTCTTGGAGAGAAATGCTATCTGGATAGAGCATCCCAAACAGAACTGTTGTGGGATGCCTGCGCTGGATAGCGCTAATATAAAACTAGCGTTAAAGAAAATGAAGCGGAATGTCCGCCTGCTGGAGCCCTATGTGGCAAAGAACTATACGATCTTAGCAATCAATCCAAGCTGCTCTCTTACGCTTAAGCAGGAGTATCTGCGTTTCTTAGCCCCAGAATGGAAATCCCGCGCCCAGAAGCTTGCAGAGGCAACTATGGACCTGCATGAGTATCTTTTTGCATTGAAACAATCTGGGAATTTTGATGCGAATTTCAAAAGCAGCCCAGGCAAAATTGCCTACCATGCCCCCTGCCATCTCCGTGCTCAAAATATAGGCCTGCGCTCACGTGATATGATGCGCAGCATTCCAGGTTCGCAGGTTATGGCGGTGACGGAATGCTGCGGACACA
>CBDETG010000086.1:0-9672 GCA_965242745.1 Leptonemataceae bacterium
CATAAGGAAAGAAACAAGACTCACATAAACGATAGGTCAAAGAAATATGCTTTGTTGCTTACAAATTTCCCCTGAGAAATAGGCATGCCCTCCCTTACTTTGCTGACATTCGCTGGAGCCAATCGTGATAATCAAAGAAAATTTGGGCTTCTATGCCCTGCTCTCGGAAATAGCGATAACTTAGTCCCGGAGCGCAGGCATGCTGCGCATTTTTTATGGATTTGCAGTATGTACTAAGCAAGGCATATTGAGACGGGCTGCTCCAGTAAAAATGGCTGCGCCCACGCAAGTTTTCACAAGCTTTTTGCAAATCGTCCTGCCATTCCAGTCTATATGTACACAGAGTTTCCATGTGAGAAAGGCATAGCCTATCTTGATGACTAAGCTTGCAAAATACCCCCTTATAGCCGAGCGCTTTATCAATCTGCGGATGATAACTCTCGCCCAAGGCTTCTGAGCACCCATGTACCCATAAATCCTTCTGCGCAAGACGAAAGAAGCTTGCCAGTCCTGTGCACCATATGATTCTATCCCTTTGCTCCCAGTAGGCAGGCCATCCATCTGCGCGGCTGACCCAAAGGCATTTTGCAGCAGGCATGGCAATATTCTGCAGTGGGATGCGCCTTGGCTTAAGCCTTTCATGCGGCAGAGGCCATATCTGCTTAGGGTCCTTTGGCAAAGGAAAGGCGGCTTTGTATTTTTCATAGGGCATCTCAATGCTTTGTATAGATTGGAAACTACGGTGAGAAAGGAGCTCCTGCTTAGGGTCTAGGCCTTCTACCCATTCTAATTTCCCATAGGGGCCCTCTAGGCATGCTATGCCTGTTTTCTGGTGGCACCCTCCCCCTAAGGAAGCTAATATCTCCCTTTCTCTATAAGCAGCGCTCTGTGGACAGGCTATAGACAAGAGGAGTTCTTTTATATCCTGTTCTTCTTTGCGTATTTCTGCAACAAGAGCGCCCTGCCCTGCCGCATTGGGACACAAAGAAAGAGGCAAGATCATGAATTCACACTCTCCTAATAAGTCACGTATTTCTCTTTGTTTCTGCCTTAGTTCTTCCATAGACAAGAGATCGGGCCTGAAAAAGAGCTCCTCTTCATTGCTTAGAAGGCGATCTAAGGCTGCCTTTGCCAGCACAAGCGCATCAGCAGGGCTGTCCATGAGCTTGCGCAGGCGCGTATCTATATTACCACGCACATTGTGAAAATCCAGGCTGGTCTTTGCAAAGCGCTTGGGTAAAATGTTTTTTAGGCTCTTGCCAAGCAGATATATGCGGCGCAGAGAGGAGCTTAAAATACGTATTTGAGAAGGCGGCTTTTGCAGAGATTCTTTTTTAAGCAGCAGCATGTCTCTTTGATCTGCGCGCGGCAAAATTCTTACAAACTGAGTCTCTAAAGAAGGCAGCGCGCTGGCAGCGCCAAAGCGCTCATATTCCAGAGCCAGGTCTTTGTAAGAATGTATGAGGACATCAGCCTTATTTTGCAAAAGCTGCCTGCGCAGGTCTTGGGTGAAAACTCCTTTGTCGGGCATAGTCCAGAGGGGAAGATTGGGCTTCTTATCCCCTTGCGTAGACTTGGCAAGGAAAGACATTGAGAGCGAGGGCTTTTTGCTTATATAAGGCTTGGGCCGCAAGCGAAGCTTGGATGCGAGCTAAGAGACTTTTACGACTGGCAATGCGAAGCGCTTTTCTCAATATAATTCCTTTTAGCGGTTTTGCTTTTCCTTTTTTGCCTAATGCTCATGCCTGCTTTCCTACATATTGCTATGTTGCAGGACATGGTTGTAAGCTTCAATAATATGGCGTATTTGCGGATTATCTCCTTTTTGGCAGATCAGGATGGTGTTTTTTTCAAAAGCAGGCAATACTGGCGGCGCAAGGCAGAGCGCGAAGGCATTCTTGTTTGATCCAGACCCAGCCTCCTTAGATATTTCTTAAGCCGCAGCTGCACTGTCTTTGTATAACTTGTATTTTCCTTCTTTTTCTGGCGCTCCTGTTCCAAGCGCTCTTTTAGGCTGGCAAAGAGGACTTCTTCAAGAGGAAGCCTGAAGGCGTTTTGCTTGTATATAAAATCCTTGAGTATCGCCCGGCTTAGCTCATGCTTTGCAATGCCTGCCCTTTGCATATAGAGTTTGCTTATATCATTGATCAGCTGCTCCAGAGAGAAATGCGCAAGGCAATAAAAATGAAGCCCGTCTTCTACCCGACGGCAGGCAGACAAAGCTATCTGCAGCTCCTCCTTATCAATGCTATGATTTTGTATGCGGCTTGCGCAAAGAGAATGAAAAAAGGCAAGCCACTCAGCTCCATGCTCTGGGCCCAGATAGTATCCCGCCTGCAAAAAGGCCTGCTCTCCCCCGCAAAAACCCCTGCTGTTTCAAAAAACCCAGCAAATGCTCTATATCTTCTGCCCCTATCCATTCACAAAAAGCAAGCCTGCTGTCTTCTTCTGCTTGATAACAATAACGGACAAAATCTTCCCTCTTGCTGTCTGTATAGCAAAAAAGGTAGTCCATGGACAATTGCCAGTCTGCCCCTATGCGATTGCTTTCTATTTCTGCAAGCAACTGAGATAGACTTTGCTTTTCTGATCTGCTTTTCATTCATCTGCGCAGGTAGCCAGCGGCGCTGCTTTCTATAATGCAGCAAAGAGTCCGCCAGAGCGCTTCAGCTGTAGATTCTCGAACAAATAGGAGCAGCGCAAGCACAATACTTCAGCTTTTGTTTTTTCTCTTCTTAGAAGTGGTCTCAAAAATACATCCATGTATTTTTTTACCCTTTAGGCAAAAGCCTCCGCTTTTGTTCATTCGGGCACGATGGAGACAGTCGCATTTTGAAGGAAGCCTCCAAAATGCTGAGCCTACCTTTATGGTAGGCGAAGTGCTGAGGGCACCTTTACGGTGTCCGAAGTGCAGAATGCCTCGAGCATTCTGCCTCACAAATGGCTTCGCTGCCTGCTTTCGCGCAGGCTCGCCATTTGGCGAAAGCTCCTGAGCCTGCCTTTACGGTAGGCGAAGTGCAGAGTGCATCGAGCACTCTGCCGTGTAGCGCCAAGAGTCTACTTTTGAGACCGGCTCTTAGAATTGACAGCTACGAAAGGGCCGGAATGCAGCTCTGCGTCCAAGAACCTGCCTCTTACTTCAATCTGGACCTCCTTTGCCTTGTATGAGGAAGGCAGGTAGAGGCTTCCTATGCCTGTTTTCAGCACGGGGCTATACACGGCAGAAAGCGTCTGAGCAATCTGCTCCTTTCTATTTGCATCCCATACGGGTGCGCCGCTCCTAGCCAGAGCTGCCGCCTTGAGCCGAAAGCCTGTAACTTTTCCCGGCGCGCCCTGCTTTTTATGCCGCATAATATGTTCATAAGCCAGATAGGGCGGGTCTTTTTCTTTTACGGCCCAAGACAAAGCGCTTTGACATGGGCTCCATGCGGCATTCAGTTCCTTTCCATAGAGAGGGAAGGCCGCCTCCATCCTCAAACTATCCCTTGCGCCAAGGCCACAGGGCACAAGGCCCCAAGGGCTGCCTTCACGTAAAAGACTTTCCCAAAGCCATACGATACTCCGCGCCTGGGCATATATCTCAAAGCCATCTTCTCCCGTATAACCACTTCTACTAAGACGCAGCCTGCGTGCGCCCAGCCTCAGGTCCTCAAAGTGAAAATAGCCTATATGATCCAGATTGCGCTGCAACAGCTTCTCTAAAATGTTCTGCGCCTGCGGGCCTTGGAGCGCCAATTGCTCGTAGTTTTGGCTTATATCTTGTATGAGCAGGCCCTCGGAGCTAGCGCCGCCCTGCTCTAGGGCCTTGGCATAATAACGCAGATGCGACAAGAGTTTTTCATGATTAGCCGCATTAGAAACCAGAAAGAAGCGATCAGAGGCAAGACGGTAGAGTACTATATCATCCACAACGCCCCCCTCGTCATTTAAAACGAGATTGTATTGCGCCTGGCCTGCCTTCAGCGGCTCGATGTCATTGCATGTCAGCTTCTGCAAGAAAGCAAGCGCCTGCCCCCCTTGGCCCGTGCCTTCCAGCAGGATTTTGCCCATATGCGAGACATCAAAGAGGCCTGCAGCCTTACGAACGCTCAGATGCTCTTCTATGAGAGACTTGTACTGCAAGGGCATGCTCCAGCCAGCAAAGGCAAAGATACGCGCCCCCTGCGCTATATGGTGTTCATACAAAGATGTCTGCTTCACTTGCTTTTGCTCGAGCTGTAGCTAAGTTTTTTGAAAAAAAGAAAAAGGGAACCTGCGCCTTTTCCATTCCTCATGCTGCAAAAGCAAGTATGGCGCAGGAAGGCCGGCGTATTACTGCGCCAAAAGCTCTCGTAAGTCAAGTCAGGGAGCTCAGGGGAGGTGCGCAAGGCTGTAGAACAGTACAGTCATGCCCCCTGCCGCCTTAGGGCACGCGAGCAACTGCCAGCAGGACAAAGGCAAGGGCCCCGCGTCCGATTGCGAGCATATACGATCGCATAGGGGGCTCAGGCGCAGCTTGCTGCTCCACCATGCGCATGTAGTCTTGGGCTGCCTGTTTTCCTGCGCCTAGTCTGAGTCTCCTAAGTCTATGTCATCTATGTCGAAATGAGCTCTGGCCATATTCATGTGCATATCCATCTGCGCTGCGCCGTAGGCCTCCATGCCCTGCATAAACCAAGAGCCAAGATTTTGTGCGCCTGTTCCTATCGCATGTACGGTTGCTCCCAGCCCTACTCCTTTGGTGTACTGGGGCCCAGCATCAGGTCCATTGAACTCCCAAAAGGCAGCCATTTCCTGCCTAAAGCCTTCGTTGCCATGCTCTGATAAATCGCCCCAGAAGCCCGTCTCCAGGCCAAACATGAAATCAGCGCCGAATTGTTGCAGAGTCTGCATCTAAGGCTCTTGCTCCTCCTTCTTACTCATCTATCTGCATCTCATACACTTCTGTGTCCACACAAGGAGTGTGTGTCTATGCACTTTCTTGGCATCTTAAGGCGATACATAGAGCATATCATACATTTCTGTGTCCATCAAGTCTAGGCCATACATATCTAAGTAAGCCCTGGACATATCCAACTGCGCTGCGCCGTAGACCTCCATGCCCTGCATAAAGCCAGAGCCGAGCTGTCGTGCGCCTGCTTCTATTGATGATCCTAGTTCCTGCGTTTCCTGCTTAAACCAAGAGCCGAGCTGTTGCATACCTGCTTTTATTGATGATCCTAGTTCCTGCGTTTCCTGCTTAACCCAAGAGCCGAGCTGTTGTGCACCCGTTTCTACTACATGAGCGGTTGCCCCTAGCACTACTGCATTGGGGAGAAGCGGAGATATTCCCGGTGAAAAGGTTTCATTGCCATGCTCTGATAAATCACCCCAGAAGCCCGTCTCCATGCCAAACATAAAGTCAGAACCAAACTGTTGTGCGCCTGCTTTTATTGACGATCCTAGTTCCTGCGCCTCCTGCTTAACCCAAGAGCCGAGCTGTTGTGCACCCGTTTCTACTGCATGAGCGGTTGCCCCCAGCACTACTGCATTGGGGAGAAGCGGAGACATTCCCGATGAAAAGTTTTCATTGCCATGCTCTGATAAATCACCCCAGAAGCCCGTCTCCATGCCAAACATAAAGTCAGAACCAAACTGTTGTGCGCCTGCTTTTATTGATGATCCTAGTTCCTGCGCCTCCTGCTTAACCCAAGAGCCGAGCTGTTGTGCACCCGTTTCTACTGCATGAGCGGTTGCCCCTAGCACTACTGCATTGGGGAGAAGCGGAGATATTCCCGGTGAAAAGGTTTCATTGCCATGCTCTGATAAATCACCCCAGAAGCCCGTCTCCATGCCAAACATAAAGTCAGAACCAAACTGTTGTGCGCCTGCTTTTATTGATGATCCTAGTTCCTGCGCCTCCTGCTTAACCCAAGAGCCGAGCTGTTGTGCACCCGTTTCTACTGCATGAGCGGTTGCCCCCAGCACTACTGCATTGGGGAGAAGCGGAGACATTCCCGATGAAAAGTTTTCATTGCCATGCTCTGATAAATCACCCCAGAAGCCCGTCTCCATGCCAAACATAAAGTCAGAACCAAACTGTTGTGCGCCTGCTTTTATTGATGATCCTAGTTCCTGCGCCTCCTGCTTAACCCAAGAGCCGAGCTGTTGTGCACCCGTTTCTACTGCATGAGCGGTTGCCCCCAGCACTACTGCATTGGGGAGAAGCGGAGACATTCCCGATGAAAAGTTTTCATTGCCATGCTCTGATAAATCACCCCAGAAGCCCGTCTCCATGCCAAACATAAAGTCAGAACCAAACTGTTGTGCGCCTGCTTTTATTGATGATCCTAGTTCTTGCGTTTCCTGCTTAACCCAAGAGCCGAGCTGTTGTGCACCCGTTTCTACTGCATGAGCGGTTGCCCCCAGCACTACTGCATTGGGGAGAAGCGGAGACATTCCCGATGAAAAGTTTTCATTGCCATGCTCTGATAAATCACCCCAGAAGCCCGTCTCCATGCCAAACATAAAGTCAGAACCAAACTGTTGTGCGCCTGCTTTTATTGATGATCCTAGTTCCTGCGCCTCCTGCTTAACCCAAGAGCCGAGCTGTTGTGCACCCGTTTCTACTGCATGAGCGGTTGCCCCCAGCACTACTGCATTGGGGAGAAGCGGAGACATTCCCGATGAAAAGTTTTCATTGCCATGCTCTGATAAATCACCCCAGAAGCCCGTCTCCATGCCAAACATAAAGTCAGAACCAAACTGTTGTGCGCCTGCTTTTATTGATGATCCTAGTTCCTGCGCCTCCTGCTTAACCCAAGAGCCGAGCTGTTGTGCACCCGTTTCTACTGCATGAGCGGTTGCCCCTAGCACTACTGCATTGGGGAGAAGCGGAGATATTCCCGGTGAAAAGTTTTCATTGCCATGCTCTGATAAATCACCCCAGAAGCCCGTCTCCATGCCAAACATAAAGTCAGAACCAAACTGTTGTGCGCCTGCTTTTATTGATGATCCTAGTTCCTGCGCCTCCTGCTTAACCCAAGAGCCGAGCTGTTGTGCACCCGTTTCTACTGCATGAGCGGTTGCCCCCAGCACTACTGCATTGGGGAGAAGCGGAGACATTCCCGATGAAAAGTTTTCATTGCCATGCTCTGATAAATCACCCCAGAAGCCCGTCTCCATGCCAAACATAAAGTCAGAACCAAACTGTTGTGCGCCTGCTTTTATTGATGATCCTAGTTCCTGCGCCTCCTGCTTAACCCAAGAGCCGAGCTGTTGTGCACCCGTTTCTACTGCATGAGCGGTTGCCCCCAGCACTACTGCATTGGGGAGAAGCGGAGACATTCCCGATGAAAAGTTTTCATTGCCATGCTCTGATAAATCACCCCAGAAGCCCGTCTCCATGCCAAACATAAAGTCAGAACCAAACTGTTGTGCGCCTGCTTTTATTGATGATCCTAGTTCTTGCGTTTCCTGCTTAACCCAAGAGCCGAGCTGTTGTGCACCCGTTTCTACTGCATGAGCGGTTGCCCCCAGCACTACTGCATTGGGGAGAAGCGGAGACATTCCCGATGAAAAGTTTTCATTGCCATGCTCTGATAAATCACCCCAGAAGCCCGTCTCCATGCCAAACATAAAGTCAGAACCAAACTGTTGTGCGCCTGCTTTTATTGATGATCCTAGTTCCTGCGCCTCCTGCTTAACCCAAGAGCCGAGCTGTTGTGCACCCGTTTCTACTGCATGAGCGGTTGCCCCCAGCACTACTGCATTGGGGAGAAGCGGAGACATTCCCGATGAAAAGTTTTCATTGCCATGCTCTGATAAATCACCCCAGAAGCCCGTCTCCATGCCAAACATAAAGTCAGAACCAAACTGTTGTGCGCCTGCTTTTATTGATGATCCTAGTTCCTGCGCCTCCTGCTTAACCCAAGAGCCGAGCTGTTGTGCACCCGTTTTCTACTGCATGAGCGGTTGCCCCTAGCACTACTGCATTGGGGAGAAGCGGAGATATTCCCGATGAAAAGTTTTCATTGCCATGCTCTGATAAATCACCCCAGAAGCCCGTCTCCATGCCAAACATAAAGTCAGAACCAAACTGTTGTGTGGTAGAAATGACTCCTTTTATATGGCCTCCTACATTAAACAGCCTGATAGTATCAGCGACAGCATGATCCAAAGCCGTGGTAATACCAACGCTTGACATAAGGTCCCAAGCACCTTGGCCAACCCATAGCGCTCCTTTGCTGCCTAGCTTAGCCAGGTCCTTAGTACCCTCCCATACAACCCCGCCACCTAGCTTAGCCAGGTCCTTAGTACCCTCCCATGCAACCTCTGGCAGACCCTTCAGAGTCTGTATCACACGCTCCCTCCTCATCATCCTTTCTCTTTCTTCTGGCGAAGCCTGATCCCACTCCGCTTGCCTTTCCAGCTCTTTCTGTCTGGCTTCTTCTGCCTTCCTTGCTTCTCTCTCGGCCCGTTTTGCTGCGATTTTGTCCGGATCGAAGCCCCACATCGCAAGCGACGCTTGAGCCTGTAGGAGCTGTGATTCGCCGTAGAGCTCCATACCTTTCTTAAAAGAATTAAGCACCCGATCTGCTACATGACCTACTACAGAGCGAGGGGTGTTATCTTCAGGGCAATCTCCAACGCATACATAGACTAGGGATTCATAGCCTAGCTCCTCTCTATAATTGTTTATAGAAGAGGCAAGCCAAGAGCCCATAGGATCAAAGATTTTATCATCCAGAAATTCCATACCAGGATCAAGAATTGGCTCCACTACCGAATCCCACACAGGCCCTACGGTATCAGTAAAGACTTCAGACACTGCTGCTCCCGTCTCACTTTCCTTTACCGCGTTTATTACAGGAGTTGCTTTGTCTTTTACCGTAGCTACTAGCGAAGCGCCATCAGAAAAATACTCTGTCATACGCTCCGAAACCTCTGCTCCCCTGAAATCCAGGTCAACAAGATGAGCTATTGTTATATCTGCGCTTGATATACTGGAAACAATGCCCTTCGTCATATCCCCCTCATTGTCTGTGATACGACCATGATAGCTGTCTATTTCGATGTCCACGGTACTGACATTTTCTTTCAGCAGCTCTTGGCCGGTCTTACTTACAGCCCGTTTGAGCACTGCTAACTTTAAGGTCATAACCTTGCTGCCGATGCCGAAAGCTTTTTTGATCGCGCCCCCACCTTGCTGCTTCTTATCATTTGCGTGCGCCTTTGACATATCGTATCCCGTCGCTCCTGCCCACCAAGCCTCCCCCAGTGTTAATCCCTCGCTTTCTTCAAGCTGGTTTATATCCGCGGTCAGACCAGACTTAAGGCCTTCGATGTGGACAAAGTCTTCACAGGCGTCAGCTCCCCCGCTAATAGCGCACTCATTTGAAATACCAAGGAGTTCTGCAGAGAAACGTGCACCAGTGACAAGATCTGCCACAATGGCTTGCCACGGCTTTTTCTCAGACTCCATCTCCGGGTCCTCCGATCCTCTTAGATCCTGAGTGATGAAATCACTTTCAAGTAAGTCTATTCCACGCGCAATGACAGACCATTTACTCTCCAGCTCTTTCCCATCTGTGCCAACAATTACCCCTTGCCGGTGCTCCTTAGTATAAGTCAGGCTGAGGTCCATATCATCCAGCACATCTATAGTGCCTTTTAGTGTTCCACGATCCATATGCAAGACACCGCAACTATCCG
>CBDETG010000087.1:0-9975 GCA_965242745.1 Leptonemataceae bacterium
GTATTACGGATGCGGCCTGCATGGCTATGACTGGGCATGCAGCCACCATTGACGGTGATTGCGCGGCCTGCGCTGGCGGAGCTCCCCTAAGCAGCGTAGACAAAACCCAATGCATCAGTAGAACAGACTGCACCAGAGTGGGAGGCCAGGTCATCGTTGGCGGGAATGAGTGCCAAGCCTGCGCTGACACGACTCCCGTAAGCAATATAGGCAAAACCGCATGCATCAGCATAGACGACTGCCAGGCTAGCAGCTCTGGCGCAAATAGCGTGCTGAATGACAACGAATGTATTAGTGATATAGTCTGTATGAATATAGACGGCCACGTTGCTGCCATAGACGGAGTCTGCCAAGCTTGCGCAGACTTAACTTCCATACGCAGCATAGACAAAACCCAGTGCATCAGCGAAACGGCCTGCACCAATACAGCAGGCCAGGTTGCCACCGCCAGCAATGACTGCACAGCCTGCGAGGCCGGGGAGGTGCGTAATATAGATCAAAGCGCATGTATCGCTGCGGCGACCTGCACCAATACGGCAGGCCAGGTCGCAACAGTCATGGGCGATTGCCAGGCCTGCGCAGATACAGGTCAAGTAAGCAATGTAGACAAAAACCAGTGCATCACAAGAACAGCATGCACCAATGTGCAAGGCCAGGTCGCAACAGCCACAGATGAATGCCAAGCCTGCGCTGACACAACTCCCGTAAGCAATATAGGCAAAACCGCATGCATCAGCATAAACGACTGCATAACTGGCAGCTCAGGCGCAAATAGTGTCTTGAATGGCAAGGAATGTATTACGGATGCGGCCTGCATGGCTATGACTGGGCATGCAGCCACCATTGACGGTGACTGCGAGGCCTGCGCTGGCGGAGCTTCCCTAAGCAGCGTAGACAAAACCCAATGCATCAGTAGAACAGACTGCACCAGCGTGGGAGGCCAGGTCATCGTTGGCGGGAATGAGTGCCAAGCCTGCGCTGACACGACTCCCGTAAGCAATATAGGCAAAACCGCATGCATCAGCATAGACGACTGCCAGACTGGAAGCTCTGGCGCAAATAGCGTGCTGAATGACAACGAATGTATTAGTGATATAGCTTGCTGGAATATGGACGGCCACGTTGCAACCATAGACGGATTCTGCCAAGACTGCGCAGACACAGGCACTGTAAGCAGCGTAGACAAAACCGAGTGCATCAGCGAGCACGCCTGCCAGGTTAGCAGCTCTGGCGCAAATAGCGTGCTGAATGGCAACGAATGTATTAGTGATATAGCTTGCGGGAATATGGACGGCCACGTTGCCACCATAGACGGATTCTGCCAAGACTGCGCAGACTCAAATCTCCTAAGCAGCGTAGACAAAACCGCATGCATCAGCGAGGCAGACTGCCAAAGTGAAGATGGCGGCGCCTATAGCGTGCTGGGCAGCGAATGTATTACAGATACGGCCTGCGAAGCGATGGCAAAGCATGTTGCGCACAATAACGGCAGCTGCCAGGAATGCACGGGCCAGACGGCGCCGAATACGGCCACAGGTATGTGCGAGACCGACAGCGACAGCGACGGCGTGCCCGATGCTCTGGACGTAGACGACGATAACGACGGGCTGATTGAGATTGCCACTTATGAAGAGCTCCAAAACATGCGCCACGACCTTGCTGGAGCGAGCTACAAAAGGGGTGCCACAGAGGCGCCGCTGATTGCTGGGGCGCCGATTGCCGCCACCGACGACTGCACCACCGCCGTTGACTATCATGTTGTAGACGCAACGGGCGTGGCTAGCGTGGCCAGAGGCGCCGTGCCCGATGGCTCAACGGCCGTGAGCGTCTATCTCTGCGGCTACGAGCTGGCGGCTGACATAAATGCCAGCGCCAGCTGTCCCGGGTACGACGGCACAAACGGCAAGACAGTGAGCTGCGCCAGCGCTGGCCAGAGCGTGTGGGCGCCCGTGGGAACAAGTAGCGCCAAATTCACGGGCATTTTTAACGGAAGCGGCCATAGAATCAGCAATTTGTATTACAAGGCAAATGCGAACTATGGCGGGCTCTTTGGCCATGCAGACGGGGCGACGATAACGAACGTAGGCCTAAACAATGCCTACATAGAGAGCAGTAAACCCGCCGGCGGGCTTGTGGGGCGTGCGGATAATAGCAGTATTAGTAACAGCTACGTAACAGGGGACGTCTCTTCTGATTCTTCTTCCTCTTCTTCTACTGATGCTGGCGGGCTTGTGGGGTATATGAATGGTGGCAGTATCAGTAACAGCTATGCGACAGGAGACGTCTCTTCTGCTACTTCTTCTTCTGATTCTTATGCTGGGGGGCTTGTGGGGTATATGAATGGTGGCAGTATCAGTAACAGCTATGCAACAGGGGATGTCTCTTCTGATTCTTATGCTGGGGGACTTGTGGGGTATATAAATGATAGCAACAGTATCAGTAACAGCTATGCGACAGGGGACGTCTCTTCTGATTCTCATGCTGGCGGGCTTGTGGGGTATATAGATGATAGCTACAGCATCAGTAACAGCTACGCAACAGGAGACGTCTCTTCTACTTCTTCTTCTCATGCTTATGCTGGAGGACTTGTGGGGGATATAAATGATAGCGGCAGTATCAGTAACAGCTATGCGACAGGGGACGTCTCTTCTTCTACTTCTTCTTCTCATTCTTATTCTGGAGGACTTATGTGGGGGATATAAATGATAGCGGTAGTATCAGTAACAGCTATGCGACAGGGGACGTCTCTCTTCTTCTTCTTCTTCTTATTCTTCTTATTCTTCTTATGCTGGTGGGCTTGTGGGCAATATGAGTGATAGTAGTATCGGTAACAGCTACGCAACAGGGGACGTCTCTTCTTCTGCTACTTATGCTTATGCTGGGGGGCTTGTGGGGGATATGTATAATGACAGTAGTATAAGTAACAGCTATGCAACGGGGGACGTCTCTTCTACTTCTACTTCTTCTTCTTCTTCTCATGCTTATTCTGGGGGGCTTGTGGGCTATATGAATGAGAGCCCTGATAGCAGTAGCGGTATCATCAGTAACAGCTATGCGACAGGGGACGTCTCTTCTACTTCTTCTTCTCATGCTTATGCTGGGGGGCTTGTGGGGCGTGCTATGGTAATAATAGTAGTATCAGTAACAGCTATGCAACGGGGGACGTCTCTTCTTCTTCTGCTTCTTATGATTCTTATGCTGGTGGGCTTGTGGGGGATATGAGTGATAGCAGTAGTATAAGTAACAGCTATGCAACGGGGGACGTCTCTTCTTCTGCTTCTTATGCTTATGCTGGGGGGCTTGTGGGGGAGATGCATGACAGCAGTATAAGTAACAGCTATGCAACGGGGGACGTCTCTTCTACTTCTACTTCTTCTTCTCATGCTTATGCTGGGGGGCTTGTGGGGTATATGAATGATGGTAGCAACAGTATAAGTAACAGCTACGCAACAGGGGACGTCTCTTTTTCTTCTGCTATATATGTTTATGCTGGGGGACTTGTGGGCAGGATGCGTGGCAGCAACAGCATCGTGGGCAAGAATTATTACGTGGCCGCCGATGGCACGAATGGCATTGGCAGCGGCACATGCGCCAGCAGCGTTTGCATACGCGCAGGGGCGGCGGGCAATACGGATGCACAGCGGCGTGCGTGGCTGCAAGCCCAGGACGAGAGCGCCGCCGCAATGTTTCCTACAGACAGCGTGGGGACGGATCACGACGGCGATGATACAACGCCCAATCTGACGTGGGAAGCTTGGGACAGCAGCGTCTGGGGCAGTTTCACGACGGCGGGCAGCTATCCGCTGCTGACATGGGATACTACGCACTGGCAGGATGCGGGCGCGGCAGGTAAAGCCCCGCTGCTCAAATATGGCGACAATCCGCATACGGCCGATGATCCCGATACTACGGACGACGAAAGCCTAGACGAATGCGCTTTGCTGCTGGGCTATGGCAATACGGACAGCGACAAGGCGCGTTGCGGCGATCTTCTGCCTAATCAGGCGCTCTATAGGGCCAGAGGCAATGTTGTCTTCAGCGGCGTCACCATCGGCGCGCCCACGGCTTCTGCGCCCGAGTTTTTCTACAGCGTGGGCGGTACCAGCGGCAGTGATTCCAGCGTTACAGTCACCTACAATCTGCCGACGGGCATAAGTATCAGCGCATCGGGCGTGGAGCAGGCGGACGGTACCGCAAGCAGCGACGTGACGTGGGCTCAGGGCACGAGCGCAGGCAGCATCGGCGGCATTGCGTCGGGTGAGACTTTCTGGCTCGCCCTGACTTTTCAGAAAGGCACAGGCACAAGCGCCGTGACGCACAAGGTGCGCATTAAGTTTGTGCGGCCGTAGTGGGGGGGCTGGGCGTGTGTGTAATAAGCAGAGTCTATGGATGCAAAGCGCGCGTTGCGCACTTTGCTGCGATGTAATGCGCGCTTTTTTTGATAAAGTGGCGTTTGAGTACTGGGACTGTGGCTGGTGTGCGGGGGCGATGTGGGAAGTAGGCGGCGGGGCAGTGCTGACTGCGGGCCTTTGTGGTGATAGGCGGCGCTTGTGGTCAGGGGCGTTGGTTTTGCTAACTGGGGGCGTTGTGGTGATGACTGGAGTGCCTGCGAAGTAGGCAGAGTCTGGGAGCTGCTTGTGATATGCGGCGGGGTTTTGCTGACTGCGGGCGGGGCTTGTAATATGTGGAGTCTGGGCGTTGTTGTAATAATGCGGCGTTGGTTTTGCTGACTGGGGCGGGGTTGCTAATATGTGGAGTCTGGGCGTTGTTGTAATAATGCGGCGTTGGTTTTGCTGACTGCGGGCGGGGCTTGTAATATGTGGAGTCTGGGCGTTGTTGTAATAATGCGGCGTTGGTTTTGCTGACTGCGACGGGGTTGGTAATATGTGGAGTCTGGGCGTTGTTGTAATAATGCGGCGTTGGTTTTGCTGACTGCGGGCGGGGCTTGTAATATGTGGAGTCTGGGCGTGGTTGTAATAATGTAGCGTTGGTTTTGCTGACTGGGGCGGGGTTGTAGTAGGCGGAGTCTGGGAGCTGTTGTAATAATGTAGCGTTGGTTTTCATGACGGCGACGGGGTTGGTAATAAATGGCGTCTCGGCGCCGTATTATGTCGCGTTAGCTCTGCTGCTGTACATACCAGAACAATCCAGTGCAAACCATAGGCATTGCAATATTGGAAATTGATTTTGCCATTGCCAATACAAGAAATTATGAATGAAATTTATTTAAAAGATATATGGCTAATACATGAAGCTCCGCAAAAGGAATATAAGATCAGCTTCCATACACATGGTCCACATTCTCAGCCATTAGATATATTTGCCAGAGAGCCTAAGGAACTTCGTAAGTGGAATGCTTATTCAGGAAAAAGGCGAGATTTCAATCGTCTATATGCTTTATCTCTCGTTCAGTTTTATCCTGAAGGGAATGATATATGGCTATTTACAGGGATTTACGAATATGACAAGAAACCAAGAAGAAATGAAAAGAAAGAGATACACAAGACAAAACTTAGAAGGGCACTATAAAAAAATGATTGTCACCGAAATACTAAAAAAATCATATTCAGGCAGCTGATTCACGGGTCTAACAAAAAGCTAAAAACATATTTCTTAAAATAAAGACATTTGGCTGCGCTTGCTCTTTTCCTTTTGTAAAACAGATAGAATCTCTTGTACTTCTTTGTCAGGAAATACTTGGCCTTGTCTGCTGCGCACTGTGTACTTACGCAGCTTTTCTTCTTTGTCACCTACTACAATGATATAGTTTACTTGCGCAAGCTGAGCGGTACGTATTTTTTTACTGATATTGGTGAGGTCTTAGCATATATCTAGTTTCAAAACTATTTCAAAACTATTTTGAAACGCCATGCCCCGCCCACCTGGAAAGCATTACCAGAGCAACACGCAAAAAGCCATCCGCGCCTTAGAGAGTCAGGGCTACGAAGTCAAGCCTGCTTTGCAGTCTGCTAAAAATTGCAGCGCAACAAGTACCGCCTCAGAAAATCTTGCAGCGCCCTTGCATGCCATGACCCGCGCTTTCTTGAAAGGACTGGCTACCTCGCGAAAAGAGGAGCGGGAGCAAAGGCAAGCAGCCAGCCGCAGTACTTAGACTTCGTCACAGGCGCAGGCGGCAGAGTCTTATAGACCACTTCTAAAATGTTTGCAGAAGAGATCATAGAATTCCTAAAAGCACGCGGCTTTCCTGTAGGTACAATCAGGACGCATGGAGGCAAGAAGGTCATTAAGATGGCTGACGGAAAATGGAAGCCGCTGAAAGCACAAAGCAAGAAGAAAGTAACAAAGAAGAAAACAAGTACGAAGAAGAAGACAAAGAAGAAAGTAAGCAAGAAGAAAGTAAAAAAGAAAACTGGCTTGACTAGGTTAACAAATGTCATAAAACAACTGCGTGAATCTGCAAAGCCTCAAGATAGAAGAGATCATCGACAATCCAAAAAACTTTCCAAACCTAATGGCGCTGGGAAAAAAAGCAGTACCGACATTAGTCAAGCTGGCAAGCTACGGCAATCAGAACAAGCCACTCACACTTACAGCCTTGCAGAGCGCAGCGGCGATACTGGAGAGCGATCTAGAACACGACAGGCTAGCGCCATAGACATTGGCGGCCTCAAGCTGCGCCGAAGCAAAACGGGCGATTTGACAAAGGCCTCTCGTGAGAAGATCAACCAGCGTGTCATAGACATACTTGCGCAGAACAAAGAAGCATACAGCGACGCAGAGCTTAGCCTGCTGCGGCTCTACTCTGGTCTTGGCGGCACAAAGTATAGCGAGAGCACCAGCGGCCTGACTGAGTTTTATACCCCCTATAAAATCGTGGAGAAGATGTGGGAGATGGCGCGCAAGCTCGGTCTCAAAAAAGGCGACAGCGTGCTGGAGCCATCGGCTGGCATAGGCCGCATTGCAGAGGGCGACAAAGACAAGTCCTTCCATATTACGCAGCTAGAACAAAATCCCGTCTCGGCAAAGATCAATGCCATACTCAATCCACATACGGAGGTCCTGCACCAGCCCTTTGAAAAACTTTTCATGGGAGGCAAGCTGGGAAACGAGGCCAAAGCCTACAGCGGCAAGCAATATGATCTTGTCATTGGCAATCCCCCCTATGGTGATTACCTTAGCAAATACAAGGGCATGGGGGAGGGGGTGGAGCATTCGCGCTGGGAGGATTACTTTATAGAGCGCGGCCTTGATACGCTTAGGGAGGGGGGGCATATGATCATGCTCATACCCAGCAGCTTCCTGTCCAAAGCCAAAGACAAGATCAGAGAAAAGATCGCAGGCAAAGCAAAGCTTGTGGATGCTTACCGTTTGCCCAGGGGTATTTTTGCAGGCTCTAACATAGGCACGGACATCATCGTATTGCAAAAAGCAAAGGGAGGCAAGGCAGAGGAGCTTGCGAATGATGACTTTTTTAGCAAGCATCCTGAAAATGTCTTAGGCCAGATCAAAACAAGAAGGCGGGGCAGAAAAGTATATGTCGAAGTGGATGGCCCTTTCTCTAATGTGGAGCGCATAGGTCATAAGCTCTCTGAGCTGACAAAGCAGAAAATCTCACAGGCGCTTAGGGGAAACAAAAATGCAGCTGGCAAAAGACCTACGACTCGCATCAAGCCTGAGCTCAAGCAAGAAGATAACAAAGCCCAAGCTGCAAAAGCTACACTCGCTAAAACAACTAAGAAAACTAAGAAAACAAAAACCGCATCGCTTGTAGATAAGATGCTCCAAGACTATGACTTTGGCGAAGAGCTAGGCTCCTATGATCTGCATTCCTTTCATCAAAAGTATCACAGCAATTTTTCCAAAGAAGACTTGGCGCTCTGGTCTTCCGTGCAGGCTGATGGCAGCATCAACATGGATGGGCATAAGTTTGATCCAAATACGATGTCTGTCTTTCAAGGCAATGCTATGCCCGATACGATCTATGCCTCTGGCAACATACGTAACAAACTAGATCAACTGGAAAGAGAAAAAAAGGAATTAGATAAAAAGCAATATGCAAAGCAAAAGAAGCTTTTAGAAGCCAAGATGCCCCTGCAAAAGAAGGCAAGGCAGATCCATTTCTCACCCCTTGCTTCCTTTGTGCGTAACTTCCAAGCTTGGGAGGAGGGCGAGGAGCCTGAACATATCTTAGATAAGTTTCAAGACTGGCTGCATCATCATGTCGGCTATGAGGAATTGCAGGGCGTATCTAGTTATGATATTGCAGCATACATTGCCCAAGAGCCTGTTCGTAAAACAAGGGGTGAGAGCAAAGAGAATGCGCAGGAGAGAAGAAGCCAGAGACGCAGGGCGGCTGAGCGTCTTTTTAATACTTTTGTGCGCGAGGCCTTAGACGAAAAAACACGCAAGCGCTTGGTGGATGATTACAATCGCATCTATAATTCTACGGTCAGGCCAGACTATAAAAAAATACCCATCTTCTTGGAGGGCCTCTCCAAAAGCTTTAAGACGAAGGAGCTAGAGCTCAAAGAGCATCAGCTTGAAGGCCTTGCGTTTATGGCGAGCTCTGGCAAGGGCGTCATCGCTTATGATGTGGGGCTTGGCAAGACCATGCTTGGCATCGCAAACATCATGCAGTCTTTACAGCGGGGCTGGTGTAAAAAGCCTATGCTTGTTGTGCCAAAGGCGGTCATGCGAAACTGGGTGCGTGAGTTTAAGGACCTCTTCCCTGATGCAAAGATCAATGTGCTGGGAAACTTGGGCAAGGACTATGTCAAGGACCCGGAGAAATTGCAAATAGCAGACGGCACCATCTCCATTCTCAGTTACGAGGGAATGAAACGCATAGGCTACAATGATGCTACGCTCACAGAGCTGACACGAGATTTACAAGACGTGATGTCTGCTGGCTTGGGATCAGAAGATCTGACGGCAAGGCAAAAGCAAAAACGCAAAGAAGCTGCAACGGTCCTTAGCGGCAAGGTACAGAAGGGAGCCCGCTTTCTTATGGAAGACATGGGCTTTGATCATCTTACAATCGATGAGGCGCATAACATGAAGAATGTTTTTGAAAGGGCCGCTGTGCAGGGAGACAAAAAGAAAGCAAATGAGTTTCGCTATCTGCAAGGCGCAAGCAGTGAAAGGGGCGTCAAGGCCTTCCTGCATTCGCAGTATATCCAAAAAAACAACAAGGGCAGAAATACAACGCTTCTTACAGCCACGCCTTTTACAAACAGCCCCATAGAAATCTATAGCATGCTGTCCCATGTTGCCCGTGACAAGCTGCAAGAGAAGGGCCTTAAGAATCTCAATGACTTTATTGCCACCTTTGTTGATCTGCAATCCGAGTATGTCATCAAGGGCAATGGCAAAATAGAGATGCAAGACGTAGCAAAGGGCTTTCAAAACTTGCAAGAGCTTCAGGAGCTTGTGCGTGATGCGATTGATTTCAAGACTGGAGAAGAGGTGGGCATCGAGCGTCCTTCTAAAGAAGAGCATCTTGTGGAACTGCCTTTGACAAAAGAACAAAGGGCGATCATCCATGAGGCAGAGCGCGCCTACATCTTAGCGCAGCATAATTTAAGGGATGATCCTGCTGGCGTCCTTCGCGCTATTGACATACAACGCAAGGCCACGCTCTCGCCAAAGCTCATAACAGGCAAGGGACACTTTGTAAAAGACAGCCCGCGCCTGCTCTTTACTTGCGATGCCATTGCCAAAGCCTACACGAAGAAGCCAAACGTGGGGCAAGTCATGTATCTGCCTCGTGGCGTGGACTATTATCCTGAAGTCAAATCCTATCTTGTGGAGCAAGGCCTTCCTGCGCAAAGCATCGCATTCCTACATGGCCAGACCAGTGATCAAAAGAAGCAGGATATTATGGATGATTTCAATGATCCCAATGGCAAGACGAAGATCATCATCGGCTCCGAGACCATCACAGAGGGAGTAAATCTCCAAGCAAACACGTCCGTTTTATACAATACATTTCTTGGATGGAATCCCACAGAGCTA
>CBDETG010000088.1:0-69664 GCA_965242745.1 Leptonemataceae bacterium
GCACTTATGCCTTCCCGCCTTAGCTTGTGCTGCAGGCAAAGGCCCTGCTAAAAACAGCATGAAAATCTTTTTGCTCTACCTTTCTTGGATTGAGCTTGTGGCAGACATCCTGATGCGCTTATACGGGCAAGCTCTTCTATATCTCCTTTCTTGGGCTTTAGGCCGGCTTCAGTTAGATTTGCGGGGATGGCTAAGTCCGCATTGAGTTTTTGCAGCCAGTCTATAAAGCTGTGACTTTTCGATTCTACTGCTTGTGCATGTATAGGAATTTTTCCTTTTCTGCTGACTCGTTTAAGGGCATAGTATAGGGAAGCATAACTGCGTTAGCTAAGCCATGGTGCATATCGTAGAGCGTAGAAAGAGCATGGGCGCATGAGTGGTTCCATCCAAGTCCCTTTTGAAAGGCAAGAGCTCCCATCATAGCGCATTCTGCATGAGTCCACGGCAATAAAGATGCTCTTTGTATTCCTTTGCGTCAGCGCTGCCTTTTTTTGCATAGTAGACGCATTTCCTGAGACTACGATCTATAAGCCGAAGCCCTCTATGGCAATTCCATCACATATGGGATGGAAGCCTTAGCAAGATATGCCTCTACACAGTGTGTCAAAGCATCCATACCCGTATGGGCAGTAATATGCCAAGGCAGCTCTAAGAGTAATTCAGGATCAGCAAAAACAACTTTAGGCAGGAGCAGGGGGAGAAAATGATCTTCTTTTCCTTCGTCTTGTCATCGAAATCACGGCGCTGCGCCCCACCTCACTGCCGGTGCCTGCGTCGTAGGCAGAGCTGCAAAATAAGGAAGAGGCAGACAGATAGGGCGGGCATTGCTCCTGCATCTTCATAATCAAAGAGCTTCCCGGGATGATCCACCATAAGCAGAAGAGCTTTCGCCGTATCTACAACAGCCCCGCCGCCAAGCGCTACCAGGGAATCACAAGCGTATTCCTTGTATGCAGCAAGGCCTTGGAGCGCCTGCTTTCTGTGGGGTTGCCTCCAATCTCACTGAAAACCGGGAGCTCTATACCAGCTTCCCTTATACTGGAGCAGAGCTCTGCTATGATGGGGAGTGAAGCTAAGTTCTTATCAGTCAGAAGCAGGCTTTTAGCGCAGCCTGCTTCCTGCAATTTGCGCAGCAAAGCTTTCCTGGCCTGAGGGCCGAAGAAGATTTCTGTAGGAAAGCTGTAAACACGAATCTCCTCAAATGAGCTCAAAATATCTCCTGCTTTCCCAGTCTGTTACTGCCTTTTCAAATTCCTGCCACTCCCAATACCTCGTTTCTACAAAGTGTTCCACAAACTCAGCGCCTAAAAGCTCGTGCGCAATACTGGAATTGGCCATCTTGTCTGTGGCAGCTTTTAAGTTGGCAGGGAGGCTGGGGAAATCTTGTATTTGGTATGCGCTTCCGCCTGACAGGGGCGCAGTCCAGCTCCAAGGCATTGGCTATGCCATACAAACCGCTTGCTAAAGACGCTGCCAGGGCCAGATAAGGATTGATGTCAGAGCCGCCTATACGGCTCTCCAAGCGCGTGGATTTCTCGCTTCCTGGTATACACTCGGAATGCGGCGGTCCTGTTTTCTATCCCCCAGGTAATGCTTGTAGGCGCCCACAAGCCTTTCACCAAGCGTTTGTAGCTGTTTACGGTAGGAGCAAAGCAAGGCAGTATTTCACTGAGGCAGTGCAGTTGACCAGCTAAGTAGTGGCAAAAGAGCTTGCTCATCTTTTGCGGATTTTTAGGCTCATAAAAGGGCATTATGTTTCCCCTTGCTGTCCCACAAAGATTGGTGTATATGCCCGCTGCATCCTGGTAGTTTTGCATTCCACTTAGCCATAAAAGAGGCCATAATATCATGACGGTAGGCGATTCTCTTTTACTGCATTCTTGAACAAAACAGCGCGGTCAGCGGCTTCTAAAGGATCAGAGGCCAATATGGCCGCCTCGTAGACGCCCGGGCCTGTTTCGGTATGTATGCCTTCAAGAGGTATGCCAAAGGCTAGAAGCTGGTCAAAAAGCGCATGGAAATATTTGTGATTGTAGCTGGACCTCAGTAGAGAATAGCCAAACATGCCCGGGCTCAGCGGCTCCATATTTTGATGGCCTTTGCCCTCAAGGCTATGAGGACTCTCTTTGAAGTTAAACCATTCCAATTCTACCCCAAAGAGGCTTGTAAAACCCATCTCTTGCGCCTTGCGTATTTGTTTTTTGAGTACTTGCCTGGGGCATATAGGCAGGGCCTTAGCTTCCTTATCTATAAAATCCGCAAGGAAAAAGCTTTGCTGCCCTTCCCATGGAATCTCTCTGTAAGTATCAAGCGCTAAGCAGACCTGCGCATCCGGATAGCCCGTGTGCCAGCCGGTATAGCCGACATGATCATAGCAAAGGTCAGCAATGTCCCACCCAAAAACTACGTTACAAAAAGCTAAGGAGCTGCTGGCAGCAGATAGAAATTTATCACTATGGATATACTTCCCGCGCAGGACGCCGTCTATGTCTGTCAGAGCTATCTTTACTCTGTAATTCTTGTCCTTCTTAGCCTTTTCTTTGATCTTAGCTAAATGTTTCAGGCCCTGAGCTGTACTTTGCGGATTGCTGTTCTGGATCATGCTTGGGAAAGACAAAAGACACTTAAGCAGCTTCTATGCCCTATGTCAAGCACAAAGAAAAGCATAATTTTTGCCCTTCCTAAAGAAAAAAGGCTTGCGCTTGGAGAAAGCTTGCAGCAAGCATTGCAAGTCTCAATCTGCAAACTTTCTTGTGAAAAAAGATCAGATGTGTTGTGAGTATAGATGCAGCATGCGCAGAGTTTTGTTTATTGCATAGGGGCAGGCCAGATCGGGAAGTCCATGCCTGTCTTAATTTGCAGCTACAATAGTCGTATTTTTACGTTTTTTTAGGGAGATTCTCATGTCTAACAGCATTATGCAGGAAAATCAAAATATACGGAGCCTTTTAAGCGAGACCGTTTCCATATACAGCATTAGTGAGCTCAATGAGATTGTGCGCAGACGGCTGCAGACAGACCCCTCTTTACGATCTTTATGGATAGAAGGAGAGCTCAGCAACTTGAGAAAAATTCCCAGTGGTCATATTTACTTTTCTTTAAAGGACAAGAATGCGCAGCTTCGCTGCACTTTCTTTCGTGGAAGTAATGCAAGCCATGCTTCTCTTGCTTTGCAGGATGGTATGCAGGTTTTAGCCTTTGGCAGCGTGGGTATCTATGTGGCTAGAGGAGAATATCAGTTCAATGTGCAGCGTCTTATGCTGGCAGGCGAAGGAGAATTGCAGCTTAGAGTTGAGGCCCTTAGGAAGAAGCTCAGGGAGGAAGGTCTTTTCGATCAAGCTAGAAAAAAAGCTCTGCCGTACCTGCCTTTGACTCTTGGCATAGCTACCGCTTCTACCGGCGCTGCTATTAATGACATTTTGAGAATTGCATGGAGTCGTTATCCAAACTTGCATGTGCTCCTTGCCCCCTGTTCTGTGCAAGGCGAGGAAGCGCCCGCATCTATCATACATGCCCTTGGGCTTTTGGAAAGATCAGAAAGAAAAGTGGATCTGATCATAGTGGGACGGGGAGGGGGCTCTTTTGAGGACCTTATGGCATTCAACGACGAGGGTGTGCTGCGCGCCATTGCCGCTTGTCCTATACCCATAGTCTCAGCCGTGGGCCATGATATAGATCATCCCCTTAGTGATCTGGCAGCTGATCATTATGCCCCCACTCCAAGCGCTGCGGCTGCGCAGGTAATCCCTGACAAAGGCCTGTTGCTGGAGAAGATTGAAGACAATGAGGTGCGTATCCAAGTGGAACTGAAAAGAAGATATATAGAAGGCGTGCAGAATCTAGACAGCTTGCTTGCAAGTTCGGTACACATAGAACCCCGCTCTATACTAGAGGGCTATTGGCGCAGCTTGGAAGTCTTCGGCCAGTCTCTAAAGCAAAGCAGCCTGCTGCTACGGCAGACGAGTCTGCGCAAGTACGAACGTTTTGCTTATGAGCCTCGTTTGTATTATGAAAAGAAGGTCCATGACTGCTGCAGGCATTTTGGAATTTTGTATGAACGCCTGCAAAACTTTAGCCCTTTGGCCACGCTCAGGCGGGGCTACAGCATTACGCGTAAGCAAAAAGGTGATATTGTACGATCTTACAAGGAGCTTAGCCCAGGAGAAACAATAGAGGTCTTGTTAGCGGAAGGCTCTTTGCTTGCAGAGCTGAAGGCAGCTAAAAAGTTTCCAGACCCTGTCATATGAGAGCTAAGGCATGGACAAAGCGGGCTTGCTCAAAGCTTAAGTCTCACTCAAAGGGGCGGCGGGCTTGCTGACTTTTTTTATCTTTTTATCTAGCGCTGCCTTCTATATGGAAGACTCTTCCACGGACATAGCTGATAGGAATAAATCCAAAGCTGCGCGAGTCTCTTGACTGACTTCTTTTATCTCCTAAAACCAAGAGCGCCCCTTCTGGCACCACTCCCTCATCCCCTATACCAAACTGCGCATAGTACTCTGCTATAGTACCTAAGTCCTTTACTTCAGGAGGCACCTTTGCTATGGCTAAGGAATCTATTCTAAGCCGAAGCTGAGCTCTTTCCTCCGGGTCTAAGTACTCTTCCTGCAGAGGCAGGCCTTGGATGTAGATGCTATTCTTGTGAAATTTGTATCTTTCTTGGGGCAAGGCAATAAGGCGTTTGATATAAAGCTCTTTGCTTTTGCCTTTAGGATAGGAAAAAACAATGATCTCTCCTCTTCTAAAAGAAAGCTTGCTGCCATAATCGCCAAAAAGCCTGGGAGCTAAGAGGGGGCCAAAGGGAAAGGACAAAGTGGGCAGCGGGATACCCATACTGATCTTTTCTATCCAAATGCCCTGCCCGTCTGCAAGCTCCGGAGACATGCTCTGTCCCTTGACCTTGACTCTTTCTAAAAAAGAAATTTCCACATGCCAGAAACACAAGACAACAAGGAACAAAAAGCGCGCTCTTTGCCAAAAGGGGCTAGCCTGTATCTTTTTATATATTTCTGTTTTGCAAGAGCTGTAATACAAGAGCAGTGAGGCGCCCAGCAGAAAAAAACAGGCAAGGGCATAGGCCCAGACATAGCCAAGAAAGCCCATGGCAAAAGAGAAGAGTTTGTTAGCGCTAAAAAGGATACAGTAAGATCTGCTAAGAAAAAGCAAGAAAGAAATGAGGAGGGATCGCACAAGCCTTAGACTGTTAATCTATATAGTCTCTTAACTTACGGCTGCGAGAAGGATGGCGAAGACGGCGTAAGGCCTTAGCTTCGATCTGCCGTATCCTTTCCCGCGTAACTTGAAAGACATAGCCGACTTCTTCGAGAGTATGAGAATAGCCATCGTCCAAACCAAAACGCATACGCAGGACTTTTTGCTCTCTAACAGGCAAAGTGTTCAAAACGGTTCTGATGTGCTCAGAAAGCAAAAGGCTTGCGGTAGTATTGACAGGAGATTCCACCTCTGTATCGGGTATAAAGTCCCCCAGTTCTGAATCCTCTTCAGAGCCTACGGGGACCTCAAGAGAAATGGGATCACGCGCCACGCTCTTGACAGCCTTGATGCGCGTTACAGGCCAGCCTAATCTTTCTGCCAGCTCTTCATTAATGGCCTCTCTCCCTGTCTCCTGCAAAAAGATGCGCGCTTCCCGTACCACTTTATTGATTTGTTCTATCATATGTACAGGAATGCGGATGGTGCGCGCCTGATCAGAAATGGCGCGCGTGATAGCTTGACGGATCCACCAGGTAGCATAGGTAGAGAATTTATAGCCCTTTTTGTATTCAAATTTATCCACAGCTCTGATAAGACCTATATTACCTTCCTGGATGAGATCAAAGAAGTGCATGCCTCGATTTGCGTAGCGTTTCGCTATAGAGATGACCAGACGCAGGTTAGCTTTGATAAGTTCCTTTTTTGCCTGCGTGATCTCTCTTTCTCCTTTATGGATAGCCTCTCCCCAGGATAAAATCTTTCTTATAGAAGAGCCTGCCTCCTGTTCCATGCGGCGCAGCTTACGTTCGTTGTTACGTATATCCTTGATCACATCTCTGACTTCCTCTATGGAGCAGCGCATTTCTTTTTCTATTCCTTTGATGTTGTCATTTTTTTCAATGAAACGATTATAGGATTTAAGCTGCTTGATATCCTTAGTATAACGGCTCTGTAACCTCAAGAAGTGCCTTTCGATCTCCTTGATGCGAAAGACCATAGACTTGATCTTATGCGAGATGCGTAAGATTTCCTTTTGGGATATTCCCATGCTTAGGACGCTGGCTTCTATGAGCTTTTTGGCCTTATCCTTTTTTTGGCATGCGTCCTTCCATCTTTTGGAACCTTCTGCATATTTTCGTTCCATAATAATGCTTTCATATAGGCTCTTTTCTCCTTTTTCAATAATGGTCATATTAGCCAGAAACTTCTTTTTGAGACGTTCCAATTCAGTATTACTCAGGTAATAGGTCTTCGTGGATCGTATAATCTCTGATATCTTGATCTTACCAGATCGAATTTTGGGGAGCAGTTTGAAAAAATTGGCGCGTACTAAAGAAGATTGGAGTATCGTGCTTTCTATAAGATTTTCACCATTCTCAATGCGGCGGGCTAAGAAGACTTCCTTATCTCCAGATATGAGAGAAACCTTCCCGATTTCCTTAAGGTATACTCGTATGGGATCATCCCCTGTGCTTTTTGTGCTGGTCTTTTTCTTTAGGCTGCTTTTTGTCTGGGGAGTTTTTTTGTGTGATTCTGCAGCTCTCTCCATCGCATCGCTGCTATGGTACTCTTCTACAACCTCAATCCCCATTTGATTGAGAAGCGTAAAAACGTCTTCGATATGTTCTGAATTTACGATTTTTTCCGGTAAATATTCATTGATCTCATCATAGGTGATCTCTCCGTTTGTTTTGCCTATAGAAATGATTTTTTGAATTTCAGGTAAGTCCTGAATCGCCATTGTTCTCGTACCTCTAGTGATAGCCTTGTATAGCTTTAGTATCGTCTTTTTGCATGCTAAAATGGAAGCCGCAGCATATGATTTCCTAAAAGGAACAAGAGAAGTCTAAGTTTTAGCGCCCTTAGCTTCTGTTTATACGCTGCTTAGGCTTTTACGCCAATGTTTTTTTAGCAAAGTAAGTTTTCTAATAGCTTCCCCTTTTTTCAAGAGCAAAGAATTTTTACTTACTGAGTCGGACACAGAAATATGATTACTGATTTCTTCAATATTTTTTTCACATAATAAAATTGTATGCTGCAATAAATAATCATCTACGCACATGATAAGCAATTTTTTCTTCTCTTGTTCTTCTTCCTGCCTCGATCCTTGTTTTTCCTGTTCATCCTGCAAATGGCGCATTAGCAAGGCGCTAAAAAGCTCTCGAGTTTGCTCAGGTATCTCCAGACTTTGTAGGGCATCCGCTTCCCAGCACGAAGAGTTCAGATAAACAGCTTCGAGGTGGCGCCATAAAAATTCAGCATGACTGTCGCTAAAGGCCAGCGGGCTAATGCGATCATATACATCTTCCATAATATCAGGATATCTTAGTAATGTTAAAAGGAGGCTGCGTTCACAATCTATCACCTGATTTTGTCTCGAAAATAAGCTGGAAGGCGATAGCTCTAGAAGCAATGCGGCTTTTGTATCATAAGACTGACTTCGAGCTCTTGCTAAAGAGCTTGCCTCAGAGTATCTTGCTTCCCCAGCGTGCTCTACATAAGATTTGGGCGCATAGCGTTCTTGCCATTCTGTCTGTATATCAACAGGATTCAGCTTCAAGAGACGAGCAGCTTCTTCTAGCATGAGCTGGCGGTCTCCATCTATTTCGATTTGATGCAGGTTTTTGTAAAGCGTATCCAAGGCCTGCCGCTTCTTTAGGCCTTGAGGCAAAACTTCTACAATCTTAGCGCCGTAGTATTCTTGTGCCAAAGTAAGAAAAGTCTTAAAGTCATCCTTTGCGCACCGCAGATGAGGCTTTTTTTCTTCTATATAAGTTTGGAAAGCGCCTGGCAGCATCGCTTCCATCAAAAAGAATTGCGAGGCGGGAATGGGATGTTCTAAAAGCAAAGCTATAGGTCCTGTGGATTCCTCCATACATATATCAAAGGGGTCTTTATTGGGAGGCAGGAGGTGCACAAAGCTTTGCACATCTCTTTCTTGAAAGCTTAGCGCCACAGAGCGTACAGCGGCGCGCATGCCCGCAGCATCTCCGTCAAAGAGAAAGGAGATTTTTTTTGCATAAGAAGCTAAGCTGCGTAAATGTTTCTTAGTCAAAGAAGTTCCTAAAGGAGCGCAGGCATAGTTTTTGCCGGCTTGCCATAAGCCTATTACGTCTAAATAGCCTTCGACTAACAAAACTTCTCTACGTAAACGTATGGCGTGCATATTCTGGGCAAGGCCATAAAGGCTGCGGCTTTTCTTAAACAGTAGCGATTCCGGGCTGTTTATGTATTTTGCTGTTCTGCTTGGGCTAAGATGTGAAGATACGATGCGTCCGCCAAAAGCGCATATGCTTTTGTCTATGTCCAAAATAGGAAAGATGATACGCCTGCGAAAAAAATCGTAAGCTTCCGCCTGCTCATCCTTTTTGGCAAGAAGGCCCAGGTGAATGAGCTCCTGCCTAGAAGCAGAGAATTGCTTTGTAAGCCAGTCCCCTTTATCTGGGCATGCCCCAAGTTGGAAAAAATCTATGCTCTCTTGGCTGAGGCCTCGCTGCAGGAGGTATTGCTTATACATGCGCCCTTCTGCGCTGTTTAGAAAATCTCTGAAGAGTTGTAAAGCTTTGCTGTTTAAAGCGGCCAAGTGCGCTTGACGGCTTGGCTTTGTAACAGCCTTGTTTTCCTGCTCTAAGCCGGCAAAGCGCGCAAGTACGGCCATGGCATCAGGAAAGCTAAGGCCTTCCATTTCCATAACAAAGCGGAATATATCTCCCCCTTTACCACAGCCAAAACAGTGGAAAAATCCCTTATGAGGTGATACGGTAAAAGACGGCGTTTTTTCTTTATGGAAGGGGCATAGTCCTTTTAGGCCAGAAGCGCCCGCCGCTTTGAGATGTACATAACGCGCTATATATGTTTCAATAGATACTTTGCTTAGGATACGATTTTTGAGATCAGAAGACATAGCTGGCTTTAGGCGCAGGCAATAGAGCGATGCTTTTCTAAGTACTTTCTAGGCCTTAGTTTCTAATCTTTTTTGGATAAGCCTGCGGAGCTCAGCCGGATCAATATTATCGCCCTTGCTTTGAAAGTAAGACATGGCAGCGCCCATGATTTTCCCCAGGTCTTTTATAGACGCGGGCTGTATTTTTGCAAAGATAGGGTCTAGGGCTACATTCATGTCTGCAAAAGAAAGCGCAGGCGGCAAGTATTGTTCTAGTATGCTCAGCTCACGTTTTTCTTTTGCAATGAGCTCTGTTCTGCCTGCTTTTTGGAACTGCCTTATAGATTCTTTTCTTTTTTTTACAGCGCTTTTGAGCAGCTTGCTTAGGGCATAGTCTTCCAAAAGCTTTTGTCCAGTTTTGCTCATTTCATATTGCAGGTCTGATTTGAATAAACGCAGCACCTCCAGCTTAGTATGATCCTTCTCTCGAAGCGCTGCGCGCAGATCATCTTCTATTCTACTTTGCAAATTACTCATATTTTACTCATATTTTACTCATATTTTTTTCCTTAGCGCCTTCCTCTCCCTAATATAAGGAAAGGGCCTGTCAAAAAACGAAAGCGCAAGCCTGCGGTCTAAAAGAGCAGGGATAGAAGCTCTGCCTTTTTGCATGTTGATAACATAAAAACTAAAATACTCACGGCTTGCTTGGAGCTTAGTAAAAAAGAGCGCCTTAGCTTTTTTTCTTTTTCATCTCTGCGCTGAGAAAAGGCATAGGCGTAAAACGCCGTCTTTTTTTCTTTCTCAGCGCTTCTTTTTGTTTGCGCTTCCTCTTTTCAGATGGTTTTTCATAGAATTCATGACGCTTCAATTCACCTTGCACGTTTGCATTGATACATTCTCTCTTAAAGCGCCTTAGGGCAGCGTCTATTACTTCCCCTTCTTTTAGAACAACTCCTACCATATTTAGAATAACTTCCGCCATGGCGCAGCAAAGCTTGGGCGCATCAGTGATTGCTGTATAAGGATAACTTCAATCATAATAGGAAAAAGCGCCAAGGCCAAAGTCCATAAAATGCGAGCCTCTGATAGAAGTCAAGGTAAAAAATGCAAATGAAGCGCCGCATAGGATCACACAGAATTTCTTGCTACATCTCTGAGCCTAAGTATCTCCTCTTTTTTGCAAGCAAAGGCAGATGTGAAATACCACACAGGCATGTTTTCCATGCAAGAGTAATAAAATGTCTGTTCTTTAGCAAAAGGTCATAAAACTTGCCTTAGCTTCCCTTTTTTTTAGACAAAAGCGTAGAAAAAGACTTGCAATACAAAGGCAGCTATGAAAATCCTAGAGTAAATTGAGAGCTGGAGTTAGCCTTGCTTTATATGTGAGGCCGGCCCTCTGTCCATGTCTATGCTTTTAGAAACAAGTTTCAGTCATAATCCGAAAGAAGGATATAATCAAAAAAGCGCTGCAGTGGAGCAAAAGCCTTATCCTCAGACAAAGGGACATGTGCAAGCCCTGCCTTCATGCAAGGATATGGAAAAAGCAGCGCAGCCTCAAGATGGCATTAGCGCAGAAGAGATGTTTTGCAGTGATACGGGCTTATGTTACAGGGATTATTTGATATTGCCGGGCTACATTAATTTTCATCCCAGTGAAGTAGACCTTAGCGCGCAGCTAACGCGTGGCCTGAAGCTCAAACAGCCCTTTGTTTCTTCTCCGATGGATACGGTAACGGAGGAGAAAATGGCTATAGCCTTGGCTCTTTTGGGAGGTATTGGTATTATCCATTACAATAACAGCATTCAGGAGCAGACCCGGCTTGTAGAAAAGGTGAAGCGCTTCAAAAACGGATTTATCACAGACCCAATTGTTTTATCCCCAAAGCACAGTATTAGCGAGATAGATAAGATCAAAGAAAGGTACGGTTTTTCCGGCATACCCATTACGGAAGATGGGAGGCGAGACTCGCCCTTGGTTGGCATTGTTACCAATCGTGATATAGACCTGGAAAAAGATCGAAGTGTCGCTATTAGTCAGGTGATGACGCAAGAAGTAATCAGCGCAAAAGAGAGAATGGAGCTTCAGGACGCATATTCTATACTCAAGCGATCTAAAAAAGGCAAATTGCCTATCGTGAATGAAAAAAAACACCTTGTAGCTCTGCTTTGCCGCTCGGACTTAAAAAAGAGCCAAGATTTCCCTCTTGCTTCCAAAGACTCGCTTGGGCGTCTGCGCGTAGGAGCAGCTGTGTCCACTCTGCCGGAGGCCTACGAACGTGTTGGAAGTTTAGAACAGGCTGGTGTGGATTGCCTCGTGATTGACGCAGCCCAGGGGCATTCCTCTTATGAACTGAAAATCTTGACTTGGATCAAAAAGGAATATCCAGCTATGCAAGTCATAGCAGGTAATGTGGTAACTGTAGCCCAAGCCTCTTCCTTGATCAAAGCTGGCTGCGACGCCTTAAGAGTAGGCATGGGGCCGGGTTCCATTTGCATTACTCAGGATACGGTGGCTGTAGGCCGCGCCCAGGCTACTGCCATTTATCACATTGCCCGCTTTGCTGCACAGTACGGCATTCCTGTAGTGGCAGATGGCGGCATTGCCAGCATAGGCGATATTGCGAATGCCTTGAGCATAGGAGCATCTACTACGATGATGGGGGCAATGTTTGCGGCAACGCACGAGGCGCCCGGAGAGTATTTTTACGAAGGCGGGATCCGCCTGAAACGTTACCGCGGCATGGCCTCACCAGAAGCCATAGAAAAGGGCGGGGCAAAGCGTTATTTCTCAGATAAGTCATCTATTAAAGTAGCCCAAGGCGTTTCAGGAGCGCTTGTGGATAAGGGCTCTATGCTGCACTATGTTCCTTACCTATTGCAGGGCATCAAACTAAGCTTTCAGGATATGGGTGTGCATAATATAGAAGAGCTCCATCGCAGCATGCGTTCTGCCCGCCTTCGTTTTGAAAAACGCAGTCTTAGCGCGCAAAAGCAAGGCTCTGCGCATAGCCTCTATAGCTATAGAGACCCGCACTGTATGCAGCAGACAGGGGGAGGCTGGTTTGGAGAGTCTCCATAAAGCCCTGTATTTAGGAAGGCATGCAGCGCATCCTGAGGCTGTGGCAGAAAGGGAGCTCTTTTTTAGTAGTCCTATAAGATATAATAGCAAATTGAAGATGAGGTGGCACCAGTATGGATTTTGAGCGCTTTAAGCAAATCAACGATGAACGAATCAACTATCGTGAAATGGAGGACGCTAATCTTGTTTCCTCCTATCGCAATACGGGCTGTGGTGATGGTTACCGCATCTATCTCAAAATAGATGAAAGTGACCCACAGAAAGCTGTCTTGGACGCTTCCTACACGACAACAGGCTGTGGTTTTGGTCTGGTTTCTCTGGCAATGGCAACAGAATGGGCCAAAGGAAAGAAATTGCAGGAATTACTAAAGATCAGCGCAAAGGATATCGAAGAGGCATTTTGTTTCCCTCCTCGCCGCAAAAACTACCCGGCTTCTGCTGCAGAATGTATACGTAAAGCAGCTTCAGATTATCTTCATGGCACTGGTATAGCTTTGGAGAAAAGAGTTACACGTAAGAGAGTATTAGACAAACTAAAAAAAGAGGGAGACCTGCGCAATGCGAATCTGCGTCAAGTATGTCTGGATGGAGAAGACTTGGAAGGCGTGGATTTCTCTGGAGCTGACCTAAGCCATGCTTTTATGACTGGGTGCAATTTGCAAAGGGCGAATTTTTCTAAGAGCCGCCTCCGTGGCAGTTTTTTTAACAATGCAGACCTGCGTGGAGCAAAGCTATGTGAAGCGGATCTGCGCTGGGCCAAGTTTACAGGAGCAGATCTAGGAGGTGTGCTGATGCAAAATGCTCTCTACGATATTGGAACGCGTTTAGATCCCCGCCATAGTCATTTGTTTAGCCAAATGCAAAAGAGTGATGGCGCTCGAGAGATCTATCTTAAAAGAACTCCATAAAGGCATAGGCGGCCCGGCAATGAAAGAGAAATTACAAGTAGGGGATAAGAAAATCTTCAACAGAGCCACTTTCCTGCATAATGGCGTCTTTGTTTTGCAAGGCAGCACAGTAGAAATCAAGAGCATTCGTTTTGATAATATCACAATTGAGTGGTATGATAAAGAAGGGAATCCGCATCTTTTGGATGGAGTAGCGCCTGAAGAGCTGCTCTAGGAATCATAAAAAGAGATATGCTTTTTTCTTTTTGCTAAAGGGCGCATTGTGCCCGAATAGGGACAAGCCCCGCTTTTGCCCAAAGGGCAAAAATACTTAGAACAAAGCTTGACTCACAAAAGCTGCGGCCTATGAATGGCAGAGTAGACATTGCTAAGAAGAGTCTTGGCAGATTAGAGAATATATTGTATGTCTAGTATCATTGACTTTCATTCTTTCACTGAGGGCGATCAAGTGGCCGTCTTGGAGGCAGGGCCTGTTAGGCATATGGACTTGGTCCGTTACTCGGGCGCCTCAGGAGATTTTAACCCCATACATACAGACCCGCAGTTTGCTAAGGAAGCGGGGCTGGATGGCACCATAGTACACGGTATGTATGTCATGGCGCAGCTGGGCCGCATGCTGAGTGATTTTACTCTGCCTTCACAAATACGCTCCTTTGGAGTCAAATTCAAGGGCATGGTAAAACCTCAAGACAAGCTTATGTGTAAGGCGCAGGTCAAGCGTAAAAAAGAGGAAGAGGGGGAAAAACTCCTCTTGCTGAGCCTGCAGGCCTCTGTGGGAGATAATGTCTGCGTAGCAGGGGAAGCGCTTATAGCCTGCGCTTGATCCTCTTTCCTGCGCCCTAGCTTTCTGTATCCCGCTGGTATATCCTTCGCATTGTAATGTATTGCAGCAGGCTCTTTGGCAGGCATTTGCCGGCTTTTGTATAGAGTTCCTCGCAAGAAAGTGAAGGCCGGGCGCTCTTGTCCTGCATCGCAAATAAGGCGCGCAAATGGGAACTTGCGCAGGGCGCCAGAGGGCTGTCCCAGAGGACATGAAACTGGGCTTTTGGATAACTGCTCCGCCAGCTTTCACAAAGGCTTTGCAGCTCCGCTGGCAGCACAGAAGAGCGCAGGTATATCCAAAAGGGGTGAAAACGCAATATTTCTTCTATATGCTTCCATTCCTTCAGCCTTCTCATGCTATCAGCCCCGATGAGTACTGCTATTGCCTCTCTGCTATAGGACGTGCGCAGTTGGCGGCATGTATGGTAAGTGTAACTGGGGCCTTTGGCATGGATTTCCTTATCAACAAGGCTCAAAGCAACAGAGGCGTTTTTTTCATCTTCCTGCAGGACCTTGATCATTTCTCTTAACATCCATATCCTTTCTTCGACGCTGGCAAGGGGGGGCCTTTGCAATTTGAATGGGGAAACAAAGGCAGGAACGATGTCTATATGCTTTACCAGCTGCCTGCGCGCTATATATTGCAGTATTGCCATATGTCCTCTGTGGGGTGGATCGAAGGAGCCGCCAAAGATAAGACGATCTATAGTCTTGGGCATATAAGAAAAGATGCGCTTGCTTCCTGCGCTCTGTTCAGCTAAGCGCATATGCCAGCAGGATTTTTGCAAAGAACTTTTTTTAGCCAAGATACGGCAATGCAAGGCAAGAGTGGCTAGTATACATAGATCTTATCTTTTTACTTGCGCGTTCTGCAAAAAACATGGTCGACAGCCCAAAGCTTTACAAAACATTGGCCTATCATTACTATGCAGCTGAATACTCAGGAACTCCAAATCCAAAACATAGGAAACACGCGCCTCCTGTACTATCCTAATCAGAGCTATCTCACAAACATACAGATACTCACCCAGGTAGGATCTGCTGCAGAAGAAAAAAACCAGCAAGGCCTGGCACATATTCTGGAGCACATGTTTTTTAAGGGCTCACAAAAAAGGCCGGGAGGCACAGCTATATCACGCGCTGCCAACCACATTGGGGCGAAAATGAACGCGTATACAAGCTATGATCATACGGTGTATCATATAAGCGTATTGAATGAAGTATTCTCGGAAGGCTTCGATATTCTGGCAGATATGTATATGAACCCTCTTTTCCCTGAAGAAGAATTCGCAAAAGAGCTCAATCCTATTTTGAGTGAGCTCCGGGAGCGGGAGGATGATCCCGAAAGTTATCTTATGGAGCGCTCTTTTGCGCGCTATTTTGGAGAGATCTATCATCCTATCATTGGTACAGAAGAAAGCATCCGTTCCTCTACGGTGGAGGCGATGCACAGTTTTAAGTCAAAGTTTTATGGGGGAGAAAATTGTCTCATCTCTGTTGTGGGAGGCGTAGGGCAAAATCTTGTACTGGAAGAAACAGAAAAATTTTTTAAGAAGACGTTCCAGGCAGAAGTCCATACTCCAAAAAAAGCGCAGTGTCGTGCAGGCGAGCTGAGTCTCCAAAAAGCAGGCATTAGAGAGGCATATTACAGCCTGCTCTTCCCCGCTCTCGAAAATACGCATCCTGATCGCTACAAGCAGGATATGATGAGCTATCTTTTGGGCGGCAACGATTCTGCTCTCCTTTTTGAAAGAATCCGTGAAGAATTAGGCATGTCTTGTTATGGCATTTACTCATGGATCATGCGTAATGAGCCTTATTCCATCTTGGGCATCAACTGCGGCATTGCAAAGGAGGAGCTAGAACAGCTGCACGAGGAAGTCATGGCTTGTATTCGCCGTATTTACAAGGAGAAGCTGGAAGAAGATCGCCTGCAAAGAGCCAAAGCTGCCTTGCGTGCTTCTGTAGCTGCCCGGGCAGAAACAAGCGCCGGCATGAACAGCATGCTTGCCCTGGCTGTGCTTAGAGGGGAAACAGAAAATCCGGTGCAGAGCTTCCTTTCGCGGATGGAGCGCATAGAGCTGCAGGACATACAAGAAATAGCAGAGCAGACATTGCTCCATGGCCCCATGCTCAAAAGTACCTTATTGCCTCTTTAGTCTCGTGACTTGCTTTCTGAGCCTCCAAGAAGCGCAGGCCGCTTTAAGCGCAGGTGAGTTAGTAGGCTTGCCTACAGAAACTGTATATGGCCTGGCTGCAAATGCCTTAGACAGCAAGGCGGTTGCAAAAATCTTTCGACTTAAAAAAAGGCCTCTTCATAATCCCATTATCAGCCATTTGCCAGACGCCCAAGCCGTTTTTCGTTATGGAGAAGCGCAGGCTATGGATCGCAAGCTGGCGCGTTTTTGGCCAGGCCCCCTTAGTCTGCTCCTAAAACACAATGGGAGTATCCCAGCTATTGTGAGTGCAGGCCTGGAGGATGCGGCATTTCGTGTGCCAAGTCATCCTCTTATGCGCAAACTCCTGCGCAAATGCCCCTTCCCCGTAGCTGCGCCCTCGGCGAATATTTCAGGAGGCAGAAGCCCAACCAGGGCTGAGATGATCCAAAGGGACTTTGGCTCTGCTATAGCGGGAGTAGTAGATGGGGGGCCGTGTATCCTTGGTATAGAATCAAGCGTCTTGCGCAGCAGAAGCGGGCATGTAGAGATACTTCGTCCCGGAGCAATCAGCTGTGAGGTCTTGCAAAAACACGGCTTTCGGGTAAAAAAATTATATGAATTTTCCAAGTCAGAAGAAAAGAAAGGGAAGAAACTCCTTGCCCCCGGAAATCTCACTAGGCATTATGCGCCCGCAGTCCCTTTACTCCTGCTTATGAATGAGAAACTGCCAAGGGGATGGGAGGGGAGCCCGAAGCTCAAGGAAGCTTTGGCGCGTTTTGGTACAAGCATCCAGCAGAGCGCCTATCTTGCCTTTGGCAAAGAAAGCCCAGCTGCCTTTGGGCATTGCTTTTCCTTATCAGAAGATGCAAAGCTAGCTCAGGCAGCCCAGCGTCTTTTTTATCTTTTCGAGAAAAGCAGGCGGGCGCAGGCGCAAGCTATTGTCAGCCATCTTCTCCCTGCCTGCGGCATTGGTCATGCCTTAAACGACCGTCTCACCAGAGCGGCAAGTATATGGCTTGAGTTACGATAGGCTTCTTTTATCATTATGAGATTATGGCATCGCATCCTAAATACCTGCAAGAGATGATCCAAAGCTTTACTCCGAACTGGGCACGCTCGATAGCATACAGCCTTGCATGGGAAGCCGATTTAAAAAGCAGTCTTGAGCTTGGATACATTGAGCTTGTGCCTTGGGACAGCTTGATCAAAAATTCTGCGAACAAACAACAGAGCTGTGATGCCTTATATCTTTCCTCCTCAGAGCTGCCTCAAAAGGCAGCTGATTTTATCTACCTTTTTCAGAGGCTCAATAAGGGAGCTGTCCTTGTTATGGAGCTGGGGGCAAAGCAATGGAAGCGCATGGAGCTTATACGCATTAGTGAGAGCATGGGCGCCTCCTTACTCTTCTTTGCCCCGGTGCGCACAGAAAGCAAGAATGCAAAAGGCAGAAAAAAAATTGCGGTAATACAAAAAGGGACTATGGAAAAAATACAAAAAAGGCTCACGATACTCATTCCTGTTTTGTCAGCAGCCAAGTCTCATCCGCGCGTGCTGCAGTGGCTCCAGTACCTACATGAGGCGGAGCTTACGCCCTATGTGGAGCTTTTGCTTGTTTTTGACGGCGTACATGATCTTCTCCCCGCATGGCCTGAGTATGAGTACTTAGAAAAGGAAAACGGTTTTCAGATGCTGCGGCATTACCGGAGCTTTGGCAAGGCGGCTTGTTTGCGTACAGGGCTTATGTTTTTCCGGGGGCAATACCTGCTTTGGGATCATGCTGCTTTTGTTTGCAGTGAGGCGCTGAGTCTTCTGGACTGTATCTTTGCTTCCTCTTCTAATGATACCGCATTTGCAATACATGCTAAACTTCTGCATAGTCATAAGCAAAGCGGCAAGCTCCTTGCTTTCCCCATGGCATCATCTGTTATATGCCTAAACCGCATGGCTGCCTGCGCTTTGTATGAAAGACCTTATGAATGCCAAAAGCTTATGTCTACATTCACATACAAGAATCTCAGAAGCCTCCTTAAGAAGGCGCGTATTAAGACAGCTTACGCTTATATTTCTTCAGCATAGACGGGCAAGCAGGACGCTGTGCGCGTGTGTTATTTATATCGACGATATTGCTCGTGACAATGCAAGTAATGTATCAAATTATTAAGCCATTGTGTCGCAAAGGAGCATAGGATCTATTGTGTTTACGGAAGTATGTTTGGAGTGCGCAAAAAGCTGGGAAGCAGATCCTTGGCTGACTGTGTTATTTATTCTGATAAGCGCTGCAAAAAGATGATAGACATTGCAGGGAGCTTTCTTAAATGTGCGCAGGTGATGAGAATCCATGTAGAGAATTTTGAAGAGCTTGCGCCTCAGGTGGAGCATAGGAAGTTGCGCATAGAGGCTGACCTATGGGCGTTTTTTAGAAGACATGAGCGAGGGTGATGTATTTTATCATCCGCGTGGCTTTACTATAGACAGGAGTTTTGCTCAAGAGTTTGCGGGTATTTTTCATGATGCTTGTCCTCTTTTTCTTTCTGCTCCTTATGCGCGCTCTTGTGGTTTTGAGGACTTACTGGTTCCGCCTCTGCAGGTTTTTAATATTGTTTTATCGCTGGGGGTGCAAAATAATTCAGAGAAGGCCATTGCAAACTTGGGCTATTACAATGTTGTTTTTTTAAGGCCCGTTTATCCAGGTGATACTTTAAGGGCCTGCACGCGTGTGCTTTCTAAGAGGGAGCGCGGGGAAGCCAAGCCGGGCATAGTGCATGTGCAGACTCTAGGGATCAATCAGAAGGGAGTATGCGTGATTCAATATGAACGTAAAATTATGCTGCCTTCGCGTCCTGCTGACTATGCTTTGCAGTCTTTCTTGTCTCCTAGTGAGCAGCTTTTTCCTGATACTAGCGGGGCTTCTATAGAAATTCCTGATTTGCATTGGGATGCAAAGTTTGCAAGCTACACTGGGCGCCGCAGCTACTTTGAAAATTTTCAGCCGGGCATGGTCCTGCTTCATAAGAATATGCGGACGATCAGTGATGAGCACATAGGTTGGACTTACCGCATGGGTAATACTCATCCTTTGCATTATGATCGTATATATTCTGCCTCTCTTTCTGGCAAAATGAGCGGGGAGCCCATAGTATATGGCGGGCTAGTTTTTGCGTGGCTTGCAGGTCTTGCCAGCCGGGATACTACGGAAAATATGCTTTGGGATTTAGGCTACTCAGAAGGCTATCACACGCAGCCAGCAGTTTCTGGCGATACGATAGGCGCTTTGTCTCGTGTTTTGAAGACTTGGGATGGGCCGATGGAGCGAGTTGGAATTGTCCAGTTGCAGCTTATAGGATTGAAAAATATCACGCCGCGGGCAGCTTTGGATCGCTATGGTAAGGACTTGTTTATGAAAGAGAATGACAAAAAGAAGTCCGCTGATAAGGAAAAGATAGCTGAGAAAATCTTTGAAATCGAGCGCAAGGTTTTGCTAAAAAAGCATAGCTAGCCTTGTTGCACAAGCTTCCATTTTGCAGTACAAAAAATAAAAATTTTCTTGACATCATGTTCCAGCATGCAATATTATGACACAGCTTTTGTGTGATTGCTTGGCGCTGGAAAGCGATTGCGCTAAAAGCGCTTGCATGATGCAAGAGCAAAAGCCGCAAGCGAGCATGCTAAAAACGCTTGCAAATTTGAAAATGCCAATAGCTTAGAGCCGGTCTCAAAACTAGGCTCTTGCGACACAGGAGGTGTCGCCATTTGGCTGACGACGACCAGAATGGTCGGAGGAAGCCAAAATGTAAGCAATTTTAGGGTTTCCCTAAAATTGCGTCTGTCTCGAAAATACATGGATGTATTTTCGAGACCAGTTCTTAAATGCTGGCGGCGAAGGAGTCTAAAAAATGAAGAAATTCAGTAACACCTGCACAGCAGGTACCAAAAACCATGGTGGGATGGTGGGGATACAAGGAACAAGAGACATTACCCCCCCCCCACCCCCCATCGCAAAGGAGGGGAGCTAAAATGCAGACACTTAACAAATTTGCAGTACTGAGCCTGTTCAGCCTTAGCCTTGCCTTTCTTGGCAACTGCGGCGGCTGCGGGAGCAGCGGGAACGGTGGAGGAGACAGCAGCTCTGCTGGGCCCACTTGCACCGAAAACCAGATTCTAAAAGACGGCAGCTGCGAGGCCTGCACGGCGCCGCAATATCCCAATGCCGACAGAACAGCCTGCGTGACGAACTGCCCAGACGGCCAGATCAAACTCGAAGACAATCCCGCCTGCGAGACTCAAGTTATATGCACGGGCAGGCAGATCTACAACCCCACGGATAACAGCTGCTTTGAGCTAAGCTGTGACGAAGGCGAAATTCCAGACACGACCGCAAACCCGCCTGTCTTGCATTGCCGAGACTGCCTGCCGTGACGGCCACAGGCAAGCTACATCAGCACAGACGGGCGCTCCTGCATTAATGAAAGCGGCTGCCTTGCCATCAGCAATCAGCTCATAAACGAAAGAGGCGACTGCGAGGCCTGCAGCGGAGATGCGCCCGTGCGCAATGTGGAGAAAAACGCCTGCATCAGCGAGGCGACATGCCAGGGCACAAGCAGCGGCCCCAACAGCCTGCTGGGCTCTGACTGCATCACCGACGAAGCCTGCCAGGAGATGGCGGGCCATGTCGCCACAAGCGACGGCGAATGCTTGGCTTGCAACGGCGATACAAACGTGCGCAATGTGGACAAGAACGCCTGCATCACGGCGATGGCCTGCCATGCAGGCAACAGCAGCGGCCCCAACAGCCTGCTGGGCTCTGACTGCATCACCGACGAGGCCTGCGGGGCAATGCAGGACCACTTCGCCCAGCACGACGGCATCTGCATGGAATGCACGGGCCAGACGCCCACGCCAAACATGGCCACAGGTCATGTGCGATGGGGACAGCGACAATGACGGCCACCTCAACGGAAGCGACAACTGCCCCAATGCAGCCAATGCCGATCAGACGAACACAGATGACGACAGCCAGGGGCAACGCCTGCGATACAGACGACGATAATGACAGCGTCCCCGATAGCAGCGACGCCTTCCCGTTCGACAAATGCGCCGGTGCGGACAGCGACAGTGACAGCCTTCCCGATGCCCTGGTGGCTGACTGCGACACGGAGCTAATCGCTGACAACTGCCCCAATGCAGCCAATGCCGAGCAGACTGACACGGACAGCGACAGCCAGGGCGACGCCTGCGATACAGACGACGATAATGACAGCGTCCCCGATAGCAGCGACGCCTTCCCGCTTGACAAATGCGCCAGCGCGGACAGCGACAGTGACGGCCTGCCCGATGCCCTGGTGAGCAGCTGCGACACGGAGCTCATCGCTGACAACTGCCCTATGGCATGGCGGGCGCCCCCACAGGCGTAGATAACGCTGCCACTGCCGACCCGGACAGAGACGGCTGTAAAAACAGCGAGGACATGGACGATGATAATGACGGCGAAGCCGACACCACAGACGTAGACGACGATAACGACGGCCTGATAGAGATCGCCACAGCCCAGCAGCTCCACAACATGCGCTACGATCTTGCTGGCAGAAGCTACGACGACGAAGACGACGACAATGGGGCTAACGCAGGCGACATCACGGGCGCGCCGACAGCAATGACCGAAAACTGCAAGACGGCCACCAGCCGCAGCGTCTACCTCTGCGGCTACGAGCTTGTTGCCGACATCGACCTCAGCGGAAACGACCAAAACGGCGCTACAGCCGGAAACTTCGATCCCATTCGGGGCAGTTTTACAGCTACTCTCGAAGGCAATGCCCACGCCATAAGAAACCTGAGCATCACCGTTACAACGGTGATAACGGACGTCGCCTCAACAGAGGCAGATGCCGCCTTCTTAATCAGCTGCGAAGGCAGGATCAGCAACCTGCTGATGGAAGACGCCATAATCCAGGGGCGCCGCGACGCAGCCGTCCTTTGCGCTAGCATGGATGGGGCGAGCGTCCATAATGTGGGGATCATCAGAAACAGTGTAAGACAGCAAGATGGCGCTAATCTTATAGGGATCACGAGCATAGTCGGCGGTCTGGCGGGGAATGTGGAGGATAGCACTATCAGTAATAGCTATGCCACAGGAGACAGCTCTTCCTACCACTTATATTCGCATGCGGAGGCTCATATCGGTGGTCTAGTGGGTGAGCTTCATAATAAAAGCACTATCAGTAACAGTTATGCTAGCGGGAATGTCTCTGCCTTCAACAGTCAATCTACAAACACCCTTGTCCAGTCCGGCGGCCTGGTGGGGTACCTGCAGGATAGTACTGTCAGCAACAGCTATGCTGTGGGTGACAGCTCTGCCAACGCCGCTAACAGCCGCAGCGGCGGTTTGGTGGGCCATACGCAAAACCGCAGCGTCATCAGCAACAGCTATGCTACCGGCAACGGCAATGGCGGCAACAGCGGTGGTCTGATAGGTAGGGCAGCAACTTGCACTGTTAACAACAGCTATGCTGTCGGAAATACCGCTGCCCCAGGCGCTGGCGCCGGCGGTCTGTTAGGATGGCAATCGGGAAGCAACACTTACAGCAATAACTACTGGAATTCGGATGCGGCGCAGATTGCAAGCGGCTCTGCGCGGGCAGATGCGGCAAAGCGCGGCGTGGGCAGCAGCTCCAGCGCCGTCACGGGCGTCACTTCCCAAACGCTGGCCCAAATCCAGGCCCTCGATGCTACCACGCTGGGCTGGGATGCCACAAATCACTGGAGCGGCATCGGCACGGCGGGCAATTTCCCCTACCTGCGCTACGCCGACAATCCAAACACGGCCGACGATTCCATGACTACGGAGGTGAATGAAAACGTAGACGAGTGCGAGTTTCTGCCCGGCTTTGGCAATACGGATACGGACAAGGTGCGCTGCGGTGACCTTCTGCCGCACCAAGACCTCTACCGCGCCAGCGGCAATGTGGTCTTTGGCGAGGCGAGCATCGGCGTGCTCAGCACGTCGCAGCCCACCTTTTACTACAGCCTCAGCGGCGGCACGCTCACCGTCACTTACAATCTTGGCCTCCGGTGTCAGCATCAGCGCAAGCGGCGTAGAAAACGAGGGCGGCACCGCCGCCAGCGCCGTGACTTGGGATGACGATTCCAGCAACGATAACACGACGGGAGAGGTCTCAGGCATAGACTCAGGCGAGACTTTCTGGCTCAGCCTGACTTTCCAGACAGGCAGCGGCGCAAGCGCAAAGCAGCACAAGGTGCGCTGGAAGTTTGTCAGGCCCTAGTGATGGCGTGGGGCTCTGCTGACTGAGGCGGGTTTGTAATAATGTAGCGTTGGTTTTGCTGACTGGGGCCTTGTTGTAATAAGCGGAGTCTGGGCGCCACATTATGTCGCGTTAGGTGCCCCCCTTGACAATCCCCGCCACCCGCCGCGGTGTGCTCGTGACGCAATGCCTATGATTTGCCCGATGCCTGGCCGCGGGCGCAGGAGTAGGTGGCGCTTGTGGTAGCAAAGCGTGCAATGCACGCTTTGCTACGATTTAAGGCGCGCTTTTTGTGGTATGGAACGTTTATGGACGCAAAGCGCATCTGCGCTTTGCTTAGGATTTAAGGCGCACTTTTTGTAGTAAGGGGCGCTTGAGTACTGGGGCAGGGGTTGTGATGACGGGGGCGCCCGTTGAGGTAAGCGGCGATGCAGTGATGACGTGCGGGCGTCCGGTGAGATAAGCAGCGATTGGAATAAGCAGCCTTGGTTATGCTGACAGCGGCGGGCTGGTAATATGCGGAGTCTGGGCGCAGGATTATGTCGCATTAGTGCTGGGCCTCGTGTGCTGTACATACCAGAACAATCCAGTGCAAGGCATAGGCATTGCGTCCCGAGCACACGAGGTGCGAGAGTCTGGCGCTAAGACATGGATGTCGCCGCGCCAGACCAATGCCTATGCCTTGCCGTTATGAGAAGCAGACCTTAGTGTTTGAGTACTCTATAAAACGTTGTTATGTATTGTACGTGCGCAAAAACTCATCAAGCAGATGCTTTTCTCCCACAGCTAAGCCATGGCTTTTCGCTTCCAGATCGCGCAAGCTGTATTCCTGCAAATGCTTTAGGTCTATAAAGCGGTAGTTTTGGCGACATGCAAGCAAAGCAAGCCCTCCTGCTATGTCCCATAGGTGCTTGGGATAGAAGCTCAGTACCATGTCTCCCTCACCTATGGCCAGCAAAGCCAGCTTGCGTGCAATGCTGCTGCTGGGTATCAATTGCATCTTATTTTGCATGGATGCAAAAAGGCCTTTCTTCCATTCTGTACGGCTTACCAAGACCTTCGCATCACTGAGTCTAGGCGCATCCTTCTGCTTGATGGCTTGCTTTTGCCAAAGGACCTGAGGGAGAATCCTGCTTTGAAATTGCGCATGACTATAGTAATTGGCGTAATGGTCTGTATGCGCTGCAAGAGAGTTTTGCTCTCCAAGCCTGTACTGCCAATGAAGGAGAGTCTTCCCTGCTTGTCCTAAAACCAATGTTTGCTGGGCTGGCAATGCTACTCCCCCTAGAATAGGAAGCTTGTCTTGGATAAGAGCAGCTGAGATAGAATATTCCGGACTGCCAGCGATAAAATCACGAGTGCCGTCTATAGGGTCTACAACCCAGAGCAAAGAATGACGCCGCCCCTGCTTGCTACGACTCTCCTCAGAAAGCCAGCCTGCCTCCGGCACCAATGTGTGCAGCGCCTCTTCCAATACCTGGTCTACACTGAGATCAGCGCTTGTACAAGGCCCTTGTCCCTTCTTATGCCATACGCTGAACTCATCTCGGCTTTGCATCCTTGCAGCCAGCAGCGAGACGCGTAGAAGCAGGGGGCGTAGCTCTTCTAAAACAGAGGAGAAGGAGTCTTGCTCGTGCATGGCTTTTTAAAAAGGGCCTACATCCATTTTGCACGAAAAGGCGCTTGCAGCGAAGCCTTCTTTGTCTACACGTAAGAAGGAAGTACGAAGAAAGAGCGCGTAAAGATCACGGCTTAGTTCCTAAGGCAGGCTGCGATTTTTTCTGTTGTGGAATGCGTATAAAACGAATAGATTTGGGATAATGGACATGTATCTCCGGGCTGAGCTCATAAGACAAGCGCGCCACGAAATCCTTAAATCTTACAAAGAAGACGCGATTGGAAGTCGGATTCTCGTATGCAATGTTCTTAATAGATAAATCTTTGAAGTAAGCTTCTTTTTGATCGTAGAGCCTGCGTTGTATAATAGCGCGCACAGCATTGACAAGATTGCGATGGAGTATCGTCTGAAAGTATTCTGGACTTTTGCTTGTGCTTATGAGGCGCTCTTCTTGCTTGCGAAAATGCAGCATCACGCCTTCGCTCCGGTCCGGCCACAGAGCATGAGCGCTAATAAGGAACAAAAGAGTTAGAGCGCTGAGAGTTTTCATAATCTATGCACTAGAAACGCAGAAAATAAAGTCAAGCTATTTCTAAGTTAGAATTACGGCTTGTGTCGATGTAAAATTAAGCGCTAAAAACTACGAAATTCCTAAAGCAGGCGCTGCAAATAGAATGCCATGCGCCGCTATGCTTAGGTGAATTATATTCGAAAAAACCTGCTCCTCCACAATGAAAAAATCGTTTGTCTTCTAAGCAGAGGCGTCTTTCTATGGCTATAGAGAATGCTCTCTGCCAAACTACGTGCTTTAGGGCTGAGCGTATTTTCGTTTTCGATAGATGCACAAGACAGGCCTAAGCTCTCCTTGCTGTATGCAATAGAATAGAGGCCGCTTATATGAGTTTTGTAAGCTGATGAGCGGGAAAGGGAAATTGCAAATCCAAGGCAGCCTTGAGAAGCTGGACAGTTTTCTGTCTTCCTTTTTTGCTAAGCAAGGAGCAATGTTTTGGCGCAGCGTAGAGGCGCTCTTTTCTTTCGTGTACAAAGAGACGCACTCCGGCATCTTTGGTCTTTTCCATAATCCTGAGCAGCTGCGCCGTGCTGCGCGTATGACTAGAGAAAAGGGCTACACAAGCTTTGACTGCTTTGTGCCTTTCCCCGTACATGGCTTGGAAGAAGATATGGGTCTCAAGCGCTCGAAGCTCCCTTATGTGACTTTTTTTGCCGCACTGCTGGGGCTTTGTATAGGCTTTGCTTTGCAAAGCCTGGCGCATGCCCAAGTCGTCCCTCCTATCTTTTCCTTCTTTGACACTCTGCCTAACCTGCGCTCTTATCCCTTGAACATAGGCGGGAAGCCTACTTTTAGCTGGCCTGCCATGATCCCCATCTGCTTTGAGCTCACTGTTCTTTTGGGGGGGCATGCGACAGTTGCTGCTTTGATCCTGCTTTCACGTTTGTACCGGCCTTCTCGTCCTGTACTTCACCCTGATATTACGCAGGACAAGTTTTGTTTGTGGATAGCCTCAGATTCGCAGCATTACCAAGAAGAAGAGACGCGCGCTTTTTTAGAGCATTTGGGAGCTGATGAAATTACTCTTGTGGGAGAAAAGAAGCCGCATAAAAAGGGCTGAGAAACTAGTGCAGCGCATACTTAGATTGCAAAAAAGGGAGATGCCTAAAAGACCTTGCAGGAATCTTATGTTCTTTCCTAAAAAGAAATGAACCCGGCATCGATCTTTGGATAAATATTTTGCAGATGCTTATTTCAAAACTTTCTTTGTTTCTTATGTTCCCCTTGTATTTTGCAATGTGCAATTATGCGGGGAACAAGTCGGGTCTGCATTATTTTCTGGATATGCACGATAGCCTTGCTGTGGAAGATCAGGAAGAAGACCACACGACCTTGGAACATAGGAAGCAGGGAGATTGGCAAAAATCTGCAGATGCAAGCGCAGCGTGGGGGGGGCCCAGCTCTTCTGTGCGCGTGCCGCCGGAAGGCTCTGTGCCGCGTAATTATGATCCTTATCCCTATGGCGTGGCGGATTCTAAGCTGGCAGGGCGAAGGCTTACAAACCCCCTTCCTCGCAATCGAAGCGTCTATGAGCGCGGCCAAAAGCAGTACAATATCTTCTGTGCGCCCTGCCATGGTTATACAGGCATGGGTGATGGCCCTGTAGCGCCCCGCCTGTCTGCTGTACCTTCGCTTATGAGTGAGAGCATGCGCAGCTGGCGTGATGGTGAGTTCTATCATATTATTACTTTAGGGCGCGGACGCATGCTGCCCTATGCTGCCCAAATCATACCAAAAGACCGCTGGGCTATTATACATTATCTGCGTTTGCTACATAAGAAAACTCCCGCCAAATAGAGAAAAAACTAAGGCCTCATTATGAATATCACTTCCCCCAGCGCAGAGCAGCTCCAATTTCGCTTTCCCGCCTCTCTCAGACGTCTTTCTCTCGCCTTGATTCTGGCCGGCCTTGCCTTGGCCGCCCTGCAGTTTGTTTTTCCTTGGCATCCTCCAAAGATAGAGCACAGCGCTGGAGCTGCTCATCATTGGAATCCGCGCTTTTTTTATTCTGTACACTTGGCTTTGCTTGTGGCGCTGCCCTTAGCGCTTGGGGGCATATATTTCAGCGCTGTCCATCATGTAAGCGGGGCTGTATGGAGTACGGCTATACGCCGCCTGGCAGAGCAGTTTTTTTGGTATCTGCCCCTAATCTTGCTGCTCTTTATGGTGATTGTTCTGGGCGCAAAAGACGTCTTTCATCATTGGCTGCTTCCTGAGCCAGACGACCATCTTATCGCATGGAAGGCTCCCTGGCTGGATTTCCCCTTTTTTGTTATTCGTAATATCCTTTTTTTTGTATTATCCTTTGTCTTTGCCTGGGCGCTGTGGAGGGGCTCGACACTGCAGGATCAGGATGGCAAAAATTCGCGCAGCCGTAGTCTCGTCCGTATCTCTTCTGTCTTCCTTGTGTTTTTTGCTCTCAGCTATTCCATGAATTCTTGGGACCTCTCTTTAAGCCTTGAGCCGCACTGGTTTTCTACTCTTTGGGCTCTGTATATTTTTTCTGGTCTAGCCTTGACCCTTTATGCGGCTTTAATTTTGTGGCTGTGTTATCTCAAAGCCCAAGGCTATTATGGCGATCTCTGCAATGAAAACCATCTTCATGATCTTGGGAAGTATCTTTGGGCACATAGTATTTTTTGGGCCTATATGGCGATCAGCCAATACATGCTGATCTGGTATGCTGCTATCCCAGAGGAAACGAGTTTTTTTAAGACCCGCTTGGAAGGGCCTTGGTTCTACGTCTCTTTTGGCTTGGCGCTTGTGCGTTTTGTATTGCCTTTTCTTTTGATGCTCAAAAGAGAAACAAAGCGTAACTATAAAAAGATGGCGGTGATAGCCCTCATCGTTCTTGTGGGGCAGGTGTGGGATATGTATTGGATTGCATACCCTGTGCTCGGGGCAGGGCATTTTGTCCCTTTCTCATGGCAGGAAATAGGTCCTTTAGCTTTTGTAATAGGGAGTCATATTTATATTGTCGCATGGGCTCTGGAAAAACGCTCTTTGGTGCCTCAAAAAGACCCCCGCATAGAGCAATGCCTGCATTTCCATCAGTAAACGAAGAATTTGTAAGTAGGAAAGTTGTGAAAATGGAATTGTTCAATTTAGCATTGCTGAGGGCAGGGGCTCCTGCGCGCAGGCAGGCAAGCGCATACAAAAAAGGGGAGGGCAGTAAGCAGATATGCTTTGCTTTGTTCCTATGCCTTTGCTCTTCCAGCTTCGCCTGCCAAAAGCATAGACCGGTATATATTGCAGATCGTGAAGCTCTCTTCCAGGGCTCTTTGCTCTATAACGAGGCCTCCTGCGCTACATGCCACGGCGTGCAATATGACGGAAAAGGACCTGAGGCCCAAAAGCTTGCCAAAGATAAGGGACTTAGCGTCTTGGATTTCCGTCGTGAGCTTGCAGCTGATGCGACTCCCATAAATTACTTCAAGGCTATCACAAAAGGCACGGAGGCTTATCCAGAACACGCTTATCAGTCCTATACTGACAGGGGGAGATGGGCGCTGGCTCATTTCCTTTTTCGTTTGAGCCTGCCTCCCAGCAAGAAAACAAAGCAAAGGCAGCGCCGGCAGGCCTTAGAGAAGATGCGTAACCTATTAGAGGCAGTTTATGCCAAGCAGCGCCGCTGGGAAATGGGTTATGTGCCTCTCGAAGAAAGGCCCAAGCCGCCTAAGCTAGAAGAGCTGCTGCGCTAGCGTCATTTGAGTACCATGAAAATACAGGCATGCCTAAATAAGATTTGCTTTGATCTGAAGTCTACGATTCGAATATATATTTATTTGGCTTTCTTTTGGTTTCTTTTGGGCTGTCTGCTAACAATATGGCAGGAGACTCTTCTTTTTTCTCCCGATTCTCATCTGGGCCTTACTTATGCCCGCCTTTATCCACTTAGTTCTTTTATTCTGCTCTTTGGCGCCTTCGCTAGCTTTATCTTTGCTTTGACTTATTATGTTCTGGACAAAAAACTTACAATAGATCGCTCCATGGCTCTGCTTGCCTTTGTTGGAATGAAGCTCCATCAGAGCGCTCTTTTTCTGGGCGCATCATTGTTATTGCTGGGCTATAACAAAGGGCGCATTTTGGGGGAGCTCCCTTGGTTTTTGGACCCCTTGCTTTTTCTTGCCTTTGCTATCATCCCTTTGATCCTGCTCCTAAGTATGCGCCGTAGCCCAAAAAAACAAGGCGAAGCCCCTTTGCTGCTAGACCCTGTGCTTGGCTTGCTTCTGATAGCCGGCATGGGCAGCGCATGGAGCTGGCTTTTGGGTAATTTCCAGCTTCCCTTTGACTTTTTGCATTCTGTACCCCTGCTAAGCGGCCTTGAGGACAGAGCTGTGGAAGCTTTGTATCACAGTGGTCTTTTTTCTTTTCTTATTACAGCCTTTTTGCTTGCTCTTTTATACTATTTTGTTCCTTTTTATTATCAAACAAAGCTTTACAGCTCTTCCATACATCACTTTGTTATAGCTTCTTTGCTTGCCCTCACGCCTTTGGCGGCAGCTTCCAAATTGCTTTATACAGCTGCACCTGATTGGCTGGAAAGTATGGGGATTTTCTGTTCTATAGCGCTTGCCTTTGCCGTAATGGCAGGACTGCTCAATGCAATGTATACGATTTCACGCTCAGAGAAAAGCTACCATTCTGATGCCCTCGGCATTATGTTACGTGCGGGCCTTTTCTTTTTCCTGCTCCATACGCTGCTAAAAGTATTCTGGGCTCCGCGCTTTATGCAGAGCTGGTCTGCTTATACTACTTTTATGCCGGATGATGCTTTTTTCGCTATTCATTTTTATGCTCTTATGCTGGGCGCCGTTATGGGGCTGATTGCTCTGCAAAAGATCACATCGAAAGCCTTGTCTCCCGCAGCTTTAGGCTTTCTTGCTGTTTGTTGGATTACGGGGATCATTTTACTCTACCTTGGCAAATTGACTTCCTCTATAGCTCAGTATAACGTAATCAGCGCCTTGGATTCAGAAGGGGGCTTAGTCTATCCTGATTGGGAGAAAGTTTTTTTTGCTGGAAATCTCTACCCATCTAGTCTGCAGGATGCTGGTCTTTCTATCACAGGGCGCTACTTATTGTCTTCCTCAGGCATGAGTTATGCGGCATATATTTTGATCACCTTGGGCCTTTTTGCGCTTTGCCTGCACATGCTTTTTGTCAGTCTTTTTGCAAAACAAGGCTCTTATCAAGAGCCCGACCTAAGCGTTAAGGATACAGAACAAAAGGAGGAGGCCTAATGAAGCAAGAAGGCATGCTTTTTCTATTTGGCAGCGCTAAAAGAGCTGCAGCTTCCCTTCTCATATCACAGCTTTTGCTGAGCTACTTTGTACTATCAGCTGTGATGGACTTCCAAGAAGATGGGCATGGGAAGCAGGCGCAGCTGAGTCCTCCACATCCCCTTGCTTTGAAAGGAGCAGAGGTCTATATGCAGGAGGGCTGCCAGTACTGCCATACCCAAAACCTGCGTCCCTTTGCCTGGGAAGTCAAAAGATTCGGCGATGAGGAAGAGCTGGGCTATTTCCCCTTATCCGGCCCGATGGAATATTATTTTGAAAGCCCTTCTTTGAGGGGGAGGCGCAGGATAGGTCCTGATCTCTCACGAGCAGCAAGTATGTACAATGAAGAGCAGCTGCGGCGCCTCTTAAAAGGCCTCAGGAAACATAAGCTCAAAGATAAGCTGCATCAGTATGCTCACCTTTTTTCAGAACCTTTAGATACAAACAAAAGAGGCCTTTCATGGAAAATTCGTCTTATGCTCCAAAATAACATAGCTTTTTCAGATAACTATCAGCGCAGCCTCTTAGGAACAGAAAGATACAGCCGTGCAGATGCTCTGATCCATTATCTGCTAAGCCGGGGCAAAAAACAAATGCAGTTTGAGGGCAAATACTATCGTAAAGAATGAAGAGCCTGCAAAGAAAATATAGAGGAGGGAAGCTTCTCGTCTCATGAAAGCGCAGCAAGGAAATGTGCCATCTTGGCTTTTGTTCTGCTTTTTTGGGAGTCTGCTATGTGGTCTTGTCTATGGCATTTTTTTTCATGCTTTCCTAGAGCATAATGCCCTCCATAGCCTGCGCACAGACAGCGGCGCTCTTTATGTGGAGCCTAAGCTTTCTATCATACCGCTCCGTACTAAGGAGGCAGAGCAGGCAGGGCAGGGGCATTATGAAAAGGCCTGCGTGGCCTGCCATGGCCTTTATGGGCAATACCAGGCCGGCCTTACCGGCCCTGATCTCTTTGATCAAGTTTGGCTGCATCATAGGGATGAAGTAGAAATAGGGCGCCTCATTATGAAGGGAGTGGACTCTTCTGAGTCTATTACAAAGCAGATTATGCCTGCGCGCGGCGGAGCCATACTGAGCGACCGGGAAGTGTGGGAAATTATCTACTATCTTTCGTCCAAAAATCCTTCAGTGAAAAAGAATGCGCAGGCTACGGAAGAAAAATGACTTGCTTTGCAATATCTCATGCGGGATCATGCTTTGGCAATGTAGCTTTTTGCCTTTGCAAAGCTAATATCCGGGAATTTGTAAAAGAGTGAAATTACGTAGTTATTTGCGATATGCGCTTATAGAAAGCCGTAATGCACGCGGCAAGCTGAGCTTTATTCTTTTTTCTATAGCTGTGGGCGTAGCTTCCGTCACGGCTGTGCGCACAATGATTGTTTCTTTGGAAGACGGCATTCATAGCCAGGCGCGTACTCTGCTGGGCGCTGATATCGCTGTCTTTTCTCAAAATAAAAGCTTCACTGAGCTAAAAGAGCTGCCTGAATGGATGGAGGAATTGGAAAGCCAAAGCCTTGCTTCTGTCGATTTTGTAGAATTTTTCTCTATGCTCTATAAGGAGCCGCAGACTGCAAAAACAAAAACGAAGCAAGGCGATATGGGAGAGAAAGATGAGGCAAGAACAGCGGGAAGTACGCTTGTGCGGATCAAAGCTATGGATAGCCCTTTCCCCTTTTACGGGGATAGACGAAGTGATCCTCCTGGGCAATGGGAAGTCTTTTTTGAAAGTCCCGAAGCATTTGTCATTGTAGACCCGGATATATTATTCAAGCTGAAACTGAAAGTAGGAGACAAGGTTTTTTTAGGAAAGAAGTCGTTTCGTATCATAGCTACTCTCGTAAAAGAAGATACGAATGCGATCAATGCCGTAGGCCTTGCCCCTCCCATTGTTCTCAAGAAAAGCCTGCTGGAGGAAACCAAGCTGCTCCAATGGGGCAGCCGTATTAGTTACCGTAAGTTATACAAGATGCCTCCAGACTTTGACGTGGTGGGATGGCGGGCAGAGCATCTTGCGCAGGCTAGCCAGGCAAATCTTGAAATCCGCAGCTATAAAGAAGTATCTATCAATGTGCAGCGTTTCCTAAAACGCCTTGCTGATTTTTTTAGTATCATAAGTTTGATTGTCCTGCTCGTATGCGGGGTCGGGGTCAGCTCTACTCTCAGCGTTTTTATGAAAGAAAAGCGCCAGAACATTGCAATATATTCCAGTCTAGGCCTGCAAAAACGGGGCGTCTTTGGCATATATCTGCTTTTGGCCTCCATACTTGCGGCAATTGGGAGCCTCATGGGAGTAGGCGTAGGCATGTTTTTTGCTGCGCTCTTTTCATGGTCAGAGAGCTACCAAGATATTCTTTTGTATCTGCCCTTCGCTTGGGATATCCAATTCTCCTGGCAGGCTGTCTTCTTTGGCTTAGCATCGGGTTTTTTCAGCGTCCTCTTATGCGCTCTTGCGCCTATTTATGGCTTAAAAGAGATTGCCCCCTTAGAAATACTCAGGCAGCATGAAAACTCAGAGAGCATAAAAACAGATAAAAAACTCTCAAAGCTCTTTAGGGATTTTCTCCTGTGCTCTTTGGCTTTTGCGCTCTTTTTATGCTTGGCTTTTATCCAGCTGCGCAGTCTGCAGACAGCTTTTTATTTCTGCTTCTTTGTGGTGGTTTCGTATCTTACTTTGATGTCTTTGGCATGGCTTTTGATGCGGCTTGTGCCTTATGTCCTTCCTTATATCCCCAGTTATCTTGTGCGCCAAGGGCTTGCAAATCTTTACCGTCCCAATAACCAAACGACTCTTACGCTCAGCTCTTTAGGCGCAGGTATTGTACTCTTAAGCAGTATTTTTATAGCAGAAGCTTCTTATCAGCAGGAATTGCACTTTGACGAGGAGAAAAAGCCTAATCACTTTGTTATGGACGTGCAGCCTTGGCAACATGAAGATGTGTTGGCAATGCTCAAGAAGCGGGGCGCAAGCTCTATTCGTCTTGATCCTATGCTTACAGCCCGCATTGCGGCCATCAATGGCAAGACTATAGAGAAAGCAAGCAAAGAGATCAATCCTGTACGCCAAAGCTGGTCTGATCGGCTGAGACAAAGAGAACATTTCATAGCCTACCGCACAAAACTTTTGCCTTCAGAGCGCCTTTACAAGGGGCGTTTTTGGGAGGGAGAATTGCAGGAACCGGAGCTTTCTTTGGATAGACGATGGGCTGCAGAAATGAATGTAGGGCTGGGGGACCGTATCCTTTTGCATATAGAAAACCTTGCTTTAGAGGCCAAGATCACAAGCCTGCGCCATGTACGTTGGCAGTCTATGCAGCCTAACTCCATGCTTTTGTTATCTCCCAACCAGAAGACGGCAGAGGCTCCTTTTATCTACTTCGGAACTTATCATATACAGGGACAAAAAGAACGTCTGGAGCTACAGGATGCTTTAGTAAGGAAATATCCCAACTTGAGCTTTGTAAACTTAACAGAGACCTTATCGATCGTAGAAGATATTATGGAATCTATCTCTTATGCGATCCGCGCTTTGGCTGGCTTTGCTCTTTTCAACGGCTTTCTTCTGATTATAGGCGGGGTCTTTGCTAAGCGCTATTTACGCATCAAGGAAGCGATGCTTCTAAAAACCCTGGGAGCGCGGCAGAAAGATATAGGCGTCATTTTGCTTGCTGAATATGCCTTTCTTGCGGCAGCTGCCTTTGCCTGCGCATGGCCCTTGACAGAGCTGCTTGCGTATTTTCTCGTAGATAGCTTTCTTGGCACTTTACCTACAATACACTATGGCGCTGTGGGAGTGCTCTTTCTTTGCATTCTTCTTCTTCATGTCTTCTTGAGTATGCTGGTGAGGAAAGACATCAAACAAAAAGAAGCTATGCACATATTCAGGCTTTGATTGCAGCAAAGAAAGAATGCCCATACCTGAGTATTGGCAGGGCCAGCCAAGTAGTTCCATTTTCTGCGCTGCTCTTAGAAGAAGCTGTGTTCCTTGCCGGGGAATGAGCCCTTTTTTACGTCTTGGTCATAGGCGTCCATCGCTGCAATGATCTGCTCCCCAAGCCTGGCATAAGGACGCGCATGCTTAGGGCAAAAACCGGGCGTCAATCCTAGTAGATCATGGTAGACTAAGACTTGCCCGGTAGTATGGGGACCTGCGCCTATACCTATAGTGGGGATTTGCAGCTTTGCATCAATGTCTTCGGCTAAAGCAGATATGATCAGCTCCAGAACGATTGCAAATACGCCCTTTGCTTCAAGAAGGAGGGCATCCTGGAAAATTTTCTCTGCCGCCTGCTTTTCTCTGCCTTGTACTTTGTAGCCGGCATAATTACGATAACTTTGCGGAGTAAAGCCTATGTGGCCCATTACAGGTATCCCATATTGGCTGAGGCTTTCTATAGCTTGCAGGAGCTCTGGCTGCGCGCCTTCAAATTTGACAGCGTCTACCTTTCCTTCTTTGACAAGCCGCATGGCATTTCTTATGGCATCTTCTGTGCTTGCTTGGTAAGACGCAAATGGCATATCACCAATGATAAAGAGCTTTGGAGCGCCGCGGCGTACTAAGGAACAATGATAGATCATTTCTTCAAGGCTCACGTCCAAGGTAGAGCTATGCCCCTGTACAGTCATGCCTAAGGAATCTCCTACCAAGACGGCATCAATAGAGCTCTTTGCAAGCAGACGGGCGGAAGAAGCGTCGTAAGCGCTAAGAATACTGATTTTTTCCTGCGCCTGCTTGCGCCTAAGCCAATGTTCGGGATAGACTAATGCTTTTTCTTGCATAGGCAATACTTCTTTATACTTATGGCTCATGGTACTCTACTCATATATTTGATTTCATTTGTCAAGGCTATTCACAGGCGCTATTTTAAGCAGAAATGATTTGTCTTAGGAAAAGGCGCAAGGCCGCATATGCTTGAAGGCTGATGGACCTTTTTAGCTGGACTTGTGATGCAAGCAGATGGAATAGGTCTATAAGCCCCGCTTGCTTATCTCCAATGTTATATTGGCGCAAGATATGCGCAAGATGCTTTGCGCCTGCTTTTTCCATAGCAGAGCGCCCAGGCGCAGGCAGGCTGGAGGCCTTGTACAAAAAAGTCTGGAATCGTCCCTGAAGACCAGGGCAGCAAAAGCCTCCGATAGTAAGGAAGGAGAAAAGCATGGTTATTTTGCTCAAGATGATCAATATGATTGATTGGGTGAATGCAAAAACCGCCAGATCACTTTCTTGGCTGCTGCTCTTTATGGGCCTTGCAAACTTTGGCATAGCCTGCCTGCGTTACAGTCTGGATTTAGGATGGGTCTGGACAAAGGACCTTGTCATATACATGCACAGCCTGCTTTTTATGCTGAGCATGGCATACACGCTGCAGGAAGATGCGCACGTGCGCATAGACATCTTTTACAGGGCTCTCAGCGCAAAAAAGCAGGCTATGGTTAACTTCTTCGGTTTCTTTTTTTTGCTGCTGCCTTTTTGTCTGCTTATGATATTCACTTCCTGGCCCTATGTCTGGAATTCTTGGTCTATCTGGGAGGATTCTCCCCAAACTGGCGGTTTGCCGGGTCTTTTTTTGATTAAGACATCTTTGCTGCTTATGCCTCTTTTGCTTTTGCTGCAGGGTTTTTCTCTCGCTACGCATTCCTTTTTAACGTTATTTGCAAGAGCTATTACATCCCCCTCACAAAAAAGCCCGCAAAAAAAGCCGCAGCAGGGATAGAGCGCTGTACCTGCGCAGGATGGAAGAATGGAAGAATTGTACGCAATATTGATGATTTTAGCTGTCATCGCCGTCCTGCTTACGGGTTTTCCTGTAGCTTTAAGCTTAGGAGGGGGCTCATTACTCTTTGCCTTTCTGGGCTATCTCACCGGCGATTTTGATATAGTCTATTTGCAGGCCTTCCCAAATCGTATGTACGGGATTATGGGGAATGAAAGCCTTATTGCGCTTCCTCTTTTTATCTTTATGGGCGTGCTTTTAGAACGCTCTGGTATTGCAGAGGAGCTCTTGAGCAGTATAGCCATGCTCTTTGGCGCTGTTAGGGGAGGTATGGGAGTTGCTGTCTGCCTTGTGGGCGCGCTGCTGGCAGCATCTACAGGCGTAGTAGGCGCTACGGTAGTCACGATGGGCTTGATATCTCTGCCTTCCATGCTCAGGGAGGGCTACCGGCCTTCTTTTGCGACAGGCATAGTCACAGCTGCCGGTACTCTGGGGCAAATCATACCCCCCAGCATCATTTTGATTATACTTGGCGATCAAATGAGCTCTGCTTACCAGCAGGCCCTTTTGGCGAAGGGTGATTATAGTGGAGCGAATGTGTCTGTGGGCGATCTCTTTGCAGGAGCGCTTTTGCCCGGGTTACTTTTGGTTTTTCTCTATATGCTTTATATCTTTGCGCACTCTTACCTGGATAAAGACATAGCTCCTGTTTTAAGCCAAGAGAGCAGAGAATCTATAGACCGCAGGACTCTTATCAAAAACAGCTTTAAGGCCCTGGGAGCCCCTTGCTTCTTGATCCTTGGCGTTTTAGGTTCCATTCTCATTGGACTATGCACGCCTACAGAGGCGGCTTCTGCGGGCTGCATGGGCAGCCTGCTCCTTAGTTTTTTACGCAGGCGTCTTAATCCTTTGGTGCTCAAGAGCAGCCTGTATCATTCTATGAAAATCAACGCTATGGTCTTTTTAATACTCATAGGATCAAGTATGTTTTCTCTGGTTTTCCGCGCCTACCATGGAGATGAAATGGTTACATCTCTTTTGCACCAAGTCCCCGGTGGAAAGTGGGGTAGTTTTTGCTTGGTTATGCTCTTGATCTTTGCTCTGGGTTTTTTCTTGGACTTCTTTGAAATATGTTTCGTCGTGGTGCCTGTAGTTGCGCCCTCATTATTGAGCATGGGCCTAGACCCCATCTGGTTAGGAGTCATGATTGCTATGAATCTGCAGAGCTCCTTTCTTACTCCTCCCTTTGGCTTTGCCCTTTTTTATTTACGCGGCGTTGCGCCCCAGAACATAGAAACTATGGCTATGTACAAGGGGGTAAGCGCTTTTATTGTGATACAAATCCTTGTGCTCATCCTTTTAGTTTTATGGCCTTCCATCGTGACTTGGCTGCCACAGGTCTTATATCCAGCAAAATGAAAAACAAGGCCGGGACAAATACTTTCGCCATTGAGGGCGGCTTTCCTATCCATGGCAGGCTTTCTCTCCAGGGTAATAAAAATGAAGCTTTGCCTGCCCTTTGCGCCGCTCTTTTAACGAATGAGGAGGTGAGCGTCACGAATGTGCCTTATATTGAAGATACAAAAACAGCGATACGTATTATCCAAGAGATAGGGGCGCATATCCAAGCGCATAGAAAAGGCTTTCATATGGATGTTCTGCTCCAAGCCAGTGATAGCATCGAAAGTACTATACCCCAGGAATTAAGCCGCCAATTACGCGGCTCTCTTAGTTTAACGGGGCCCCTTCTTGCCCGTAATAAAGAAGTCTTTTTATCTCATCCGGGCGGGGATAGAATTGGCCGGCGGCGCCTGGATACGCATTTTCTGGCTTTGCAGGCCCTTGGCGCCAAGCTGCAGACGTATGAAAGCGGTTTTGCTCTTTCCTGCTCTAAGCTCCGGGGAGCTGACATTCTTTTAGACGAAGCCTCAGTTACAGCTACGGAAAACGCCCTGTGTGCGGCAGTATTAGCTGAAGGGAAAACGATCATCCGGAATGCCGCAAGTGAGCCTCACGTGCAGGGCCTATGCCATATGCTGCGTGCCATGGGCGGCTGTATTGAAGGCATAGGCAGCAATGTCTTGGTGATAGAAGGAGTAGAAAAACTGCATGGCACATCTTTTACTATCAGCCCTGATTATTTGGAAGCGGGGAGTTTCATTGTCCTGGCAGCGCTGACGGGGGGCGAGTTAATCTTGGAGGGAGCAGCGAAGCTGGAGGCGCTGCGTTCTATACACATGCACTTAGCCCGTCTGGGCATCCATTCTCAGAAGCAAGGTGATGAGCTCCTCGTGCCGGGAGAGCAATCTTTGGAAGTAATCCCAGACATAGGCGGCGCTATCCCTCGTATTGACAGTTCACCTTGGCCGGGCTTTCCTGCCGATATGAGCTCTGTTGCCTTAGTTGCAGCCAGCCAGTGCAAGGGGACTGTGCTGATACACGAAAAAATGTTTGAATCACGTCTCTTCTTTACAGACCGTCTTATTGCAATGGGAGCGCGTATTGTTTTGTGTGATCCGCATCGCGCTTTGGTCATAGGTCCTTCTTTGCTCAAAGGGGCGCATCTCTCTAGCCCCGATATACGAGCAGGGATGGCTCTGCTGATTGCTGCCTTATGCGCGCCTGAAGTCTCCTATATACAAAATATACAGCAAATCGACAGAGGTTTTAGCTGTATTGATGAGCGTCTGCGCTCTGTGGGGGCGCATATTGAGCGCATCTGAGAAGCCATAGACGAGCTGGGCAGGAAATGACTTAGGACGCGCTGGAGCGCAGGAATAGGAATAAGAGCCGGTCTCAAAAGTAGGCTCTTGCGACACAGGATGTGTCGCCATTTGGCTGACGACGACCAGATGGTCGGAGGAAGCCAAATGTGAGCAATTTTAGGGTCTCCCTAAAATTGCGTCTGTCTCGAAAATACATGGATGTATTTTCGAGACCACTTCTAAATGTTTTACAAAAATGTTTTACAAACGTGGTGTACGTCCCTTGCTATTCCAGCTGGAAGCTGAGAGAGCGCACAATGTTGTTTCTTACTTTTTAAAAAAGAGCGCTCCTCTTGTATCATCAGCTTTTTTAAGAAAGGTCTTTTCTTATCATTCCATACGTTTGGAAAGCCGTCTGTCTTCCTTATCTTTCCCTAATCCGGTAGGCATAGCTGCTGGTTTTGATAAAGAGGGCTCTCTGTACTCTTCCTTATGCGCCCTGGGTTTTGGCTTTGTGGAATGCGGCACCTTTACACGCTATAAACAGAGCGGCAATCCACGCCCCCGTCTCTTTCGTCTTCCTAAGGAGGAGGCGCTTATCAACGCTATGGGTTTTAATAACCGCGGCGCTTTGGATGCGGCCGCATTGCTATATAAACAAGAAGAGCAAAAAAAGCGCTTTGCTCAGCCGCGAGGCATAAGCATTGGCAAAAGCAGAGTAATTGATAATCTTGAAGAAGTCATTGAGGATTATCTTTACAGCTTTGCGCAGCTTCGTCCTTTTGCTGATTACATTGCAATTAACGTCAGCTCGCCCAATACGCCGGACTTAGGGAAGCTGCAAAAGCAGGATGCTTTAGATGCCTTACTTGAGGCCTTGCAGAACAAACAAAAGCAAGAAGACAAGCCTCTGCCTATCTTTGTAAAAGTAGCGCCCGATTTGAGTCTCGCTCATTTAGATCAGGTACTAGAGACCTTATTACAAAGAGAAGTCACAGGAATTATTCTGAGCAATACAAGCCTGTCGCTAAAGGCAGAGCTCAAGCAAAAAGAGGCGAGAAACTTGGAAGGAGGCCTTTCAGGGAAACCTCTCTTTGAACATACGCTCTCTTTCATCCGTCACGCATTTAGGCAGGCAGGCAGGCAGCTAAAAATCATCGGGGTAGGGGGGATTAGCAGCCCTCAGGAGGCCTTAAAGGCGATTCTGGCGGGCGCCAGTCTGATTCAGATTTATACGGGATATATCTATGAGGGACCGCTTTTACCACTAAGGATCAATCGCTTTCTTGACAACTATCTAGAAAAAGAAAAAAGCGTTTTACAAGATATTGTAGGCCAGGAATAGGTAGGCTATGATACGTATTGGATTTTCTGCTTGTTTTTTCCATCCTGATCCCAAGCGTCCTATTTTTAAGGGCAAGACGCTGCTCTTCTTAGAAGAACAGATGATAGAGTTTTTTATGTCCTACAAAGTTTTCCCCGTACTCATACCCCGCACACGCTCAGAGAGCGACCTGGATTTCATACTTTCACAGATAGATGGGATGGTTTTTCAGGGCGGCAGTGATATATCTCCCTTAAGCTACCAAGAGCGTCCCCTCAAAAAAGAATGGGAAGGAGATCCCATTCGCGATGAATATGAAATAGCTCTCCTCCGAAGAGCTATGGACTTGGATAAGCCGGTGTGGGGCATTTGCCGCGGCATGCAGCTGATCAATGTAGCTCTGGGGGGCAGCCTTTACCAAGATATTCCAACGCAATACCCAAGCCCTATCGTACACCGTAACTATGAGCTCTATGATATGCACAGCCACGAAATTACTTTGGATGCAGAGGGGGATTTAGCCCGCATGTACGATAAGATAGCCCAAAGAAAAGTTCTGAGCATACACCATCAGGCGGTGAAAGATGTAGCAGAAGGGCTTGTGGTGGAGGCCTATGCAAAGCAAGACTCTCTTATTGAAGCGCTGCGTTACAAAGGACGGGGTAAAAACAAACTATATGTCTTTGGCGTACAATGGCATCCTGAGTTCCAAGACTTGCAAGATCATTCTTTGATGAGCCCCTTACCTATGTTAGAAGACTTTTTAGCCGCAGTCAGGCTTCGGAAGAAATCATAGAAAAAGCCGCAGGCTAAGAGTCTAGTTTTGAGACCGGCTCTTAGGCCCTTTTAGATCGGAGAACAAAATCATGTCTTTTTGATCCTTGCCGCCTTGTATCATCGGGAAAACTTTCTCATCAGCAGGGATGACGACTTCTAAGAAAGCGGCCTTGCGCAGATCAGCTAAAAGAAAATCAAGGCCTTCCTGTATTTGTTTGGGATTCATAATGCGCATCGCTGGTATTTGGTAGCTTTCTGCCAGTTTTACAAAATCAGGATTGTATTGCCATTCTGATTCGGAGAAACGCTCCTCGAAAAACAGCTCCTGCCACTGCCGGACCATGCCCAAGAAGTTATTATTCAGCAAAAGGATTTTAATAGGGAGTTCATATTGACGCAGCGTGGCCAGCTCTTGTATGCACATTTGGTAAGAGCCATCACCTGTGATGCAGATTACGAGCTCCTCCGGTTTTGCAAATTGTGCTCCTATAGCAGCAGGCAAGCCATAGCCCATAGTGCCCAAGCCCCCGCTCGTAAGCCAGCGATTAGGCTTAGCAAAATGATAAAACTGCGCTGCCCACATCTGATGTTGTCCTACATCTGTCGTAAGAATGGCATTGCCTTGAGTCATGTTATATAGCTCCTGCAGCACAAGCTGTGGTTTAATCTCATTTGGACTGATCTCGTATTCCTTTGAAAGAGGAAATTTCTGTTTATAGCTCTCCATATGCTCTATCCAAGAAGAACGGTCTTTCTTTTCCACATGCTTTAGCAAAGCAAGAAGCGCCTCATTGAGGTCGCCTGCAAGAAATGTATCTACCTTCACGCGTTTGTTAATCTCTACAGCGTCAATGTCTATGTGCGCCCGTACTGCCTGACTGGCAAAAAGCCCGGCATTCCCAGCAACTCTATCATCAAAACGAGCTCCTAAGGAAAGCAGGTAATCACATTCCAAGATGGCCTTGTTTGCATAAGGAGTCCCGTGCATGCCAGGCATACCTAAAGAAAGCATATGATTGCCAGGGAAGGCGCCTAAGCCCATCAAAGTACAGCTTACGGGAGCCATGGCTTTTTCTGCAAGAGCGATAACAGAAGAGGAGGCATTGGCGTTTATAGCTCCTCCTCCCACAAGGAATACGGGGCGTTCTGCCTGATTCAAGGCCCTGGCAAAGGCAGCAATATCACCCTGCACAGGCGCTTTGATCAGAAAACGTTCTGCAAGCTTAGGCTGAGCCTTGAGAATTTCTGTCTCCTGTGTCTGAACATCTTTTGGAAAATCTAATAAAACAGGTCCGGGTCTTCCCTGCGTACATAGCGCCCAGGCTTCTTCAAAACAGCATGCTATATCATCTGCGCTTTGTATGAGCGCATTGTATTTGGTAACAGGGATAGAAATTCCGTAAATATCCGCTTCTTGGAAGGCATCTGAGCCAAGGGCGCTGGTAGCCACCTGCCCGCAGATAACCATGATAGGTATGGAGTCCATTTTGGCGTCACATAAACCAGTTACTACGTTTGTGGCGCCCGGACCACTGGTGACTACTACAAGGCCTATTTTGGATGTGGCACGCGCATAAGCTTCCGCCATATGGATTGCGCCCTGTTCATGGCGCACTAAGATGTGGCGTATGGAGGAATGATAAAGCGCATCGTAAAAGGGCAGGATGGCCCCCCCTGGATAACCAAAGACTAAATCTACCCCATGGGACCTGAGTAGATCGATCATTAATTGCGCGCCTGTTTTTTTCATTATACGAAACAAGTGATCTTTGCTTAGAACGCTTTTGCATTACGCACAAAAAACGCGCATCAGATGCAAAAGCAATACTCCAGCTGAAGTAGAAAAAGAGGGAAGGTATCTTGTCAAATGAAAAATATCAGTGCAAAAATATCAGTGCAAAAATATCAGTGCAAAAATATCAGTGCAAAAATATCAGTGCAAAAATATCAATACAAATGAAAACGATTTTCTAAGGCATTTGCCAGCCCAATCTGAAAACTGCAAACTGCAGCTTTAATCTTCTTTGTCCTTTAATGGATCACAGGGGGACTCGTGCATGAGAAAGGCTTCCTTCCACCATTTTCTTTGCTTAATCCCGGCATCTTCTTCTAAAAAATCTTCATGAAAAAAATGCTTCTTGTCTTCATAAATACTATAGCTTGCATCACATGGATCAAATTCCTTTTTGACTTCTAAAAGATCGTACAAAGAATCCAGATATGCGCAGGTCCAGAAAGGCAAAAAGAGCAGACAAAGACTCAAGCGCCTCAGGCGCAACTTAGGCCGCAAGAATTTGCTTTGCTTCATTTACTTTTTTTGCTTCTGCTCTTTTTTCTGAGCTGCTTCCATACGCACCGCATAATTCATAATGACTCTCTGTGCCTGAGCTTTTTTTCGTAATCTTTCAAGCTCTGGCCTTGCTTCTACGGCGATCAGTTTTGTGCGTTTTGCATCAGACCATTGGTAATAATAGCGGGCTCCCAATGTACTTACAGCTCCCACATGATTCAAAGCCCAGCCGCCTGCATTTGCAGCAAAGAAATCCAAATCCGAGTCAGATAAAAGATTCTTGCCCACTTGTAAAAACACAGCTTCTGGCAAAACAAGGGGGAAGATACTTGCACTAATATCGGCATGTGATCCAAAACGCCTTGTATCAACATGCACTTTTTTTCTGAGCTCTGGAGGTAAATAAAGCATAAAGGGAACTGCGTATTTCCAGTGAAACTTTTCCTTATGAAAATCAAAGAAGGCCCAAGTATTATGATCCCCTGTGATCGCAACAATCGTATTCTTCCCCAGTTCTGCTGCCTGCAGTTGCTTTAAGAAAAGGCCTAAGCTATGGTTTGCGTACTGGAATGCGCCAAAAGCGCGTAAAGCCTGCGATTTACTGCCTGTGAGCTCCCTTTCTACTTCTTCAGGCATTGCTAAAGGAAAAGCTTTGTAATCCTGCGGCACTTCATAAGGAGGATGATGGCTGGTACTAAGGGCGGTAATAAACTGAGGCTTTTTTGCTTTCTGCAAAAGATCTATGATATACGAAAACATATATCCATCAAAAACTCCCCAAGCATGCCTTTGCGCATTAGGGTAGAGCGCTTCCAGCGCCGCCTGGCCTGTGAGCTTTGTAAAACCTTGGTGCGGCAGGAAACGATTCAAGTCCCGCCAATGCAGCTTCCCGCTGCTAATAAAATGGCACGTATAGGAGGCCTCCTGAAATGGGCGGGTGATGGCGCTTGGAAATGGGTGCAGGCCATATTCTGTTTGGCTGATAACTTGTTCTGGATTAAAGATAAGAAGGCTCTCCAGACTTGTGATTGTCCCATTTTGCGCTGATAAGAAATAAGGGAAATAGATCAAATGATCCATTTCTTCTTCCAAAGCGCCCAGTAAGTTAAAATTTGCTTTGTGTAATTGGAAATAGTAGGCGCTCCAACTTTCCATGATGATTAAGACTACGTGATAGTTTTTGCTTAGTACAGCCCGTGTTTTTGAAGAAAGATTTTTGCGGTAGAGATATCTTGCTAATGCTTGATCAAGATCTTTGATGCCGTAATAGTTACGTATGGCTTCTTCTATACTGTCGTGTTCATAAAGCTTGAGTATCTTCTGCATATCCGTAGAGTATTGAAATTCCCGCTTATCCTGCCAGGCGTGCCAAAAACTTATGATGCCGTTGTAAGCCAAAAAGTTAAGGAACTGATAGGGAGAAACAGCGCGGTCTCGTCTTTTTAGCGGATGAGCGCCTATGGAAGCCCGAAGCAGCAGCAAGCATAGGAGAGAAGAAGCAAGAAAAAAGCAAGCTCTGTGCCATAGCTGCGATAAGAATAGCTTTTGAGCTCTATTGATCTTCAGAAAGATTTTTTTGAGCGCCAGCAGAGTAAAAGCGCCGGCAAGGAGCAAAAGCAAGCATACAAAAAAGACAGGAAATTCTTTTCCTATGGAGGTAATGATAGCGCCCGTGTCATCCTCTAAAAAGGCAAAGATGCGTATGTCTATATGACTCTGAAAATAGGAGTAGTAGTACTGATCCACCAGTAAAAAAATATGCAATAAGAAAGACAAAAGACCAAGCAGATAAGGAGAGAGCCGCCAAGCGCCCAGATGAAAATTATGGAGACGAGTAATGGCAGCCTGCACATATAAGCTCCATCTCGACAAGCTATCTAAGGGCCCTCCGCACAGGATCATCATTTGTGAAAGTATCCAAAGCAGGCTATGCAATATGTAAAAAGGCGCTATGAACATAGCGATGGCTTGAGAATCAAATAAAAAGCCTACCCAGAAGGCCTCAAGCAGGTCCAGACGATGCAAAGAAAGCTGCTTCCAATCCCCAAAACGGAGAAGAAAGCTAATCCTTGCCAAAGACAGGAACAAAATATGAAGCCAATAGCAGCAAAAAAGAAACAAGACGCTGCGATAGTACACAAGGAAGGTCTTGTGAGCTTGATTTACCATCTTTTAAGTTTTCTAAGCCATAGGCGCTATTATGGCAGATGAAACAATATGATGTAAAGCGACATAATGTATATTATCGGAAGCCAATGTTTCGATACAAGGAGGCGGGAATTTTTCGATTGCAACTGCAACATTTACCGCTTTTTCAAAGACAAGAGCTGTATTCTCTTGAAAACAGCTTCCGGCATGACTTTTATCGCCAGCATGACCCATTTCCAGAGACCCTTAGTATATAGAACGTTTTTTGTTTTTTTGTGCGCCTTGTAAATATCCAGCGCCACTTCTTTTGTCTGCGCCACAAAGATTTTCGCAATGACCCCGGGATGCGTGTAGCCTGCAATCATCTTGGTAGCCACAGGACCCGGCTTGACTGTTAATACGTGCACATTGGACTTATGCAGCCTGTTACGCAAGCCGGATAAATACGCGCTAAAAGCCGCCTTGGCAGAGCCATAGATACACATATCATTTCTTACCCGTTCACCTGCGACAGAACTGATACCTATAAGAAAACCTTCCTTTCTCTTTTCAAAATCCTTAGCAATAATGTTTAGCAGGCTGACGGGCCCGGTATAATTGCTGTGTATAATTGTAGCGCTTTCAGAGAAATCATTTTCTGCCTTGCTTTGTTCCCCTAAATAACCAACTGCGCACAAGACTCCAAGTGGTTTTTCTTGCAGGCTTTCGTAAAAGGAAGCATGGGATGCAAATTGCAGTATATCCAATTCCCTACATTCTACTTGGACTTTGTTTTTTGTCGCTATATCATTTGCAAAAGCCTCGAGCTCATGAGCCCGCCTTGCAGCAAGACACAGACTATAGCCCTTGGAAGCATATACGCGCGCGCAGGCCTGGGCTATATCACTCTTTGCGCCTATAATCAAAAGACAAGCAGACATACTAGATACCCTGCCTCCCTAAGCGAAGTGATAAGCTTGCCCAAAGATATTTTTCGGCGCTAAACATTTTCAAAAGCGCCTTCCCCTCCCCTTTCTTATCATCAGAGAATTTTGCCATTATTGTAAGTAAAGAGCAGGAGCTTTGATATATGTCAATGCTTTTTTCATAATACATTTGGAGCTATATTGCGGGCTTTAGAACGCTCTGGTACAAAGAACCCGTCTCCAGCCTGTCTTCTCCCAGCTCATAAGAGACTAAGGGGCTTTGCTCTTGTAAAAAAGCAGGCACGTAGACCTTCTCTTGCGGGGCCGGCTTGCCTGCCTCTTTTATATGCGCAAGATCATAATTGGAACGTAATATATAGAATCTGTCATGGGGGCTTAGAATCTCTTGGATACGCAATAACAAAGTGGCTCCTCCTTCTATGAGCACCTCATTATACTTTCTTTCTGCCAGAACATGAAGCAAAGCTGGAGCAAAGTTATTATGTTGTAGAGGTGGCAAGAGCGCAGCTATCTTGAGAGCCTTTTCCTTCCTCAGCAAGTTGGACCAAAAATCCTGATATGGTTCTGTTACAAAACATAAGGCTGCCTTCCCAGTAGATTGAGATAATTTTTTTTGTATCTCACGAAAGCAAGAGAATGCGGCGTCTGGGCGCCCCAAAAGAAAAAGGCGATCAGGCTGGAATGCTTGTTCCTCCTTAGCAATATGGGAAGCCAGACGCCTTGCATTTGTAAGGAGCGTATCACAGAATAGATCTGTCTTTTGCGCACAAGGCCTTGCTTTTTCCAAATACGCTGCTCCTTCCTGAATCTGCTGGACAGATAGAGCAAGCCGTGGCCGGTCTTGGACAATGCTTCCCATACCTACCAATACAGCATCACACTTAGCTCTCAGCAAATGTCCAAAGGCTAAGGCGGCCTTTCTGGAAATTCGCAGCCTTGTGCTTCGTAAAGCCATGACAGATTCTTGCGTGCAGGCAAGCTTGAGATGTAAGCGCGGCCCCATAGAATGAATCCGCTTGAAAAAACCACCTAGGAAACTAGCGCCTAAAGCAGTAGTGCCCAAGGTCTTCTTTGTGGGAAGCAAGAGAGAGCTTCTTCTCTGCGCTGCGTATGGAAAATCCAGGCTGGAGACCTTGAGGGCGGGGTCTCGTTCCCAAATACACAATTTTGTGATTTGAGAATACTGGGAAATACGTTCTGCGCAGGGACCCGTACGCCCATAGTGCGTGCACGGCTCCAAGCTGAGATACAAACGGGCCTGCAAAGACCTAAGCTGCTTTTTGGCTATGAGGCGATCATAATGATCTAGGCAAACAATCTCAGCATGACGCCTGCCATACACTTCCGTTGCTCCACTCACAAACAGAGGCAAGGCAGGCCTTATCCATCCGAGTTTGTGCCAAAAAAAGGCAAGGGCAGCTGAAAGCTTGGCAGACAAGTCCGGAGGACAGCTAAGAGAAGATAGTCTTGTTTGCAGCTTCATAAAATAGGCTCTGTCTGAAACTAAGAAGCTGGCAGGAGCGCTGCGAGATTTCCTTTTCATATCAAAAAGAAGCAAAACACAAGCGACAGGCGGATTGGGAGCAGATCGGCCCATAGCTAAGGCAGACTGAAAGGCTAATTCCCGCTTTATTGCATGAGCAAGCTTTGTTAGTCTTCTCCCCCAATAGTAATGGAGGCTTTCATTGCGCAGCATATACATTGAGGGCAACTTTGCAATAGCAGTCAGCAAAAGCCAACGCTATATTATTACAACCACGCCCAGACTCCCCCTACTACAAGCCCCGCCCCAGTCATCAAAACCAAAGCTGCTTATTCCAATCGCTACTTATCTCACCGGACACCGCACGTCATCACTGCAACGCCGCCATCAAGACCCGTCCACGTCCACAATCGTAATCGTCACCACCTGCTCCACCCCCGTTGCCGTGCCATCGGCGCCTATAGAGGTTGCAATTACCGTCAGGCTGCGCGTCATGGTCGTCTCGTAGTCTTCGCCGCTGCCCGTGTAGCTGATTTGGCCCGTTGCGCTGTTGATTGCGTAGCCCGCCGGGGCGCCGGCCTTGAGGCTGTAGGTGACGGCATCAAAGTTCGCATCGGCGGCTGTGACGGGCGAGCCGATGGCGACCGCAGCCGAACTGCCATCGGCATTTTCCGTGAGCATCAGGTCATCCGGCACGGGATGGAATACCGCATCTGCCGGAGTTGTCGGCCGGGGCCAGGCCTCCAGCACGTCGCCGCAGTCCGGCGTGTCAGCTTCGCCTTCGTCTTCCAGCGGGTCGTTGTTTGTAATCGTTTCGCAGACGTCGATGGTGGTCGAGGCGCTGGGATTCTCTGTTGTGGGATTGGCCGGATCAAAGTCAAAATACAACAGCCGCGGATAAGAGCCGGAGGCAAAGAGCCAGCGCGAGGCCAGCCAGGAGCTGCTGTCGTTTGTGTCGTCGCCGTCATCTATGTCTGTATCCAGCCAGGCGGAGGCAGGCTGCGTGGCCTCAGTACCTGCGCCGGTGATACCGCTGAGATCGGCAATCGTAACGCCGCCGGAGGAAACGCTGCCGACCTTAGCTGTGACGCCGCTGGCCTCCGTATCGAAGCGATTGTTGGCGATGGCCGCATCCAGCTGGCTTTGATTGCCCAATTGGATAAACCCAAAAAAGCCGACACTATCGCCGGTATGGTCGCTCGCTGCGCCTGCAGCGAGGCAGTTATAGAGCTCACTTTTGCCAATTCCATCATCGCCATAGAAACCTCCAATCAGAACGCCAATATTGTCATTGTTAGCACCGGCAACGCAGCTTGCCGTAAGCACGCCATCGCAGACGCTTCCAAGGCTCAGGGAGTCGCGTACAATGCCATATCCCAGATACCCTATCAGGCCGCCCATATTATCATTATTACTCCCCGCCATCGGAGACATTGCCGCTTGCGCTGCTCCCTGTGATCTCGCTGTTATTACGAGCATCCCCTATCAGGCCGCCCATAGAATCCACCCCATCCCCGCCATCGGAGACATTGCCGCTTGCGCGGCTCCCTGTGATCCGGGCGCTGTCAGTCTGCAAACCCCACCAGGCCGCCCATACGATCATCTCCCATCCCCGCCATCGGAGACATTGCCGCTCGCGCTGCTCCCTGTGACCTCGCTGTCATCTTGCAAACCCCACCAGGCCGCCCATATCATCACCCCCATACCCCGCCATCGGAGACATTGCCGCTCGCGCTGCTCCCTGTGATCTCACTGCCATCTGCCTGCCCCACCAGGCCGCCCATATGATCAAACCCAACTCCGCCATCGGAGACGCTGCCGCTTGCTGCTGCTATCTGTGATCCGGGCACTACTAGTTGCCGCCCCCACCAGGCCGCCCATATAATCAAAATTCCCATCCCCGCCATCGGAGACATTGCCGCTCGCGCTGCTCCTGTGAGTTATGAGCCCGCCCCACCAGGCCGCCCATATAATCATCCCCGTCCCCCCATCGGATCTGCCCGCCCCACCAGGCCGCCCATATTATCATCGGTACCACCCCCGCCATCGGAGACATTGCCGCTGCGCTGCTCCCTGTGATCCGGGCTGTACAGTCTGCCCGCCCCACCAGGCCGCCTATAGTAAAGAGTGAAAGTACTAGCGCTATCGCCCTGGATGGAGCCGCCGGCCACGTGCGCATTGCTCAGCCTTGTGCCGCTCACGCCGCCGCAAAGCGCGCCCACACGACGACGCCCCCTGATGGTGGGATTCGTTAGTGTGAGATTGCTGATGTCTGCGTTGTCGCAGGCGGCAAAGAGGCCGGCGTCGTTGGTGTGGTCGTCGGCGGCGGCTGTGCCTGTAATGTCAATGTTCAGGCTGCTGATGCTGTGTCCGTTGCCGTGCAGGCGCGCCGTAAAGCGATTGTTGCTCTGGTCGCTGCCGATGGGGTCAAAGTTGCCTGCTGTGGCGCCGTTCAGGTCGATGGGGCTGCCAGTGCCGTCGTCACTGAAGTCAATGTCGTCGACGAGCTCGTAGCCGCAGAGATAGACGCTCACGGCTGTTGAGCCGGCGGGCACAGAACCGCTGGCCGGGCTGGCCACACCCGTTGCCGTCACAACATGATAGTCAACGGCGGTGGTGCAGTCGTCGGTGGCACTTTCGGACGCCCCAGCGATCAGCGGATCCGCCGTGCTGCCTGTTTTATAGCTTGCGCCGGCAAGGTCGTGGCGTATGTTATCCAGCTCGTCGGCGCTGGCAATCTCAATCAGACCGTCGTTATCGTCGTCCACGTCTGTGGTGTCAAGCGTGCCGTCGTCGTCATCGTCCGTGTCCGCGGTCAGGGTGCTTGTGCAGCCGTCGACCAGTCGGTCTGGCATGTTGTCGTCGTCGGTGTCCAGGCTGGCGCATTCGTCGGTCGGGAAGGCGTCATCAGCTGTCAGCCGACGCCGTCGTTATCGTCGTCGTCGTCCTCGCTGTTCTTGCAGCCGTCACCGTCCGGGTCGGCGGTGTCGGCACCGTCATCGCCCGAGGCTGCGCCCGTCTCGCCTGTCGGGCAGTTGTCCATTCCGTCAGCTACGTCGTCGCCATCATCGTCGTCGTCCTCGCTGTTCTTGCAGCCGTCACCGTCCGGGTCGGCTGTGTCGGCATCGTCATCGCCCGAGGCGGCGCCCGTCTCGCCTGTCGGGCAGTTGTCCATTGCGTCAGCTATGGCCGTCGTTATCGTCGTCGGTGTCGCAGGCGTTGCCCTCGCCGTCGCTATCCGTGTCGGTCTGGTCGGCGTTGCTTAGATTCGGGCAGTTGTCGTCTGCGTTGAATATGCCGTCGCTGTCGTCATCTACGCCGCAGGCAGTCCGGGCAGGGTTGAGGTCTGGCGTCTGGCCCGTGCATTCCATACAGACTCCGTCTGCTGTGGCAACATGCCTGTCCATGTTTTGGCAGGCCGCATCCGTAATACATTCGGCGCCGTCCAGCACGCTAAAGGCACCTGTCGCTTTGGCTCTGGCAGGCTGCCGCGCTTATGCAGGCGCTTTTTTCCATATTACGCACGTTATTTGTGCCCGCGCATTCTTGGCAGACGCCGTCATCCTGCGCAACATGCCCCGCCAGGTCCATGCAGGCGGCGTCGGTGATGCAGTCCGTGCCCAGCAGGCTGTTGGGGCCGCTGCTGTTGCCTGCATGGCAGGCCATCGCCGTGATGCATTCGGTCTTGTCCACATTACGCACGTTATTTGTGCCCGTGCATTCTTGGCAGAGGCCATCATGCTGCGCAACATGGCCGGCCATGTCTTGACAGGCCTCGTCCATGATACATGCGTTGCCCAGTATGCTGGTGGGGCTGTGGCTTGTGCCCTGACAGTCAGCCTTGCTGATGCAGGCAAGCGGGTTTACGGTCGTATTGACGACCTCGCCTTCGCCGCATTCCAGATCAATGCAGGTGTTATCCGCCGGGTTGTAGGTCTCATCGCCCGTGCATGTGACTTGAGTCTCGCAGGTGGGTTTGCCTTCCAGCTTGATCTCGCCATCTGGGCATTGCGTCACGCAGGCCGTTCTGTCCGCGTTGGGATATTGCGGATCAGGGCAGGCTTCGCAGCTGCCGTCTTTGAGTATCTGCTTATCGATGCAGTTGGGCCCAGAAGAGCTACTGCCTCCATTCCCGTTGCTGCTCCCGCAGCCGCCACAGTTGCCAAGAAAGGCAAGGCTCAAGCTGATGGCAGGCCAGCATGATAAAGCGAAGGCCAGCTCTGCGAAAGTCAGCAAAGCGAAACTTAGCTGAGTGAAAGTCAGCAGAGCTAAAGTTAGTCTGATCTCAAATTAGCAAAGCTAAAGTTCTTCCATAATAAGCCGCCAAGGCCAAGGCCTTCTCGGCTACGTTTTTTCAAGTCAACAGAGACAAGGTTGGCTGCTTTTCCATATCTTTAAGCCGGCGCTAAGCCCGCTTAAATACATTCCCATACGCGCTGTGGGCACGCATTCCATAAGTTTTTTTATCATAGACATCTTCATGTCCTCCTTTATATAAAAAATGACTGCCCCGCTTTGCAAGACAGCTATGTTACTAGACTTAGACAGGGCCTAAAATATAGCAAGTCTTTTTTGTAAATCAGTCTTTGCTGCTAATAGTTTTTTTTGTCTTTTTCTTCCCACCAGTTGATTTCTTCTTGTAAAAGAGTTTCAAAGAAATGGCGCTGATAGGCAAGCAGCTCTGCTAAATAGTTTCTGTACCTTTGGCTGAGGTCAGGCATTTTTTTTGCTAGATTCTCGCTTTCTTGAGGGTCATCTTCGAGGCAGTAGAGCTCTTCTTGCGCCTTGTCTAAATCCATGATGTACTTCCAGGAGGCATCCCGCAAACCTGCCAAGCTCCGGCGCCATGTGGTATAGAAGGAAGCTATGCGATTTTTCCTATGCTCTAGGAGCGAGAGGCCTTGGTGGTAATGCTTTTTTTTATGATGCAGCCCCAGCACATCAAGGATTGTAGGCAAAATATCTATATGGCGGCTTATGCCTTTGTATTGCATGCCTTTAGGGAAGAGTTTTTTATTATAGATCATGAATGGCACATGTACATTTTCTTCGTATAAATAGAAGGGATGGTTGAAATTCCCTTTGTGCTGTCCAAAGGCTTCCCCATGATCCGCTAGTATAAAGAACAAGGTCTCTTCTCCACCTGGCAGCCTTTCTAAGGCTTGGACAATTTGGCCCATAATAAAGTCAGCATAATGTAAGGCGTTCCAGTAGCGCTGCAGGGCTGAGGAAGCGCATGATGAGGTAGAGGAGTCTTGTAGGATAGCTGCAGCAGCAATAGGACTCTGCTTTTGCGCTGCAATCCTGCTCATATCCCAGCTGAAGGCATTGCCGAAAGAATGCAGCGCCGGCCCAGGCATGACTTTTTCTGCGATGATAGAAAAGAAGGGAGCGCTTTTTTGCGAAGATAGGAGTTGCTGCGCAAGCTCTGCTATGTCTTCCTTTTGATAATCAGCCTGCGTGATGCAAAAGGCTCTTTCGGGCACTGCGTAGGGATGGTGGGGAGTGAGCGGTGAGAGTACTAAGAAATAAGGACTTTGCGCATAAGCAGACTGGTGAGATGCGACAAATTGTTGCGCTGCAAGGAAAAGCGTTCTATCGTCCATGCCCCAGTTGATATGTTTTGCATAAGGGGATTCTTGGAAGTCTTTGATATCTGCAAGCACATCAAAGAAACGTTTTTGGAGAAAGGCCCTTTGCCCAGCATAATCCAGATTGCCTGTATGGAGAAAGGCGCTGCGGTAGCCTGCTTTTTTTAGAATTGCAGGCAGGCTTGCAATGGGGATATCAGGATATGCTTCTGCAAGCCATATATCCGCCGGCATACTGTAAATGGAAGCAAGTAAGGAGACCAGGGAATTCACAGAGAGGGGGCTTTGGACATAATGTTTCGGAAATAAAGCAGCGTGCTTGGAGAGTTTTTGCCAAAAAGGCAGTACTGCCAAATTCCTGAGCTTTTTTTGGAGATATTGGTGGCTGGTAGATTCTAATATATATAGAACGATATTGTAGCGTTTTCTGGCTATCTTCAGGCCCGGGATAAATGCCTGCGTCTTGTTTTGTGAGGCGCTTTCCTGCGCTATGGAATCCGTATTGAAAAAAAAGTCGAAGCTCTGGGAGCTGTAGGGCTTGTAAAGAGGGGTGAAACGAAAAGGGAGGCGGCCCCGGCTTTCCTTCCTGAGAAGGAGATGAAAGAGTATATTGGACATATGCTCTTGGTACATGGCCCTTTGTCTTTGCGCTTTTTCTTGGTCTTTTGACGCAATAGAAGCCGAAGGAAGCAGCTCATATTCCCGCAGCGCAAAAAAGATAAAAAGAAAAAGACTGAAGAGCGCAAGGCGCATATAAAAGGGCTTGGAAAATAACTGCGTGCGTACGCTATAGGGGCTGCAGCGAGAGCAAAGGAAAAGACCGAAGAAAAACCAAAGAAGACAGAATAGAGCCCATAGCGAGGACTGTATCAAGAAAGCGCCATCCACCTCTGCTGTTAATGAGCTAAGCAGGCCTAAGCCAAGAGTGTCTTTTTTTAGTATGGACCATGAAAAATTTTCTTTGTAGATACGAAAGTACGCCAGGTTCGCTGTAAAAAGTAAAGCTGCCAGAAAAAGACAGAGAGCATATATTGCAAAGCGCCATTTGGGATACTTGCACAGCCACAAAGCAAAAGCCCAGGCTATGCAAAGTATGATACAAGCGCTCAGTAAATCCTGAATGAGGAAGGACGAAAAGAATGAAAGAGAATAGGAAAGCTGCTCTGCTTCTATGGGAAGGAGATACTTTATGAGCATGAGGCGCATCACCAAGCTGAGAGCTAAAGCCGCAAGACTGATGAGAAGCGCTTCTAGGAGCTGGCATTTTAGGCCCCAGCCCGTAGAAAAAGGAGAGAAAATACTTTCGCAAGCGCCTGCCTTGTTTTACTATAAAAGACATTGTAAGCAGACTCCATTTTCGCCTGCCTTCTGTATTTGAAAGTACTATTTCTTTGCTGCAAAAAGAGGCTTGTGATCAGAAAAAGAAAGAGAAGAAGGATGCGCCTTGTTTTAGCCAAAGCCTGCCTATAACTTTGCCAGCGTTTTACATGCTTTTAGTAAAATGGCTTGACTCAATCTTAGTTTCTAAAAAGACTGGCGACAGTTGCCAAAAGTATGGATGCTGAGGCTTGGCAGGAATCGAATAAGGCTTAGGCAGGACTGGGGCAACGATACGAAAGTAGTAGCGAGGTAAGAATGAAAAAAAATATGTGTATTAGTAAAACAAGTACCTGATACGGAGACGCGTCTTAAAATTAACGGCAATACTATAGATGAAAGTAGTATCAAATGGATACTTTCACCTTTTGATGAACATGCTCTAGAAGAGGCGCTGAGGCAAAAAGAGAAGAGCAGCGCAGAAGTGAGCGCTGTTTCCTTAGGACCTGCTCGCGTGAGTGAGGCCCTGCGCAATGCCTATGCCTTGGGCGTAGACAAGGCTGTGCACATTCAAGATGAAAGCTACAATACTCTAGACCTTGCCTATGCTGCCGCTGTTTTAGCCAAGTATCTGCAAAACGCGCAGGCTGATTTGATCTTAACAGGCCACATTGCTATAGACTCGCAGTCTTCCATGGTGCCGACTATGATTGCAGAACATTTGGGTATAACAAATATCAATAACGCAGTAGAGCTTAACGTGGAAGGAGATAGAGTAAAGGCGCGCAGGGAAATTGACGGCGGCTTGGCTACAATGGAGTCGCCTTTACCTGCTTTGGTCACGGCTGCAAAGAATCTAAATGACCCCCGCTATCCATCTTTGAAAGGCATTATGGCCTCAAAGAAAAAACAAATCGAAGTCATAGAAGCGGCTTCTTTGGGGGTAGAGGCGCTTCATATTGAAGTTACAGCTATAGAAACGCCCCCCCCTCGTCCTCCCGGCAGGATTGTGGAAGGAGCTAATATAGAAAATAAGGCCTCAGAATTGGTAGAGGCTTTGCGTAAGGAGGCAAAGGTCATCTGATCATTGCCTGCCATATCAAAAGGCAGAAGAATTGCTTGTCTTTTGGAAGGGTCTGGAAAATGCTTGCAAGGCTCTAAACAAAAAGTTGGGCAGATAGAAAAGGAGTACATTATGTCAGTATTAATTATTGCAGAACAAAAAGGAGAAGAGCTCAAAAAAGCGTCAAAGGAACTTGCTTCTGTTGCTCGTAATCTAAGCGATACAATATACGCTCTTTTGATTAACGGGAATGATCAGCAGGCGCGTGATCTCTTTAATGCCGGTGCGGATGTAGTCATTAAGAATACTGCTCAGGCCTTTAGTCCAGAGGGTTATGCTAATATAGCGCATACAGTAGCCAGTCAAAAAGGCGTAAAAGTGATATTGATGCCGCACGGCCTGTATGCGAAAGACTTTGCGGGACGTTTGGCTGTAAAATCTCAGATGAGTCTTATTGCAGACGTAATTTCTATAGAAGGCTCGCTCGAAACAATAGAGGTCAAAAAACCCATTTATTCAGGTAAAGCTTATGCCAAAATCAAATGCAAAGCGCCGGCGCTTGTGACTGTCCGTCCTAATTCACAGGAAGTGCTTGCTTATTCTGGCCCAGAGACCATTGAAGCATCTGACGTGCAGGAGGGGGAAGTGAAAGCCTTTATTACAGATATAGACGCCTCCTCTTCTTCTAAGGCGCAGCTTACAGAAGCAGCCGTAATCATCTCAGGAGGGCGCGGTATCAAGGGGCCCGAGAATTGGCCTCTTTTGCAAAGCCTTTGTGATACTCTGGGGGCAGCTCTGGGAGCCAGCCGGGCAGCTGTAGATGCCGGGTGGATTCCGCACAGCCACCAGGTAGGCCAAACTGGTAAAACTGTTTCTCCGAATTGCTATATTGCCTGCGGCATATCAGGCGCCATACAACATCTTGCGGGCATGGGTTCTTCCAAAGTAATTGTGGCCATCAATAAAGACGCAGAAGCGCCTATCTTCAAGGTGGCAACATATGGCATTGTAGAAGACCTCTTTGAGTTTGTGCCTGCCTTAGACGCAGAGTTTCAGAAAGTGCTTGGTTAATATTTGCTTCTTATGAGCTTAATGCTGCCAAGGAGGCTTAGAGCCGGTCTCAAAACTTGTCTCTTGCTTTGCCTGCTGTTCCTCCTTCCTTTCTCCGATATCTGCGCACAGGAAGCTCCTGCCCCTGTCCGTAGGCTGGTATACAAGCTCAAGAACTTAAAAAGCTTCCGCGCTCAGCTTAGCTTGAGCAGCAAAGAGCAGGTACTTTCAGGAACATTATCCTACCAAGAAGGGAGTCTGCATCTCAGATTAGACGATGGAAGAGTCATTGCCGCAAACGCCATTTATACTATCGTCTACAACCCTCAGACAGGCGTAGCGGGAAAACAACTTGTAGAAGAGAAACTTACTGGAGGTCTGGAATGGCTGCTCAAGGGTTTTTCTTATGAGCTTCTTTCTTCTTCGAAGGCTATAGCAAGGGCTTTACACCCCAGGTCTTACATACAAGGGCTGAGTTTAGAGTGGGATGAGCAGTACCTGCTAAAAAAATTGGTACTCCTGCGCTCCAATCAGAAGCAATGGTTTGCGCTGAGCTTGTTTGACGTGCGGGAGCTCACAGCTTTTTCTCCTTCCTTATTTTCTTATAGGCCTCCTACGGGCTCACGGACGGTAGAAAACGTCTTGAATCGTAAGAAAAGGTGATCAAATGCTTTTTGTAAAAAGCACAGAGTCTCTCTATGCTCTATCTGCTTGCCTTCACGCTGGGTTTATGTCTGGGAAGTTTCTATACCGCCTTGGCCTCCCGCATACTTTACTTTTATTACGGGCCTGGACGCAAAAAGATCAAACGGGAGCTCACAGCTTATATGATGCATCAGCCTCTTGCCAAAAAGCATGCGCAAAGGTCTCTGGCTTTGAGAACTTTATGGAGAGTGCTAACGCAGCCCTCTTTTTGCTTCGGCTGCCAAAGAAGGATAGCCGCCTCTAAGCTCATACCTATATGGGGCTATCTAAGCAGCAGGGCTCGCTGCAGCGCCTGCAGGAGGCCCATAGGCATCAGTACCTTTTTAGGAGAGCTGTACTTGGGCCTCTTGTTTCTCTTTTCCTATATAACATACGAAAACTATCTCATTGCCATACTCACTGCCTGCTTTTGCGGCCATCTCTACATTTCTCTTGCAACGGACAGCCGCTTTTTTCTTTTGGATTTGGAAAATGCCTTTTGCCTCTTTTTGCTTGCTATATTGTCTCTTTTTGCGTGGCATGGATTTTCTTTAGCAGCAATGCAGCATAAGCTTTTGGCCTTCAGCGGCGCCTTCCTTGTATTTGGATTGCTGTGTATACTTGGGCGCTTCCAAAGCCTTGGATTTGGAGATGTGCTTCTGGCATCTGTCATTGCCCTGTTTATAGGATTGCCTTGGTCCCTCATCGTATTTCAAGCTGCAGCGCTTGCCAGCATCATCTATATCCTTATCATAAAAAAAGACAGGAGAGCCCCTGCTCCTTTGGGGGCTGCTATGGCTATAGCTTTCTTTTTCATCTTATTTCTTAGCATGATCTTTGATGAGAGCCAAAGGCCGATGAAAAAACACGCGCCAACAACGCTTCCATCCCCCTCTCTCTAAAAAGATACAAATACTTATGCAAGGTCTTCTGGAAGAAAATCCGCAAAACTGGATCATTTTGGATGAAATCGATTCTACAAACAACTTTCTTTCCAAGAACAAGATGCCTTTAGGAAGCCTATGTTTGGCGCATCGTCAGACTAAGGGCCGAGGACGATTGGGACGCCCTTGGCTTATGCCTGAAGGCGGGACTGCTTTTCTCTTTTCTGCTCTAAGCAGCCTTGCTGATGTAGGCCCAGCTCTGTATCATAAGGCAAAAGAACATATTGCAGGCGATCTTTCACTCTACTCGCTCTTCTCTCTTGCCATGGCCTCTGCGCTTTTGGAAGCGCTGCAGGTTTATATAGAAGGGGATGGCAGAACATACTTCCAAAAGCGCAGGGTGGACTTGGGTTTCAAATGGCCTAACGATATATTATTAGCCGAGAGCGCTTCTCTCACTTCGCCCTTAGATACTGTAGGAAAAAAGCGCTATGCTAAGCTTGCCGGCATCTTGCTGGAAAGAAAGCTAAGCGCCCCTGTCCCCAGCGAAAAAAAGCCGCCTAAGGCTGAGCTTTCTCCCATAGTGCTCGGCATAGGTATCAACTGGGCTGGAGACCCACAGCGTATAGCTCGGCAGTGGAGCAGCTTTCAAAAAGATGCAAGAGACAAGAGCCTCTTTGCCCCTGCTCTGCTGCATACGGAAGTGCATACAGCGCCTAAGCCTTCGCTTTTTCTTCCTACCCTGATTACTCAGGTGAATGCCGTGATAAAGCAATTGTACGAGGGCAATGTATCTTTTCTTCAGAAGATGGAAAAATATTGCTATTTGAAAGGTGCTCTGGTTCTTTATCATAAGCAGGTATATCAGGTACAGGGTCTGGCCCCGGATGGCGCCTTAATCCTTTCTTTGCATGCAAAAAAAGGACAAAGCCACCAGAGCCAAAGCAGCAAAAAGCTTTACACAAAAGATACAGAGCTTGCAATTCTTTCCTATGTATGAGCATGTATTAGGCATCGATATAGGTAATACGGATACGGTATTGGGTCTTTTCTGCGCAGATACTTCTGACTTGGAAGTGCAGGAGCTGGGCCGTATAGCAAGCGATAAAAGCCGCTCAGCTAAGGAATGGTGCAGGCAAATTCGAAATATCATAGAAACTAAGAGCAGCCTTGCAAGACCATTTGCTTCTATCAAAACTTGTATTTACAGCTCGGTGGTATCTGAGCTGGCTTCTAAGCTTTCAGATGTGGTACAAACACTCTTTGTAGAGATGCCTCCCCCTATAGAGGTCAGGTGGGATATGCGTCTCAATCTCAACTTTCTTTATCCTAAACCACAAGAGCTGGGGATAGATCGCATCATCAATGCGCATGCTGCTACTGTGCTGTATCCAAAAAGCGATTTGATCATTGTAGATATGGGGACTGCGCTCAGCTTTTGCCTTGTGCACGATGGGAAAACATACTTAGGCGGCTGTATCGCCCCAGGAATGAAGCTTGCCATGCAGGCCTTAGAAAGGAATACGGACGCAAAACATCTGAAGTCTCGGCCCATTGTATCTAGGCCATCAAGAGTCTTGGGGAAATCTACGCAGGAAGCTTTGCAGGCAGGGATATTTTTTGGCTGGATAGGGCTTGTACGGGAAATCTTAAAGAGACTCAAGCAAAGCGATACAAGGCGTAAGTACAAAGTGATCGCTACCGGCGGCTTGGCACTTCTTATGTCTCAGGAATGTCCAGAGCTCTTTGACGAAGTGGACTCTCTTTTGACTCTGCGGGGCCTCAAACACATTTACGCCTTGCAAAAAAGCAAGCTTTAGAAGGAGACTGCTGTATTTTTAGAATTTCCCTAAAAATGCTGAGGGCTCCTTTATGGTGCCCGAAGTGCAGAGCATATCGAATGTTCTGCCTGAGCTAGCCTGGATTGTTCTGGTATGTAAAGCACCTGAGCCCCTGCGCTCAATGTGACATAATACGGCGACGAGACTCTGCATATTACAACAAGGCCTGACGCTGCATTTATACAACCCCCGCCCGCCGTCAGCAAAACCAACTCCGCCTATCCCAAAGGCCGCATATTACAACTCCCGCCCGCTGCGTTCTCTTGAGCTTGCCTGGCTTGGTTCTGGTATGTACAGCGGGAATCTGGCGCGGCGGCGCCCCATTGCTCCTATGAGCTAGCCTGGCTTGTTCTAGTATATAACGCCCCTGAGCACCTGCGCTCAATGTGACATAATACGGCGACGAGACTCTGCATATTACAACAAGGCCTGACGCTGCATTTATACAACTCCCGCCCGCTGCGTTCTCTTGAGCTTGCCTGGCTTGCTTCTGGTATGTACAGCGGGAATCTGGCGCGGCGGCGCCCCATTGCTCCTATGAGCTAGCCTGGCTTGTTCTAGTATGCGGCGGCGCATGAGCACCTGCGCCGCTGAGCATAAACGCCGCCTACTTCAAACCTTGCTTATTCCTCACACCGCCCACAGTAATCCAAGTCTACTTCAACGTTAATAATACTTCAGATAAGGCAGGCTTGCAGCGCTATGGGCGCAAGGCAGATCAGCGTAGGTCTATTTGTTTGCTGTCAGTAATGTGCTCCAGTTCTTCTAGTTCTTCCAGCGTGGATTGTGATAAGACTTCGTCTATACTAATAATACAGTAAGCGCTACCGCCTTTTGCGTCACGGCTTAGTTCCAAGCTGGCGATGTTTACGCCTTTTTCCCCCAGAAATGTCCCTATGCTTCCTACTACTCCAGGTATGTCTTGATTTTTTATGGCCAGCAGTATGCCTTCCGGCTTAAACTCTAATGGAAGACCAAATAAGGAAACGACCAAAGCCTGCCCCTGCATAGTAGTATATTGGAGCTCCATAGACTCTCCTTGCACGTCCGTGATACGCAAACGCACATAGCTGGAAAAAGACTTGCTGCTGGCATGGCGCAGCTCCCGCAACTGTATATTCCTTTCCTGCATAGTCATGGGGGCGCTTAAAATATTCACTTCTTCTCCTAAGATAGGTACAAGCAAACCATATTGTATGGCACAACGCACGGCTTCTGTTTTGTGCTTTGCTATTTCTCCGTGATAATGTATTTCAAGGCGGCACAGCTCCTTAGCCATAAGACCGAGAAATTTGCCAACACGCATGCCCCCTTCATAGTATGCTTGGAGGAAGTCCTTCGCCTTAGGCTCGATGACAGGGAAGTTACATGTATTGCGTACTGAGCCATCTTGGAAAAAACGAGTCATAGTATCTGCCGAATCCAAAGCAACAGCCAGCTCTGCATCTCCTGTAGAGGCGCCGAGATGCGGGCTGAGTATACAGTTATCTAATTGGCGCAGAGGCGAATCGGGAGGCAGAGGCTCTACAGTAAAAACGTCCAGGGCGGCGCAGGCAATCTTCCCGCTTTTTAAGCCCTGCGCCAGGGCCTCTTCGTTGTAAATACCGCCCCTTGCAGCATTAATGAGAATGACTCCGTCCTTGAGTTGAGACAGGTTTTCCAGGTTAATAAAATCACGAGTGCTTTCTGTAAGGGGGGTGTGTACTGTAATAAAATCAGAACGATTCAGCAGCTCCTTTGCTTTGACAATTTCCACATTCATGTCCTCGAGCGTAGCTGCGCCTATGTATGGATCGTGAGCGATGACGTGCAGCTGGAGCGCCTTGGCGCGCAGTACCACTTCTCTTCCAATACGACCTAAGCCGAGCACGCCGAGCGTCTTAGCTGTTACTTCACAGCCTTTGAAACGGGACTTTTCCCACTTAGAGGCTTTCATAGAAGCATGCGCTTGTGGAATATTACGAGCGCTTGCAAGCAGGAGTGCGATTGCATGCTCTGCAGTAGAAATGCTGTTAGCTCCCGGAGCATTTGCAACAATGATGCCCCTGCGTGATGCCTCTGGTATGTCAATGTTATCTACGCCCACCCCAGCGCGTATAATGATCTTAAGCCGCAGCGCCCTTGCCAGCGCTTCTTTATCGACCTTTGTACTGGAACGAATAATAAGCCCCTCAGCTTCTGGGAGCGCAGCAAGAAGCTCCTTGCGCTGAAAACCTTCCTTATGGTAGGAGACGCAAAAGAGGGCCTGATTTTGTGTCAGCCTCTCTACTCCTTTTTTGGCAAATGTATCGCTGATGATGATCTTATGCTGCGCCATTTGTTATGTATATTCCAGAGGGCTGCGCTCTTTGAGCGAGCGCTGCAAAAAGGGCCTGCAGCAAACTTCCTAACCCAAGCTAAGGATGCTGTCAGCTTATGGTCAGTTTTTTCATGGTCTTTGTAAAGGCAAAGAGAAAAAACATGAACGAATGTAAGACCTGCGGATATTTGTTATTTCACACTTTCTGCTTTGCCGTGCCGAATTATTTGCTTGCAAAAAAACTTCTTCCTAAAAAACTTAGCATCGAAGCTTGGCTATCGAAGCTTGGCTATCGAAACTTGCATCGAAGCTTGGCTATCGAAGCTTGGCACATTCGACATGAACTTAGAGAGTTTGGAAAAAGGAGCAAAGATACAAGATACGCAGCTAATCTTGGGAGATGAGAGCAGAAAGAAGCTTTCAGAATTAATGGGCCCGCAGGGTATGATATTATATTTTTATCCTAAAGACAACACCCCTGGCTGTACAACGCAAGCCTGCGATTTTCGAGATCACGCGCAGAGCTTTGCAAGCGCAGGCTATAGCATTGTAGGGGTCTCAGGTGATTCTTCTGCCTCGCACCAGAGCTTTGCTCAAAAGCAAAGACTGCGCTTCCCTCTTGTAACGGATACGGGTCACAAGCTGGCTAAAGCTCTGGGAGTTTATGGAGAGAAGAATCTCTACGGACGCATAATGCAAGGGATACGGCGCACAAGCTTTGTGCTAAACCCGGCTTTGGAAGTTGTCAAGGTATACCAAAATGTCAGAGCTAAGGGGCATGTAGAGCGCCTTCTTAGAGATATGGAAAATCGCTTTGCATCGTAGAAGACAGAATAAATGAAAAAAAAGACCACAGCATCCCATAGCAAGAAAGAGCAATACCCCATGCCTCCGCAGCATTTCGTTTTTGCAGAGCCATCAGACTCGAGCCGCGCATGTCCCGTGTCCTTTTTCCCTGTTTTTGCAGACAGCGCTCCTGCTGAGATCATAGAGGAGCTCCAAAAAGAAAGCGCAAACGCAAAGCACAAAGTCTCTGAAGCTCTCGAAGCTTTAGAGCAGCACTACAAATCCGCAAACTTTAAGGCGCAGGCGGGACAAATACTATACTTGGCTGAGTATGGCCTGCTTTTGGGCGGCATGGGCAGAAAAGAGACGTGGCATCCTGAAAAACTTTGCGAGCTTTTTCGTTCTATAGGAAGCAAGCTTAGCTCTCTGAAAGACATTTCTTTACGGGTATATATTACAGAAGCTTTACTGCAATGCCTGGATGAACATAGGGCGCAAAGGGAGCCTTTTGCAAAAAGTCTGCCTCTTGACTTCCATGCAAGGAATAAGAAAGACGCTAAGCAAGAAAGCAAAGCAAAGCAGAAGGAAGAAGAGGAAGAAGAGGAAAAAACGAAGAGGCATGATTTTATTGCCGCATCCAAAACAGAAGATATCATCCTCCAGCTTGTTGCCTGTATCAACATAGGCGCAGCAAGCATGGAAGTCTGTAAGTCTAAGGCAAAGCCTCAAAAAAAACCTATATATACAAGCCTTGCATGCGCTAATCTAAGTCAAAGCAGACTAACAAAGGCCTTAGAGCGGGGCCGGCACGTATCTGAAATGATCCATGGGGCGCGTTATATAGCGTCTTTGCCGGGCAACTTGTTTCATCCCGGGCATTATGAGCGCTATGCGCTTAAGCTTGCAAAGACATATAAGCTCAAGTGCAGGGTTTTTCAGGAAGCTGAGCTGAGGTCTATGGGCTGTGGAGGAATATTAGCTGTGGGGCAAGGCTCTGCTATTCCTCCCCGCATGATCCTTTTGGAACACAGGCCGCCTCAGGCAAAGTTTAGGGCTCCCTTAGTGCTGGTAGGTAAGGGCATAACTTTTGATACAGGCGGTATTTCTATTAAGCCCGCAGCGGATATGCACGAAATGAAGTACGACATGTGCGGCTCTGCTCTGGCTTTGCATAGCATTGCGCTTGCGGCGCTTGCCCGGCTCCCCCTGTCGGTAGTGGCTCTCCTTGGTATAGCAGAAAATATGCCCGGAGCTAATGCAATCAAACCAGGTGATGTCTACACCGCATATGATGGCGCAAGCATAGAGATACAAAATACCGATGCCGAAGGCAGGCTTGTTCTAGGTGACCTCCTAGCCTATGCGTCTTTGCATTACAATCCCTTATGTATTCTGGACTTTGCCACTTTGACGGGAGCCTGCCTTGTAGCCCTTGGCAATGAGGCGGCAGGCCTTATGACAGCTTCAGAAGAACTGGCGTCCCGGCTCAATGATGCTTCTTTGCGTTCTTTAGACCGTCTCTGGAGGCTGCCGCATTGGAGCGTCTATGGAGCAGGCTTAAAATCAGAAGTGGCAGATCAACGTAATATAGCAGGGAGAGGCGGCGGCACGATTTCTGCAATGCGCTTTTTGGCTCACTTTGTCCCAGAAGAAATAGCTTGGGCTCATATCGATATTGCAGGCGCTGCATGGCGCTCCAAGGCCTTTGGATCACAAGGGAAAGGCAGCACAGCATGGGGCATCCGTCTTATGGCTGCTTTTATGGAAGACCTGCTTGCCTCTTAACAGGCAGTACTTTCTACAAAGCCTGCGCCCTTGCTAGCTTATCTCTGTTGGAAGAAAACTAAAACCCTGCGCTATTTTTTTCATAATAACTTGGTCTTTTTTAGATAAGGTGTTGCAAAGCCTTGCGATTTCTATAGCCTCCTTGGAATACTTCCTGCCCTGCTCATCTGCTTGTTTCAAAAAAACAGGAGGCTTATTATACATGATCCATTCTGCGTTAATGCCGTAAGATGCTTGGATGGCCAAGGCCACTACGCGGCGAATCTTATGACAGCCGCTGAAGTACATAGCAACAGAAGACAAAGAAATTCCCAGAGTGCTGCTGAGTTCCTGACGTGAAACATTCATTTCACGCATAATTTTTTTTACCCTTTCTTCAGGGCTGACTATATATGCTTTGACTAGTTTTTGCATTAAGCGAAGCAAAACTTTACTTTAAGTATAAATTTGTCATCATTTTTTAGAAACAATTTCCAAGCTCTGTAGCTAAAGCGCCTTCTATGTATTATTCGTCAATCAAATGCGCAAAACATACATTTTTTGCTACTTTTAGGATAAAAAATACGCAAATAGGCGCATGATAGGGCCTTTTTGCGCAAAACTTGTGGCAACTTGTTCTGTATACGGCGAATACTGAAGGCCTGCGCTCCCTGAGCCCCTGCGCTAGGGGCAGCTGGGTGGCAATTTTCGTTTTTGCCTGCGCAGAAAAACGTGTTTTGTCCCCAAAAAACAAAAAAACTTCCCTTTTCGCACAAAAACAGCATTTTTTACTTGCTTTTTTTCATAGCTTTATGATATCAAGTAATATAGGCAGATTTTTATCCTGCGCTTGCATAGCAAAATAGCGGGCCTAAACTTGCGCTAAAAGCGCTTGCAAGCATAAGCAGCAGCCTAAGCATGACATAAGCTTTGTGTGATTGCCTGCGCTAAAGTGTTGCGCTAAAAGTGTTTGCAAACATAGGCAGCAGTATAAGCATGACATAAGCTTTGTGTGATTGCCTGCGCTAAAGTGTTGCGCTAAAAGTGTTTGCAAACATAGGCAGCAGTATAAGCATGACACAGCTTTGTGTGATTGCATGATGCAAAAGCCGCAAGCAAGCAGGCTAAAAACGCTTGCTAAATTTTTGAATAAGGAGTGTGAAATTATGAAAGATTTTACATACACCCGTACAACAGGTACGGAACAAAACCATGGTGGGATGGTGGGGATACAAGGAAGAGGGGCAATAGCCCCCGGAGCTAAAATGCAGACACTTAACAAATTCGCAGTACTGAGCCTGCTCAGTTTGTCTCTTGCCTTGCTTGGCAACTGCGGCGGCTGCGGGAGCAGCGGCGGAGGTGGCGGCTCTGGAAGTAGCGGCGGAACGCCGAGCTGCACGGGCAGCGAGATTCTACAAAACGAGCAATGCGAGGCCTGCCCGGCGCCGCAGTTTCCCAATGCGGATCGCACGGCCTGCGTCTCCACTTGCAGCGAGGGCGAGTACAAGCCGATGAAAAAGCCCACCTGCGAGGCCATCGCAAGCTGCACGGGCAGGGAGATACACAATCCCAAGGATAACAGCTGCTTTGTGCTAAGCTGTGACGAGGGCGAGATCGCAGATACGACCGCAAGCCCGCCCAATTGTATAAAAGAAAGCGCCTGCCGTGATGCCACAAGCAAGCTGATCAACGTGGACGGGCGCTCTTGCATCACTGAGGCCGCCTGTACCTCTGTGGAAAACCAGCTCATAAACGAACGCGGCGACTGTGAGGCCTGCAGCGGGGATAATCCCGTGCGCAATGTGGACAAAACAGCCTGCATCAGCGAGGCGACATGTCTTGCCGAGAGCAATCAGTTTGTAAGCGCAAACAGCAGCTGCGTGGCCTGCGCGGGCAATGCGCCTGTTGTGAATGTGGACAAGGACGCCTGCATCAGCACGAGCGCCTGCACCGATGCGGCGGGCCATGTTGCCACTGCCGGCGGCGCATGCCTGGCCTGCAGCGACGAAACGCCAGTGCGCAGCGTGGACAAGGACGAGTGCATTACTGCGGAAGTCTGCCATGAGGGCAACAGCAGCGGCCCCAACAGCCTGCTGGGCTCTGACTGCATTACAGACGAGGCCTGCGAGGCAATGGAAAACCACGTAGCCCAGCATGACGGCGTATGCGCGGAATGCGTAGCCCCGAAGATGCTGAACGTGGCCACAGGCCTGTGCGATGCGGATGGAGACGGCGACAAGGTGCTCGATGGAAGCGACAACTGCCCGGAACTAGCTAATGCCGACCAAGCCAACGCTGACGGCGATAGCCAGGGCGACGCCTGCGATGATGATGATGATAACGACAATGTGGCCGATGCTATGGACGTAGACGACGATAACGACGGGCTGATTGAAATCGCCACAGCAAGCGAGCTAAACAACATACGCCACGACCTGGCTGGGGCAAGCTACAAAACGAGCAGCACGGCGGATCCGGTGATTGCTGGGGCGCCCGAAAGCGCCACCGATGACTGTACCACCGCCGTTGACTATCACGTTGTGACTGCAACGGGCGTAGCCAGCCCGGCCAGCGGCACCGTGCCCGATGGCTCTACGCTCGTGAGCGTATATCTTTGCGGCTACGAGCTGGCGGCCGACATCGACCTGGCCGCCGATGATCAGGATAGCGCTGATGACGACAGCAACTTCGAGCCCATCACGGGCGCCTTTACCGCCATTCTGGACGGCAACGGGCGGGCCATAGACAACATGCAAATCACCAAGACCAACGATGACGACGCAAACGCTTCGTTTATCGACAACTGCAACGGCAGCGTGATACGCAACCTGCATATCCAAAACGCCGCCATCGCCAGCGCCAGCGACGCCGCCAAGAGCATCAATGTCAGCTTCCTCTGCGCCGGGGCGGGGCACAGCACCTGGCACAAGACGCGCATCATCGCCGTGCGGGCGCAGGGTAGCCTCAGCTGCAGCGCCAGCCACAGCAACGGGTGCTGCGCCTTGGGCGGCTTGGTGGCGGGCATCACTAATGTCCGGAACAGTGGTTTCCTGATCACAGGCAGTATGGTTGGGCTGACGGCCTCCAGCCAAGGCAGCGGAAGCCTCTCTGGCGGTCTCATAGGCTTATCCACCCCTAATAATGGGCTACTGGCAGACACTGCAATATTACGCATCAGCAACAGCTATGTCCTGGGGCATATCTTGGATAGCAATGCGGCAAATGCAGGCGGCCTTGCTGGAAATTTAAATGGAGTGACGACTTTTTCCGTACATAACAGCTATGCTGCCGTAGCTATTGGCACAAATAACCCCTATGCTAGGTTAATAATAGGTACAGGTGGCCTGCTAGGGTATCTTCCTTCCACCAATACCACTGTTCAGAACAGCTATGCCCTGGGCCCCGTTGCCTCCAGCAGCTCCGCCGCCGGCGGGCTTATAGGTTTTGTGCTCAATATATCCATCAGCAATAACTATGCGCGGGGCCCGGTCTATTCCAAAAGCAGCAACGCCGGTGCTCTGCTAGGGCACATTAATAACTCAAGCGTCCAGAACTCATATAGCACGGGCGCTGTCTCCAGCGACAGCGGCACAAGGGGCGGCCTCATTGGCCAAGCGAGTGCGTCCACAGGCGCCAACACCTACACCGGCCGCAATCTTTACGTGGACAGCACCGGCTCAGGCAACGGCGGCATTGGCAATCTGGTGAACAGCGCAACTGCCTGCCCCAAAGCTAATTGCGATAATGTGACAGAGGCGGCCATCCTCGCCCTGCCCCTGGATCTCGATGCAACTACGGACACAAGCCCCGCCGAGGATACCGAGCTAAACGGCTGGTCCACGGAAAACTGGGTAAAGAGCACGGGCGAGCATCCCCGCCTCAAGTACGCCGATGATCCCAATACGGACTTCAACGAATGCGAGCTGCTCCCTGATTACGATCACGAAACCCCCGCAAACTGCGTAGCCGGCGGCACATTCTGCTGCGGCCAGGAGCTCCCGCACCAGCGCCTCTATGGCTCCATCGCAAACGTCACCTTCACCCATGATCACGACGCCGACAGCGGCGCCAGCACGGCTGAAGAGCCCGTCGCCATCGGCGAGCCTACGGCAACTGCGCCGCGCACGGGCTTTTATTATACGCTCAGCCAGCCTGCCGTGACCGTCACCTACAACTTGCTGACAGGCATCAGCGTCGACTCCGCCGCCCTCGAAAAC
>CBDETG010000089.1:0-12949 GCA_965242745.1 Leptonemataceae bacterium
GGGATGAAATACCGCATCTGCCGGAGCTGTCGGCCGCGGCCAGGCCTCCAAAACATCGCCGCAGTCGGGCACATTCTCGTCGCCTTCGTCCGTCAATGCATCATTGCCGGTAATCGTCTCGCAGACGTCGATGGTGGTCGAGGCGCTGGGATTATCCATCGCAGGATTGGCCGGATCAAAGTCAAAATACAGCAGCCGCGGATAAGAGCCGTCTGCAAAGAGCCAGCGCGTGGCGAGCCAGGAGCTGGCGTCGTTTACGTCATCAGTATCGGTGTCGGTATCCAGCCAAGCTGTGGCGGGCTGCGTGGCCTCAGTACCTGCGCCGGTGATGCCGCTGAGATCAGCAATCGTAACGCCGGCGGGGGCGCTACCGGCCTTGGCTGTGACGCCGCTGGCCTCCGTATCGAAACGGTTGTTGGCGATGGCCGCGTTTAGCTGGTTTTGAGTGCCCACTAGGATACGCCCAAAAAAGCCGGTATTATCGCTGGTCTGGCTGGTTGCTGGCGCCTGCAGCGAGGCAGTTAGTAGAGCTCACTTCTGCCACTCCCATCATCGCCATAGAAACGTCCAATCAGAACGCCAATCTCGTCATTGCCAGCGCCGGCAGCGCAGCTTGTCGTAAGCACGCCATCGCAGACGCTTCCAAGGCTCAGGGAGTCGCGTACAATGCCATATCCCAGAAACCCTATCAGGCCGCCCATAAAATCAACATTCCCATCCCCGCCATCGGAGACATTGCCGCTCGCGCTGCTGCCTGTGATCTGAAAGCTGTCAGCTGCCCGCCCCACCAGGCCGCCCATGCGATAATCAGAATCATCCCCGCCATCGGAGACATTGCCGCTCGCGCGGCTCCCTGTGATCTGAGGGCAGAACTAGTTGCCCACCCCACCAGGCCGCCCATGCGATCATTACCACTCCCGCCATCGGAGACATTGCCGCTTGCGCTGCTGCCTGTGATCCGGGCACTAGTCAGTCTGCAAACCCCACCAGGCCGCCCATAGAATCAGTATTCACCCCGCCATCGGAGACATTGCCGCTTGCGCGGCTCCCTATAATCTGAGAGCTGTTATCTGCCTGCCCCACCAGGCCGCCCATACGATCATTTCCCAACCCCGCTATTGGAGACGCTACCGCTTGCGCTGCTACCTTGTGATCTCGGCTGCTATCAGATGCCCGCCCCACCAGGCCGCCCATATAATCAAAAGTACCACTCCCGCCATCGGAGACATTGCCGCTTGCTGCTGCTCCCTGCTGATCTCACTGTCACCCAGTGCAAACCCCACCAGGCCGCCTATGGAAACTGAGAGACAGTACTAGCGCTGTCGCCCTGGATGGAGCCGCCGGCCACGTGCGCATTGCTCAGCCTTGTGCCGCTCGTGCCGCCGCAAAGTGCGCCCACACGACGACGCCCCCTGATGGTGGGATTCGTTAGCGTGAGATTGCTGATGTCTGCGTTGTCGCAGGCGGCAAAGAGGCCGGCGTCGTTGGTGTGGTCGTTGGCGGCGGCTGTGCCTGTAATGTCAATGTTCAGGCTGCTGATGCTGTGTCCGTTGCCGTGCAGGCGAGCCGTGAAGCGGGAGCCGCTCTGGTCGCTGCCGATGGGGTCAAGGTTGCCTGCTGTGGCGCCGTTCAGGTCGCTGGGGCTGCCAGTGCCGTCATCACTGAAATCAATGTCGTCGACGAGCTCGTAGCCGCAGAGATAGACGCTCACGGCTGTTGAGCCGGCGGGCACAGAACCGCTGGCCGGGCTGGCCACACCCGTTGCCGTCACAACATGATAGTCAACGGCGGTGGTGCAGTCGTCGGTGGCACTTTCGGACGCCCCAGCGATCAGCGGATCCGCCGTGCTGCCTGTTTTATAGCTTGCGCCGGCAAGGTCGTGGCGTATGTTATCCAGCTCGTCGGCGCTGGCAATCTCAATCAGACCGTCGTTATCGTCGTCCACGTCTGTGGTGTCAAGCGTGCCGTCGTCGTCATCGTCCGTGTCCGCGGTCAGGGTGCTTGTGCAGCCGTCGACCAGTCGGTCTGGCATGTTGTCGTCGTCGGTGTCCAGGCTGGCGCATTCGTCGGTCGGGAAGTCATCCTCGCTGTCGGCGACGCCGTCGCCATCATCGTCGGCGTCCTCGCTGTTCTTGCAGCCGTCACCGTCCGGGTCGGCTGTGTCGGCACTGTCATCGCCCGAGGCGGCGCCCGTCTCACCCGCCGGGCAGCTGTCGTTTGCGTCAGCTATGGCGTCGTTATCGTCGTCGGTGTCGCAGGCGTTGCCTTCCTTGTCGCTGTCTGTGTCGGTTTGGTCGGGGTTGCTTAGGTTCGGGCAGTTGTCGTCTGCGTTGAATATGCCGTCGCTGTCGTCATCTACGCCGCAGGCAGTCCGGGCAGGGTTGAGGTCTGGCGTCTGGCCCGTGCATTCCATACAGACTCCGTCTGCTGTGGCAACATGGCCCTCCATGGCGATGCAGGCCGCATCCGTAATGCAGTCATCGCCCAAGATGCTGTTGGGATTCGTGCTCACGCCGCCGTGGCAGGCGCTCTCCGTGGTGCAGGCCGTCTTGTCCACATCGCGCACGTTATTTGTGCCCGTGCATTCCACGCATTGGCCGTCGCTTGTAGCAACGCGGCCATCTTCAGCAACGCAAGCCGCATCGGTAATACATTCGGCATCGTTTAGCACGCTAAAGGCGTTGGCTGAGGTCCTGGCAGGCTGCCGCGCTTATGCAGGCGCTTTTTTCCATATTACGCACGTTATTTGTGCCCGCGCATTCTTGGCAGACGCCGTCATCCTGTGCAACATGCCCCGCCAGGTCCATGCAGGCGGCGTCGGTGATGCAGTCCGTGCCCAGCAGGCTGTTGGGGCCGCTGCTGTTGCCTGCATGGCAGGCCATCGCCGTGATGCATTCGGTCTTGTCCACATTACGCACGTTATTTGTGCCCGTGCATTCCTTGGCAAGGCCATCATCCTGCGCAACATGGCCCGCCATGTCTTGACAGGCCTCGTCCATGATACATGCGTTGCCCAGTATGCTGGTGGGGCTGTGGCTTGTGCCCTGACAGTTAGCCTTGCTGATGCAGGCAAGCGGGTTTACGGTCGTATTGACGACCTCGCCTTCGCCGCATTCCAGATCAATGCAGGTGTTATCCGCCGGGTTGTAGGTCTCATCGCCCGTGCATGTGACTTGAGTCCTCGCAGGTGGGTTTGCCTTCCAGCTTGATCTCGCCATCGTGGGGCAGTTGCGTGACGCAGGCCGTCCTGTCCGCGTTGGGAAACTGCGGATCAGGGCAGGCTTCGCACTGATCGTTTTTGAGAATCTCGCTGCCCGTACAAGTCGGCTTGTCGCCGTTGCCATTTCCATCGCCTCCGGCAGAGCCTCCATTCCCGTTGCTGCTCCCGCAGCCGCCACAGTTGCCAAGAAAGGCAAGGCTCAAACTGAGCAGGCCAAGCTGAAGCGAGCGAAGGCCAGCTCTGCTAAAGTCAGCAAAGCGAAACTTAGCTGAGTGAAAGTCAGCAGAGCTAAAGTTAGCTGCGCGAAAGCCCAGCCGCTTATACAAAATCTTATGTGTGCTATAGGGCGCACGTCCCATAATACATGGATGCCAAACTGCGAATCTTATGTCAAGAAAAATTTTATTTTTCGCGCAACAAAAATGCCTGCTGAGACCTAAGGTAGCAGCTCAGTCTTGTTGTATGCAACGTCTTTTCCTTGACCTGAAAGCAGTAGCCAGATATGAGGTATGCTTAGGCTGTATCTAATGCAAAGCTCTTGGGCTGCAAGGGAGCATGATGAAAACAGCTGTTGTATTGGAGGCAGGCTGCGTTATGAAAGGAGAGGCTGCAAATTGGCTCAAGGATAACAAAAACCTGATCGTGTCTCTAGCAGGTATAAGGGGGACGCTTCCCGCTGGCTTGGATGCGGGCAGGAGTTTGTATTTTACTCGTGCATTTGCGCATGGCATAGGGAGGCGCATTGTGATTGGGAGAGATACGCGTTACAGTGGTCTTTTCCTTAGTCATATTGTCATAGGCGCTCTGCTGGAAGCGGGCAAGGAAGTCATAGACTTGGGTATTGTGCCCACTCCCACTTTGAAATGCGCTGTGAAACTGTATAAAGCAGCCGGCGGGATCATGATTACCGCTAGTCATAATCCTATGGAGTGGAACGGCTTCAAGTATTTCAGAGAGGATGGCTTTTTCTTCAGCCAAACGCAGTACCAGAGTTGGCAGCGCGCCTTATCCATAAGGCAAAGCGCTGCTTTGAGAGTGAAGCAAGCGGGCTCGTATCACCAAGTGCAGGACTATCGCGGCCATATAGACGCAATTTTAGATTTTTTAGGTCCAGATCACGTGCAAAGCATTGCGCAAAAAAAATACCGGGTAGTAGTGGATGGAGGAAATGGAGCAGGGGCAGGGGCCTTACCCAGCCTGCTTGCCGCTTTAGGCTGCGAGTGTATTTGCCTCCATTGTGAGGCAAAGGAGTGCGCAAGATTTCCACGCCCGCCGGAGCCGCAGGCGCATGCCTTGGCGGGGCTGGGGGCGCTGCTAAAAAAACACAAAGGAGCTGTGGGCTTTGCTCTGGACCCTGATGCAGACCGTCTGAGCTTAGCCTCTCCCCGCCGCGGCGCCGTGTCTGAGGAGTACAGCCTGCCTCTTGCATTCATGGGATTGCAGTCGTATATACAAAATACAAGCGGCGCTAAAAGTTTTTATGGGAACAGGAAATACATCGTAGTCAATTTCTCTACTTCCTTGTTATGCGAAGACCTTGCTGCTCAATACCAAGCGCAAGTCCTGCGCGCCCCTGTAGGTGAAGCGCATGTTGTAGCTATGATGCGCAAAAAAAGAGCCTTCTTTGGGGGGGAAGGGAATGGGGGAGTGATTTTGCCTGCGGTTGCCTCTTATGGGCGCGATGCTTTGAGCGGGGCTGCTTTGGTCCTGCATGCGATGGCGCAAAGGCATATTTCTACTATAGACGAGCTTTTAGACGAGCTTCCCGTGATTTACATGAAAAAAAGCAAACACAGCCTGCCTGCAGCGGGGAAGCTCTCTTGCAGCGCTGCTATTAGGAAGATATATACGCAATTTGTGGAACATTTTCCCGCAGCGCAGGCTCATTATCAGGATGGCCTCTACCTAAGCCTGCCGGACAGAAGCCGGCTGCATCTCAGGCCCAGCAATACAGAACAGATTTTACGTCTTGTTATAGAGGCGGCGGATGCGAAAATGCTGGCTTCTATTTATAAGTTTGCAAGGGGGATTTTGGGCCCGGCTTATGGCTCTTAGAACTGGTCTCAAAAATACATCCATGTATTTTTTGAGACAGACGCAATTTTAGGGAGACCCTAAAATTGCTCACATTTGGCTTCCTCCGACCATTCTGGTCGTCGTCAGCCAAATGGCGACACATCCTGTGTCGCAAGAGCCGACTTTTGAGACTGGCTCTTAGAGGGAACTATGCCCCATGTCATGGCCCATTTTCAGGCCTTTGGTTTCTAGATATTTTTGGTTGTGCGGGTTTGCTTTGATTTGCAAGGGGATATTTTCTACAATTTCCAAGCCATAGCCCATGATGCCGGCTCTTTTGACAGGATTATTTGAGATCAGGCGTATGCGTGAGGCGCCTAAGTCACGAAGGATTTGCGCGCCAACGCCGTAATCCCGCTCATCCATTTTAAATCCCAGCTTGAGATTCGCCTCTACCGTATCATAACCTTCTTCCTGCAGGCGGTATGCCTTCAGTTTATTGATCAAGCCTATACCACGCCCTTCTTGTTTCATATACAGGAGTATGCCGCAGCCTTCTTGTTCTATCATACGCATTGCTTCGTGCAACTGCTGCCCGCAGTCGCAGCGGCAGGAGCCAAAAATATCCCCTGTGAGGCAGGAAGAATGTACCCGCACCATAAGCGCTTCGTTTTTTTCCCATTGCCCTTTGATCAAAGCCAAATGTATCTCCTTGCTGTCTGTTTGTTGATAGGCAATCAAGCGAAACTTGCCGTAATCTGTGGGCAAATCCACGTCTATGAGTCTTTCAATAAGGGCTTCGTGTTTCAGGCGATAGGCAATAAGGTCGCGTATGCTGATGATTTTTAAGCTGAACTTTTCTGCAATTTTGTAGAGCTCCGGCATGCGCGCCATGGTGCCATCTTCGTTCATAATCTCTACTAAGACCCCTGCATCCTCCATGCCGGCCAATCTTGCCAAATCTACAGCTGCCTCTGTGTGGCCGGCTCGGCGCAGCACGCCACCCTCCTGCGCCCTTAAGGGGAAAACATGCCCAGGCCTCCGCAGGTCTTCAGGCTGCGTATCAGGGCAGATAAGCGCTTGTATCGTTTTGGCACGGTCGGCTGCAGAAATTCCTGTGGTGCAGCCCTGCCCTTTCAGGTCTACAGAGATAGTAAAAGGAGTAGTAAAGGCGGCGCTGTTCTCATCATCAGCTACCATCATCTTGAGCTTAAGCTCCTTGCATCGCTGCGTGCTGAGGGCAGCGCAGATCAAGCCCCGGCCATGGGTGGCCATGAAGTTGACTATGCTGGGGTTAATGTTGCGGCAAGCTGTGATAAAATCGCCCTCATTTTCTCTATCCTCATCATCTACAACAATGACAAGCTCTCCAGAGGCGATGGCTTTGATGGCTTCTTCTATAGTGTCCATTCGCAGGCAAATCCAAGTCTGTGCTTTTAGGCAGACGCAGGCAGCATAACATTCTGCTTCCTGCCAGCTCTGTAAACTAAAAAATCGCTTCGCCATTTTTTTACAATGCCGCAAGAGCAGCCGAGAAGTTTAGAGCCAGCCTTGCTAAAAGTGTCCTAGTCAGACTGAAGGATCAGTTATAGCGCATAGTTTTTTGAAAAAGTCTTGCTTTTCTTATGGGGCTGCGCGCAAATTGCCTCTTAATGCTGCTATCCAAAGCCTTTGGGGAAGAGCAAATGCCGGACTTACTGTATGCAGAATAGAGATGCCAAGCAGCATAGAAAAGAGGAGGCCATAGTTTCTCATGCGGTCTGACTTGTCTTCTTCGCCAAAGGAAAGCAGATTCCCGGCGGTGCAGCGCTTTTTCTTTTGGCTTTGTATTGCCTGCGCTGTCTTGGGCGGGGGCTTTTTTGGCTACATTGCGGCTTCCGTAGCTTTGCGTAAAGATTTAGCCCTGCTCAAACGCTATCGCCCCTCCCGGCCTACGCTGCTTTATGATCGCAATGCAAAGGTCTTTGCCGAGCTTTACCTGCACCGCCAAGAACTCCTTACTTTGCAGGAGGTCCCGTCTCATGTAGTGCATGCCTTTCTGGCTGTTGAGGACAGGGATTTTTTCCATCACTTTGGCATAGATTTTCGAGGCATTTTGCGTGCGCTTTGGAAAAATATATTTGCAGGCCGCATAGTACAGGGCGGCTCTACTATCACGCAGCAGTTGGCTAAGCAGGTCTACTTAAATACAGAGGGGCGCCGTTTTCGTACATTGATCCAGAAAATTCGAGAAACAATCCTAGCCCTGCAGATAGAAGAAGCCTTTTCCAAAGAAGAGATACTAGAGCTCTTTTTTAATGTCATCTACCTGGGGCATGGCTGTAAAGGGCTGGTTTGCGCATCGCGTTTGTACTTTGATAAGGAGGTCAAGGATATGAGCATAGCGGAGGCTGCTGTTTTAGCGCGTCTTCCCCGCGCTCCCGTCAACTATTCGCCTTACAAGAACCCAAAGCAGGCGCGTAAAGTGCATCTTTATGTGCTTAGGAAAATGGCTGAGGCCGGTTATCTCGATGCAAAAGACATTCCCAAGATACACAAGAGCTTTTGGGAGAAGTACTGGCCTAAAATTATTGTCCGTTCCCCTGCGCAAAGCGCCTGGGGCGGGCGCTTAAATAAAGCTCCCTATTTTACAGAGTATGTCCGTCAGATTCTGGAGCGCATACCTGAGGTGGGCCCCCAGGCGCTCTATTCTCAAAGCCTTCGCGTGTATACTACCTTGGATCAAGATCATCAAAGGATTGCGCAGCAAGAAATGGACATTATGCACGCAAGAATCAATAAAGTCGCCCGGAGCTATGCGCTGAGCAAGGGGGTGAGCGGCGTGGATTTTGAACTCTTTCATGTGCTTGCAAAGCTGCGATATATTTTGGCCCTGCCTAAGCCTCTGATAGTAGCAACAAGCAGGAAGGAGGACTGGCAGAAGCTTATAGAAGGGGAGCTCTTAGACGGGATACAATTACTTTCTTATTTGTCACCCGGAGACAATGAAACGGCGGCTTTTGACGCCTTCCGTCACAAGATTTTGAGCAATTACTTACAGCTTCAAGTACAGCAGGCCTTTGTCTCTATAGAGCATCGTACAGGATATATTACGTCTATGATAGGCGGTCATGGCTTCTCGCCCCGTAACCAGTTTAACCGTGTTTTACAAGCATACCGCCAGCCGGGGAGCGCTTTTAAGATTTTTGTTTATGGCAGCGCCTTGGAAGAGCGCCTGATCAGCACGATGACTCCGATCAACGATGCGCCTCTGTTCCGATCTGGCAGCGATGGCAGCTCTTGGACTCCTGAGAACTACGAGCCCGGCTTCCGAGGCCTCGTTTCAGCCAAAAGAGCTCTAGCCTCCTCGCTCAATACCTGCGCTGTGCAGCTTTATCTGCTGCTGGGAGCGCAGCCTATTATTGATTTTGCTGGTCGTCTATTAAAGATGCCTTCCCCAAAGCGGCGTCTCAAGGAAGAGCCCGCCTTGGCGCTGGGCGCAAGTGAGATTAGTCCTATGGAGCTGGCCACTGCCGTAGCAATCATAGCCAATGAGGGCAAGGATGTGATTCCCTTTGCTGTACGCTATGTCCAAGATCAAACAGGAAGCATTATTTACAATCAGGAAGAGCGCGTGCATAATATCTTAGCTATGAAAGCGCAAGAAAAGAGTCTGCAGATTATTGAACCGGCCTTGGCTCATATACTACAGCAAATGCTGCGCTACGTAAGCGATGCCGGCACGGCACGCTATGGCCTCCGGGCAGCGGAGTGGGGAAATTTCCAAGGCGATATAGCAAGCAAGACAGGCACGACTTCCAATTATTCAGATGCTTGGATCACTGGCTTCAATCCCGAATACGCTGCTACAGTCTGGTTTGGCTTTGACAAGTCCAGCGTCACAATGGGCCCGGGCCACTCTGGCGGAGGCGTAGCTGCTCCTGTGCTAGGGCGTTTTTTTCGTAGAATTTACAAAGACAAGCCGGCTTCCTATCCCAGTTTCCCTAAGCAAGGGCGCAAGCCAGCGGGGACTATTATATCGCACTGCCAGGGCATAGCTTTGGCTCCCCTTAGGATAGGCGGTAAAAAAAAGAAATTGCAGGAAGGGGAGCCTTGTACCGGAGAGACAATCTATGATGAGAGGCGTCTCTTAATGGAAGAGATGAATATAACGCCGGAGGATTTGGGCGCAAAGAAAGGAACGTTAAAATTTCAGTAGGAATTGTTAAGATATCTTGCTAAGGCGCTGTCTTGGTTATATTGCAGTAGCAGGGGCTTGTGAAAAATCATATTCCTTTTCTTTAGGAGTAGACGAAAATGATACAAGAGGCAGAATTTTTATATGCAGCGTCTTGTAAGCGTGTTTCATAATTTCGCGCCATGTATCAAAACAGCAATTTAGAACAGTTTAACCGCCATTGCCAGGTTTTAGGAGTGGCGCCGGGAGATAGCGCAGAGCAGGTGCGCCGAAGCTTCAGGCTTCGCATCAAGCAGGCGCACCCGGATACTTCCTCAAGAAAAGGCAGCAAGGCAGAAGCGCAGCTGCTATTGGAAGCCTACAGCGCTTTTAAGAAAGGCGTTCCAAAACTCAAGCAGCAAGACCAAGCTTCTTTTTATGCTTCCCCAACTGCTGCAGGCGGGACGAACTTTTGGGGGAAAGCCTCTCCAGTGCGTAAGGCAAGGACTTATACTCAGGAACAGGGACATAAATCTGCCATGCGTATGTTTGATGCCATTTTCAATGACATACAGACAAGCACGAAAAGTTTTAAGATATTTTTTGATGAGTTAGCCGGCGATCTCTATCCCGAAAAAGAACATGGAGCAGCAGTCTGGGAAATTCCATTTCCAAAAAGAGACGGAAGAGGATACCAAAACAGTGGAAGCCTTGGGGATGCGCAGCTTGATTACCATAAATCCGATGCTATGGAACGCTATGAATCTGCTGAGCTTGTCTTGAAAAATATTGTCTTCTCCTTTGAACATCGCAAAAACCGCTTCCAGCGAAACTGGGCCAGGGAGTTCATAGGAGAATTGCTGCAAGTTCAGGTCTTGTATAGGGACCTCTGCCGCTTCGCTCCTTCCTTATCCTACCAAGCGCTCCAACGCGTACGCCAGATTAGCGAGCTCATTAGTGAAATACGCAATAACTTGTAAGCCTGCGCATACAGCCATAATACAAACAAGAGAAAAAACAAACACGATCAGGCAAGCGCTTGGCATAATGCGTGCGCCTAAGACTTCTATAGAAAAAACAAATAAACACGATAATGATTATATCATACTCAAGTAAGAGTAGCCTTCTATGTCTTTAGCTCACGCGCCAAACTTCCAAAACTACCTGGAAACATATCTGCGTTATTTGGAATATGAATGCGGCGTCTCTTTGCACACTTTGCGGGCTTATCATAAAGACATAGAAGAATTTCTTTCGTATATGCAGGCAAGGGGCATCTCTTTGCTTGCCGGACTCAAAGCCAGAGATTTTCGCGCGTATTTTGCCGCTCGTATGAGTGGCAATGCTCCCGCATGTCACGAGAGAGGGGCTGGCGTGGGCGCTCGTACTCAGGCGCGTAAAGTGGCGGCTATACGTCATTTCTTTTCTTTTATGTATAAGCGCGGCATGCTGCTTTGCAATCCAGCGCAGAATTTGCGCGCTCCCCGCTTCGCGCGTCCTTTGCCTGCTCTTCCTTCATCACAGGATATGGCTAGGCTTTTTATAGATAGCGCGTACCCAGCTAAGAGAAAGCAACAGGGGCAGAGCTCAAACAAAGCGCGCCTGCAAAGCAGGGCCTTAAGACTGCGCGATCAGGCTATATGCGAAATCTTGTACAGCTCAGGTATGCGTATCAGCGAATTGCTTAACGTAGAGTTGGGTGATGTAGCGCAGCTGGCGCCTGAAATCAAGGTCATGGGTAAGGGGAAAAAAGAACGCATAGTCTTTCTGGGTAAGTATGCGCTCCATGTTCTTGCGCTTTATTTGCGGGAGCGTCCTGTGCTGGAGCCTAAGACAAGGCAAGTTTTCATCAATTATAGAGGACAGGCTCTGAGCCAAAGAGGGGGCGCGCTATGTCCTGCGTTCTCTTGCGAAGGATTTACAGCTAGAGAGGCGCCTGAGCCCTCACAAATTGCGCCATAGTTTTGCTACTGATCTGCTAAATGAGGGGGCTGACATACGCTATGTTCAGGAGATGTTAGGACATGCCAGTCTTTCTACTACCCAAGCTTACACTCAGGTTTCACGCCTGCGTATATGGGAAACTCATCGCAACTGTCACCCGCATGGTTCCAAAAAGAATATGAAGAAGATGCGGCAAAAATCCCACATCTGATAGTAATAAAAAATAGCAGTACAAAATAAATGCAAGTTATCGGCTAATTTACGTTGTTTTTGGTGTTATATTTAATAATGTAAATATAAGCTTTGCGCCTGATTCTGTACATGTGTTTTCTGCCCAGTTCTTGCCTATATATGTAAATCCCAGAAAGGATAAAATACAAGCGTACTATAATGCTCCAATAGAAAAAAAGAACTAGAAGAAAATTTTTAAAAGAATTAAAACGTAATTCAAAAAGTATAATACTATGAAAGACTACATATTGTATAACAAAGATTTTTTAAAAAATTCAGAACTTGTACTAGATGATTCTATTGATTTAATTATTGCCGACCCTCCATATTGCTTAGGTAAAGATTACGGAAATGATTCGGATAAGCAGAGGCCGAAGGATTTTTTAATTTGGACGAAAATTTGGATAACTAAAATTCTTCCTAAACTTAAAGAAAGGGGCAGTATGTATATTTTCACGTCTTGGCAATACTCTCCTGAAATTTTTGTTTTTATGAAACAACACTTAGCTAATGTTAAATGAAATTATTTGGGACAGAAAAGTTCCTAGTATGGGGGGAAGTACAAGGCGCTTTACTTCGGTACATGATACTATAGGTTTTTTCGCAAAATCAAAAGACTATTACTTTAATGTAGACGCTATACGCATTCCGTACGATGCAAAAACAAAAAAAGCAAGAACGAGATCCATCTTTAAGGGTAAAAAATGGCTTGAACTAGGACATAATCCTAAGGATTTATGGTCGGCTGCAAGACTTCATAAGCTGGATAGGGAGCGTGAGAATCATCCAACGCAAAAGCCCTTGTCTATAATTGAAAGAATGGTAAGAGGGAGCTGCCCTCCAAAGGGGACTATATTAGACCCTTTTGCGGGAAGCGGGACTACGCTTATAGCTTCTTTAAATAATGATAAAAAATGTATCGCTTTTGAAATAAATAAAAGTTATTGTGATACTATAAAAACAAGAATTGGGAAAAGAAACATGGAGCAAATACAATTTCCCTTTATCAAGCATTCCTAGTTACTTTAGGTACGTTCATCTACTTCAGCAATTTTTCATTTCTTAGCGCAGCAGAGCAAAAAAATTAGCGTATGAAAGCCTATAGTTCCCGAAATTCTTTAGAAAGGAGTACAAGATCATAATGATTATCAATCATAACATCAGCGCTATTTTTTCACACAGAAATTTGAAGAATATGGATACGGGCCTCTCCAAAGACATGGAGAAGCTTTCTTCCGGTATGAGAATCAATAAGGCTGCAGATGATGCCGCAGGATTGGCTGTATCGGAAAAGATGCGCTCCCAAATACAAGGCCTGAGGCAAGCCACGCGTAATGCAGAAGATGGTATTTCCTTTATTCAAGCTACAGAGGGCTACTTGC
>CBDETG010000090.1:0-8173 GCA_965242745.1 Leptonemataceae bacterium
CTAGAAACCAGCTAGAAACCAACATAAAGCAAGACATGCAAAAGCTAGAGTCTAGTATACAAGAAATAAGGACGCTGCTTATACAAAAACAAGACAAGCGATAGAGAAGCGTATTTTATCATGGCAGCACAGACACAAGTAAAAACAAGACCACCTGCCAACGCAGGCAGGCAGCGCAAGGCAGGCTTTACAGCTTTGCAGGCGGGCAAGGAAGCTTTGGGCTATCTCTTAGAGTATATACATAGAGACCTGATTTCTAGGCTGGACGGCGTAGACCGTAGAATAGATAACTTAGAGCGCAAAGTAGACACGGGCTTCCTGCATACAGAAAGCAAAGTAGATGGCAAGATAGAGAAACAAACAAGGCTTATGCTCTGGATTATGGGAATAGGCTTTACAGTTATAGGCGGCGGCTTGCTTACTGTTATGCTTTACCTACACAGCGACACAAAGCAGGACATGCAAAAGCTAGAAACCAACATAAAGCAAGACATGCAAAAGCTAGAAACCCGCATAAAGCAAGACATACAAAAGCTAGAGTCTAGTATACAAGAAATAAGGACGCTGCTTATACAAAAACAAGACAAGCGATAGAGAAGCGTATTTTATGCTACTTCGACATGACTACTTTCCCTGAGATGCCTGCTCTTTGTATTGGCGCCTATAGTACAAATAATAGGCGGCCCTATCTGATAGGGATGGGCTCTAAGCGCCTGAAAGTCTTTGACTTTTTTAGGAAAGAGTAAGAGACAAGCTATATGCAGAACTATAAGAAGCGTAGACGTCTTTTCCGAGAACAAATGCAGGGTCAAGGAATAGCTTTTTTTTTCAGCGCCCCTTTACAAGAGCGAAGCAATGGTACTTTCTTTCCTTATAGGCAGGACTCCGACTTTTTTTACCTCACTGGCTTTGGCGAAGAAGAATCCATTCTGGTTTTGACCAAGGAGGAGGAATATATCTACCTAAGGCCCCGCGACCCAAAAAATGAGCTATGGAACGGCCCGCATCTAGGAATAGAAAAGGCCCCTGAGGTCCTTGGCATTCCAAATGCGCGCCCGAAAAGCCGTTTTCTGCAGGACCTGCCCTGTCTTATAGAAGAAAGTTCTCACTTGTACTATAGCTTTGGCAAAGATAAGGATCGTGACGCCGACATTTTTCAAGCTGCACGCCTCCGTATAAACAAAACACGCACAAAGCCCGGCTTAGCTATGCAGATCAGCAGCCCCTGCAGCATTCTGCACGAAATGCGTCTGCATAAATCCCAAGAAGAAATCCAGCTCTTAGAGGCAGCGTCTGCAATCAGCCATGCTGGACACATGGCTTTGCTGGAACAAAGCAGAGCTGGAATGTATGAATATGAATTAGAAGCTATTCTACATTATGAATTTCACAAACGTAAAGCGCAGCAGGCATATAGCCCCATCATAGCCAGCGGCCCAAAGGCCTGCATCATGCATTACATAAAAAACGACAGAGAACTGCAAGAAAAGGACTTAGTGCTGGTAGATGCAGGCGCAGAAATTGACAGCATGTGCAGTGACGTTACGCGCACCTTCCCTGTCGGCGCCCGCTTCCTCCCCATACAAAAAGAAGTATATGAAATCGTACTGGAGGCGCAAAAAAAAGCGATAGCCCGCGTCAGGCCGGGCATTACCTTGGAGGATGTACACGAAACGGCGCTGCTTGTGCTCATAGAAGGTTTAATAGCATTAAAGGTCCTCCAGGGCTCAGCGGAAGATCATCTGGAGCAGAGCAAAAAAGAGCAAAGCCATACAACGAGGCTTGAGGATCATACAAAACAGGCCTCTTACAAGGACTACTTTGTACATCACACCAGCCATTGGCTGGGTATGGATGTACACGATGTAGGAAACTACTACCAAGGGGAAAAAGCACGCCCGCTCAATGAATCCATGGTCTTTACCATAGAGCCGGGGCTCTATTTCCCTCCTTATGACACGACAATACGCAAAGAACTGCGGGGCATAGGGGTACGCATAGAAGACGATATTTGCGTGCAAAAGAAAAAAGCGCTTGTCTTAACAGAAAGCATCCCTAAAGAAGTAAAAGATATAGAAGAGCTCCGCAAGAGAGCATTCGAATAAGAGCACGCTTGCGTCCCTGCTCTCCCCAAAGTTATGTTCAGTGAAATCCCTTTTCCCGCAGGCTTCTCCCTACTGGGGCGCCACGGCATATCTACCTTCAGCATCTTTCTAATGTTATCTTTTCTTATGATGTCTGTCTCTGCCTCTCATGAAATACGAAGGCGCAAAATGCAGCTGGAGGCGGTGGATTGGTGCCTGTTTTCTGCGCTGGCAGGCATAATAATAGGCAGCAAGCTCTTTTTTGTCTTTGAAATATGGGCCCGTATTTGGATAGTAGATATAGGCTTCTGGGATACCTTTTACCATGTTTTTTTCACCTGGAATGGCATGCAGCATGCGGGCGGAGAGGGTATGTGGAAGCATCTATTCAGCGGCAGCGGCCTGGTTTTTTATGGAGGACTCCTTTTCGCCACGGCTTTTTATTACTTGTACACAAAGAAGAGAAAATTAGCCTTCCTGCCTTATGCTGATGTCATGTGTATAGGCTTGAGCCTCAGTTATGGAATAGGGCGCTTAGGGTGCTTCGTCAGTGGAGACGGCTGCTTCGGACATGCGGCAAATCTGAATCTCCCTCTCCTGACTTGGGTCTATGGCCCAGAAGATGGGAACTGCCCCCAAGACCCTGCCCTAAGCTGGAAATATCCCTACCTGTGCACAGACGGCGTGCGCGTATGGAATACGCCGCTAATAGAAGCGCTGGCTTCTTTTGGGCTTTTTGCTTTTTATATGTTGTGGGCCCGTTTTCAAAAATTCCGGCCTGGGATGCTTGCTGCAATGTTTCTTCTATGGAATGGACTTATACGCTTTGGCGTTGAGTTCATACGCCTCAATGACGCCCTGATTCCGATTTTCGATCCGCCTCAGTACACGCAGCCCGGTTCCAGTACCAGCCAGGTACTGCAGCACGCCATATTAGAAAAATCTCAAGTCAGCTCTGATTCCATCTACTTCGTGCATTGGCATTGGTATGGCTTCACGCAAGCCCAGTGCATCGCTCTGATTTTGGTGGGAATTGCAGGCTTGTGGATCATCTCGCTGGTACGCTCTGGAAGAAAAGCAAGTAAAGCCGTCTAAGCTAAGGCTTCCTCAAATATGGCCCAAGCTTATCCCCTGCCCTCTGCCAGCAAAGCTGTGGACTTCCAGGCCCCATTTCTAGCGCACGGGCTCCCCCCCTTCCCCCACAAGAGCAAAAAAAGAAACACAACATATTACCTCTGTCTATGCTGCATTTGCCTCAGCTCTCTTGGGAACACAAAATACCTTGAAGCAGCGCCCAAGCAGGATCAAAAACTGCTCTATACGCACAGCTACATCTGGCTGGGAGACTATTACTACCGCAAAGAAGACTATCACCTGGCGCAAATTGAATACGAACGTTTTATACAGTCCTTCAAGCGTCACAAAAGCAGACCAAATACGCTTCTTAGCAACACGCAGGCAAAGCTCGCCCTAAGCCTTTTACGCCAAGCGCAGGGACAAGATCGCAAACAAGGACATCACTATTACAAAGAAAGCTTAGCTCTTCTGTCTGGGCGCCAATACTTCCCGCACCTCTATCTTGCGATCTATGCTGCTTTAGTCTCCGGACATTTTTCCTTAGCCCTGCAAAAACAAGGGGAAGCTCTGGCTTCCAAACAGATCACGCAGGATGAAAAAGAGGCAATATTACTTCTATCAGGCACAGTTTATATAGAAACAAGAAATTATGAGGAAACAAGACGTTTTTACAGCAAGCTCCAAAAAGAAAGCATAGGAAAAACAGCAGCCTATCAAAGCGGACAGATTCTTTCAAGCCTGGAGCGCTACGAGCAGAGACCTAAAAAAAATCCATGGATAGCAGGGCTTGCAGCCTCCCTTTTACCCGGCAGCGGGCACGCCTATGCAGAGCATTATACCGACGCCGTACTAGCTTTCTTGTTCAACCTTGCCTTTCTAGGCTCTGCCATCATCCTCTATGACCTGGAGCAGCAAAGCGGGCGGCCCCATTATGCCTCTGCGGCTATGGGAGTTGCAGGGATACAATTTTATGCAGCAAACATTGTAGGAGGCGTGCAAGCAGCTCATCGCTACAATAGATTTCAGGAAAGAATTTTTCACCAGGAGCTAAGAGACTCCTTTTTTCACTTAGACTATGTAGAGAAACTTAGTAAGCTGGAATTCGCAGGCCCGAGATAAGGACAAGAAGACTCTTGCAAAAGCATCTCGTCAAAAATCGAGCTTGTTACTAAGGAGTTTATGTTCTATAGTTGACAAAGAATACATGACTGCAGCTTGTGTGTTTTTTAGGATATGCCCATCGTAGCAGGAGACGGTAGTCATCAGTTCTAAGGGGCAGATCCATAACAATGGAATCCCTACTTAAGTGCGCAGGATCGCTATGAGGATGCAGCTGAGAAAATTCATCATCGAAAATGTGCGGTGCTTTGGAGCAAGACAAGAGCTGGAAATACGGCCGCTCACGCTTTTGGTCGGCGAAAATAGCACGGGCAAAACAAGCATACTTGCCTGCCTGCAGGCGCTATTGGGCAATTACCATAGTTCCCCTTATAGCCTAGAGCCTGTATTCAGTTTCAATGAGCCCCCTTATGACATGGGCGCCTTTATTGATATTGTCCGCAAAACAAAAGCAGCGGGGAAGACTTTTGTTTTGGGCCTCAGCCTTGAAAACAAGAATAGAAATGCAATAGAAACGCTCATGACTTTTTGCGATGAGCCGAAGTCCTCAGCGCCCATCATTCAAAAGATAGAATATCTTTTCCCGCCCGCTAAGGCTGCTAAAATCACCCTTCAAGCAATAAACAATGGGAAAGCAAAAAGGGGGACAGAATATATAGACATCCAAGCCGGGGCGGCCGGCTCCAATGAATTTACAGTTTCACTTGGAAACGAAATGTTTAGCGGCCTTGTCGGAAGGTCTGGACACGCTGCACTATTTCGCTTGCTTGATTATATTCGTTTTAAAAACGAAAAAGGGGAGCCATTCAGTAAAACAGAAGAAAAACTGATGCAATTTATAGATGATAACTTCAGCCTAGGGAAAGCAGGCAATAGACAAAGCGCTTTACTTTATCGTAGGTGGTGGTATCAGAAAGCCTTGCCCGCCTATAGCATCGCTCCCATACGCTCAGAGCCCAAACGTACCTATAACCCGCTGCAAGCGATCCCAAGCCCCCAAGGCAGTGAAGTACCCATGCTTCTGATCGATTTGTACAGGTCGGATAAAGAGCGATGGCGTAAATTAAAAAAGCAACTCGAACATTTTGGAAAGACTGCAGGCTTATTTCGTAAGATTTCTGTTAAGACCTTTGCTAAGGCCATCAATACCCCTTTTCAATTAGAGTTCCATATCGGAGAAACTAAGGCAAATTTTATTGATGTGGGCTATGGCCTAAGCCAAGTTTTGCCCATCCTTGTACAGATTTTTGCAAAAAGAAGTTCGGCAAGGCTTCTGGTGCAGCAGCCGGAAGTGCATCTGCATCCGAAAGGCCAAGCGGCTCTGGCATCTTTGTTTGCTCAAAGAATAAAGAACAATGGTGATGCCTTTATCATCGAGACACACAGCGATTATATAATCGACCGCATAGGCATTGAGATCAGAAACAAGAATATCGCCCCTGACGATGTCTCGCTGGTGTATCTGGAATCTGCCGGCAGCCAAGTCAAAGCTCATAATATCAAATTTGACAAGCAGGCGAATCTATTAGATGCGCCGCCCTCTTACCGGGATTTTTTCAATAAAGAAGCGGACGAATTACTTGGCATATCACAAGGTTAAACGTGTGTCTTATACTTGATAGCAATGAATTTGGCAGCTTTTTACAAGGCCGCAGCAAGGACATGCGCCCCGTGCATGATTGGCTGAGTCTAAAAATGGCAAAATAGTCTATACAGATTACAAAGATTTTGTTCAAGAACTAAATAAAGTGTCGAATATGAAGCGGTGGTTTACAACGCGGCGGCGCTCTGGCAAAGTAAAATTCATAGACGCCCAAGAAGTAAAGGAGAGGGGAAAATCATTGCAAAAGCAAGATTACAAATCTGACGACCGGCACATTATTGCAATGGCGCTGGTCTCTGGCGCAAAAGTATTGCTTTCAGGCGATCAAAAGCTATGCGATGATTTTAAGAATCTCAAGGGCGAAAGGAAAATATATAAAAACCAAAAACATGCCCACTTGCTCACAGAGGATACTTGTCCATAATAGAATAAGTAAGCCTTAGCAGCCCCTCCCCTCTACGACTCCATCGCTATCAGTTGCAGGCGATCTGATCCATCATGCCCTATGCAGCATTGCAAAAAGAAGCAGAGCGTCTTTACAAAGACAGCAGCGGCCGGCAGAAATACGAAAGTATTGTGTTGACACAAATATGCGGTATATAATTACTAGGACACGATTACAAATAGCAAGGAGATTACTATGAGTAAACCAAACATTTTTGAATACGCCCATAGAGAAAGCGAGCAGGACACAACAATCTGCTGGCTTGCCGCTTGGGCTGATGAAAAACATAAAAACACTGACGAGGCCTTGCATAAGCTGGCGCAGGCCTTTGTCAAAGACTTGCTTAAGCAGGGGCAAGACGCCTCGCAAACAAAGAGAAGAAGCATTTTTTCCATCACCAGCAACGGGAAAGATGACTCCCAAATCAAGATAGAAAAGATAGAAACATGGCAGCAAGTACAATGTACTGGCATACCTAGAGACTCGCAAATTGACGTATTGATCCGAGTAAATGGGGAAAAAATACTTTTGATCGAAAACAAAATCAAGGGCGTTCCAAGCAACGTTCAACTTGATCGGTACTACAATGCCGTTGCTGATGGCAAAGTTAAAGTATTGAGCGAAAATGGCAGCGCAATCGCTAAAGAAAATATCACAGCTATTGTTTTCAAAACGGGCAATTTTTCAAATCAGGAACGGGAGAACATGGACAAAAGATACGCAGTTTATGGCCGCCCCCAGCTTCTTAAAGTATTGAGCGAGCATCCCTCTGATCATTCTTTGGTGCAGGAGTTGCATAGCTTTTTGCAGAATATAGATAAAGAAACAGAAGGATATAAAAATTGGACGAAGGATAACACTCCCAGGGCATGGCTCCAATGGCAGGGCTTCTTTATGGAGCTCAAAGAAAAGCTAAAAAGTCAGAATCCAGGCTGGTCTTACGTGCCTAATCCAAGCAGCGGTTTTTTGAGCTTCTGGTGGCATGCAAAAGACTGTAACATTGACGGCTCTGATTACTCGGTTTATCTGCAGCTGGAATATCAAAAACTTTGCTTTAAGTTAAGCCATAATCGCGGTGAGAGCAGCGCTGTGAAAAAAATCTCAGGGGAATGGCAGAATGCCCTCCTGAACGTTAAAAATCCAGTTATAGCTGTGGAGAGGGCAGGCCGCCTAAGACCAGGCGAGAAGTTCAAGACTATGACGCTTGTTGTCTCAAAAGACGGCGGCGCCTATTTGCAATACGACAGCGCCGGCAGGCTGGATATAGACGCTACTGCCGCATTCTTAAAAAAGGCGGGAGAGCACATGGATGCGGCGCTAGAAGAATTTCTAAAAAGAGTATAAAGTTGACTCGCGCGCATCGCAAGGCTTATACAAGCTGCCGCCATCGCTCTATGTCCAAATGCTGACAAGCTCTCACTTTAGTGTCCACCCGAAGGCAGCAGCCTACGGTGGCTAAGCTGGCGCCGCAGAAATACGAAAGTATTGTATTGACAGAAATATGCAGTGTACAGCTACTAGGACACAACTAAAAAAGCAGAAAGGAAGAAACTATGAGTAAACCAAATATTTTTGCATATGCCCATAAAGAAGCAGTACAGAACGCAATGATCTGCTGGCTTGCGGCGTGTGCTGATGAAAGATATAAGAACGCTGAAGAGGACTTGCATAAGCTGGGGCAGGCCTTTGTGAAAGACTTGCTCAAGGAGGGGAAAAGCGCCTCGCAAACAAAGAAAAGAAGCATTTTTTCCATCACCAGCATATACAGGAAAGATGACTCCCAAATCAAGATAAAGACAATAGAAACATGGCAGCAATTACGATGTGGGGGCATGCGTAGAGATG
>CBDETG010000091.1:0-27762 GCA_965242745.1 Leptonemataceae bacterium
GCTTGCAGCGCAGGATCAGTATGGTAGAGAGTTGCGTCTTCGTACTTGCCTTGGTAGAGGCGTACAACTTGGCCCTCCAAAAGATCTATAGCCGGAATGATTTGCAGTTTGGGTCTTTGCATTTTGCTGATGATCTCCAATACAGGGCGCTCTATTCTAGGCTAAGGCCTATGTCAATTTCTTAGTGAGGGATTGAAAACGAAAATAGGCCGCTATAGCGCAGGCAAGCGCATCAGCCGCATCATCAGGGCGTATGTCTTTTTCTAAGGAAAGAATACGGCAGCAAATCTTCATGAGCTGCGCTTTGCTTGCCTTGCCGGAGGCGCTTATAGCCTTTTTAATGAGCTTGGGTTCCAATTCCTCAAGCGAAGAGCCTCTCTCACCTGCAGCTGCCAGAATGAGACCCTGCGCTTGGTATACGCCTGCAGCTGTTTTTTGGTTCCTGCTGAAATAAAGCCGCTCCATTGCAAAGCAATCAGGCTGGTATTTTGCCATGATATTGCGTATTTCTTTTAGTAGTTTGGCCATTCTGAGAGTCATTGCCTGCCCTGCCTTGGTCTCCAATACGCCGCAACTGAGATACTGGAGCTGCCCTTGCTCAGGCTTCTGGATGATACACGCCCATCCCATACGGCCATAACCGGGATCAAAAGCCATGATACGCATAGCAACTATACAATACTTAGAGCATGGAGCAGGAAAGCAAGCTCTCTTTCGAATCTTTGCTTAATATAGCAATAAAAAAACAAGCTGGTATGTATTTACCAAAATAGAACAAAAATTAGCTTGACAAAAAGCATAAAAAGGACTGCACTGTCCCTTGAATATGCGGTTAGAAACACAGGAACAAGGCGCCAAGGCGCAGGCGGAGACCCAGTCGGGCGGCTCTGCAAAAGAAAGCCTTCTTGAACACATCTACAGCCAATTTAATGAAGAACGTCTCTTCAAAGACTTAAGCAGCGTACAATTAGATCGTATTCTTGTATTAGACGAGCTGGCAAAGCAAATCCCTGCTTCAGAGGAGAAAGACAAGCTAATAGAAGCCCTCCAGTCTCATTTAGAGGAACGCCCTCACTCTCTAGCATCTCGTTATCTTTTGGGTCTTTTATCCCTTCAGGAACATAAGGAACAGAACTCTAAGGAAAAGCTTAGGCATTCTTTGAATGAAGTCTTAGAAGCTTTTATCGCTATTTCCAAATGGCCTATAGTAGATCATATTGCAGACCTTTTGCTTTCTTTTTACAAAGACCATCGCATTGCTCTGCGCGCCAAGGTGGAAAGTGTTGCAAATCTCAGGGGGAAAAAAGAAAGCCGCCCCTATCTGGAGCGCTTAGCGAAAATAGACCGCAATAACCCAGAGATTTCCAAAAGATACGCCCTCCTTACCATAGACGAAGATAAAGAGAATGCGCTTATCTACCTTAAGCAAGCGGCTGAAACTTCTGCCCGCCTGCGGGATTACAAAAAACTTACAGATATATGGCTCTTGATGATACAGCATGATCACAAGGACTTAGCTTTTTTTGAACGTATTGAGCGCATTGTTGTAGGAGACCGGCAGAAAATATGGATTGCAACGCATCTGTCCTATCTGGTTGCGCCGTATCGGGCAGAAGAGCATTGGGATACTGTGATACTCCTGCTCAAAAAGATATTACATTATGAGCCGCATTCTCCTCGAGCCCGCTCTGATCTAGTAAGGGCCTATAGAGCAAAATATGCCCAGCATTCTCTCCTGGCTGAGTTTTTAAAAATTTCTGATCTCACCAATCATAAGAGAGCTGTGGAGCCTTGTATTGCGAGTTTTGAGAGAAATATCGTATTTGACCTGGGCAACTATGTCATGCATCGCTCGAGGGGAGTGGGTAAAATCACCCAAATTGATAACCAACAAGTTAGCCTTGATTTTGCTGGGAATCCAGACCAAAAAATGTCTATTCAGATGGCAATTCACAGCTTGCAGCCCCTCCAGACAGGCCATATCTGGGCCCGCCATTATGAAAATAAGGAAGAGGTAGAAGAGCTCTTTCAAACAGATACCACTCTCTTTTTGGAAGCCTTGCTTTCCTCTTTTGGGAAGCGGATGTATGTAAAAAGTATCCGCGGTGCTGTGACAGGCCGTCTCTTAAAAGCAGAAGAATGGACAAAATGGTGGGCTTCTGCCAGAGCGCAGATCAAAAAAGACCCGCGCTTTGGCTTTAATCCCCATAAAAAAGATGAGCTCATTCTCAGAGACAACCCTATGAGCCTTACTGAGGAGCTTTCAGGGCGTTTTCAGAGCGAGGCAGACTGGAATAAGAAATTGGAATTGGCTTTTTCCACTTTAAAAAGCAGAGATACGGAAGGAGCCGCTTTGCTGGCTGTGCAGTTCTATAAAAAGAATGAAAAGAGCAGAGACGCGCTTAAGCGCATTCATAGCTATCTTTTTTTACAGCACGCCAAGAAAATATTAGAAGAAGAAATATCTTCTTCTAATACGCAGGAGGATATAGAAGCGCTCATTGCCGAAAGCTCTGTGGAGCAGCTGCAAAAGTGGTCTCTTCATACCCATAACGTAGAGTTGAAAAGAGACCTGATCCATCTTGTTCTTGCCAAGCGTCCTGATTATACGGAGATTTTATGGGCATTTCTGCTGGAAGTCCCTGTAAGGGCGCATCGTTTTATTTTCAGTGAGCTGGAGCGTAGAGGGCATGAAAAGCTTTTGCAGGATTATTTGGACTATGTTTGTCGTAAGTATCGTGATCATCCAGAGCTTGTTTTATGGATGGCTCGGTCTATATTGTATAAGCAATGGGAGGAGTATAGCTGGGTGCAGCTTTCCCAAGAAGACGTTTTTCTTTTGGTATTCCGCCTCCTCAAGCCCTTAGTCACTATAGAGACAAAGGGCACCCGCTTGAAGAATATGGCTTTGGCTTGTATCTGCGGCACCAGCAATATCACTGTTGAGTCTCTCAAGAAATATGAAATTCTCACGAAGATTGTCAAAGAAGCGCAGGCAGATATGCTGCAAAGGCTCTATGCTCTTTTTTGCGATGTGCCTTATATCCCTGATGCTCATAAGGAGAATTTGTATACCCTTTTTAAGGAAGTGCGGCCTGATCTAGAAATAAGATCTGCGGAAGAAGAGGAGGAAGGATCCGAAGAAGATGATACTCTGCTTTTCCCGCCGCGTGGTCTCATACTCAGCTCTACAGAAGCTTTGCATAAAAGAAGAGATTATCTGGACCGATTGATTCATGTTGATATGGTGGCAAACTCTAAGGAAATTGGAGAAGCGCAGGAAAAAGGCGACCTGCGGGAGAATGCGGAATATAAGGCAGCTATGGAGCGCCAGTCTCAGTTACAGGCAGAGATCACCACTGTAAGTAAGGAGCTGCAAAAAGCCCGCGCTATACAGCCTAGAGATGTGCGCACAGACCTTGTTTCTATAGGCACTAAGGTTAAGGTCCTGCATAGCGCCAGGCAAAAGGAAGAGGAATTTACAATTCTTGGTCCATGGGATGCAAATACGGAAGAGAATATTATTTCCTATGAATCGCCTTTGGCAAAGGTCTTGGTCGGCCGTAAAATAGGGGAAGAGGCAGCGCTGGATCAGGAGAGTCTCTATGTCATACGTGAAATTCATTCTGCTCTTTTATCATAAATCGCCCTGTTTTTTTAAGAAGCGCTGCCCCATCATAGAAAAGATAGAAGAGGCAGGGATATATGAAACGAGTAGTTTGTATCTTAGGCTTGTTGCTGATGTGATCTTCTATAAATTAAGCAGCTTAAGAATAGAATGATCAAGTTTTGCCATGACTTTTATAGAAAGCAAAGCAAACACGCCCGTCCTTCTCCTGATAATTGCTGCTAAGGCATTTGCTTAACTGGCATAGGTGAGGGCAGGGCAGCTTTTTAGCAATGGGAATAGCGAGCAGAACGATAAAATTTCACAAGATGCTCATGAGGCAGGGGTTTGCGGATGAGGAGGCAGCTTTGCTTATTGATTACATTAGGAGTGATACGAGAAAAGCAGCTCGGACTATAGAATTATATGAGATCTTGCAAAAACACGATTATTCAAAGCAGGATGCGGTTGTAATCCTTACTGCCCTGGCTGGTGATGAAGAGTAGCGCTGTTTGTTTTCAATCAGATGGAATCTCCATTTTTTGCGCAGATTTCCTTAGCTTTGGCGGGCTCGATCTTGGCTCTGTCGATCTCATCGTTACTTCACCTCCATACAATGTGGGCGTCAGTTACGGCTCGAATGATGACAGTCGTTCATATGAGGAATATTTGTCTTTTACATACGCTTGGTTATCAAAGTGTTTTGCGCTGGCCAAAGAGTCAGGCCGCTTGTGTTTGAACATTCCACTGGATAAAAACAAAGGCGGGCAGCAGGCGGTTTGCGCAGACATAACGACAATAGCAAAGCAAATCGGCTGGAACTATCATTCCACGATCATTTGGAACGAGGGCAATATCTCTCGTAGAACGGCATGGGGCTCATGGATGTCTGCTTCTGCGCCCTATGTTATTGCGCCGGTCGAAGTTATCGTGGTAATGTACAAAGAGAGATGGAAAAAAGCTAAGGGAACAAACGATATATCTCGTGAAGAGTTTATGGCTTGGACTAATGGGCTATGGACATTTCACGGTCAGAGTAAAAAAGGAGCAGGCGGACATCCCGCAGCCTTCCCACTCGAGCTGCCCAGGCGCTGTATCAAGTTGTTTAGTTATGTAGGTGATACTGTGCTTGATCCTTTTCTTGGGAGCGGCTCTACATTGCTGGCTGCATACGCCAATAAGCGATGCGGGATTGGCCTTGATATAGACGCAGGATACTGCCAAATCGCAGCGCATCGATTAGAGGAGCTTGTACAAGAAGGGGCTTTAGCATTCGCGTAAGCAGTAATGGCGGGACTAAGCCAAAAAGCATTGCTTGCGCAGTATTACAAAGATCATCCTTTTCTGCTTAGATTATATGAACACGCCTGAAGCATCTCCTTCTATAGAAGAGTCATTAGGCAAAGCTCTCTTGGCTCTTGAGCCCGTCCTCCTTGAAATACGCAACGAAAGCGATGCGCATCGGGGCCATGCAGCTGTGATGGCGCAAAAGGCAGAAAAAAGAAGGGAGACTCATTTTTTCGTCCGCATTGCCTCTGAAAAGTTTTGCGGTCTTTCTCCTGTAGAGCAGCATCGGCTTGTCTACCAGCTGGCGCAGAAGGAAATGGCTGGGGGCCTGCATGCCTTAAGGCTGGAGACGCTCTTGCCTGAAGACTTGTCTTAGCCGCACCATGAAAAAGTTTTTCTTCTTATTGTGATCCAAGTTTGTGAATCGATACATGAGTGCATCCTACCGCGCAAGCAAAAGCAAAGACGCATTGGCGCAAAGGCTCCGGCTTTTGGCTAAAGATCGTCCCTGCACCTTCCCTGATATAGAAAGCCTGCTTCTTGCCTCTCGATTCGGCGCAAGGCCGCTGAGCGCCGCAGGCAAACTAGAGGATGGCAAAAGACCGGCTTTGGAGGCTGTCGTCAGCGTTATTACTGTTACAAAAGATCATCCTGCTGCTTTGGAGAAGACGATCAAGAGCGTTATTGCTCAAAGTTATCGCCATATAGAATACATCGTTATGGATGGCAGTCTAAAATGGGAACAAAGTTTTGCAGTGATAGAAAGATACGCCTCTTGCATTCATACTTGGCTGAGTTATCCTGACAGGGGTATTTATGACGCTATGAACAGAGCGGCTCTCTTGGCACGGGGGGAATGGCTCTTGTTTTTGAATGGGGGAGACTCCTTTTACGATGATAAGGCTGTAGAAGAGATGCTCTCTTTGTGTAAAAGTGAGGATGAGTTAGTTTATGGCGATCATGAAATTGTCTATGCAGGTAAAGATTACAGCCGTATCCAGCGCAATCGCCCTGTTACTTCTTACTGGGACCTCTGGCATCATATGGGATTTTGCCATCAAAGTCTCTTAGCTAAGAGAGAGTTGCAGCTGGGAATGCCTTTTGATATTCATAACTTAAGCGCAGACTATGGCTTTGTTCTTGGCGCTTTTCTTGCGGGCCATAAGATACGCCATATCCCTGTAGTGCTGAGCCAAGTAGACACTGCTGGGATTTCGCAAAAAAGACGTATCTTTATGGAATGGGAGCGCTTTCGTATGAGTTGGAGATTGAGCAAAGCATTATGGCAGAGGCTTTGGCTGATTTTTGGATTTGCCTGCGTATTTTGTTCTACTGCCCTGCGTTTCTATATCCAAAAACTTTTAGGTAACAAAATCACTTCTTATATCTTAGGCTTGAAATATTCTTCTCAAAAAAAGCAGCATTGAAATAGCAAATCAGGTTGTATAAGAGCAGGCCTAAAAGCGCTTGACGCGATTCTCAAGATAGGATTCCTTGTTACTTTACTTCTTGCGCTTAGCATCTTGAAAAAAACTCACAATCGCGTATCATCACGGTAGATGGAATTTTTCAAGAGCGCTGATCATACAGGGCTGAGAGCGCAGCTTGCCTCAATACACGCTGCAAAGCGGCTGTTGCTAATGATGTATCAATGGTTTTCTACAGAGCCTATGCTTTTAACTCTAGCTTTGCGCTGTCTTGTCGCAAGCTTTTGCGGGATCATTGTAGGCATGGAAAGGGCCTACCGCGCTAAGCCTGCTGGAATACGAACGCATATGCTGATCAGCCTTGGTTCTTGTATGTTCATGGGGGTTTCGCTGGTCGTGGCCGAAGAGGCCCGCCGCCTAGGCTATACTACTCCAGACCCCGGCAGGATTGCAGCTCAGGTAGTTACAGGCATAGGTTTTTTAGGAGCAGGAGCAATCATCAGGAATCGCGGCTTTATACGCGGCATGACCAGCGCCGCTACGATATGGTGTATGTCTGCTATAGGTCTGGCTGCTGGAGCGGGCATGCTGCTTATGGCAGCAAGCGCCAGCATAGGCATTGTGTTTATTTTACGCCTCTTTGACTTTATAGAAAAGCGTCTGCATGTCAAGCATTACCGTCTTAGGGCTTTGGATGTGCTGGTGAAAAAAGAAGGGAGAATCTCTGAGGTGCGAAAGGTTTTGCGCGCTTTGGATATTATTTTCTCACGAGAACAGGTAAACCATATTTTGGGAGAGATACATTACCGAGCCAATTTACTTTTCTTAGGCGATTTGGAAGAAATGATTGAGAGCAACTTACGCCAGCTCAAAGGCGTAAAGGAAGTACTTTTGCTCAAGCCTGACGATATATGGGACGGCTAAGGCTGCCCTGCCATAATAAGGCTGCGCCGTACCTGTGTCCTTGCTTTTGCTCTTAGAAGTGGTCTCAAAACCCCATCCATGGCGCTTTTGCCTACTCCGGCGCGCGGTGCCCTTTGGGCAAAAGTCACCTGAAAGTGCAGATTACATCGATAAACTTCACTACTATGTCGCAGGCCTTGTTGCAATAAGCAAAAGCGAGAATCGGCAATTCCACGCAGGCACCATAGCACTTATAGGCCGATTCACGCATTTTCGTGAGTGTCATTTTCCATCTTGGATCATGCGCAAGATCGCTTGCTAAGCCTAGTCTATTGCCCTCAGGAGATACACATAGCTCTGCCCTTTTATTATCGGACTCTAGCCCTAAGATTAAGAAGGGAAAGAAGACTCAAGGAACATTCACGCTGCAGGGAATGTAAAACAAAACCCAGCAGCGAAAAATATACAACCTACGAACATATTTCACACTTTCTGGGCTTGAGGCCCCTCCTTACTGGTTGTTTGTAATGCCAACAATCACAGGAGGGACCTATGTCCAAGTATCAAAATGACTTACAAAAAATAAAACAAAATCTATTAGGAGTGAAAGAGGATACAGTGCGCTCAAAAGCACGCTTGCTGATCCGCGTATTAGAAAGTACAAACATTTCATTAGGCTGCGATCGAGCTGGCATACAACGCAGGACCTTTTACAATCATATAAAAGTCCTGCGTGAAAATGGATACTGCATTCATGCTCTAAAAGGCAAAAGTAGACGGCCGCATAACTCACCAAACAAAACTAGCCCTGAGGTAGAGCGTCAGATTTTAGAAATACGCGAAGACAGGCAAAATGGTGGAGCGATCATCGCTGCTCTGTATCGCAGGCAAACAGGAAAGTATATTGCGCCTTCCACTGTAGATAAGGTTCTGCGCCGCAACAATGTATGCAATACACATAAGCGTAAAAAGGCGAACCCGCACGATAAGCGTTATAGCGCTGCTCATAAGCATGATAGAGCGCAGGCTGATACGGTCTACTTGGGCATAGAAAACAACAACGGCAATAAAGTCTATGCCGTGACTTTGATTGATGATTGTAGTAGAAATGTTTTTGTCCATGTTTGTGAAGAAAAGTCTGCTTATGAAGCAACGCAGGCTTTGCATGAATATGTAAATCGATATGGGAAGCCTAAATTGATACAAACAGATAATGGCGTTGAGTTTACTAATCGTTATACTTCAGAGTTGAATGCAAAAAGGCAAAAGCAAAGCAGGGCTGGATTGTTTGAAACTACATTGCAATCTCTTGGTGTCAGGCATCATCTTATCCGTCCGCGCACGCCACAGCACAATGGCAAGATTGAACGCTTTCACAGAACTATGAAGCAAGAGGCTAAGCTTGAAAAGTTAGATGGTCTTTTGCAAAGCCAGATAGAAAAAGGGATTATAGAGTATGTCAGATATTACAACGAGGAAAGGCCGCATAGCTCTATTAGAAAGTTGACGCCAAAACAGGTTTTTGATAAAGGATACCTTGAACCACAAGTAGCCTAGTGTGTAAAATGTCTGTAGGCCTTACAATTTATCAGTAAAAAAAGTTTGACATATATTTACCCTAGTGCTACAATATCATAAGCTTTTGATAAAGACATCATGTTCATAAAGACATCATGTTCATAAAGACATCATGTTCATAAAGACATCATGTTCATAAAGACATCATGTTCATAAAGCATCATGTTCATAAAGCATCATCTTGACGAAAACTCTTGCTCTGTTTTAGCATTTCTAAATATGTGAAAAAAAGTAAATTTTTCTAAAAAAAGTTTGACATATATTTGCCCTAGTGCTACAATACCATAAGCTTTTGATAAAGACATCATGTTCATAAAGACATCATGTTCATAAAGACATCATGTTCATAAAGACATCATGTTCATAAAGACATCATGTTGATAAAAGCATCATGTTGATAAAGCATCATGTTGACGAAAGCATCATGTTGATAAAGCATCATCTTGATAAAGACATCATGTTGATAAAGCATCATGTTGATAAAGCATCATGTTGATAAAGCATCATGTTGACGAAAACTCTTGCTCTGTTTTAGCATTTCTAAATATGTGAAAAAAAGTAAATTTTTTTCTAAAAAAAGTTTGACATATATTTGCCCTAGTGCTAAAATACCATAAGCTTTTGATAAAACATCATGCTGACGAAAGCATCATGTTGACGAAAACACAGGTGTTTTTGCAAAAGCATATCACACTCGCTTAACAAAGCAATCGCATTTAGGAGGAAGTAAAATGCAGAACAAATTTAAAAAAACCACAGCTCAACTCAAAGGAGGCATCACAGACTCGCAGGGCAAAGCCCACAGCTTTCCTGAGCACCTGCGCCCACACGACATAATGCGGCGCCCAGACTTCGCTTACTACAACAAGGCCCGCCGCCATCACTTCCTACGTAGCTTAGCCTTGCAGCGCTTCTTTACCCCCCCCCCCCCCCCCCCCCAACTCGCTCAGGAGGCAGGCGCATGAAACACAGCTTAGTTTCTTGTCTCTTCCTTGCGGGTATTCTTTCGCTTAGCGCCCAGTGCGGCTACATCAATCCCGGCCTCTGCGGCGGTGACCAGTTTGCAAACCCAGACTTTGAATGTATGCCCTTCGCCGTCCAAAACCTGCGAAGGGAAATGGACCCCGCCCATCCCACCAACCCGAAAAAGTTCTTCCTTGCATGGGACCCAGCCCCCGGCGGTTATGAATACATACAAATGTATAAAATCGAGAAGGGCACTGCAGGCTTCACGGGCGCAGAGGTCCAATGGCAGGGCGACGACACGATGGCCGAGAGCCGAGGCCCCAGCATGCCCATGGACATGGACGATGCCTCCACCGAGTTTTACTATTATTTTCGTGTCACCGCCTGCAGCGCCTACGGCTGCGGTCTGGCCAGCGAGCCCCTCGAGATGCTGCTCGGCCACGCCCCGCCTGAGCTGAGCGGCGTCCAAGTCAATGGCCAAAAGCTCTTCAGCTCTGCCGCCGAGCTCAAAACGAACGATTACAAAATCACATGGGAGCACTCGCCCGATGTCGATGGCAACGCAGAGCGCATTTTCTACCAGCTCCAAGACAGCGCAGATGACTCAGTTTCTACCATAGAAGAAGGACTGCAAATCCAGCGCAGCGAAAACCCCTACGGCTACACCTACCAGAATTTCCTGCGCACCTGCGAGCGCACGCCCAAAGAAAGCGCCTGTGGCCCGTGGTCCATGCCCTTCCAAGTTGCCGTTGACCTGCCTGCGCCCCTCGCTGAAAACTTGACGCTGGCTTCTGCCGAGTGGCAGCAGGAAGGCAAGCACGTAGCCTACGATCACGCCTACACGCTGGCCATGTCTGCGCCTGCCCCGCTGCAAAAGCATGTCGCCAGCTACGAGCTGCAGGAGCGCATCAGCGGCGATGCAGGGGAGAGCTGGAGCCCGTGGTCCACCGTGCCCGCCGTCTCAGGTGAGCGCCACGCCTTTACTAGCAAGCAGGATGGCGACTACTCCTACAGTCTGCGCTTCTGTCCCGCAGGCGACGATGCCCGCTGCAGCGCATGGAGCGGCGCTGTCCTGAGCCTCAGCGTGCTTAGCATCCCCCCGCCCCCGCCCGCCGCCTTCCAGAGCGATGAGCCCGACCCCACCACCTCCTACGATGGCATCTATCGTCTGGTCTGGGAAGCCCCCGATGGCGCGCCCCCAGACACCTACTACGTGCTAAACCAGACTCAGCGCTTGGGCGGCCTCACCTATTCTCCCGATCCCGCAACACCCACCGCCGAGCCGCAAACTTTTTCCTATGCATTGCAACTCTGCCTCGATCATCCCGAGGAGGGGGAGGCCCCCATCTGCAGCGAGCCTGTCAGCTACGACATCATCGTCCAGCGGCTTGCCACGCCCGCCGCCTTTGTTGCGAATTCCAACAACCGCTACTTTGGCCAGCCCTACAGGATCAGCTGGGATCGGGTCACGGGCGCTGTAGAATACAGGTTTGATGGCAGCGCAAGCGACGCAGGCTGCGCCCGCCTTGCCCCGCAGGCGCAGGACGCTCTTGAAAAGCAGAGCATGGACGTCATGCCAGAATATGGCCAAAATGACAGGACCTGCACATACAAAATCCAGGCCTGTCCTGGCAGCACGGCTGCGCTTGTCTGCAGCGAGTGGAGCCCCGATGTGAGCATCGCCTACAAGCCCCTCGGCGTGCCCGTGCTCACGCACAGCCAGAGCGGGCAGCACGGCGACAAATCCTACGACGGTAAGTATTTCCTGAGCTGGCCGAACATAGATGGCGCCGCCCGCTACCAGTTTGAAGAAAAGGCTGGCAGCGCCACGCAGCACGAGCTCGACACGCCCAGATACCCCAAGTCCACTTTGACAAACAACAAGCTGGGCGCCTACGCCTACATGGTCCGTGCCTGCTCGCAGACGGTGCCAGCCGATCCTAGCGATGCCAGCTGCGGCGCATGGTCGGCTTCCTATAGCGTGAGCGTGGAGGCCCTGCCCGTGCCGAAGGGCTTTGCCATCAGCCTCGATCCCAGCGACGTCTCCCAGTCCGAGAAAGAGCGCACCTCCTACAACGCTGCGGCGGGCTTTAGCTGGTCTGCGGTCACGGGCGCAAAGTCCTATATAATAGAAGAAAGTTCCGATGATGGCGCAAACTGGGCTAAAGCTGTGGGTGTGGATGCGCCTGCGCTCAGCGCCAGCATCACGAGGAGCCTGCCTGCCAGCGGCGCCGACAGCTATATTTACAGAATTAAGGCCTGCACGCTCGCTGGCGGCGGTGGCCCCTGCAGCTCGCCTACGGCTGATGCCGATCTGCTCAAGCTCCACTTTCGCAGTAGCCTCAGCCAGCCCGCCGGCTTTGCGCTTTCCACAAAGAGCCTTTTCGTAGGGCAGAGCTACGACATCAGATGGGCAAGCGTGACGGACACGCAGCGCTACGAGCTGGCCCGCTGCGAGGCCTCCTGCGATAGCGACGAAAACTGGTCTACAATAGAAGAAAGTCCTGACAGGCTCGCCCAAGAGCATGGCCTCCCAGAACAGCGATTCAGGCAAAAACTACGCCTACAGGCTGCGCGCCTGCCCCTTTGCGATGCCAGAGCAGGACCTTGGCTGCAGCGCATGGAGCAGCAGCGCTGCGCTCAGCATCCATCTGCCCACCTCCTCTACGCTGACGCACAGCCAGAGCGCCCAATACGCCGACAAGTCCTACGATGGCAAATATTGGATGCTCTGGGGCGAGGTGGATGGCGCTGTGCGCTACCAGCTTGAAGAAAAGGCTGGCGACTCAGCTGCAGGCGAATATGACAGCAAGGAGCTGCGCTATCCAATCACAGGTCGCGCATTTGCAAAGGATGCGGGAAGCTACACCTACAGGCTCCGCTCCTGCTCGCGCACGGTGCTGGAGGAGAGCAACAGCAAAGAAGACCTTGACTCCAGCTGCGGCGCATGGTCCGAGCCCTACACGGTGACTGTGGAGTTGCCCGCCGTCCCCGCAAACTTTGCCATCGAGGCTGACGCAAGCGATCACGTCCTATCCGCAAGCGAGCACATATCCTACAACGCAACGGGTGCGCTCAGCTGGTCTGCTGTGACTGGCGCCAAGTCCTATATAATAGAAGAAAGTTCTGATGGCGGCGCAAACTGGTCTGAAAGCACGCTGGCGACGCTCAGCAAGAGCATCACGAAGAGCCTGCCTGCCAGCGGCACGCTGAGCTACGTCTACAGGGTCAAGGCCTGCGCCGAGGCGGCGGGCGCTGGCCACTGCAGCTCTGCAAGCCCGCAGCTCACCCTGCGCTTTCGCAGCAGCCTCAGCAAACCCGCCAGCTTTGCGCTCTCTCGGCACCAAGGCCTTCGAGGGCCAGGACTACGACATCAGCTGGGCAAGCGTGGAGTATGCAAAGCGCTACGAGCTGGCCCGCTGCCCCGGCTCCTGCGATAGCGACGAAAACTGGAGTACAATAGAAGAAAGTCTGACAGGCTCGCCCCAGAGCTATGTTGTGGGCGTGGCGGTAGTTGGCCAAAACTACAGCTACAGGCTGCGCGCCTGCCCCATCGCACGCTGCCAGCAAGGACCTCGGCTGCAGCGCATGGACCAGCGCTGCTACCATCAGCCTGCTGGAGCTCCCCGTCCCTGTGCTCAAGTTTAACGGCGCTGCGGGCCATGCGCACACATCGCTTGGCGCAAGCTACAGCGTGGGCTGGAATGCCGAGAGCTCCCTCTACTACAAGCTGCGCGTTGTCCAGTATGCCATCAGCGACCTTGCGGGCACGAGCCCCGCCGCCACGCTGCCTGCCGGCAAGACCTCCATCACCGATCGCCACCTGGCGCTCAGCGCAGCGGGCGCTGCCGCATCTGCGCAGAGCGTAGCCCCTGGCTATCGCTATTATTACAGCGTGCAGGCCTGTCCCACTAGCAGCGGCAAGAACTGTGGATACGCCTCCAGCTACATTTCTGTGGAATATGATCTTGCTGCCCCGCTCCTGAGCGTTGCAAACGGCGCAGGCGAGTATGCAACGAGCGCTACGCCGCCCCAGCACTATTCTTTTGATGGAATCTACACGCTCACATGGGCTGCCGTCAGCGGCGCAACATACTACGAATACAAGGACGGCGAGGACGAGCCCTGCAGCCTTGGCGTGGATATCCAGACTACGGCGACCAGCAAGCTTTTTAGATCCAACCTGAGTCGCACAAAGAATCTGAACTACTGCATACGTAGCTGCGGCTCTGCGCAGGATGCTGCAAAAAAGATATGCGGCAAGTGGGGCCCCAATCTGTCCATCACGGCGCAGAAGCTGCCAGCGCCTACGCTGACAAGCGGCAGCACGAGCGAGAGCAGCGGCATCTTTACGCTGAGCTTCGGCGCAAGTCTGCCTACGGGCGTGGCCCTGAGCAAGTATGTTTTAGAAAAAGAACAAAGCGGCGCATGGCAGGCGGACAGCTCCTGCGCAAGCGCTATCTCCTCCAATCCCAGCAATCCTGTCAGCTGCGCCCTGAACCTGAGCACCACTGATGCGGGCCCGCACAAATACCGTGCGCAGAGCTGCGTTTTGGATACAAGCAATGCGCAGCACTGCTCTGGCACACGCTCCAGCGTGCTTGCGCTAACGGTCCCGCAGTGCACGGAGGCAAGCCTCGGCGGCTGGGCAGACGGCAGCTGCAAGAACGGCAAGCGAGAGCAGACCCGCACCTGCACCGATGGCACAGAAGCTGACGGCAGCTGTGACTGGGATTGCTCTAAGCTGGAGCTCACGCAGCTGGTGACGGACAGCGCCTGCGCTGCCTGCGTGCCACGGCTGGAGACATCCTGGGCTAAGGGCAGCTGCGCAAGCGGCAGGCGGGAGTGGACCCGCAGCTGCACAGACGGCACCGAGGGAGACGGCAGCTGCGACTGGGATTGCAGCAACGTTTTCGCTGACGAAGCTGGAGGCTGACCCCAGCTGTGAGGCCTGCATAGCCCGCACGGAGACGGCATGGGCCAAGGGCAGCTGCAAGAGCGGCAAGCGCGAGGAGACCCGCAGCTGCACGGACGGCACCGAGGGCGACGGCAGCTGCAACTGGGATTGCAGCACGCTTGCAAAAACGAGGCTGGTGACGGATGCGGGCTGCAGCAGCGGTGTCGACCCATCGCCCATAGGTTTTTTGGCAAGCTGCAGCGCAGACACGGGCTCTGGCACGGGCACAGGCACGGCGGACGACCCCTATCGCATTGGCGATTACGATACGCTAAAATCCTACGCTGAGAAGATGCGGGGCAACGGCGGCACGGCCTACCTCCGTGCGCACTACAAGCTGACTGCTGACATAGACGCAAGCGCAAGCAAGACGGAAGACAGTGGCAGAGGCTGGCTGCCCATCGCCGCCACGAGCTCTGAGACCTTCGAGGGCGGCTTTGACGGCGGCTGCTATCGTATTCTGTCCCTTCATATTAACCGATCTGGCGCCGCTGTCGGCCTCTTTGGGCGGGTGAGTGGCGCGCATATTAAGAATCTCGCTGTGGAAGGCGTAAATATCAGCGCGGATGGTACGGGCAATTTCAACACTGGCGCGATTGCGGGCTTTATGGTGGGCGGCAGCATCAGCAACAGCTACATGACGGGCGCCGTTGCCAGCGCTGGCGCAAGCAGCGAGGTCGGCGGGCTCGTGGGCAAGATGCAGGGCGGAGGCAGGATTCTGAACAGCTATGCGCTGGGCACGGTGAGCGCCAAGCGCTATGCAGGCGGGCTTGTGGGCGCAACGGCGGGCACGAATACGATTGCAAACAGCTTTGCGCTGGGCGCAGTCACGGGCGCAGACAGCACGGGGGGGCTTGTGGGCAACATGCTGGGCGTCACTGTCAGGAACAGCTATGCGGCGGGGCAGGTCAGCTCGGCTGAGCGTGCGGGCGGGCTTGCGGGCACGATGGGCGGGGGCGCCGTGCACAACAGCTATGCGATGGGCGCGGTGAGCTCGTCATGGGACAAGATTCAGCGGGGCGTGGGCGGGCTCGTGGGTGATTTCACCAGTGGCAGTATTAGGAACAGCTATGCGACGGGGGCTCCCTGTCCCTTCTTAGCAGCTGGCAGAAGCTCGGCGGGCTCGTGGGCTGGATAGCAAATACGGGCGCTAGCATCAGCGCAAGCTACGTAAACCTGGATGCCGAGCACAGTCAGGGAGGCTCTGTCGTGTCTGTAAGTAATAAGCGTTTGGTTGGAGGCAGGGCCAATACGCATGCGCTGGTGGAAAACAAGGTTTATGGCAAGACGACGGCGGAGCTGAAGGCGCTGACGGCCGCAGGCACGGGCTGGAGTACTGCGAACTGGTCTTTTGCGGCGCTGCCGGGCGTGCTGTACGTGCAGAATCCGTCTACGGCCGCAAATGCGCCGAAGTGGTGCGGGGCTGAGGGCAACAGCGACGAGCTGCCTGTCTGCGGCACGCTGATACCAGGCCAGCGCCTCAGCGCCACCATCGCAGGCGGCGGCGCCTGCACGGCCCGTGACCTGAAGGACTGGCAGGACGGCGTCTGCGAGAAGACGAAGATGGGCCAGACCCGCACCTGCACGGACGGCACCGAAGGCGATGGCAGCTGCGACTGGAGCTGTCTTGGCGTGGCTGTGAAGAAATGGAGGATTGATGTTAGCTGCGTGGCCTGCAAGGCGCGGACGCTCACAGAATGGGCAGACGGCGACTGCAACGAGGAAGAAGAAAAGCGTGAGCAGACGAGGACCTGCACGCCGGGGCAGAAGGGCAACGGTGGCTGCACGTGGTCCTGCGCTGGCATTACGGAATCGCAGCTGGTGGATGATGATGATTGTAAGAAGGTGACGGTGGGGGCGTGTACGGATCGTACTTTTACGACTTATTCTAGGAGCAATTCTTGTTGTTCAAGCGGCCAGAGGCGATGGACCCGGACCTGCACGCCTGGCAATCCTGGCGATAAGAGCTGTGAGTGGAGCTGCGTTGGGGCAACAACGCGGGAATGTAGGACGGATAGTAGTTGTGTGTATGTTCCGCCGCCGCCGCCAAAGCCGCCAGTGGAATCCAAAGCCTCCGCAGACATGTGATGAATGCGGGTCACCGGGGAATTGTAGGTCCTATTGCTCGGATGGGACTTGCAGTGAATCCTTGAATCGGCTAATCCAAATCATGCCGCGGGCAACATGTACCTTGTGGAGCGTCATGCGAGTTGTGGTACGTTATATCAAGAGCGAGATTGCAACAACTGGTGGGAAAATGCTACAGAGACGCGGGACGATATAACTCTAGCTGTGTGGAATGCAGTGAGTCCAAATACATCTTGGAGCTGGACGATTGTAGCGGGGGGAGTTGCTAGTACTTGCACGGTGGGAAGACGGCCCACTTGCTAAGGCGTGTAAGAGTGCGCTGAAGGACCAGCAAGACGGTGTTGCACATGCGTGCCTCGTACAGTTGGAAGCTGGCAGGATAGCGGGTTGCAGTCCCATTCCGCTAATTATGCAAAGGCAGTATACCCGCACTTGCCATTGGGGTGATAGGCGATGGCCTTGTGACTGGAATTGTACTGGAAGACGCGTTGTGGAAGCTGATCCTAGTTGTGGTGGCGCAGGCGATAGCATGTAAGGAACGCACAGTAGGATTATGGCAGGATGCGGGTTGCAGTCGCAAAATCTGGTCTGCTAATTATGGGAAGGCAGTATACCCGCACTTGTAGCATTGGGGTGATAGGCGATGGCAGCTGTAATTGGAGTTGTAACTGGAGAGACGCATGCAGTGGAAGCTACGATCCTAGTTGTGGGTCACCAGGCGATACATGTAAGGAACGCACAGTTAGGAGAGTGGCAGGATGCAGGGTTGCAGTCCTTCTAATTCTGCTAATGTAGGGAAACAGGCAGTATACCCGCACATGCAGCGTTGGGGTGATAGGCGATGGCAGCCTGTGAATTGCAAGTTGTACTGAGAAGAGGCATGTTCGTGGAGAGCTGAGCCTAGTTGTGTTATATGGGGGGGGTGATCCGAATCCTGCGGCCTGCAGTGGCAGTAAGCCGTGTGGGTCACCGGGCAAGGCTGTAGCGCTAAAAAGAGCATGGGGGATGGTTCTACTAGTTGCGGCACTTGTCCACATGCCTGCAGCTTGTACGCCACGCACAGTGCTGAAGGCGATAGGTGAGTTCTTTGCAACCTGGATACAGGCTCAGCACTTGGGCGCCTGGGAATGAGGGCGGGCTGCTGTAATTGGAGCGTGCTGGTAGTGAAGTCAACATGGGTAGCTGATCCTGCTGTTAGCAGAGCGAGGCTGGCGGCTGTGAGTAAGTAAGGACTGGAGGCGCGGGGGGCTCTGCTGACTTGTAGCGTTGTAGTGATAGGCGGCGTCTGGGCGTGGTTGTAATAATGGAAAATGACACTCTCGAAAACGCCTGAATCGGCCTATAAGCGCTATGGCGCCTGCGTGGAATCGCCGATTCTCGCTTTTGCATTACGCAACAAGGCCACAGACGCAAACTGAAGGGAATCTGCATCCAACTTAGCTTTCAATTTTCAGCTCGCGTATTTTTTTATCCAAAGTGTTTCTGTTAATACCCAGATAACGCGCAGCCTTAGCTTTTGTATAGCGGAATTTATGCAAAGCCTGCGTGATCAATGTGCGCTCTACGTTTTGTATAGCGTGTTCATAGACTTTGCCCGCTGCCTGCGAAGAAAGAGCTTCTAAGCCTGCCTGCCCTGTTCTTGCAGGGCCTTCTCTATCTTCCGTCCCGCTGCCTTCAGTAAAAACGAGCTCTTCGTGTAGTTGTGATTCTAAGAGGCAGGCGAAATCTCCCGCGTCCAGAGCATCTTTTTGGCTGAGAATAACAGCACGCTCTATACTATTTTCAAGCTGCCGTACATTTCCGGGCCAGGAGTATTGCTCTAATAAGCGCACAGCCTCAGGCCTGATAAGGCGGATCGACCTATTATTTTCCTTTGCGTGTTTTTCAATAAAATGTTGGACTAAGGGTAGAATATCCTCTTTTCTTGCCCTTAAGGGCGGTATAGGGAGATGGATGACATTCAAACGATAGTACAAGTCTGATCGAAATTGCCGTTCTTTGATTTTTTGCTCCAGGTCAGCATTGCTTGCGGCAAGAATACGTATGTCAATGCTGCGGGTGGTCCCTCCTACAGGCTCTATCTCCCGCTCCTGCAAAACTCTCAGTAACTTACTTTGCATGTTTAAGGGCATTTCACCTATTTCATCAAGGAAAATGGTCCCCCCCTCTGCCATTTCGAATTTCCCCTTTTTGTGGTGTAAGGCTCCGGTGAAGGCCCCTTTGCGGTGTCCGAAGAGCTCACTTTCAAGAAGTTGTTCGGGTATGGCAGCGCAGTTGAGCTTGATGAAGGGCGCATTTTGGCGCGGGCTGTTGTAATGCAGAGCAGAAGCAATGAGCTCTTTGCCTGTGCCTGATTCACCTGTGATAAGAACAGAAGCGCGGGTCTGCGCCACAATGCGTACTCTTTCGCAGATTTTACGCATAATCGCAGAGCGCGCAATCACTTGGCCAAATTCGTATTTCTGAGAGAGCTCCTGTTTGAGCTGCGTATTTTCAAAACGGATCACCTGCGTCTCATCCTCTACAAGCTTTTGTATTGTGATGGCCTGAGAAAGATAAGAAGCAACAACCTCCAGAAATTCCAGAATGAAGCTCGGGTCTATGCCGCTTTGCGGCAGCGTATAGGCGCTAAAGATACCCACCACCGCATTCCCTGAAAAAATAGGCGTGCAAAAAAAGCCCAGGTCTTCTTCTATTTGGAGCCGCATACGATTCAGGAAGGCAGGTTCTGCGCGGACATTGGGAATGAAGATGGCTTTTTTATTAAGAAAGACTTGGCCTGTAATGCCTTCTCCCGGCTCATAGTGGATCTTCTTAAGCGCCTGATCAGAGTTTGTGCGGGAAGTCTCTGCCTGCCTGAGGTGGGATGCGGCAGCTATATCCAAACGCTCCTTATCTCTGTTGTAAAGCAAAAGTGTGCTGTGGTGCAGGCGAAAGGCTTTTTCTGCAACCTTCATGATCTCATTAAAGACGTCCCGCAAATGCAAGGGCTGAGAGATGAGCTTTGATATTTCAGTCATAACGCCATGGAAACGATCGCGCAGCTTCAGCAGCTGATTATCGCGCAAATTCACAAAAATGCCGGCAGCAAGATTTGCCATAATACTAAGGAACTTTTCTTGGGCGCAGCTAAAGGCATGCTTCCTTTTGGCATCGACAGATAAAACGCCTATAATCTCCCCCTTGGCAAGCATGGGCACCGCTAATTCAGAAAAAAGGTCTTGCGCAAGGCTTACATAGTCTCTTTCCTTAGCAGCATCATGGACGATGCGGGACTTACCGTGCTGCGCTACCCATCCTGTAACTCCATCTCCCAGAGGCAGCGTAAAATCCTTGGCTTTAGGTGAAAGCCCGCGCGAGGCCCAAAGACTCAGGTGATCTTTTTGCTTTGCCAGAAGCATGATACTGCCCGAATCTGCCCCAGTGCTGTCTATGCAGGACTGCAGTATTTGGTCTAGCGCCTGTTCTGGATGATCCTTTTGGTTTATTACATGACTGATCTCACTCAAGGCATGCAAGGACTGTTCCAAAGTGATTTCACTTGCGGGATTTTTGACAGGCAAAGGCAGGCCCTTTGCTGCCTGCTGCGATGCAGCGCTTTGCTTTCTGCCTTCTCCCGAAAGAAGCTTAACTTGAGACTTAGGATGCGGGCTTGTGTTCATTGCTTATTCTTTCAAAATAGACGGCTTTCGTAGGCTCATGAGAGGCGTCTTTCTTTGTTTCAAGTAACAGCAGACACGGCCGTTTTATTTACATTTATTTACGACGACGCGACTTGCGCCTTTGCGAAGCTCCGCCTCCGCTGAGGGCCTTTGTTGTTTTTCGGGGAGTGGCAGGGGCGCTGGAGGGCATGGGCTGGACATTGTTTAGCGGCATAAGGCTTGGCTTCTTGCCGGACATTGCCCCGGCTTCTACGGCAGAAAAGCTGTTATAGTTTTCATGCTGCTCTTGCATAGCGCTGCTTCTTTCATGAGAGCGCATGCCCTGACTAAGGCTGTCTGCTTGGCCTTCTTTTTCCAAAGGGCCTGCAATTTGCACGTGAAAAAGGAATTCGCTTAACTGCTCCTTGATGCTTTCTACCATCTCGTCAAAAAGCTCAAAGCCTCGTATCTTAAACTCTACCAGCGGATTGCGCTCGGCATAACCAGAAGCCCATACGCCTTCGCGTAATTGGTCCAGCTGATGCAGGTGCTCCTTCCAGCGCGCATCGATCACATCAAGGGCGATACGCCGCTCTACATAGTTTAAGGCCTCTTCCCCCAGTTTGTCTACTTTCTCTTTTTGGTAGTAATCCAAGACTTGCTTTTGTATATTTTCAAAGAGTTTCAGCTGGGGATTACGCTCAAATTTCATATCCTCCGCCTTGAGCTGCGCTTCCAGCATAAAAACACGTTGTAAATACTCTTGCAGATTTTCCCAATCCCATACGCCTATGTCTTTGGACGGGCAAAAAAGAAGGATATGACTCTCTATGCTTTCCTCTACCCAGGCCATCAGGCGCTCCCGCACTTTTTCATTGTGCAGGAAAACGCTCCTTTCCTTGTAGACAAACTCACGCTGCTTGTTCATAACCTCATCGTACTCTAAAAGATGCTTGCGTATGTCAAAATTATGGTTCTCCACCCTTTTTTGCGCACGCGCTATAGCTCGATCCACCATGCTTGCTTCCAGCTCTTGGCCTTCCTGCATGCCTATACGCCCCATCAGATTCTTAATCCGTTCTCCTCCGAAAATGCGCATAAGATTGTCTTCCAGACTCAAATAAAAGCGGCTGGAGCCGGGGTCACCCTGCCGCCCAGAGCGCCCGCGAAGCTGATTATCTATGCGCCGCGACTCGTGGCGTTCGCTCCCCAGAATATGAAGACCGCCAGCCTCTTTTACCCGCTCATGTTCTCTTGACCATTTCTGCGCATCTTCATAGATGCTTTGCATGCGTTTGCGCTTGGGCTCTTCTTTGGCCAGGCCTTCAAGCAGGCTTTGGGCTGCTGGGAAATCTTTTTTCAGCATTGCTTCCTTAAAGGATTTGAGTTCTTTGTCATCTTCTGCAAGCTCTTCTAATACGGGAAGGTAGTGCGGCGCTCCGCCGAGTACTATATCCGTGCCGCGGCCCGCCATATTGGTTGCGATGGTCACAGCGCCATACTTCCCCGCATTTGCAATAATCTCCGCTTCGCGGGCATGGTGCCTTGCATTGAGTACGCTGTGCGCCATGCCATGTTTCCTGATGAGCTCTGAGAGCTGCTCTGATTTTTCAATAGAAATGGTACCAACAAGGACAGGCTGTCCCTTTTGCATGCACTCTTTGATTTCTTCTACAATTGCGCTGTATTTTTCTTGTTCTGTGCGGTAGATGCGATCTGGATAATCCTTGCGCCGCACAGGAAGATTTGTAGGAATCATACATATTTCTAAATTATAGATTTTCTTGAATTCTGCCGCTTCGGTGTCTGCCGTGCCTGTCATGCCTGCCAGCTTGGGATACATGCGAAAAAAATTCTGATACGTAACGCTTGCCAAAGTCTGGCTTTCCTGCTTGATCTCCACCCTTTCTTTGGCCTCCAGAGCTTGGTGCAGGCCGTCCCCATAGCGGCGGCCCGGCATAGTGCGGCCCGTGTGCTCATCTACCAAAAGCACCTCGCCTCCGTGTACAACATAATCCACTTCGTCTTTGAATATCAGATGGGCCCGCAAAGCCTGACTGGAGTGCGCCACTAATTCTGTATTATTAGGCGCATAAAGGTTGTCTATGGACAGAATTTTCTCTAGTTCGTGCGTGCCTTTTTCAGTAAGAAAAACATTGCGCGCCTTTTCATCTATATCATAATAATACCCGCGTAGCAAATGCGGCTCAGGGGGCTTGGCCTGAATCTGCAAGGAAGGAGTCTGCTCAACTTCAGGCGCTGGGGCTTTCGCCTCGGCTTCTATAAGGCGGCGTATGGCATTGTCTATATTTCTGTAAGCGGAGGTGTTCTCCTGCGTTGGGCCGGAAATAATCAGAGGCGTGCGGGCTTCGTCAATCAAAATGGAATCTACTTCGTCTACTATGGCGAAATGAAAAGCCCTTTGTACAAGGTCTTCTTTCTCAGTAAGCATATTATCACGCAGATAGTCAAAGCCGAATTCGCTGTTCGTGCCATAGGTGATGTCTGCCTGGTAGGCCTCCTTGCGCTCTGCATGACCCATTTGGCTTTGGATCACCCCTACGCTCAGCCCCAGCATTTCATATACGGGCTGCATCCATTGCGCATCACGTCTCGCCAAGTAATCATTGACTGTAACTACGTGCACGCCTTTAGCGCTCAGGGCATTGAAGTAAATGGCTGCCGTAGCTGTCAGGGTTTTCCCCTCCCCTGTTTTCATTTCAGCAATGCGCCCCTCGTCTAAAATTAAAGCTCCCAGAATCTGCACATCAAAATGCCGTAATCCGAGACTTCTCCATGCTGCTTCACGCACAGCAGCAAAGGCCTGCGGGAGGATGCGAGCCCTTGCGTCTGGCGCTCCTTCTTCCAGCTCTTTACGAAAACTTTGTGTTTGCGCATGAAAATCCTCTTTGGAAAGAGCACGCATGCTCTCTTCTAAGGCATGGATTTCCCGCACCAGAGGCAGTAATTTTTTGATTGTACGCTCGTTTTTAGATCCAAATACGAGTTTTAAGATTTTTTCCAGCATATGGCTAAAAGCCGGTCTCAAAAGTCGGCTCTTGCGACACAGGCAGATTGCTCGATGGAAACTTCACTATATCCCGCGCCTAAGTGAAACAAATCAATGCGCCCAAGAGCCGTTGATCGTAAAATTTGCTGCAGAAAGCATAGTACAGGCCCAAATCCGTAAATTCCCAGCTGCATAGCTTTGAAGTTCTTTAGGTGACATAATTCGACCTGTTTTGCACACATTCCATAAGCAAAGAGACATATCGGCAAATCATAGGCATTGGTAGCAGCGCGGTGGCCTCCTTGCCTTAGCGCCAGACTCTCGCACCTCCTGTGCTCGTGACGCAATGCCTATGATTTGCACTGGATTATTGTAGTATGTACAGCTCCAGAAAAAACCATATCTGTTTTGTCAGCCCTGCCTTAGCGCCAGACTCTCGCACCTCCTGTGCTCGTGACGCAATGCCTATGCCTTGCACTGGATTGTTGTAGTATGTACAGCATGCAGAGACCCAGCGCTTAACACGACATATCGGCAAGCCTGCGGCCCTTTGCTTTGCAATGCCTGCTTATTTTCACAGCGGGTACCTTCTCCCTGTTTTGTCTCAAAAAGTCGAGATAAAAAAATGCCTCTTGCGAAATTTTTTATGCGCAACGGCGCTTTGGCAAAAAGAAGAAAATAGCTTATGCGCTCTTTTTTGTGCTAAGCTGAATGCGCCGCTTTGCCAGCTCGCAGTAGCGCGCCTCTTTTTCGTAGCCGAGATAATGGCGGCCCGCCTGCAGCGCCGCTATGGCTGTGCTGCCGCTGCCCATAAATGGGTCCAAGACCACGTCATTTGGAAAGGAATAGAGATAGATCAGCCTCCGGGGCAGCTCAATTGGGAAGGGCGCAGGGTGGCCGATTTTTGTTGCGCTGGCTGCGCTGATATGCCAAACACTTTTTGTAAAAAGCATAAACTCCTGCTTCGTCATTTCTTTTTCGATAGCTGGCTGGGAATGGGGCGGCCAAACTGCTTCTTGCAAAAGACTGAGAATGTATTCGTGATAATCCCGCAGGACAGGATTGCTGGGCAGCACTTGTCTTTTGAGCCCCAATCTGTTTGTATGACCAGCGCTGATGCGCTTTGTCCCAGATGATCTCTGCGCTCGCTCTAAAAAACCTAAGCTGCAAAGCTATCTTGGTCAAGCTCAGCAATAGTCAAAGCGCTTATACATCATTTTGCCGCCGTTTCAGTGTTCTGCTTCACATTGATGCAAGCAAGCGGCATGATGCGTCTTGAAAAGTAATGCGACAAGGCTGACTCTGCATAAGGTACTTGTCGTCCATCATGCTTTGCACAATGCTTGAAAGCTCTTCGCCTAGAGCAGTCAGTATTCCTTATTCAGATTATAGGGCTCGGCAACATGCCTTATGACACTCCTGCACGCTAGCGCTTGCGATCTCTCGCATATCAGAAGAGTCTGCATTGTAAATCTTATTATAGTTTCTGTTCATACTGCCTGCGCTAAGTCTTGCTTATTGCTCTTCGTTGCTTTCAGCTTATCTCTTGCAATGCCTACATAAGTTTGCATATCTCTTGCTATATGACTTTATAATGCGGTATCCATCTCTATTCCTATATAAGACCTGCTTAGTACGCTTTGCTGCGATTGCGCTTGTGCCTGTTCCAAGAAAGGGGTCCAAAACAAGATCGCCTTCGTCCGTGCTCATAAGAATCAATCGCTCAAGTAAGGCAAGGGGCAGTTGGCAAGGATGCGCATCATGACGCTTCTTATGATGGACGCGATGGATGTCAGACCAAACATCAGAAAGCAGCGGGCCATAGGGATGGCGGCGTCTTGTTGCCATATTTTTTAACAAGGCTCTTGCATGCTCTGCATCTTTCATGCGCCCGCCTTAGCTTAGTGAAACTTGTAGCTCTTGGATTTCGTATAGTAAAGAATGCCATAGTGAAAGGCAGGAGCAGTCGGCCGATTGGCCTGTTGTTTGTATGCCACACGATCCAATGCGCTAAAGAAAGCCATGTCGTTTAAGAAGCCCGCATAATGCGTAAGCCACAAAGGTATTATTAAAAACAGAGCCAGTAGCTTTGCAAACGGCACAAGTTCTGTGAGCCAGAGCTTCGCCAAAGCAAATAGCTGAGCTTGCTTTGTATAGAATGCCTTGTCTAGCACAAGTTCTGGGTCGAGCAAAGACCATAGTCAAGTAAGCCGGAATTATCTGGCAGGCCTTGATCAAGACTTGCAGGCATTGCCCTCTATCACCTTGTTGATCTAAGCTTGAAAAGCGATACTTTGCCCGGCAACAGACCAAGTCTATGGCTTGAGCAAGGCCTGCAATCCTTGCTGGCTATGTTTCGCTCCTCATATAAGAACTGGTTTGTGTTCTTTCTTTGCATGATACTTGCGCCAGCTTAGTAGTGATCGCTCTGAGCAAGGCTTTCGTTAATCCTTTTCGATCATCTCTTTGAGAACTGATTGTGCTCTGCCGAAAAGTTCCTTCATTAGAAAGAAGTTGTCTGCCAGATCGTTTGCTTCCTCTGCGTATGGCGCTCTCAGAAAATATAACTTCGTCCAAGCAAAAGTGGCGCGAGATCATCTGGGACATGCGCCTAGTTTGGCATAGCATCTCACCAAAGAGAGCAGAAAATCGCATGTGTTTAAGTTGGTTTTAGTAACGATCTTCTTCCATAATAAAGTAACAAAAGTAGCAGGCTTGCCGCGATCCTAATGCCTTGTTTTATATAGCGATCTTCTTCCATAATAAAGAAATATGTAGCAGGCCTGCCGCGTTCCTAATGCCTTGTTTGTATAACGATCTTCTTCCATAATAAAGAAAAACGTAGAAGGCCTGCCGCGTTCCTAATGCCTGGTTTTGTATAGCGATCTTCTTCCATAATAAAGAAAAACGTAGAAGCGCTTGCCGCGTTCCTAATGCCTTGTTTTGTATAGCGATCTTCTTCCATAATAAAGAAAAACGTAGCAGGCCTGCCGCGTTCCTAATGCCTGGTTTTATATAGCGATCTTCTTCCATAATAAAGAAAAACGTAGCAGGCTTGCCGCGTTCCTAATGCCTTGTTTTGTATAGCGATCTTCTTCCATAATAAAGAAAAACGTAGAAGACCTGCCGCGTTCCTAATGCCTGGTTTTGTATAGCGATCTTCTTCCATAATAAAGAAAAACGTAGAAGCCCTGCCGCGTTCCTCTAGCTTTGGCGAGCTGCTCTTCTATTCTTGCTTTGACATTTTTGACATTTTTGACGATTTGAAGATGCCAGCTACAGAGCCTTCGCCAGAAGAGCTGGACCCGCAGCGTGCAGCCCTCGCCCGTGCCCTTGCCTCTGGCATGAGCTTTGCCAAAGCTGGGCGCTCTGTTGGCATCAGCAAGCAGCGTGCGCATTACTGGTATCAAAAAGACCATGCTCTCAGGGCAGCCGTTGCGCAAAAAAAGCGCCAGATTTTTGACGCTGCCAAGGCAGAGCTCATATCCACTTGGCCGCAGGCCGTGCAGAATATCAAAGACGCCATAGAGTCTGGCGATCCTAAAATCTCCTTTGCAGTGCTCAAAGAATGCGGCGTCCTTGCCGCAGCTCAGCCTGCCCAAGATGCCACTGGCGAGCGCCAAAAGAAGATAGAGGCCGTGATCAAATTGCTGTTGCTTGAACAGACTGGAGATGCAAAAAAATGCCCGACAAATGACGGTTAATGTCACAAAACTATTACTTTTGTGACATAGGAGAAAATGGCGTGGCTTAGGAAATTTTGCGCAAGGACACGGCAAGCCATAGGCATTGGTCTGACGGCAAATCATAGGCATTGGTCTGGCGCAAACGGCTTCCCTGCCTTAGCGCCAGACTCTCGCACCGCTATTGCAATGCCTATGCCTTGCACTGGATTGTTCTAGTATGTAAAGCACACAGATGGGCATTAGCGCCTGTGCTGCAGCCCTAATGCGTTGCCGAGACTTGTTCTGGTATGTAACGCACATGAGGCCCGCTGTCAGCACAAACAAACGCGACATAATCACAACAACGCCGAGACTCCACATATTACAACCCCGCCTCAGTCAGCAGCAACCCCCGCCCCGTATCACAAACACCCCCTTGACAGACACGACATAATGCGGCGCCCAGACGCCACTTTATTACAACAACCGCCCGCAGTCAACAGAAACCCACGCCGCACTATTACAACAAGCCCGAGACTCCACATATTACAACCCCGCCTCAGTCAGCAGCAACCCCCGCCCCGTATCACAAACACCCCCTTGACAGACACGACATAATGCGGCGCCCAGACT
>CBDETG010000092.1:0-7053 GCA_965242745.1 Leptonemataceae bacterium
TTGTCAAAGCAGAAAAGCAGAGTGCCTAAAACCGCAAACATGGAATAAAAACTGAGAGGCAATGAACTGAAGAAAAAAGCAAGACGGCCCTCCTCTGCAGCTAGGAAAGCAACCCCCGGCACAAACAAAAAGGACTGGATATAAAGCGGCCAGGCGTTGAAGGCAAGCAGGCAGGCGATAGGCGAGGCCGTGGAGTCCACGATATAAGAAAGCTCTTCATGACTGACTCTTTCCTTATCTGCAAAGCTCTTTACGGTTGTGCCTACCAGAACCGTGCTGATCGTGCCCCCTTGGAAAAAACACATTCCTAAAAGCCAGCTTACAAAACGGGCAGAGGAAGCGCTCCTGACAAAACGCCGTGTGACCCATTCAGAGAAGGCGCGTGCAGCTCCTGTCCTCGACCACATTCCCAAGAGGCCGCCCAAAAGCAAAAGATATAAGACCAAAACAGAGGCCGTATTTTTACTCATAAGAGAAGGGATCAATGCTTCGCCTACATAGTCAAACTTGCCCAGAAGAAAAGCGCCGCTCAGCGTAGCTGTCACAAGCGCAAAGAGGGGCTCACGGCTAAGCCAGCATAAAACTATGGCCACAAAAGCCGGGAAAAGAGAATAGATGCCGTAATGCTGAATCAGACTTAAGCGATAGTAGCTCTTTTGTTTTTCTAACTCTCCAGCATCCGCCTTATGGCTTTCATAGACGATTTCTTCTTTTGGCTTTGCTTCCCCGCTTAGATTGTCTGGGCTTTGCTTGGCAGCTTCCCCGAGCAAAAGAGATGAAGAGATAGGGATGGCCTTAGCCAGACTATGGAGCTTGCCTCCTTCTCTATAGGAAAGCGCTTTTGATACCGGGTCTTGCTGTATATCTAGCAGCGCTGTTTTTTTTAGGATATAGCTGGGCGCAACATATTCATGAATGGCCCAGGCTGCAAGAAGGCTTGCGCATAAAAAATAGATTCCAAAGCCCCGCATGATCTTTCTCAAATACATAATATCACAATAAGGCCATGTATGGCGCAAGCCTTTTGCATACAAGAGCACAAGAGTACTGAAAATTTGTAAAGTACGAAAAAGCTTTTTTACCTGCCAGATTTCTAAGCCTGCCTGAAATATGCTTTACATCGCTGTGAGCTGTGGAATAGAGTCCTTGAAATAGAGTCCTAAGGATAGGAAAAAATACTTATGTCTACCAAGCATTACGGCCCCTTCCCTGCTTCCCAGCGTGTTTATATTTGCGGCTACAATCCTTCTGTCAGGGTGCCTATGAGAAAGGTCTTGCTGTCCCCCTCCGCTCTCGATAAAGAAGAGCGCCCCAACGCGCCTGTATATCTTTATGACTGCTCTGGCCCCTACTCTGACCCCGATATAGCAATCGATCTTTCGCATGGCATAGCGCCTCTGCGCAAAGAGTGGCTTGATAGACGCAATGACAGCAGCTTTTACAATCAGCGCTCCAATGCAAAGCGAAAGCCAAGGAAGGCCAGAGCGAGACAAGGCCTTAGTCAAATGTACTATGCTAAAAAAGGAGAAATTACTGAGGAAATGGAATTCGTTGCTATTAGAGAAAACATGCGCCAGGAAATTCTAGCAGAAGAGCGGGAGCAAAGCTCTGATGCCGAAGTCAGGCAGCAGCATCCGGGTCAAGCATACGGCGCAAGCATCCCGTCCCATATCAGCCCTGACTTCGTGCGCAAGGAAGTAGCACGCGGGCGCGCAATTATACCTGCCAACATCAACCACCCTGAGCTTGAGCCTATGATCATAGGCCGTAATTTCCTTGTAAAGATCAATGCCAACATAGGTAACTCGGCTGTCTCCTCTAGTATAGAAGAAGAAGTAGAAAAAATGATTTGGGCTATACGCTGGGGAGCAGATACCGTGATGGACCTCTCTACAGGCAGGAATATACATGAAACCCGCGAATGGGTCCTTCGGAACTGCCCCGTTCCTGTAGGCACAGTGCCCATGTACCAAGCCCTAGAAAAGACGGGAGGCATTGCGGAGGATTTGAGCTGGGAAATATACCGCGACACGCTCATAGAGCAGGCAGAACAGGGAGTGGATTACTTCACCATACATGCAGGAGCGCTCTTGGACTACATTCCTCTAGCGCAAAAACGTATCACGGGCATTGTAAGCCGCGGAGGCTCTATCATGGCGCATTGGTGTCTGGCCCACGGTAAGGAAAATTTCTTATATACGCATTGGGATGAAATCTGCGAAATCATGTCGCTCTACGATATTACTTTTTCTATAGGAGACGGGCTTCGTCCGGGCTGCATTGCTGATGCAAATGATGATGCGCAATTTGCAGAGCTCAAAACACAGGGCAAGCTTACTACCCGCGCCTGGGACTTTGATGTGCAGGTAATGAATGAAGGCCCGGGCCATGTCCCCATGCACATGATACAAAGCAATATGCAAAAACAATTGGAGTGGTGTCATGAAGCGCCCTTTTATACACTGGGTCCTTTGACTACGGATATAGCTCCGGGATATGATCACATTACTTCCGCCATAGGCGCCGCTATGATCGGCTGGCAGGGTACAGCCATGCTCTGTTATGTAACGCCCAAAGAACACCTTGGCCTTCCCAACAAAGAAGATGTCAAGGAGGGAGTCATTGCTTACAAAATCGCTGCGCATGCGGCCGACCTTGCAAAGGGTCATCCAGGCGCACAGTACAGAGACAATGCCCTGAGCAAAGCCCGCTTTGAGTTTCGATGGCGGGATCAATTCCATCTAGCCCTTGATCCTGAAAGGGCGCTTGCATACCATGATGCCACTCTTCCGGCTGAGGCAGCTAAAAAAGCGCATTTTTGCTCCATGTGCGGGCCCAAGTTTTGCTCTATGGAGATCAGCCGCAGGCTTAAAAAGTCATCAGCATAACATTAGCTAAACAAACACAAGAGCTCCCTCGCCAATCCTAATACAAGGCTATAGTGTACAAAAAGCACTACAAAAGGCAAGCCAGCTCGATCATTTTTGGGAAGCGCTTAGTAGAAGAATTCTTAGCCAGCAAAGCAAGGAGGGCGGAGAGAATTTTTTTGAGCCCTAAGGCATACAAACTGTACATAGATAGGATCCGCGCTTCCTTCCCTAAGCTGGCTTTAGAGATCAAAACAAACAAGGAGTTATGCGAGCTCTTCGGTAATATCAAACACCAGGGCTGCATCATACAAACAAAAGCTTCTTACCAGCGCGCAGCTTGCAAATGGCAGGATAAGAGAGGCTTTTTGGTCCTGCTTGATGGCATCCAAGATACTGCAAACCTCGGGAGCATCATTCGAAGCGCTGAGGCCCTCGGAGCAAAGGCCTTGTTTCTTACAGGCAAAAGCGCCCCCTTAAACGCAAGGGTAGAACGCATTGCGGCAGGAGCAAGCATGCACCTGCCTATATTTCGAGAACGCAATCTGGGCACGCTCGTCTCCTCTCTTAAGAAGATGGGTTACTGGATTTGCGCCAGCGCAGAAGAGTCTCAGGAAAAACAAGATTCTCACACCCAGGGCAAAAGGAAAGGCCCCCTTTGGCTCAAAGACTACAAGCAATATGGCGCTCTGCCTCCTGCAGATCAGATCGCGCTGGTTATTGGTAACGAAGGGAAGGGTATAGGAAAATTTGTTTTGCATGAAGCAAGCGATTTTGTACTTTCTATCCCTCTAAGAGGCAGACTAAGCGCTCTCAATGCGGGCGTATCCGCTGCTATTTTGATGGACCGCATCCTTTCGCAATCTTCTTATGAAAAGCTAAAAACCTAGTCCGGGAGCTTTCAGCAATAAAAAGCGCAATTTCGGAGTCTTTGCAAAACTGCGCTTTAGCTTGCGCGATTTTAAGCCAAGCAAGAGCGCCTTCTAAGGCTTAGCGCATGCTTAGGAAAAAGAAATCTCCACAGGGCAATGATCAGAGCCCATGACATCAGACAATAGCAAGGCCTTGCGCAGGCGCGGGCGCAGCCTTTCAGAAAGACCAAAGTAATCGATACGCCATCCTATGTTGCGTTCTCTAGCTCCTGAGCGATACGACCACCAAGTGTAGTGACCGCCTTCCTTGCAAAAACAACGAAAACTATCTATAAAACCAGCCTTGAGTATATTGCGAAAAGCGCTGCGCTCCTCATCCGTAAAGCCGGCGCTGCGATGATTTGCTTCAGGGCGGGCCAAATCCTTTTCCTCATGCGCCACATTTAAATCGCCGCAAAAGATCACGGGCTTTTTTTTATCCAAGGCTTTGATAAAGCTTAAGAATGCCTTGTCCCACTCCATGCGATAAGGCAGCCGCCGTAAATCATCACCAGCATTGGGAGTATAGACGCAAAGCAGATAAAAATGTTGATATTCCAAAGTAAGCGCCCTGCCTTCTTGGTCATGTTTCTTTTTGCCCATACCCATTTGGACATGCAATGGCACGTACTTGTCTCGGACAAATACAGCTGTCCCTGAGTAACCCTTTTTCTTGGCATGGTACCAGAATTTTTTGTATTGAGGCAGGGCTTCGTCAATATTTTCTGGATAGCCCCGCGTTTCTTGGAGACATAAGATGTCCGGCTTATGCGCTTTGACAAAGTCGTAGAAACCTTTTTTGATATTGGCTCTAATACCATTTACATTCCAAGAGATCAGTTTCATGCTACATGCCAGCCCCATAGATCAAGGAGCAGAATACAAAAAAACAAGAGGCAGAAGAAAAGGCATGGAGACGAGGGGGCTCGAACCCCTGACCTTTTGAATGCCATTCAAACGCTCTCCCAACTGAGCTACGCCCCCAAATATCGCCTTTCCTGTTCATCTCAAATTACTAGACTTGTAAAAATATCTAAAAGAAATCTCAAGTCTCTATAATATTTGCAAGAGTTTTTGTCAAACATTCTCTAATGATCCTTCAGGCTGACTTTAGGACACTTTTAGCAAATTTTGGCTGTAAACTTCTCGGCTGCTCCTTCCATTTCAGACTGCCCTATGCGCATTTAGCATAAGACAAAATACCAGCGCCCTGCTAAAGGAATCTGACAATAGGCCTTGTTGTAATAGTCACATGTAGATGAGCTTAGGACATTTCTACTGTGGCTTGACAATGATAAAAAAATTATTGACTTGCTAGCATTCAAATGCTAAAATGCAAAAAGCTTTTTGTATTTGAAACTTTCCGATCCTAACTTTAGGGCAGGCGAAGTGCAGTGCGCATTGGCACACTGCCAGATTAGATCGAGTAATCTGTTTGTATGGTGTTTAGTATGTTTTCACTTTGTTCTCAAAGAATGCTGCAAAGCTTCTCATTGCTATGGAGCAGGGGGCTTGTCTTGCTTCTTTCTTGCGCTTATTGGGTCTTCCTGCCTGTGCTTTGCTTCTTCGTTTTACAGTGCAAAGCTGTGGAGCCTTTAGCTTGTGGAGGCGATGAATTTGCAAATCCTGCGCATCATTGCATGCCCTTTGCTGTGAAGGATTTGCGCAGAGAGGCAGATGCGCAGGAGCCAAACAATTTGAAAAAATTTACGCTGCTTTGGGAGGAGGTCCCCGGGGGCTCCGCATATATCCAGAAATACCGCATAGAAAAAGGCGTAGCTACTGAGCAGGAAAACGTGATACAATGGCAGACGGGCGAAGAAGCTCTTGTAGAGTCGAAAGAGGCAAAGATTGCTATGGATATGACAGAGGATTCTCTAGGTCAGTATTATTATTTTCGCGTCTCTGCTTGTAGTGAGTTTGGCTGCGGCCCCTCCAGTCTTCCTTTGGAAGTCTTGCTTGGCTACCGTGCGCCTCAGCTCAGCACAGTACGTGTAGATGGACAAAGCCTCTCCAATTTCGCTAACGTGGCTCTAAAGAAAAATACATATACGATTAGCTGGGCTTCTGTGAGCGCTGGGAATCCCTCTGACCTTTACTACGAACTAGAACAGAGGCTTGCAGATGCGAAGGAGGATGCTCTTTTGTATCAAGTCAAGGGCAATCTTACAAAGCCTCAAAAGCAAATTGCGCTGTCAAAGGAAGCCTATGGTTTTACGTATGCCTATCGCCTTCGCGCCTGTAAAGATGGGGAAAGCCAAAATTCTGATGATCTTTGCAGCCCTTGGTCCAAGAGTTTTCAGGTAGTTGTAGACCTGCCTGCACCCTCTTCTGATGCTATTGCGCTTACGTCCAGCGAGTGGGAAGTAGACACAAAGAAGGTAGCATATGACCGCGCTTATACGATAGGAGTAGCCATACCCGGTGAAGATATAGCTCTCTATCAGCTTCAGGAAAGGCAAAGTAATGATGAAGGAGTGAGTTGGGGCGATTGGAGGCATTTGCCCTTAGCCCATGTTTCTTCGCAGGTCCAGGACCTTTATATTTTTACTGATACGGCCTTGGGAGATTATGAATACAGGCTTAGAGCTTGTCCACTGAAAGAGAACGCGCGTTGTGGTGATTGGAGCATGCCTTTTGTATCTGTCAGAGTCACAACCTACCCTGCTCCAAGTCATCTGCAGATTACGGAACCTACTTCGCGGGGCTCATACACCGTAAGCTGGTCTCTTGTTGTAGGCGCTCACCGTTATCAGCTTCAAGAAAACTTTGCTAACGAAGTAGAAGACTTTCAAAACAATCAATTGAATAAAACTGTGGGAGAGCAGGCTCCGGGCATCTATAGTTACAGGGTGCGTTCCTGCTATCTTGCAAAGGAAGCCGACAGCGAAGACCAAAGCTGCGGCCGCTGGTCTCGCATACAGCGTGTGACAATTTTAGGTCTGCCTCCCCCCAGCTCTCTTAATCCTCATGTCGTATCTTTTGGTAAAAGTGTTGAGATCAGATGGGCGCCTCTTCATGCAGTGGGCTCCTACATACTACAGGAGAGTTTGGAGGGAGGCAAGGTTTGGCCTGAAGACAGCAGCAAGGAACAGATTATCAATGGCGTAGAGGCATGGCGAAATATAGCGCTTAGAGCGCTTATCACGAAAGCGCTCAGCAGCGGGGTAGAGACCTATAAGTACCGAGTCAGGTCCTGCTCGGAGGCGGATGCTAAAGGACACTGCGGCTCGTGGATGGAAGCCAGCAGGCATCTGAGCTTGAGCTTCAGAGCC
>CBDETG010000093.1:0-65625 GCA_965242745.1 Leptonemataceae bacterium
GGAGTCTGGGCGCCGCATTATGTCGCGTTTGTCAAGGGGGCGCAAGGGCTCGGGTGCGTTGTAGTAATAATGTGGCGTCTGGTGTAAGCAGCGTTAGTTTTGATGATGGGGCGTGTGGGCTCTGCTGGCTGGGACGGGGGTTGTTGTAAGCGGCGTCTGTACTCAGGGACGTTGTAGTGCTGACTGGGGCATTGTTGTAATAAATGGCGTCTCGGCGCCGTATTATGTCGCGTTGGGCGCTGGAGGATCGGGTGCGTTGTAGTAATAATGTGGCGTTTGGGCGCCCGATGGAGCCCGGGGACGCTGTAGGATTGACGGGCGTGCCTTGTTGTAATAAATGACGTTGCAGGATTGGCGAGGCCTTGTTGTAATATGCGGAGTCTGGGCGCAGGATTATGTCGGCTTGGGGCGCAGACGCTTTGTTATATGACAAGGCTATGCAGATGACGCAAATGTCTATTTTTAGATATTGCGCAGAGCAAGGCGAATCCACTCAGCCACATTTTCTTTGTCTAAGGCCTTGTTATCCTGCTCTGCCTGCCTCAGCGCTTTTTGCGCCTCTTGCTCACGATAGCCCAGCTGCAGCAATGCTTGTAATGCTAAGTCTTTGTGCCTGGTGAGCTGATGCGCCCGCTGCCCTGTCTCTTCTTCTGGCAGCATGAAAGACTCCCATTTTGCTTTGTGCTGCTTGACCTCAAAGACGAGACTTTCTGCTGTTCTCTTCCCAATGCGGGGGATACGACTTAGGGCCTGCGTGTTGTTACTTTGGCAGTATTCTAAAAAGCCTTCCATGCTCAAGTGGCTCATTAAGCTTAGGGCAAGCCCCGGCCCCAAGCCTCGCAGCTGCAAAAGATGGCAAAAGAACTCTCTTTGCTGCTCTTTTAAAAAACCAAAAAGCTTCTGTTCATGTTCACGAAAATGATGATAAATCTTCAAAGTAAGCCTGAGAGAATCGGAATCTTTTTCCTGCAGGCTCTTTTGCAAAGAACTCAGCAGGTCAAGGCTCACAAAGACTTCATACTCTATAGGACCCGTATCCATATAGACCTGAGCAGGGCCTGCACGTTTTACAATACCAGTCAAGGCTGTGATCATGATGATTTATATGGGAGGAATTGCTTCCATATTTCCTTTGCAGCAATATTAATACGCTCTCTGTTGTATTCCACCTGCACGTCTGTATACTCTGATACGGCCTCCTTAAGCGCTTCGATACTGTTCCCAAAGTAGTAATTTTTGATAGGATTGATGCCCCGCACTAAAAGAGGTATTAAATGCACGCGCTCCGGCTTATGTTCACGCACGTAGCGCAGGATCGCGCTTAGCGTGTCTGTATCAGTCTGCACAGGGATATTGCGAAACCAAGGAGGCAGGGCTTTGGGAAGTTTTTCGCTGGGATCAGTTTGGAAATGCACTACCAAGGGCATGTGTTTGCTGCGCACATAGCTTTTCAGAAAGTGCACTACGCCGGGATGGAAATTGGACAATAGAACAATATTTTTCTTGTCTACAGGCAAATTGCTAAAAGCGGGATAATAGAGCCCCAGCTCAGTGGGTACAATATCGACCTTTTCCTGCCATATTTTGTAAAGCATGGAAGAGAAGGCAAAAACAAAAAGATACAGCGTCATAAGCATAACGATAAACCATGCCCCATCAAAGAACTTGTTATAGAGTATATTCGAAAGCATAAAAAGCATAAGCAAAAACGTAAGCAAAGTCAAAGGAACAACAAGGCGAGCAAAGAGCTGACGCAGGAAATAGCTACCTATATCCATACATATGGCTGTGAGCACAGCTAAGCCGTACATACTTTCAATATCATGACTGTGAGGGAAGAAATAAAGGATCACAATGCTAAGCATGCCTAAGAGCATCGTAGCTCTAGGGTTGTAGACGCCTTCATGGCCTCCAATAACAGGCGCAGGCCTTACCTTACGCCAGGCCGTATCGCCTATGCCTTTAGGAAAGAAATGGTTGCGGGATGCCCGCAGAATCTCTAAAGGAAAATCAGACTGCGCTGTTTGGGCAGCCAAGAGAAGCATGAGCGCCGTTAATAAGCCAAAGGGCAGGGCAAGATAATCCCCCCCAAGGTGCTGGGCAATTTGTATGGGCACAGGAGGAATAGCTCCCTCTTCGTACATCCTTTGATCGATCCCCAATGCAAGGAAGTTCAGAATTTGCAGACTGTAGGTGAAAAAAACTATTATATATAATATCCACATAGACAAACGTATGGCTTTGCCTTTATGATAAGGGAAATTCACTGAGGAGTAGCCGACTTCTACGCCTGTAATAAGGGTAGCCCCATTTGCGACAGCTCCAAGCAGGATAGGCCAAAAAGCATAGCTGCCTGAATTTTCCCTTAATACAATCTGAGGCGCCTGCCAGCCCTCAATCATAAGCTCATAAAGGCCGGCGCATTGGATCAACATATTAGAAGCGTAAAAGGCTATTACCGGCCAGATGAGATAGCGTGATATATTTCCTAAACCATAGCGTTGTACAAAAGAAATGAATGCAAGGAAGAGCAGGGCGTAGTGGAAACGCTGCTCTGTAGGAATAAAATACAGAGCCTCTACTCCCGCAATCAAACTAATGGCCTGTGTAGCGGGAAAATCAGAAAGCAGACTTGCAGTTCCCAGTTTCCCCATTTTCCTCAACAAGGCTTTGGCATATGGCTTTCGTATCTTTTGCGCGCTGATCAGCGCAGAGACAAAGGCGCCGCCGCCTAGCTGCGGATGCACGTGATAGCGCGTCATGCTGTTGTAGATCAAAACGGCAAAGAGATAGACAAGCATAATGACAGCTCCCGCCGTGATAGTTACTATAGAGCCTGTTGTATGGTTATGATAGAGCAGGACGCTTGTCACAGCTATGACCGCATCTGCGCCATAGGCAAGGGAGCTGCCCGGATCAGTCAGAATGCTTGCAAAGATCAAACGAATATCCTGCAAGAGGCTGGGATGTTGTTTTTGTTCCATTTTCTATGATAGAAAAGAGAGAAAGCTGCCAGCCCGTGATATGAGGGCGGCCATGTAATGTGGAGCTCGAGTCTGCACTGCTAGTTAGAATCAGGCAGCAAGAGCTGCGCTGTTTGCACGGCATTGAGGGCGGCGCCTTTGCGTATTTGATCGCCGCAGCACCATAGATCAATAGCCTTCCTGTTCGTGCCCCCGTAGGAATAACGCACTCTTCCTAGCTGTATGTCATTTTGTTCTGATGCTGTTATAGGCATAGGAAAGACTTCTTCTTGATCCAAAAGACGCAGGCCTGGGAAGCGCTTTATGGCCTCTGTGAGCTCCTCAAGATTTGCCTCCCGGCTGAGTTCCAAGTGTATGGCTTCCCCGTGAGCTCGAAAGGTTGGAATACGAATGCAGGTCGGCGCAATGGCAATACTTGTGTCTTTTAGAATCTTATGACTTTCTTCAATCATTTTTCTTTCTTCTTCATTACAGGCTGTCTTTGCGTCAATGGCAGAGTTATGACTAAAGATATTAAAGGCAATAGGATGAGGGAAAACACGCTTTTTTAAGCTTCTGCCCGCCAAGCGCTCCTTTGTCTGCTCTTCTAGCTCACGCATAGCACGGGCGCCGGCGCCTGATACGGCCTGGTATGTGGCAACTATGATCTTTCGTACTGAGTAGAGCCTATGCGCAGGCATAATGGCCATCAGCATGATGATCGTGCTGCAATTTGGATTGGCTATAATACAAGGAGATGTGCCGCTGCGCCTAAGCTCTTCTGCATTGATCTCTGGTATCAGCAAAGGGACATGCGCCTCCATGCGAAAGGCAGAAGAATTATCAATGACAAAGGCGCCTCCCGCCAGCGCAAGGGGCGCAAACTTGCGCGCTATGCTGGAGCCAGCGCTGAAAAAAGCAAGGTCTATACGCTCTCTTTGGAAACTATCTTCTTCGAGTAATTGGACTGTGTATTCCCTCTTACGAAAGCTCTGCTTTTTGCCTGCGGAGGCTTGGCTTGCAAAGAGACTCAAGGCCCCTGTCGGGAAATGGCTTTCTTCGAGTATTTTTAGCAGCTCCTCCCCCACAGCTCCCGTAGAGCCAATGACAGCGACATGCGGCTGCGATGCGATTACAAAAGACACAGTGGAACTAAAAATCAGCGCGGGCAAAAGGGAGAATATGCAAAGCCTTTTTTCTTAGCGCAGCAAAGCCTCACTCTTTCCATATACAATCCTTCTCAAATGTTCTTTGCTTGTTAGTTGCGATGTACCGGCGTCCAGTCTAGCCCGTTTAGAGAATGCAGGATGATGCCGCCGCTGCCCCCTGCAAATCAGGTGAAAGTTGAAAGCCATGACGTGCATGCTCCCGCTTGGGCCTTTGCTCTTGGCCCGCTATGGATGAAGCAAAAGCAAGGCCTAAGAAAAAGAAGCAAAAAATGCGCCCTGCATGCCGGCTGCGGCTGTACATGCAAGTACTCTCATAAGGCTATGGAAGTTTGTCAAGTTTTTTAGCAGGCCTTTTATATTGGCTTTGCCCTTTGACAAAAACTTTTTTTATCAAGCGCAGCCTCACACAACCAGGTCTTCTTCGCCTCCACGCGCAACAATAATTTCTCCTGCGTCTTCTAGTTTGCGAATGATATTTACAATTTTTTGCTGGCAGTCCTCTACGTCTTTTAGGCGGATGGGGCCCATGAAATCCATATCTTCCCTCAGCAGGGAGGCCGCCCGCCGTGACATATTCTTGAGAATTTTTTCCTGCACCTCAGCGTCTACAGACTTGAGCGCTTTGGCTAATTCCTGATTATCTACTTCGCGCAGCACTCTTTGTATGGCTCTATCATCCAAAAGAACAATATCTTCGAAAATAAACATTTTCTTTTTGATTTGCTCTGCAAGTTCCGGATCATCTTCCTCCAGCGCTTCAATGATGGTTTTTTCTGTGCCGCGATCTACAAGGTTTAATACCTCCGCTACGGCGTCTATACCGCCTGTGGCGGCATATTCTTCAGAAGCGAGAGTGGAGAGTTTGCGCTCCAGTACTCTTTCGATCTCACGCAGTACTTCAGGGGAAACTCTTTCCATAGTAGCAATGCGCTTGGCCACATCCGCTTGTATTTGATGGGGCAGACTAGAAAGGATCAGTGAGGCTTTCTGGGGCTCCAAGTAACACAGTATCAAAGCTATCGTCTGAGGATGCTCGTTCTGGATAAAGTTCAAAAGATGCTGCGGGTCTGTGCGGCGGATAAAATCAAAGGGCTTGGTTTGCAGACTAGAAGTAAGGCGATTGATTACGTCTATAGCTTTTTGCGTGCCCAGCGCCTGTTCCAAAACTTCACGAGCGTAATCTATGCCTCCCGCCGTAATGAAGCCTTGGGCCATCATCAGATCATTGAATTCACTTAATACATATTCTTTTTCTTCCGGCTTTACTTTATCAAAACGCGCCATCTCAAAGATAAGCGTTTCTACTTCTTCTTCCCGTAAATGCTTGAATATCTCTGAGGCTACTTCAGATCCTAAAGTAATAAGGAAAACAGCGCATTTTTGGCGGCCCGTTAGTTGTGATTTCTTGGTTTGGAGCATAAAAGGACTTGGTATGTATATTGTCGAAAATCATGCAGGCCTACTCCATAGGAGCAAGCTATAATTTCTAGCTACTAAAATGAAGCTTGCTAGGTTGCAGCCGCGCCCTGCTTGCGCAGCTCTTTGGGGAAGCGTCTAAGAGCGCCTTATTCCTCTGTAAGCCACGTACGCAGCAGCTTGGCTACCTGATCTGGATTTTCACGCGCTATATTCACAGCGTTTTCCAACATCTCGCGCCTTGCCTTTTCATCTACGGAAAGCTCCACTTCAGCAGCGCCTTCGTCAGAAACGCGTAGCGCAGCTTCGCGCATCATTTGCTGCTGCGCTGCGAGTTCTTCCTCTCTTGCTTTCTTACGCCTAAGTATCTCTTTGCGTATGGATCGGTAGACCAAGTAGCAAAACAAGAGGGCTAGGAAGGATACGCCGCCTATGACAAGGAAACGATACAAGGTGCGCTCTTGGGCAAGGGCCGCATCTTCCTGCGCAAATTCGCTGCTTCTATCTTTTTGCAAGTGACGCACTTCAATTTGATCTCCCCTGACAGCATTGTAGAGCAGAGAGGCTTTCAGCAGCTCTTCGAGAGTCCGCAGCTCTTCTTGCGTCGGCGGGATGTACTTGCGCTGATACTTCCATCCCATACTTTCTTTTTCTTCTATGCCTACTTTTTCCCAAATGCCGTCTACGGCAACCGCTATGGAGCGCGCTTGTTCCTCCCAAGCCTGACGCTTTATCTGTCGTTCTGTCGTGTTAAAGGCATAATTTGTGATAGTATCATCATTGCCGTATTCAGAGCGCTGGTAGTCCAAGTCTCTATAGCCGGGAGGGAGCTGCTGCTCTGTTCCTGTGGGCCCCCCCGGAGTAAAACCATTCCCGCGAAAGCGTTCGTTTCTTTTGTTCTGCGAGATGATCAGCGTGCCATTGGGCATAAGCTTGCGATCTGGATAGGGGGTGTTTAAATTCTCCGCGGCTGCTTCTACGGGAGCTACGAGGTTCTGCTTTTCAGATACTTGGTCCCAGTTAATATTTAAGGAAATACGTATAATGGATATACGGTCTGCGGGATAAAAATCCTGCAGGCGTTCTTTAATTTCTCTAAGCCAACGTTTGCGCTCTTTTTCTTCAAAGGCCTTTTTGCGTTCTACTAGTTCAAGCTCTCTTTGCGCCTTGTCTAATGCGTCGGGCTCCACCAGCTCGTGGCCTTCATCATCAGTAATCGTAATGTTTTCTCTTTTCAACTTGGGCACAGACCTATAAATAAGATTTTTGATACCCATAACCTGTTTTCTGGAAATCTTGTCTATGCCGGGGCTGATGCTTAAGACTACTGAGGCCTTGACAGGGTCTCTTTCTGTCAGGAAGTGATTTTGCTGAGGGATTGCAATATCTACCTTAGCCTTTTTGACAAAATCAAGACTCATGAGCATCTTTTCTAGAGAGCCTTTGATAGCCCGATGCAGCTTAATATTTTTATCAAAAGTGGTTTCATCCCAGCGTGACATATCAAAGATTTCATATCCTTCTACTCCAGCAGGTATAAGATTATCCTGAGCCAGCTTCGTAATAATGTTCTGCCGTTTATCTCCTTCTACATAGATGCTGCTAGTTCCGCTGCCTCTCCAAGGATAGCCCATAGCTTCTAATTGCTGACTAATTTGCGCATAATCATCAGTATTTAAATCTCCATAAAGCAGTACATAGGGCATCTTTGTTGAGAAATGAGCCATAGCGATGAAAGCAGCCAGCACTCCAGCTACTATGCTTACAGCGATGATTTGTTTTGTACGATCCAGACTTTGCCATAATTGTACGGCTTGTTTGACAATGTTTTCCAGTATAGTGGGCATTTGTTACTCCTTTTGGCTCTCACTTTGATTGCTTATACAAGCCTGCGCAGCAGATGAGAGCCTGCTTATTTTTTGCGCATACTTCCATTCCTTTATCTAATATATACAATATAAAAAGGTCTCAAAAGTACAAGCCTTTTTTTTAGCTTTTTTTCAAAAAAAAATCAGAGCAAATTTCACAGTAGTGATGCCCTTATGTAAAGCCTTCATACTTGATTAGAAATTTCTTGTGAAGACCCGCTCATCTAAGAGCGCAAGCGCAGCTTCTTTCATGATGCCCGCGTCTTACGCAAAACTCTCCGCTGCTTTGGAGCGCATTGCTTTTGTCAGCGCTGAGTCTCTTTTTTGAAATATCATGTTTTGTATAACTAAAATGCACGCCCTTCATAGTCTTGTATGTAAGTAATATGTGAAAAGGATGAACTTTGTTATATAAATATTTCTAAATTGTAGTGTATATATGTATGAACATTTTCTATTCTTTCAAAGTATTTCAAGTCTGCATCTTCCTTGCTTTTTCTGGAGTCAGCACAGCATGCGCTCACTTGGGAAGAATTGGCTTGGAGGATGAGGGTGTTGTTACAGGAAGCCCTTTTATCGGTCCCGGGGTACCTAATTTTCGCAATGCTCCCTACATGGAACCCCCTATGTCTACAAGCTTTAGCGTAGGTCTGTCTGCTTGGGGAGCAGGAGAGGTCTATAGCGTACGTCTTCCTGATAATGCTTTGGCGCCCAGCCCCAGGCAGATAGAACAAGGGCAGGACCTTGCTGGAAACACAATGCGCACAGACAGCGCTAAGCAGCTCAAGCTCGGCTTATGTACGGAGCCTGACTATCTGGCTACTCTTACATATAACTTTCCTAATCCCTCAGATCATTCTTATGATTATGATGTCTATGTGGTTTTGAAAGCAGGTGGCTTGTACAGCCCTATAAAAAAACTCGATGTACTTTACAGCCCTAAGGGAAGCCTTCCTACTTTTGATAGAGAACCTGCGCTTTCAGGCATGCCTGGCGCTCTCAGTTTTGATATTCATCTGAGCAGTGATATGCCTGCTATAGTCTACAGCGTGCGCATAGCAAGCGGCTCTCCTACTCCAAGCACAATGCAAATAGAAAATGGGCAAGACGCCTGTGGAAAAGATGCGCCCAGCGCCATTGCCGATATCGCTGCGGGCGATGCTTCTAGTTATGATCAGACTTTGGCATACAGCATTAGCAATACCACAAACGATCCTTACAGTTATGATGTTTATGTGCTCCTCAAGTCAGGAGAACTTTACAGTAAAGTAAGAAAAGTGCTTGTAGCCTACAGGCCTTCTCCCTCAGACACGCCCCCAGCTGACCCACTGCCTTCAGACACGCCCCCAGCAGATACACCTCCAGCAGACACACCCCCAGCTGACCCACTGCCTTCAGACACACCGCCAGCAGACACACCCCCAGCTGACCCACTGCCTTCAGACACACCTCCAGCAGACACACCTCCAGCAGATACACCTCCAGCAGACACACCCCCAGCAGATACACCTCCTTCAGACACACCCCCAGCTGACCCACTGCCTTCAGACACGCCGCCAGCAGACACGCCCCCAGCAGATACGCCTCCAGCAGATCCACCTCCAGCAGATACGCCCCCAGCAGATACGCCCCCAGCAGATACGCCACCAGCAGATACGCCCCCAGCAGACACGCCACCAGCTGATACGCCCCCAGCAGACACGCCTCCAGCAGATCCACCCAGTCCTGCGACTCCTAGTTTTGATGCTGGCCCTGTTTTGACAGGCTTCCCTAACTCTGCCAACTTTGTTATTTTTCTGAGCAGTAATATGCCTGCTGCAGTCTACAGTGTACGCGTGGCAAGAGGAGCTGCAAGTCCCAGCGCAGCGCAAATTGAAAACGCTCAGGACGCAAATGGGAACTCTGCTGCCAGCAACAACGGCAACATAACTTCCAGTGATGGGCCTGGCTACAGCGAGACTTTGAGATATAGTATCAGTAATCCTACGAATGCTCCTTACAGTTATGATGTTTATGTGGTTCTCAAGTCAGGAACGTTTTATAGTACAGTTGCAAAAGCGGCTGTCGACTACACTTCTGCGCCAAACTTTGATTCGGGTCCTGCCTTTCATGGCTTCCCTAGCCATAGCAGCTTTGCTATTCGTCTAAGCGGCGACAGGCCTGTTACAGCCTACAGTGTACGTCTGGCAAGAGGGGCTGCAAGTCCCAGCGCAGCGCAAATTGAAAACGCTCAGGATGCAAATGGGCTCTTTGTTCCCAATATAACTACCACTGCAACATATGGGCCCAGCTATGACCAGACTTTGACATACAGCGTCAGCAATGCTGCAAATAACGCTTACAGTTACGACATTTATATAGTGCTCAAAGCATGGGGCCTGTACAGCGCAGTTGAAAAAATAGCTATAGACTATACTCCTACGCTAAACTTCCATGCTGAGCCTGCTGCTTCAGGCAGCCCTGCCTCTGAAAGATTTACTATCAGCTTTAGCGCTGATAGAGCCTTTGCAATGAGAAGCGTGCGGGTGGCAAGAGGAGCTCCCATGCCCAGCATAGAACAAATTGAAAACGGTCAGAACGCAAATGGGCAATCTGTTCCAAACGGCAGTGCAATCATACCTCCGGGTTCTACAGGCCCCTATATTCTGACTTCTACATATGGAATCAGCAATCCCGCAAACAACGCTTACAGTTACGATATCTACGTAGTCCTCAAGTCAGAAAATTTTTACAGCGATGTGATAAGAGTGCCGGTAGATTATAGCCCGTAGTCTGGAGCTGGATGATTGTTGTTTACTAAAGAGCAGTGAGTTACAATACAGGTAGTAATACAAATCACGCCGTGTATATGTGCGTACTTAGAAGTGGTTTCAAAAATACATCCATGTATTTTTGAAACGGTCGCAAGAGCCGACCTTTGAGACCGGCTCTTAACCGGTAAATATCTCACTGCATTCCATAAGGCTTTCAGAAAGGCTTGGATGGGGATGTATCGTCAGCGCTATATCTTCTATAGAAGCTCCCATTTCTATAGCCAGCGCAGCTTCTGCTATGAGCTCTCCTGCGCCATGACCCACGATTGCAGCGCCCAGAACACGTTTGCTTTTAGCGTCCATAGCGAGCTTGGTCATACCTTCTGAAGCAGACATAGTCAAGGCGCGCCCCGAAGCTGCCCATGGAAAACGCGCAGTTTGGATTTCTATTCCCATCTCTTGAGACTTCCTTTTGACTTCCTCTTCCATAATGATGCCGCAGTAGGCGATCTCAGGCTCTGTATAAATCACAGCAGGTATGGCATAGGGGGCAAATGCGGCCTTCTTGCCGGCTATGTTTTGCGCCGCTATCTTGGCTTGCGCAGCTGCTTTGTGCGCTAACATAGGCGGGCCTGTGAGATCTCCTATAGCGTAAATGTTTTCTTGGCTCGTACGCATGCACTCATTTACTTCGATAAAGCCCTGCTTCGTAGCGCAAACAGCGGCACGCTCCAGGCCCAAGTCTGCCGTCTCAGGTCTTCTTCCTATGGCTACTAAGACTTTATCAAAGCTCTCCTGCCACTCCCGGGCATGCTCTTGTGCTCCTTCTTCTTGGGATGAGGGCTTAGTACGAAGCGTCAATTCTATTTTGTCTTCGCACTCCCTTGCTGCTATGACCTGGGTCTTCGTATGTACAGCTTGCGCAAAACGCTCTATTTTACAAAGCAGAGGGCGCCTAATATCACTATCCACTCCTTCCAGAATTGCATTTTGCATCTCAAGAATCCTAACTTGACTCCCTAATGCAGCATAAACGCTTCCTATTTCTAAGCCTATATAGCCCCCTCCCAGCACGGCCAGTTTTTGTGGCAAGTTTTCCAGCTTCAAAGCAAGACCCGCATCTATGACTAAGCGGGAAGGAGGAAGTTGCGGCAGGCTCTTTGCTTGAGAACCTGTAGCAATGATGGCATGTTGAAAGCTAAGTTCCAGCTCCTTTGCGCCCAAGCTGTCTGCCTGCCTAATGCGAAGCTGCTTAGGGCTTACAAAAGCAGCCCTCCCTTGAATATAGCGAATCTTACGTTTGCGCCGCAAGCCCTCCAAGCCATCACTTAGTTTTCCTATGATAGAATTTTTCCATTGGCCTAGAGCCGCCATATCAATTTGGGGAGCAGCGAAGTGGAGACCAAAAGCGGCAGCTTCTTTGCTTTGCTCCAAGATTTTGGCAGCATGCAGCAAGGCTTTGGAAGGTATACAACCCTCATACAGACACACCCCCCCTGCCTGTGGGCGGCTATCGATCAAAGAAACGCCAAGGCCCAAGTCCGCAGCAAGAAAAGCCGCCGCATAGCCTCCAGGCCCAGCTCCAAGCACTGCTACTTGAGTATGCTGCTTATTTTGATCTATATCCTTATCCATGTAAAAGGCGTGTCAGAAAACCTATGAGTTTGCCTGGCTTGTTCTGGCATGTACAGCCCCTGAGTTAGCCTGCCTTGTGTTTGCTTATCTGCGGGCTTACTGGTGTTTGTTTGGGCATAAAGAGCTTGTCTAGTTTGGCGTCTAGCTCTTGCATGCTTTTTTTGTATCTGCCTTTAGCTCTTTCATGTCTGAATTTATATTTGCAACGCTCGTGTCTAGCTTTGTATTTAGTTTTTGCATATCTGTTTTTAGACTATCGTAATTTCTATCACTACGTTTTTGCCAAACAACAAGAAACCTAAGGCCCAAACCCAATAAGCCTATTACAGCGCCTAGCAAGGCTATGATGATTCTGGTACCTAAAGTCATAAGTCTTTCCTTATAAATAGACAATAGTAAGCAGCTACGAGTCAAGAAAAAAACGGCAAATCATAGGCATTGCAATAGCGGTGCGAGAGTCTGGCGCTAAAGCAGAGCATAGATTGCGTTTATTCAGCGATTCGGCGCAGTTTGTAGTTAGGCTTTGCGGTTGTTCAACAGACTCTGGGGGGACTACTCTCGTAAAGCTGAGGGCACCTTTATGGTGCCCGAAGTGCAGTGTGCATGGGCACACTGCCGACATAATGCTGGCGGCGGGGCTGAAAATGGCGTTATTGTAGTAAGGGGGCGCTTGAGTACTGGGTCGTGGGAAGTGATGACTGCGGGCGTTGTTGTAGTAAATGGAGTCTGGGCGCTGCATTATGTCGTGTTGGGGCCAACGGATGGGAGTAGGCGGCGTTTGTGGTAGGGGCGTTAGCTATGCTGACTGCGGGCGTGGTTGTAATAATGGAGTCATGTAGCCCGGCGGCGTAGGGGCTGACTGCGCCCAACGCGCCCGGGGGTGACTGCGGGCGTGTTGTAATAAATGGAGTCTGGGCGCCCGTGTAGCCCGGCGGCGTAGGGTTTGCTGACTGCGCCCAACGCGACATAATACTGGCGGCGGGGCTGAGGGCGTTGTTGTAATAAGGGAGCGCTTGAGTACTGGGACGTGGGAAGTGATGACTGCGGGCGTTGTTGTAATAAATGGAGTCTGGGCGCTGCATTATGTCGTGTTGGGGCGGGGATGGGAGTAGGCGGCGTTTGTGGTAGGGGCGTTAGCTCTGCTGACAGCGGGCGTGGTTGTAATAAGTGGAGTCTGGGCGCCCGTGTAGCCCGGCGGCGTAGGGTTTGCTGACTGCGCCCAACGCGACATAATACTGGCGGCGGGGCTGAGGCGTTGTTGTAATAAGGGAGCGCTTGAGTACTGGGACGTGGGAAGTGATGACTGCGGGCGTTGTTGTAATAAATGGCGTCTATTGTAGTAGGGGGCGCTTGAGCTACTGGGTCGTGGGAAATGATGACTGCGGGCGTTGTTGTAATAAATGGAGTCTGGGCGCTGCATGTATGCCCGGGGGCGTAGGGATGCTGAGTGCGCCCAACGCGACGTTGCTGTGCGGCGGGGCTGAAAATGGCGTTATTGTAGTAAGGGGCGCGCTTGAGTACTGGGTCGTGGGCCCGTGATGACTGCGGGCGTTGTTGTAGTAAATGGAGTCTGCGCCCAACGCGACATAATACTGGCGGCGGGGCTGAGGGCGTTGTTGTATATTGCGTAAAATAGCCGATAGTAGGGCCAAATGTCCGGAATCTCATGCTGCAATTCTCTCTGGCATTCCCAAGCTTGCCATGGTATTCAATATTTGACACGCTATTTTATGTTCTGTAATTTGATTTGCATGGCAGCGAGACCTTAATCGCTCCCCGATAATCTGTTTGTAGCGATACATGGCGGTTTCCACTCGTGATCTGCGATGATAACCGACCTCCTCCTTCCATTTTTGTAGACCTTGTGCACGAGAATTTTTAATATTTACATCTCGAGCGCTATCCTCCGGAGGAGCATTCGCATACAGTTCTCCTAATGTTCTCGCCTTCTTCTTGGGAGGGATCAGTATTTTCTCTACTCCACTTTGCTCCAATACATGATATAAGTTATGCGCATCATAAGCTCCATCGCCAATAAAGCTAGCTATGTCATATTTCTTCCTTAGGTCTTTTACCGAAGCAGCTGCAACTTGGGCATCTCCGCCTCTTAGGTCAGTCAGCTCAGAATGAACAATCTGAAAGGATGGATCATCCATACAAATATGTAATTTTTTCCAGACCCGTCTTTTCTTGCTGCCATGTTTGCTGGCGTTCCATTCCCCATCACCATAGACTTTCAGACCTGTTGCATCCATAACTAGATTCACATGCTCGCCTTGCTTGATCTTAGCATTGCAAGGGACTGGCAGTTTCTTAGCCCTGCGGCATACTTGAGAATAGCTGGGAATTTGCAATTCAGAAAGCTGCATCATATCCCGTAAGCTAAGCAAAAAGCCCTGCGTCTGTCGTAAGGGGAGACGAAATACCTGCCTGAGCTGCAAAAATAGCAATATCATCCCATCTGCATACACAAATGGCCGACCCCGTTTACCCCTTTTCGTTTTTTTCCACGATTTTATAGCCTTCGGATCTACCCAAACAGTGAGTTTCATACGCTCTATTAGACTACGATTGTAACTTGACCAGTTACTAAGTTTATATTTTGCTTTCATACGCCAACATTATGTCGTATTGCTAAAAAAGCAAGCGTTTTATGGAGCGCTAAGCGCATCTACAGGTGAGTTACGTAATAACGCCTGGCGTCTGGCCGCCGCATTATGTCGCGTGCCTATGATTTGCCGTCAAGGATGGCGATAGGAATAAGCAGCGTGGCTTTTGAGACCGGCTCTAAGTAAGTTGGGCTAGACTGCTTTGTACAGCGGTTGCTACTCTCAGTATATGCGGCCCCAAGCTAAGAAAAGGATAAGAGCAGGCTTTTAGAGCCTTGCTTTCCTGCTCACTAAAGCCTCCTTCTGGTCCTATCAACAACGCCAAGTCTTCCTGGTATATCTTTGGATGTGTCCTAAGATACTCTTTTAAGCTTAGCGCAGCTTGGGGGGCTAGTACGAGCGTGTTACTTGGCGGCCAAGACAAGCGCTGCAAAAAAGCTTCTGAGCTCAGAGAGCTCTTTTGCATGCAGCACACGCGGGAGAAAAAAACGTTGGCTCTGGCTTGCAGCTGCCAGTAGTATCTTTTCTATTCTTGCCTTATGCAAGTTAGCTTTCACAGAACGTTCGCACAAAAGGGCTTGGAGGTGAGTCATACCTAACTCTGTAGCTCCACTCAGGAGATTTTGCTCTAGAAGCTTTTTACGTTTAGGCAAGGCAACACATACAAGCCGTCTGGGCTCTCGTCTTTCCGTATATTTATGAGATATCTTGAGCGTGTCAAGGCCCTCCAAAAGTAAGGCAGGCCAACGACGGCTGCGGCCATCGCTTACATAAAGAGCGCTGCCTGCTTGTATCCTGCGCGCAGCTATATGTCTTCTTTCTTCCTTACTTAAACGGATCAAAGGAGGCGGGGTTTGCTTGGGGAAAAAACGAAAAATTAAAAACATATACGCAAGCAGGAAAAAAGGAGAGCTGTGTATTCTCGAAAAGCTAAGTTACTGACAGCAAGGGAAGATAGGGAAGGAAAGAGCGACTCAGGGAAGCTGAAGGGAGTGAATGTTTTACTGTGATACATATAATCTACGGGTACAGGAATGATTTGCAGGCCCGTCTGAGAAAAATATAGCATAGAGCGGGGTATATGGTATGCAGAAGTTACAAGTAAGACGTTCTTCCAAGACCTTTCTTTAGCAAGACGATCAAAGTACTTCGCATTTTCTGCAGTATTTCGTGATTGCTTTTCTACTATAATCTTTTGGAGAGAAAGACCCTGCTCTTTGATAAGCCAATTTTTCAGCACCAGCGATTCAGGAAGCGCAGTATCGTGCATCAAGCTGGAAGCTCCCGCAAGCACAAGATAGGGGGCCTTAGCTTGCTTGAGGAGCCTGATGCCGGCCAAAATGCGATCCACGCTTCTAAGGAATTCGGGCTCAGAGCTGCTTCTGGCTGGCTGCGCTATCATCCCTCCCAAAACGACAATCGCGTCGGCTTCTTCTATTTCTTGGAGTTTTAGGGCAGGATAGGCTCTTTCTAAAGGATAAGAAAGCAGCCAAGCTAAGATCGGAGAAGACAAGGCAAATAGAGAAAAAACGCTCAGGCGCAGAAAAAAACGTAATTTTATGGGAGGAAATAAAAAAGCCATCACTACCAAGGAATACAAAATCAGAGGATAAGGCATGAAGAAGAGAACAAGCATTTTGGAGGCGTAAAAGAGACTTGCTGCTATCATGTCTGACTCCACTTTTTTCTTATGAGTGATAGGCCCGCTTTTTCTACGTATCCCTTGAGCTGCGCCATTGTCTGCTTTCCTTCATTCTGCAGTAAAAAAACAATAGCTTTCTATTCTTGCAAAGCTCTTTTCATACTTTAACTTTGCAGGTACGGTAGAAGCAGAGCGCTGCAGACTTGTAATATGTATGCAAACGTCTACGCTCATGCTCCCCGAGTCTACGGCGATGGCCGAAACGCAAAACGCATCGGGCGTTTTGCCAGCGCGCATTGGCACGCTGCCGGCATAATGCGGCGCCTAGACTCCACATATTACAACAAAGGCTGCCGTCAATCCTACAGCGCCCCAGTACTCAAGCGCCGCTTATTACAATAAAGGCCCGCTGTCATCAAAGCCAGCGCTGCCTACTTCCAGCGCCGCTTAGGCCAAAGGCCTCCCATACACCCCACAAGGCAAATGCAGGTCTCCCACCCGGACACCGTCCCCTGCTATTTTTGAATAATAAGCAGCCATTCTGTATTTTTCTTTGCGTCTAAAAGCCTGCTGCTTGCAATATGATATGTATGAAAACCTTTTTTGCTTTGTTGTCCCAATTTACTAGCAAACCTAAAGCCTTGGGGGAAGTGCGTAGTGTAGGAGAGGCTATGTTTTGCAAACTTATTCATGATATAAGAACGGATACGGCTGACGAAATTCTTTTTTGCTTTGTTTGTACTGCTTAAAGCTTTAAATACTCTGCGTATCTGGATTTGCTTTCTAGTACGAAAAACCTGCGTATTGTCTAAAGGCAAGTGCTCTAATATTTTGGGGTCTTGGAAAACAAGCTCATAGCTGACTCGTATGTTGCTACTCTTGGGAGCAGCTGCAGCATCATTCGTCCCCTTCTCTACAAGCTCAGGAATGATATCGATATCTAAGGACTTTAGCTGCGCTTGTCCTTGTTCAAGAAATTGTTCATAGGCCTCTTGTATCTGTTCCTTGCTGACCGGCAAAAAAGAGACAAGGCTCTCCCTCTTCTTTTCGCTGACAGGTACTGTATAAGTGATTTGCACTTTCCCTGAGAAATCCGCATTTAAGTAGAGCCTTTCCTTATAGTCAAAGCAGGAGCTGCAAAAACAAAGAAAGAATAATAAAGCAAAAGAGTACTGTAATTTCTTTTTCATGAGCATATATGAGCAAGGTCTAATAACGCAAATTACGCAGACTAAAGATGCGCCGTACAAGCGACGAGAAGCCTTTATTACGCACGACAGGCAGTATCTCTTCGTATTGATCACGCAGGCGCCTGCGGCAGCTTTCTCTTTCCTCGTAGCTAAGATTCTCACGGAAACGCAGCATAGTATAGATTTTCGCAAAGTCTTGGATGAAAGGCAGACTTTGGGAATACTCAAGAGTGGTCTGGTACGGAGCCTTTAGGGCATAGCCTTCCGTTGCCAGAGCAAAGAGGAGGCGCTTTTGCATGGCCTTGTCTGCCCGGAGGTCTTTGCCCTTTGATAAGAACCAATACAGCAATTGTCTATAATAACGGTACTGGTATAAGATCACGACAGCGCCCGCAAGCATATAGCCTAAGAGAGACAAGAGCAACGCCCACGGGAAATGAAAACTGGGAGTGACAAAAACTTTTTCTTCTTCAATCATAGGTATAACTACGTCTTGATTATTTGGATCAAACTCCGGCTTAGGGGGTATCGCAAAGGCTGTGCTTTCAAAATCTATCCAGCCAAAATAAGGCAGCCAATACTGCACCCAAGCGTGGTGATGGGCGTTTGTTACTAAGTAGAGCTCATCCAAGGGAAAATCCTGCAAAGTCTTAATTTTTTTTCGCAAATGATATACGCCTCCCCGATGCGCCGGGCTTTGCAGGTCCTTAGAAGCTAAATAACCTATCACTACCCGCGATGGAACGCCGGCCAAGCGCCCCAGGATCGCGGCGCTGTGAGCAAATTCAGTACAATCCCCATGTCTGCTCTTTGTAAGGAAGTTATGTATGCTTTTGATACTGGAATTTTCATCAAAGCCCAATTTGTAGCGGTACTGCCTAAAGCCTTGGAGTATAGCGTCTATTTTTTCAAAGTATTTTTCCTTAGAAGCAGTACGCAGTTTGGAGTTCTTTTTTGCTCTTTGGTAATTACGCCTCAGCCTTGCAAGAATTTTCTCAAAATCAGCCCGTATAGATGCATCCAAGTCTAAGTCCAAATAATAGGCCATGTTTTTCTTTTCTTTTGATGAGATTTCACGAAGCAAGAGCCAGTCTTCTGGTTGTGAAGAGCTGATGCGGGACTGAACGTGATAAGAAAGATCAAAAGGATGATAGATGGTATTTTTGATAGTGGGCCGTATGCGATAGGGGCGGTAAGGCAGGACTCTTTGTTTAATCGTAGACAAGAAAAAAATTGCCTGAATCTCTCTCTTGTCATCCCTGCTGCTAATTTGATCCTGCCAGCTTTCAAGTAACTGTATTCTGGACAAGGAGTTCAAGGGCTCCAGCTCCGCTGTAGAGGGCCTTAGCCCCGCTTCTTCTTCAAAGCCTCCCCAATACGCTTCTGCAGCGTAGACGGGCTGCTTTTTGGATGCGACTATCATAATCGCATGCTGTTTGCCATTTTTTCCTTCGCTTGAAGAATTACGGTACTGCTCCCAGCTATCAGCAGGGACGCCCTCCAGGCGGGGCCCGGCCCCTTGCCCAGAGGACCTGGAAGCGCTGCTTCTATTCTGTCTTTCTGATTGCCGCTGCCTGTTTTGTTGTCCTTCAGGGCGCAGCTCTTTTTCAGACCGCCCCCCGCCTTCTTGCAGCTCCGTAGGATATTTCTCATCTCTCTTTCCAAGAGGAAGCCCATTGCGGTTATGCTGCTCTTCTTGAGATGGACCGCCCTCTGCTTCTAAGCCTTTAGGAGGAGGGGGGGGGCTTTCATTCCATTCGTTAAAGGCGATTTCGTGTTCTACAAAATCCTGAGGGCTTAAAAAAGCCAAGAAACAAAAAATCGGCCCCGCAATGCAGCCAAAGGCTAAGAGCTCCCTGCGCTTTTTCTCTGAGGAAGGCCGATGGAAAGCAGCTAGATAAAGAATCAGACTATGGATGAAAAAAGAAGCAAGTAAGAGCAAAAACAATGTCTTGGAAAAAAAGGGATACAGCCGCGCGATATCAGGCGCAGAGCGCGTAAAATTCAAAAAATGGAAATACACAAAGGCAAAAAAGAACAACTCGCAGACAGCCAGAAAAGAGGCCTTTTTGCCGTAAAAAACAGCACGCGTAGCTGCGAAAGCCAAAAGCGAGAGCAGTATATAATTAGCAAGAGCGTGCGCCTCCAATTCAGTAAAAAAAAGAATGCCAAGCAGACAAAGAGCAGATCCTAAAAGATAGGGGAGGCAGTAGGGGATTTTCTGACTGCGGGACGAATGCAGGAAATATGCTAAAAAGATTTGCGAAGGGATCACGAAGAACCAAAGGCCCAAAGCCACGGCATCATAAGAAACAGCGATAGCAGGCTTAAGCCAAAAAGGGACACTCACCAGGCCAAAATACAAAATCAGCCTTAGGCTAAATAAGACATGCTTCATGTGACTAAAAATGCGCTGTGCTTTTGGCAGCTTCTGAGCAAATCATTTCTTTATCAAAATAACTTCTCTATCAAAATAATTTCTCGCGGACAGCAATTTGGTAATGCCTCTTTGCTCTTAAGGCCTGCTTTCTCCTCTTAGCCCGCAGCAGTTTTGGATAGCTTCTGAGGCCCGGCCATGGCACGTGATACTTCAAAGGCAAAAGACGGAAAAGCTGCCGCTCTTTTTTTTCTTTCTTTCCAAGTCGAAAGAAAGGCTTGGCCTGCGTGACTTCGAAGAGATGCGCTTCTTCCTGCTTTTTTATTTGAGCAAGGGCGGGGTCTAGTGAAGTTGTAAACACAAATCTTTCTTTCTTTGTTCGGCTCCCTTTTTCGTTATCTGATGGAAGGCTGTATGCAGCAGAGGAACTGTACTGGCAGGGTAATTCAGCTACTATGGCTGCAAAATTGTCAATATCTTTTTCTGTGCAAAGCAGGCTTTCTCCTGCGCTGCTTGTAACTTGGAATTGGTAGTTTGGCTTGGAATGGCGCATACAAAGAAGGAAGCTAAGAAAGCAGCTTTTCAATACGTTCAAGAGCGCAAGGGAAGACAGGTTGTCTTTTTTACAAACAGAGTAAGTGCGTAATTCTACTTGGATCAGGTAACTTTGCTCATAGGATTGCGGGGCTATACGAGTGATCATTTCTCCTACTCTCAAAGAAGCCTTCCAGTTGATGTCTTTTAATCGGTCTCCTGCAATGTACTCGCGCATATAATATTTTTCTTCGTCGCTTTGCACCTTGTTTTGCTGGCTCTCTAAAGTAGCTGAGTAATGGCGGGGGAGGGGAGGAAGACTTGCGAGAGCCGCAGGCCGTACAGATTTTTGCCTTTTTTGTACGCCTCCTATGCGGGTACGGCTCATGCCCAGCAAATCCCTTAACAAGAGCCTGCTCTTGAGCTCAAGAGCGCCGCAAAGAGGAAAATAGAAGTGAAATTCCAAAGCGCCTCCAAGAGATGCGCTTCTTTCTTTATAGTAGTAGAAATGCGCCTGCTTGCCGGCTTGCAGCTTGGCTCTCAGATAAGAATGGTAGCGAAAGAAATAGGGGGGGGCGGGAGCATCCAGCTTGAACTTGATCAAGCTTGCGGGATCACGGGCTTGCAGCTTCCTTTCATCTATTTGCTGCAGCTCAATCAAGCGCCTGCGCAGCAGCCATAAGCGTATGAACAGGACTTGGCAGGGTATGCAGACAAGCGCTGGCAGCGCAAGCAAGAGCGCATAGATATTGGAATTGCTGACGGCATATCCAGCTAAATATAAAGAAAAGCCCAGACATAGGCTGCCAGCAAAGCTCAGCGGGTAGTACAATTCGGCATAAGAATAAAGCCGCTTCAAGAAGGCGAATACTAACTCTAGCTTTCGCATAGGAGTGACTGGGGACAGCGCAGCTATCTTATGGAGCGCGTATCTCTTTAAGCATCTTAGCCAGGGCTTCAGCGGGCTCTACAGAGGGGTCCTCAAATTCAAGACGATGGCTAAAAACAGGCAGAGCGAGCTCCTTGATCAAGTCAATCGTAACATAATCTTTTCCACGCACAAGAGCAAGGGCGCGCGCAATACGAGACATCTTAATAGCAGAACGCGGACTAAGGCCGTTTTGTATGCCTGGATAGGAACGGGAGCGGCGGGTGATCTGCACTATGTACTCGATCACTTCTTTGTGGATACTTATGGAATCTGCTAGTTTTTGCCAGGCCAGCATCTCCCCGACCTCTGCTACAGCCTTGAAATCTTCCCAGGCATCTTCTTTGCCGTGCTTCTGCGTGATCTTGATCTCTTCTTCCTGAGAAGGATAGCCCATAGAAAGCTGTACCATAAATCGATCTAGCTGCGGAGCCGGCAAAGGGAAGAGGTGCTGACCGCGCAAATTCATAGTAGCAATAATGAAAAAAGGATAAGGAAGCTTGTATGTCTCTCCTTCTATACTGACTCTTTGTTCTTCCATAGCCTGGAAAAAAGAGCCCTGCGTTTTTGGAGTGAGAAGATTGATTTCATCGCACAAAACAAAATGAGCAAAAATAGGCCCGGGGTTAAACGTATAATGGCTCGACTGCATATCAAAGCGATTGAAGCCCAGTATGTCTTGTGGAAGCAGGTCTACTGTGCACTGGATACGGTTAAAGCTTTTTGCAGCGACAGCCTTTTTCGAAGACTTTCGCAAAGACCAGTCTATGGACGCAGCAAGAGCTCTGGCAAGAGAAGTTTTACCTACGCCATGGGAATCCGCTAAAATCACATGCCCGCCCGCAATCTTTGCAGCAAGGATATAGTCTATCTTTGCGCCCGCTATGGCAATGTAGCGCAAAATATTCTTTTTCACGCGTTGAATACCCTGATAGGCCGCCTGATAATAAGCAGCCTCTATCTTGCCAGGCCCTGCCTTTTGTTCGGCTTTTTGTTCTACTTTTTTTTGTTCGTTTTTTTGTTCTAAGGACTTCGTTTTCATAAGAAAGGGCGCATGCCTATGCCTTGCGCTGGATTGTTGTAGTAAAAACCATATCTGTTTTGTCAGCCCTAAACCTTGCACTGACTTGTTCTGGTATGCAGCGCACATGAGCCCCAGCGCCCCAGTACTCAAGCGCCGCATCGCGCAGGCTCCGCCCATAGCGCCTAAGGCCTAATCGGACACGTCCACAATCGTAATCGTCACCACCTGCTCCACTCCCGTTTCCGAGCCGTCGGCGCCTGTGGAAGTTGCAATTACCGTCAGGCTGCGCGTCATGGTCGTCTCGTAGTCTTCCCCTGTACCCCCGTAGCTGATTTGGCCCGTTGCGCTGTTGATTGCGTAGCCCGCCGGGGCGCCGGCCTTGAGGCTGTAGGTGACGGCCTCAAAGTTCGCATCGGCGGCTGTGACGGGCGAGCCGATGGCGACCGCAGCCGAACTGCCATCGACATTTTCCGTGAGCATCAGGTCATCTGGCACGGGATGGAATACCGCATCTGCCGGAGTTGTCGGCCGGGGCCAGGCCTCCAGCACGTCGCCGCAGTCCGGCGTGTCAGCTTCGCCCTCGTCTTCCAGAGGGTCGTTATTCGTAATCGTTTCGCAGACGTCGATGGTGGTCGAGGCGCTGGGATTATCCATCGCAGGATTGGCCGGATCAAAGTCAAAATACAACAGCCGCGGATAGACGCCGTCTGCAAAGAGCCAGCGCGTGGCAAGCCAGGAGCTGCTGTCGTTTGTGTCGTCGCCGTCATCGGTGTCAGTATCCAGCCAGGCGGAGGCGGGCTGCGTAGCGTCGGTATCACCGCCGACGATGCCGCTGAGATCGGCAATCGTAACGCCGCCGGGGGCGTCTGCCGGCCTTAGCTGTGACGCCGCTGGCCTCCGTATCGAAGCGGTTGTTGGCGATGGCTGCGTCCAGCTGAGTTTGATTGCCATTTTGGATAATCCCAAAAAAGCCGGTATTATCGCTGGTCTGGCTGGTAGTTGCGCCTGCAGCGAGGCAGTTATAGACCTCGCTTCTGCCACTCCCATCATCGCCCCAGACATATCCAATCAGAACGCCAATATTGTCATTGTTAGCGCCGGCAGCGCAGCTTGTCGTAAGCACGCCATCGCAGACGCTCCCAAGGCTCAGGGAGTCGCGTACAATGCCATTTCCTATGTTCCCTATCAGACCGCCCATAAGATCAGTCCCATCCCCGCCATCGGAGACATTGCCGCTTGCGCGGCTCCCTGTGATCCGAGCAAAATTAGTTGCCAGCCCCACCAGGCCGCCCATACGATCAATCCCAACTCCGCCATCGGAGACATTGCCGCTCGCGCGGCTCACTGTGAACTCGCTGTCATTTGCCAGCCCCACCAGGCCGCCCATATTATCAGAATCATCCCCGCCATCGGAGACATTGCCGCTTGCGCTGCTACCTGTGATCTGAGAGCTGCTAGTTGCCGCCCCCACCAGGCCGCCCATATCATCAGCATCATCCCCGCCATTGGAGACATTGCCGCTCGCGCGGCTGCCTGTGATCCGGGCAACAACAGTTGCCAGCCCCACCAGGCCGCCCATATCATCAGCATCATCCCCGCCATCGGAGACGTTGCCGCTTGCGCTGCTCCCTGTGATCCGAGCAAAATTAGTTGCCAGCCCCACCAGGCCGCCCATACGATCAATCCCAACTCCGCCATCGGAGACGCTGCCGCTTGCGCGGCTCCCTGTGATCCGGCTGTTCTCTGCCAGCCCCACCAGGCCGCCCATACGATCAATCCCAACTCCGCCATTGGAGACGCTGCCGCTTGCGCTGCTATCTGTGATCTGGCTGTTATCTGCCAGCCCCACCAGGCCGCCCATATTATCAATAGAACCATCCCCGCCATTGGAGACATTGCCGCTTGCGCTGCTCCCTGTGATCCGGCTGTTCTCTGCCTGCCCCACCAGGCCGCCCATAAGATCAAAATTCCCACGCCCGCCATCGGAGACGCTGCCGCTTGCGCTGCTGCCTGTGATCTGAGAGTTAGTAGTTGTCCGCCCCACCAGGCCGCCCATATTATCATTCCCATTCCCGCCATCGGAGACGCTGCCGCTTGCGCTGCTATCTGTGATCTGGCTGTTACCTGCCAGCCCCACCAGGCCGCCCATAAAATCAACAGAGAAAGTACCATTCCCGCCATTGGAGACATTGCCGCTTGCGCTGCTATCTGTGATCTGACTATTATCTGCCCACCCCACCAGGCCGCCTATGTGAAGAGTGAAAGTACTAGCGCTGTCGCCCTGGATGGAGCCGCCGGCCACGTGCGCATTGTGCAGCCTTGCGCCGTTCGTGCCGCCGCAAAGGGCGCCCACGTAGCGACGCCCTTTTATGCCGGGATTCTCCAAAGTGAGATCGCGAATGTTTGCGTTTTCGCAGGCGGCAAAGAGGCCGGCGTCGTTGGTGTGGTCGTCGGCGGCGGCGGTGCCTGTAATGTCAATGTTTAGGTTGCTGATGCTGTGTCCGTTGCCGTGCAGGCGCGCCGTGAAGCGATTGTTGGTCTGGTCGCTGCCGATGGGGTCAAAGTTGCCCGCAGTGCCGCCGTTCAGGTCGCTGGAGCTGCCAGTGCCGTCGTCACTGAAGTCAATGTCGTCGACAAGCTCGTAGCCGCAGAGGTAGACGCTACGGTCTGTGGCCGTGCTGCAGTTTTCAGTCTCGCTTGTAGGCGCGCCCGTGATATTGCCCTCGTTGCCGCTGGCGGTGTCGTCTTCCTCGTCGTCGTAGCTTGCGCCAGCAAGATCGTGGCGTATGTTGTCCAGCTCGGCGGCGGTGGCAATCTCGATCAGCCCGTCGTTATCCTCGTCTACGTCTGTGGCGTCAGGCGTGCCGTCGTCGTCATCGTCGTGTCCTCGGTCAGACTGCTGGTTGTGCAGCCGTCGACCAGTCGGTCTGGCATGTTGTCGTCGTCGGTGTCGAGGCTTGCGCATTCGTCGGTCGGGAAGGCGTCATCAGCGTCAGCTACGCCGTCGTTATCGTCGTCGGCGTCGCAGGCGTTGCCAAGCTCGTCGTCATCTGCGTTGGCCTGGTCAGCATTGGCTACGATGGGGCAGTTGTCGCTTGCATCAGCCCTGCCGTCGTTATCGTCATCTGCGTCGCAGGCGTTGCCAAGGCCGTCGTCATCCGTGTTCGTCTGATCGGCGTTGGCTACGTTCGGGCAGTTGTCGTCTGCGTTGAATATGCCGTCGCTGTCGTCATCTACGCCGCAGGCAGTCCGGGCAGGGTTGAGGTCTGGCGTCTGGCCCGTGCATTCCATACAGACTCCGCCTGCTGTGGCAACATGCCTGTCCATGTTTTGGCAGGCCGCATCCGTAATGCAGTCATCGCCCAAGATGCTGTTGGGATTCGTGCTCACGCCGCCGTGGCAGGCGCTCTCCGTGGTGCAGGCCGTCTTGTCCACATCGCGCACGTTATTTGTGCCCGTGCATTCCACGCATTGGCCGTCGCTTGTAGCAACGCGGCCATCTTCAGCAACGCAAGCCGCATCGGTAATACATTCGGCATCGTTTAGCACGCTAAAGGCGTTGCTGCTGAGGTCCTGGCAGGCTGCCGCGCTCATGCAGGCAGTTTTTTCCATATTACGGATGGAATTTTCTCCTGTGCATTCCATACAGACTCCGTCTGCTGTGGCAACATGCCCCGCCATGTCCTGGCAGGTTTCGTCCGTAATGCAGTCAGTACCCAGCAGGCTGTTGGGGCCGCTGCTTGTGCCCTGGCATGCCGCCTCGCTGATGCAGGCAGTTTTTTCCACATTGCGCACAGGCACGTCACCGCTACAGGCCTCGCAGTCGCCTCTTTCGTTTACAAGCTGGTTTGACACGCCAAGGCAGCCGCTTTCAGTGATGCAGGAGCGGCCATCCGTGCTGATGAGCTTGCCTTCGTTCGCGCGGCAGGCAGTCTCTTCTATACAAGCCGCAGGCGTGACGGTCGTATCTGGAATCTGGCCTTCGTCGCAGCTGAGCTCAAAGCAGCTGTTATCCGTGGGATTGAAAATTTGCCTGCCCGTGCATGTGACTTGAGTCTCGCAGGTGGGTTTGCCTTCCAGCTTGATCTCGCCATCTGGGCATTGCGTCACGCAGGCCGTTCTGTCCGCGTTGGGATATTGCGGATCAGGGCAGGCTTCGCAGCTGCCGTCTTTGAGTATCTGCTTATCGATGCAGTTGGGCCCAGAAGAGCTACTGCCTCCGTTCCCGTTGCTGCTCCCGCAGCCGCCACAGTTGCCAAGAAAGGCAAGGGACAAACTGAGCATGCCAAGCTGAAGCGAGCGAAGGCCAAAGGCCTTTTTATTCACAAGGCTTTTCAGCGTGACTAAGCGAAAGCCAAAGGCAGCTGCGCTGCTTTTCCATGCAACTGCGTTGCTTTTCCATGCAGCAAAGCCAAAGGCAGCTGCGCTACTTTTCCATGCAACTGCGTTGCTTTTCCATGATCTCAAGTCAGCAGAGCCAAACTTAGCTGCGCTGCTTTTCCATGCAACTGCGTTGCTTTTCCATGCAACTGCGCTGCTTTTCCATGCAGCCAAGTCAAACTTAGCTGATCGCAAGGCAGCAGAGTCAAGGCCCGGCTGATTATATACAATTTTACGCGCGCTATGCGCCGCGTATTCCCTAAGTGATTTTACAGTAGACATAGTAATGTCCTCCTTTCTATAAACAAAATGACTGCCCCGCTTTGCAAGACAGTTCTATTACTAATTTAGCCAGGGCGGGAAACAAGGGCAAGCATTTTTTTAGAAAAAACGAAAAAAGTGAGCAACAAAAAAGAAGGTCTGAAACCTATTGTAGTATGGGGCGTTGGTTATGATAAGCGGCGTCTGTAGACGCAAAGTGCAGATGCACTTTGCTGCGATTCTAAGGCGCACTTTTTTTGTAGTATGGGATGGCGCAGAGGCTCAAGCGCCTTGCATATGAGAACAAGCCAGGCAAGGTTTAGGGCTGACAAAACAGATATGGTTTTTTCTGGAGCTGTTCATACTAGAACAATCCAGTGCAAATCATAGGCATTGCGTCACGAGCACAGGAGGTGCGAGAGTCTGGCGCTAAGGCAGGGAGGCCGTTTGCGCCAGACCAATGCCTATGATTTGCCGTTGTAGATGCAAAGTGCAGATGCACTTTGCTGCGATTCTAAGGCGCACTTTTTTTGTGGAACAAAAAAGCATGCTGAAACCTGTTGTAGTATGGGAAGTTTGGGGAATTTTTGCTTGACACTTAGCTGCTTACTATGTCTACTTATAGTACAAGACTAGCAAAGTATAGGCCTTTTCATTACTGGGGAAGGCCGGAACAGGATTTCCCTGTTGTCATGCAAAAGAAAGATACAAAAAGAAAACCTATGAGCTTGCAAGAGCTGCGAGATAAAGTATTCACGCTAAGTGTCAGCTTTGACTGGTTAAAGTGGTTTTTAGTTATCAGCTTGCCTGCCTTGTTGTTATTAATGACTTATTTTCACCGTGACACAAAGCAGGAAATACAAGAACTAAAGAAAAGTACAAAGCAGGAAATACAAAAGCTAGAGGCAGACATAAAAGAAATTAGGACGCTGCTTATAGAGCTTATACAAAAACAGACTGACACAAAGCCAAAGCTAAGAGATTAGCAAGCCCAGCATGGAAGCAAAGCGCAGCCGCGTTTTTTTGTGAAAGTGTGGCAGGATATTTTATGCTAAAATCTTGTTCCAAAGCCGGCGCTAAGCGCACGAGTAAGCTCTGCAAAGCTCGTACACATTAGCTGCTTGTTTTGTTTTAGCTGTACTTTTTGGGAGAGCTGCGCAAGGCTTTTTCCTACATTTTCATAATCTTTGGAAAGATGATGGGAAAGGCTTTCTGGAGATGGCAGAGCCAGGAGCTCCCCGCTTATGCGCTCATAAAATTCTTGGAATCGCAGCGTTTTTGCTGATTCCAGGGGCAGGTAATATCCCTTGTCGGCTTCATAGTATAGGAGTTTTACAGACGCAAGCAAGTCCCGGCCCCGGCGCATGGCATCACAATGTGGAAGGAAATATGCTTCTGCTTCTGTTTCTCGTATCGGTCTCTTGTGGCGGTCTAAGAAGTGGTAGCTCAAGCATAGGAGCCGTAGGCAAAGCCAGAACGGGGAACTTGCTGTTTCTTGTTTTGCGCAAAAGATGCCAAGCGCATCAGCATGCTGTATCACATAAGCCAATTCCAAACCAAAGAGAAGGATATAAATAGCCGCAAGTACAATGAGCATCCCAAGGGGCACAGCTGCCCATACTCCATATATGTAGCCTGTGGCGCCAAAGCCCGAAAGCCAGATTCGAAAGGAAAGGAAAAAGAGCATAATCCCTATGGAACTCACGGCAGCGCCTGTACATGCGGCATAAAGAGAGACCTTTGTATTGGGTATCAGCACATAAAGCAAAACAAGAATCGTAAAGAGAACGATCAGCATAAAGGGCTCCAGCACAATGCTGAGCAGCAAGGACTGCCAAAAAGGCGTTTGGGAGAGAATTTTGCTCTGCTGTGAAGCAAAGTTGTAGCCTCTTTTGTCTTCTTTTTCTGTAAGCGCAATCTGATTGCTCAGCAGCAAGGTGTTTTCCTGCCCCGCAAAGTAGTATGTGTTGCTTTGTTCGTTGTAGTAATGAGCCAGATAATTTTTTTTGAAAGGAGGAGGTCTTTGGCTCCTATGCCAGCTATGGCCGCCGTCCTGCGTATAAAGCAGCAAAGCCTGACTCCCGTATAAGAAGCCTCTCCCTTGCCTGTCTAAGCTAAGACCAATAATATGTTGATTCCTGTTTGCGCCTATGTCTGGATATATGACGCCGCTGTCCTGCATGATCCAAAAGGCGCCGTTTTTGCCTCCTAGATATATATTCCCCTGCCTATCTCTTTGCAAAAGGCTAATTTGCACTTTGCGTCCCCCGAAGGATGCGTCAAAAGGCCCCTGCCAGCTGAGACCTTGCCCCGGAGAGTACAAATACTGTCCCTTCCCCAGAAGATATATGCCTTTTGCAAAAAAAGCTCCTGTTTTTGTACCACGGCTTAGGGCAGGGGAGTCAGATCTATCCAAGTAAGCAATGCGCTGGTATAGAGAGCCAAAGGGCATGTAAGACCATGAAAAAGTTTCCCCTTGCTTTGCGCCTATAAGCAGGCTCGAATGAGAGAGCTCATTTACAAGCAGGAAGAGCTTATTTGGCTCCTTTGTACATGTCCACTATCTTAGGCGTATGGAGCTTATTATTGGCGCTTATGATAAAGCGATGATGGTCCCAGGTTCTCCCCTCGTCCTGCGAATAATAGAGATTCCCTCCTGAGGAAATGGTATATATGGCGCTTTGATCCTGGGCCAGCGCAAGCAGATCATAAAGGCTATGGGAAGGACTTTCGTAAAAAAGGCCGGCGGCGCTTTGTGGAGGCTCCCAAGACTTCGCAACGCGGCGCCTTTCTTTATCAATGAAAAAATCACGGTATGGCGCATTTTGATTTACTTTTTCCTGCAGACGAATCTTCCTGCTTTTGCCGTTTTTTTCGTATAGGAATATCGCGCCATTGGATGCGGCTACCCATAGAGTATTGTTACGCATGATAAGAGAGCGCAGCTCTGGCACGGCAAAATGAAAATGCACCGATTGGATTAGTTGCTTTGCTAGAATCAGCAGCAGGGGCACAAAAACAAAAGCAGCTACATATATGGCTATGCGGTGGAGGAAGGCTCTTTTTTTAGGGCTCCTGTAAATATAATCGAAACTATCCTCCAGATGCCGGAAAAAATTGCTTGCTGAGTACAGCACCAAGATAAAGCCCACGCCCGCAATGGTTTCTGCTCGAGACATAATTTCATCCAGTATAGAAAGCAGTTCTGAAGAGTCTGCAAAGCCATAGGAAGCAAGGAAGGCGGCAATTTGCGTCTGTACTACAGAACGGTTGATCTTTGCAAGCTGGACGAAGATCGTTAGTAAAGGAATAATGGAGATAATAATGCTGTATGCGATAGCATTACTTCGTATAGCGCAATAGTCTTGTAGAAATTTGACAAAGGCGCTGCGCAGCAGCCTCCCGGAGCCCAGCAAGGGCACAGCAAGCCTGTTTCCAAGCAAGGGAAATGTGCCTCTTTTCACCCATTTTATGACAAAGCGCATGCCTTGCTTATATATCGGCTTATGGAAAAAGTAAACTAAAAATACTGACAGCTATAAAGCCAGCCCAAGGCTGCATTCCATACAAGGCCCGCCCTTATCAAAAGCAACGCTGCTGATTCCTAAGACTGTTTTTACAAAAAAGCACGCTTTGCTTCCACAAACGTCTTCTAATCCTACAAGGCCCCCGATCACAAGCACTCTGTGACTCTCCCTGCGGCCACGCATCTAGTACATCGGGCAACTCACTAGGGATCACTAAACACCCGCGTATTTGCATGCGACCCGAAAGCGCCATGGCAGAAAGGATTAGTAGAAAATTCTATTCGCCTACTTTAGGTATACTTTCCCCAGGCAAAACGCGCTATGAAGATATTTCGAACATATTTCAAAAAAGGATGTGTGCAAGGCGAAAGCTAACTGAAATTCTATGCGCAGAATGGAAGGAGCAGCCGGGAAGCGTGCAGGCAGCCTTGCTAAAAGTGTCCTAATTTGAAATTGAAATAGCTTGTATAATTTGATAAGAAATTTTCCTTGACAGTTTAGCGGGAGATGAGAGCCTTGCTTTGATCATTGCTATGCCTGTTTATATCCACATACCTACGCCTTTGCGTCCCATGACTGCAAACCAAAGCGAAGTGCAGCTACAACAGGAAGGCACTGTCCTGGAGCTGCTCCAGGAACTTGCAAAGCAGTACCAAGGCCTGCAAAAGCACCTCTTCAATGAAGAGGCTAAGATACGAAATTTTGTAAACATTTATGTAAATGAAGAAGACATACGATACCAAGCAGGAGAGCAGACCCAAGTAAAGACAGGAGATATTATATCTATCGTTCCATCTATTGCTGGAGGCTGCGATAGATGATGGCCAGGCTGCCAGAGCAAAGCAGCAAGTAAGAGAAACTGCCTGCCTTCTATCCCTATCATGGCTGCCCTTTCACCACAAGAGCTACAACGCTACAACAGGCATATCATCCTCCCAGAAGTAGGATTGGATGGCCAACAAAAATTGAAGGAAAGCTCTGTACTGCTAATCGGCGCAGGGGGTTTGGGTTCACCTCTTGCTATGTATTTGGCAGCTGCAGGGGTGGGCCGCATTGGCATTGTAGACTTTGATGTGGTAGATGAAAGTAACCTGCAGCGTCAGATCATTCATGGCCAATCTACTATTGCCAAGCCAAAACTCGAAAGCGCCAAAGCGCGCATGCTGGACATTAACCCACACATACAGATAGACAGCTATGCTGAGCCTCTACTTTCGGAAAATGCCTTGCGTGTCTTTGAGGGCTATCAGGCGCTTGCAGATGGCACAGACAATTTCCCTACCCGCTATCTTGTAAATGATGCCTGCGTGCTGAGTAATAAACCCTACGTCTATGGCTCTATCTTTCGCTTTGAAGGGCAAGTTTCGGTATTTCACTACAAGGGCGGGCCTTGTTATCGCTGCCTTTATAGCGAGCCTCCGCCCCCTGGTCTTGTGCCCTCCTGCGCAGAGGGCGGGGTCTTTGGAGTGCTGCCGGGCGTTATTGGCTGCATGCAGGCGACAGAGGTATTAAAAATTCTTCTGGATATAGGAGATGTCGTTTCAGAGCGCCTGATCATTTTTGATGCGCTGCATATGAAGTTTCGCCAACTCAAGCTGCGCAGAAATAAAGACTGCCTCATATGCGGAGATCATCCCAGCATCAAAGAGCTTATAGACTATCAGGCCTTTTGCGGCATGAAACACGAGGAGGAAAATATGAAGCAACACGAGATCAGCGTCCATGCCTTAGATGATGCTTTGCAAAACAACGCAAAAATACAAATACTGGATGTACGAGAGGTCTATGAAGCAGAAATTTCTAAAATAGAGGGCTCTATCTTAGTCCCTCTTGCGGAATTAGAAGAGCGTTACCATGAATTAGATAGGAATGCCGAGTGGGTAGTGCATTGTAAGATGGGAGGCCGCAGCGCAAAGGCTGTAGAGTTCCTGCGCTCTAAGGGTTTTCAAAACATCAAGAATCTCACTGGCGGCATCAATGCCTATGCGCAGGAGATAGACCAAAGCCTGCCTAGCTATTAGACCACAGGCATCAGAGCGCGCATTGGGTGGAGGAAGATATTTCGCCCTCTTAGTATAAGCTTGCAGAGCCAAAGAAAAATATAGCAAAATGAAAAGCGCAAAGTCGCAGCCTTGATATACTAGAAAACAACATAGGACATAGAAGAAGATAAGAAAATGCAAAGACTGGATAGCTATATCAGAGAAGTACAAAAGCAGTCTATCGTCTATATGCCCTACTTAAGCTTAGGAGACCCCTCTATCGAGAAAAGCTTAGAATTTGCTCTTACTATGATAGATGCGGGAGCGCATATGCTCGAGCTCGGGATTCCTTTTTCAGACCCCACAGCTGACGGCCCTATCATCCAAGCTGCAATGGATCGTTCCTTAAACAACAAGGACAGCGGTATAGAAAACATTTTTGCTCTCTGCGCCAAAATACATAAAACTCATCCTCATATCCCTCTCATATTTTTAAGTTATCTTAACCCCATCTTGAATGCGCTGCAACCCTTATCTGCTCTTATGAAGAAATCAGACAAAGACAGCTATCGCATGGCCCTAAGCCGCAATTTAGAATTATTCTTGGGGCGCTGCGCTAAGAACGGCGTGCGGGCCCTTGTAATACCTGATCTGCCCTTCGACCAAGAGGAAGCGCAGCTCTTGAGCGCTATGGCCAAACAACACGGGCTTAGCCAGATACTCATGGTAAGCCCCAACACCTCTCCCACACGACTGGAGAAAATTGCAAAACATGCGCGCGGCTGGATCTATTATGTAAGTTCTTTGGGCGTAACAGGGATACGTAAGGAAATACCCTTCAATGTAAAAGAAAAAATATGCAATATACAAAAGCTTTCTGGCCTGCCAGTACTGGCAGGCTTTGGTTTTCATCAGGCAGATCAGATCAAACTTATCAAAAATATCGTAGACGGAGTGATTGTAGGCAGCATGAATCATCGCATTATAGAGAGACAAAAAGGATCTGCAAAGGAAGAGCTGTATCTGTTTACAAAGGAATTAGCGCAAGCCTGCCGCTACGACACAAAGGCATAGTAATGGCGCTTGTGTGCGCCATAGCCTCAGGTAAGTTTACTCTAAAGAGGAGGCTGCTAAAACAGAGCTGGCTTCATCATAAAAACGCATCATTTTTTTGTAGTCTTCACCTTTTAATCTAGGGCTTGCGTTATTAGCTTTGTATTTTGCGATAGGCAGGACATAATAGTTTTTTGCAGCTCCTTTTTTCTCAACATAGACCCAAATGAGTTCATGCCGCACATTGCGCAGGAAGAATTGCGTTTCTTTTTTAACGCTTTGTATATGTTTTTTGACTAAGTCAAAGTATAAGATCATACCTCCATCCACTAAGGGCTTTCTTTGATTGGAAACAAAGTTTCCCAAGGAATAAGCAACGAGCCGCCTGCGTCTGCGTCCATATTTGTCTTGGATGATCTGCGCATAATAAGGCTGTACAACATGAGGATGTGTCCCAAGGACTACGTCAGCTCCATGGTAAAAAGCATGGCGCACGTAATGTTTTTGCATCCTGCTCATTTTGCTCGCATATTCTTTGCCGAAATGATACAAAACGATTGTGAAGTCAGCTCTTGCTTCATAGGCAAGGCGCAAATCTGCGGCAATGGCCTTTTGGTCCAAGATATTGACTTTCATGCCGGGAGGTACGGGCAGGCCATTGGTGCCGTATGTATAATTGATAAAGGCCAAGCGCAGGCCCTTTTTGTGAAGTATGAGAATGGGGGTGTTTTCCCGTGCAGTGTAGGAGGCATAGGTCCCTAGGTGATGAAGATGCAGACGGCGCGCAACTTGTATTGTGCGGCGTAGTCCGTGAGCGCCGTTATCCAGACTGTGATTATTTGCAAGGCTCAGTATGTCTATTCCAGCATAACGTAAAGCACGCATAAGAGAATCAGGAGCGCCGAATAAAGGATAGCCTTTGTATTTACTGGGATGGCCCGGCAGGGTTGTCTCAAAATTCGCAATAGCTACATCCACTTGCGATACATAGGGACGAATGGGACGAAAAACAGTATGAAAGAGATAGCATTGGCAATTTGCCTTATATGCGGATCGAATTTGAGGAGTATGGCACATCACATCTCCTACAGCAGCAAAACTCACATGTTTTGCGCTCTGACGAGAGTAGGGCAGGGAGAGGCAGGCGCCAAGCAGGGTACAAACAGAAGTGATATATATATGAGCCGCAAGCATGCTTGTTTGTTTATGATGTACCAAAGTACTCTTTCTTGCCTATGTCCCGCTCAAAAAGCGATGGAGCATTTTCTATTCTTTACTGCGGCAGATGCTGCAAGCGGCAAATAAGCTCAGATATAGAGTCACCTATAATTTTTTTTTAGGGAGTGATTGGATGCAAGGCTTTCTGTAAGCCAAACAAGAAGCATCCCTGTGACTGCGGCTGCTAAACCTCCTGCCCAAAGTTCACTTGCGCTCATAGTGTTATCGGCAAAGCGCAAAGGCCATATGCCTCGAAGGCTGCCCAGCATCATGCCTGTCAACACAGCCATAGTAAATGAGAAAAAGCGCTCCAGCAAAAAATGCAGGAGCCGCACAAAAAGCGCCAGACCTAAAAAGGCGCCCAAAAAAAAGACGCTAAGTATACGAAACTCAAAGTCCCGCGCAGCTTCTACAATAAGTTTGTACTGCCCTAAAAGAAGCAGGACGAAAGAGCCGGAAATCCCGGGTAAAATCATCACGCATATAGCAAGGGCCCCGCTTAGAAAAACAAAGTAAAGATTTGCATTGCCTGCTGCAGGCCCCGGCAATGAGTACAGCACGAAAAATAATCCCAAGCATAGCGCAAGAAGCAGGAACTCAGGCCAAGCTTTGTCCATCTGCCGCAAAGGTATAAGGCTTGAAACAAGGATCAGACCAGTGAAAAAAGAATAAGCGTAGTAGGCATAATGTTCCAGCAGATAGGGGATGATGCGCGTCATTACAAGCAAGGCCAGGGCGATTCCGCTTGCTAAAACTAAGAGGAAGGACCAATCTGTTTTGCGAAGCGTAGAGAGATGCTTTTGCGTCTTGGCTGGGGAAGAAAAAGAAAATAGCAGCTTCCATAAGGCCAGGGCCTGCGCTGTCCCAAGACTCTTAATTGCATGAATCAAATTGGGATAGATGCCGGTAATAAGAGCGATGCTGCCGCCGGATATCCCGGGTATTATGTCTGCTGTGCCCATCAGCAAAGCCCGCCCAAAAAGCCCGGCTGCGCTTATTTTTGGCGCTTTTTGTTTTTCTTCTTTTCGCATAACAGTTTTTCTAATGCTCGCTTAGGCGCAGCTTCTTCGTGTAGACTTTTTAGAGCAGAGGCCTTTAGCAAAGCAAAAAAATGCGCACAAGTTTCTCATTGTTCCTAGATCTCATACGGCTGAACTAAGGAGGCGCATCATGCGCAGGAACTAAGCGCATGAAGTTTCAGCAGCGGCGATATGAGAGCGCTTCTAAAACAGTCTGCTGCAAAACAAGACTCAGCGGCGGCGTGTTGCAGCAGGCATGCAAGTATATCTTCCTCTTTTGCAAGAGAGACTCAAAGGAATCTCATAAAGCTCAGAGAGTCCTTGTGAGCAAAGGGTCTCTGCAAGCTCACCTTGGGCCAATACTCTCCCCTTTTTTAACAACAAGACATGGGTGCAAAAAGGAGCGATTTCTTCCACACGATGGAGTACAGTAATACTAGCCTTAGGCCTGTGCAGCTGCATTTTTGCGGCTTTAGGGTTATTGCAGCTGTCTTTTTTCTTCTTTGGCATAAGTATTTCCATCAGCAGGCCTTCGAGCTCTAGGTAGGATGCGATATCAAGGGAACTGTATGGTTCATCTAAAATCAGCAATTGCGCCTTGGTCATCATGCAGCGTAATAACATAGTTTTACGCTTTTCACCGCAGGAGAGCTGACGAAAGGAGCCTTCTGCTGGGAAGGAAAGGAGCGGGCTTAGCAGCTCTTCCTTTTGTCTAGACGCTTTTTTTGCAGCGTGATAGGGAGGCAGTACCGCTTCTTTCCCGCTGTCTATAATATCCCAGGCAGAGCCTGCTTTTTCGTGGCAGCTAAGGAGCGCTTCTTGCAGCATTGGATGAAAAAAGGCTATACTGCGCCGTAGAGTCGCTGTGTCTATCCTGCCCAGTTTGGCTCCTAGTATCTTTGCCGAGCCAGAGCTCGGCCATAAGTAGGCGCAGAGTAGGGCGCTGAGAGTGGATTTTCCCGCCCCATTGGGACCCAATATCACCCAATGCTCTTTTTCATACACTTTGAAAGATATGTGTTCTAAGAGCGCTGTCTCTTCTCGTATGAGAGAAACATTTTCGAATTGTACTAGAGATGCAGGCATAGTATTTGTGAGAAAAGATGCGCTTGCAGCAATGTTGTTTCTGTCTATTTACTTTCTGCTTGCGGGTCTTGCCTTTTTTGCTGCAAAACAAAAAACGCGCCTGCAGGTACGCAGCTCTTTATTTCTTCTGGCTCATAATGGGCAGCGTAGTGAAGAGCCAATCATCCAATAGAGGCTCGCGCTTGCCTTGGAGTTTAAATGCAAGTTGTACATTTGCCCGCGCTATTTCATTTGTTATGTTAGCGCGCCGAGCGCTTTCTATAGACTTCCAATAATAAAGCAGGGCATTTTGCTCCCATTCTTTTTTTTGCAGGGACTCTAAGGAGGAGGGCAGGCTTTGCGCCTCTTTTTCGTAGACGGCTCCCATGTTATTATATATCGAAGTCAAGAGCATGTTGCGGTCCCTTTCCTGTTGCTCATTGACTAGGATAAGATTGTTCTCAAGGTCTGTTTTCATTTTGTTGTAATAACCCAAAGCGCTGCGAAGCTGATTTGTATAGTAATAGGCATTTGCTTTCGCCATGAGCATGGCAATACCATGACTTTCCTCCAGCTCCTCTGTTTTTTCCCATGTGATGAGCGCCTCGGGGAAGTTGCCATTCATGTAATCAATCCATCCCAGCCAATATTGTAATGCCAGCAAGGAACTTGTATCTTGTAATTTGAACTCCAAGGCCTTCTGAAAATATTTTCTAGCCTGGTCAAGTTTTTGTCTTACTTTGCGAATGCTTGCGCTGTCTGTTTTTTGGGCACGAAAAGGATAAATACGCATAGCCGCAGGAGAATGATGCGTGCCCTTCTCATCAGAGGAGATGCCTGCATAACGTAAAAAAAGCAACGAGCCTAAATTGTAGTACACCCGGCCTATATCTCCTTTCATTAATACTTCGTCTTCAGGACGTCCTCCCGCATAGGGCATGAATGCCTGGTAGCTTTTTATGGCTTTTTGAAAATAGAGCGAAGCTCGATCAAAATCCCGGACTTCCCGGTAGTACTCTCCTATGGCATTGATTGCTAGATAGTGCATGGGGTCATAATTATAGGCATTCTGAAACTGACGGAGGGCTTGGCGTCTTTTATGATTCTTTGCTAAGAAGAGACCGCGCTGGTAAAAGGCCGGGCTGTATTTAGATCCTATGATCTTCTCCTGATCCCTTTCTTCTTCTTTTTGAAAAGCAAGCTGCAGCAGATGCAGGCTGCCTTTCTTTAGATCAAAGCTTTGCAGACTATCGATGGGATTGAGCTGATGCTTGATGAGCAGATCATCTTCGTCTAATCGCGTATACAGGGAGGCGAGCCTGCTTAGAATATAAATAGGCAGCTCTTCTTCCAGACCTAGTCTCCGTAGTTCCCTATGCTTAGCCAAAGCTGGGCGTGGATCTTTTTTCGTCTGCGCTAATGCTATATAGCAATTCAAGAGAGCAGCATGGGCCCTGAGATTTAAGGGGAAATACTTGAGTATGGAGCGATATTGCACTATAGCCTTTGTTAGATCTCCTGTCTGGTAATGAATATCACCTATGCCGGCCAGAGCATCAGTATCTCTGGGCTTCTTGCCTAAGCTAAGAATAGCGCGGTAGTAAGCAATTCCTAAGGCATCGTTTTTATAGGCTGGGTCATTTTTCTTGATAAAATCCCGCGCATGAAAAGAATGGAAGCGGGCAAGATTTCGCAGGCTCTGATTGCCCATCTTAGAGTCACGCAAACGATCTACCATGTAAGCGCCTGCTTGGAGAACTTCCCTGTCTACCTTCAACTGGTCTGTAAAAATGCTGCCCTTGCCCAGATTCTTCTGCCATTGAAAGCCTTCTTTTATGCGAATGAGAGGGATTTTCCTGTCAGGAGCATTCCATCTGCCTGCCCTTTTTACTGTCCCATAAGCGGGCTTTGCTTTGCCAAAAAGCTTCTCAAAGGCTGCGTCATAAAAACGGGCTTTCATATAAGCAATACCATAGCGATTCAGATATGTCACATTGTAACGCTGCTGATCTTCTTTAAGCGCAGCCTGAAAGTAGGACTCTGCCTTTTCTTTTCTTTTTTTACGCTCTATGGGACTGCTGATATATCTAAGATCACGAAGTTCTTTTAGACCCTTTTCATATAAATTCTGCACAAAGAACCAACGACGCAGCTTGTATGTTCCAAGAAAGATAAAGAGAGAAACAAAAGCAATGCTGAAACTCGCAAGAATAAGGCGATTACGCCTTTTGCGCTGAGCTACCGCTTGAGGCGTCAGCTCATCCGTATAGAGCACAGCAAGACCTTCTTTTGTGTGGAAGCTTCCCTCTGCTAAAGGAGGGTAGCCTAATTGACTTTCTATAAAAGCAGAAATCCTTTGGGCGCTGCTGCCGTCTATCAGCATGTTCATCAGAGCACGCTGTTCATTCTGAGGCAATTTCTCTTGGACCACGGTATCTATGACTGCTTTTTTTAGCTTGGGCGGAAGGTTTAAGAGAGATTTGCGTATTTGGGCAAGAGAAAGATCATCATATCCATCTTCTATATCTGCTCCTAATTCGGATTGCCCGTCTAGAGCATCCAGCCCCTTAGCGCTAAAGCTCTCAAAATTATTTGGCTCTGGTCCTAGATCAAAGTCTTGGCTTGCGCCTAGTACAGAAGGCTCACTTTTTTGCACGGGTTTTTGCGGATCAAGCTGCCCTGCCTCAAAATCTATGGGCGCAAATTCATCTGTTCCTTTTTGGCTTTCCTGCGCTTTGGCAGCAGAAGCAGCTGCAGTATGTGAAGGGGGTGGTTCTGGCGTCGTAAGGTCACCCAAGTCTACCAAAACATTTTTGCCAGAAGAGGGCTGATGTGTCTCAGCAAAAGCAGTTAAATCATCCAAATCAGAGGCCTTTTCTGAAGATACTCCACCAGTATCAGGCATGCTGATGTCTGGTGTTGCTTCTATGTTTGCTATGTCTTGGGGCATGCTGATGTCTGGTCTTTCTTCTATGTTTGCCGTGTCTTGTGGCATGCTGGTGTCTGCGATTTCTTCTATGTTTGCTGTATCTTGGGGCATGCTGGTGTCTGCGATTTCTTCTATGTTTGCCGTATCTTGTGGCATGCTGATGTCTGGTGTTTCTTCTATGTTTGCCGTATCTTGTGGCATGCTGATGTCTGCGATTTCTTCTAAGTTTGCCGTATCTTGTGGCATGCTGATGTCTGGTGTTTCTAAGTTTGCCGTATCTTGTGGCATGCTGATGTCTGGTGTTTCTTCTATGTTTGCCGTATCTTGTGGCATGCTGATGTCTGCGTGTTTCTTCTATGTTTGCCGTATCTTGTGGCATGCTGATGTCTGGTCTTTCTTCTAAGTTTGCCGTGTCTTGTGGCATGCTGATGTCTGCGATTTCTTCTAAGTTTGCCGTATCTTGTGGCATGCTGATGTCTGGTGTTGCTTCTATGTTTGCTATGTCTTGTGGCATGCCGGTGTCTGGTGTTTGTTCTATGTTTGCCGTATCTTGTGGCATGCTGATGTCTGCGATTTCTTCTATGTTTGCCGTATCTTGTGGCATGCTGATGTCTGGTGTTTGTTCTATGTTTGCTATGTCTTGGGGCATGCCGGTGTCTGCGATTTCTTCTATGTTTGCTGTATCTTGGGGCATGCTGATGTCTGCGATTTCTTCTAAGTTTGCCGTGTCTTGTGGCATGCTGATGTCTGGTCTTTCTTCTATGTTTGCCGTATCTTGTGGCATGCTGGTGTCTGCGATTTCTTCTATGTTTGCCGTATCTTGTGGCATGCTGATGTCTGGTGTTTCTTCTATGTTTGCCGTGTCTTGTGGCATGCTGATGTCTGGTGTTTCTTCTATGTTTGCCGTATCTTGTGGCATGCTGATGTCTGCGATTTCTTCTATGTTTGCCGTATCTTGTGGCATGCCGGTGTCTGGTGTTTCTTCTATGTTTGCCGTATCTTGTGGCATGCTGATGTCTGCGATTTCTTCTATGTTTGCCGTATCTTGTGGCATGCTGATGTCTGGTGTTTCTTCTATGTTTGCCGTATCTTGGGGCATGCTGATGTCTGGTGTTTCTTCTATATTAGCTGTATCTTGTGGCATGCTGATGTCTGCGATTTCTTCTATGTTTGCCGTATCTTGGGGCATGCTGATGTCTGCGATTTCTTCTATGTTTGCCGTATCTTGGGGCATGCTGATGTCTGGTGTTTCTTCTATGTTTGCCGTATCTTGGGGCATGCTGATGTCGCCTATGCCTGCGGGCTTTGCTATTTCAGAGGGAGCATCACCCCCCTGCATCATACCTAAACTTTCCAGGTCGCTCTCATATTGCTTTTGCATGGGCGCAAAATAATCTGAAGGAGCATTGGGTTTTAAGTGTCTGAGAATCTCTCGGATTTGCTCTTGTTCTTCGGGCGTATAATTTTGTTCTTCAGCCATAAAAAGCCTAAATTCTAATAGAGACTATATCCTATACTATCGACACTATAGAAGTAAAGTAATTTAGTTTTGGAGTTTATGATATGCCTGCCCTCATTGTTTGCATTTTCTTATTTTTGCCATCTTCCCTGCTCCTAGGGCAGCCTAAAACATATGATGCCAGCATAGGAAGCATAGAACAAAAGCCTTCCTCAAAGCAAAGTGGGAGTACTACTATCTTGGGGAATCAGAAAAAAAGAATCTACAGCTTCTATGAATTAATGAATCTGCGTTCTGCATTTGCGCCTCATTCTATTACCTTACTTGATTATCGCAGCTCGTATTCCGGTCGCCCCATTATACGGAAAGTAATACTTTTCAGTTATAGTGATCCTAAAGCATCTCATGTCTCTATAGCAGGTGACTTCAATCATTGGTCTCCCGTAAAAATGGAACGTAATCCCTACGGCACTTACTTTTTTACCTTGGACCTAAGAGCGCAAGAGAAAATACAGAGAGGCAAGAGGAGCTATGCTTACAAATTTGTTCGGGATTCTGTGTGGATCAGTGATCCGCACAATCAAGACAAGAAGGGCGATTCTATGGGAGCTTATGTTTCTATATTTTATACAAAGGCAACAGAAATAAACAAACAAATAAGCCTAAGTATCCTAGAAGAAGCAAAGGGTTCTCGTGAGAAATTAGTGGAGTTTTCTATCTACTTGCCTCAGAAGAAATATGTTGCTCTTGTAGGCAGTTTCAATGATTGGAATCCTGATTATGACCCTATGATAGCTAGTGGCAAAGGTATCTTTCGAAAAAGGCTAAGATTAGAGCCTGGAGAATATACATACAAATACATAGCAGATGGGCAATGGCTCTTGGATACTTACAATGCGCAGACCCGCTTTGACCCAGTCACACGTGAGTTGTACTCTTTCTTCATTGTACCATAAGGCCTCATTGTACCATAAGGCCTCATCGTACCATAAGGCCTCATCTGCGCCTATGCGGCTTCATTTTCGGGATGACTGGATTTGAACCAGCGACCCTCTGCTCCCAAAGCAGATGCGCTACCCCTGCGCCACATCCCGCGACTATACATCCTGCTTTGCGTATGCTTATTGTCTATCAAAAAAACAACTACCTAACAATGTATCATTCTTTGCTTTATTTGCATTTTTACTAAGAATATCGCAAAATTAGTTTCAAAATGAATTTCTAGGAGCAATATTTGTGTGCAACATTTTGTCTTATTGCGCTCTATAGTAAGGTAAAGACTCGCGATTTGTCTTCGCAGAGTTCGTATTTTCTGCGTTACATTTTCTAGTCCTATGAAATATACTATCCCTAATGAGCGCAGCGCAGACTATACATTTGATTGATAAGCTAAGCGAGGCCAAAATCCCCAAAGAAACAGCTACAGAACTACTAGAGTATGTCGAGCAAAAGCAGACGAATCTTGCCACCAAAGATTATTTTGAAGCTCGCATAGCAGCTCTAGAAGACAAGATCATAGCTATAGCAGAGAAGCTGGAATCTAAGGTCTTAGGCTTGCGTTTGTTTAGCGCTTTTCATACCACCTTAGTCCTGGCTGTCTTGACCAAGTTGTTTTTAGACTAAAGTGGGAAAGCGCTTTGTCTAAAAGCTTGCTTAGTTAGGTGTACTTTCGCTGCAGGCTGTGTTTATGTATTGCTGCTGCGCAAGTTTGTTCCATTTACAATTACACGACTCTAAGCTGCTTGCTTGAGAGCCTGAGAGCTTAGCTGAGGGCCGCAAGACTCCATTGCCCATTTTTTGTTATTTATAGAAGGCATTTAGAGCTTGATTGCGCCATCTGCCCAAGCATTGAATATAGGGAAACGGGAGGCAAAGCGCGGGCTGGGATTGCCATCCCCTAGATAAAAAGAAGGCGCATAGCGCTCTCTTTTCCATTGACTCTGACCAAAGAGCTTGAAAAAACGTGTAATATAGCTTTCTAATGTTGTTTTTGTGTAATGCCCCCTATGTTTGTGTGTACATATCGTGAGGATTTCTCGGGGTGACTTATGATCACGTAAGGCCAGCATGCCTATTTCTTCTAATAAAGGGTAGGGCATAAGTTCTTCCTCATCAAGCTGCCCGGGCTGCAGCTCAGCGCTTGGCCTAAGAGCATTGGCATAAGATAGGGCAGGTATAGGACCTAATAAGGGGTCACCCTGCTTTTCCATAAAGCGCAGCCATTCTATAAGAAAGGCTTTGCTTATTCCAGCCAGAGGCGCAAGGCCTCCAGCCGTATCCCCATCCATGGTGCTGTACCCAAGTAAAGCCTCACTGCTATTGGAGGTACACAAAAGCAGTGATTCTGTGGCATTTGCCAGCAGCCAAGCTAAGGGCGCGCGGCTACGCGCTTGTATGTTTTGCAAAGCCACTTTGAAAGCAGGCTTTGCTCTCAGCTCTGTTCCCATGAGTGGCATTTCCTTCAGTATAGCTTTGCCCATCTCCACATACTGCTTGACTTGCTCTTGTATATTGACTTCTGTGTGCGAGGCGTGCAGCGCTTCTGCTAAAAGTTTTGCTGAAGTAGAGCTCTCTCGGGTGCTGTATTGGGCAGCTTGGTAAATGCTAATCAGGAAATGAGGCATGAAAGTAGAGAGAGCTGCTTGTATATAGCTTCTTTGGCTGGCTTTCTTGTGTTTTTCTTGCAGGCTTTGCGCCTTGGGGAGTAATTCAGAGCGCCCTAAAGCTTCCAATGTTTTCTCTAAACCAAGCTCGGCTATGCTATAGCCCAGCATCCTATGGACTAAGACGGCACAGGCGCTCGAATCTATGCCGCCTGAAAGAGATAGAACAAAGCCTTTGCTTTTAGACCTAGACAAGTAGTCAAAAAGTCCCATACTTACACTTCGCAGGAATTGTTCATAATGACTGTAGCTTCGAGGCTTAAGATGATCTAGGGAGACAGGCGCATGCGATGTGCTGAGTAAAGGGGCTTTTTCTTCTTCTTTTTCTTGGGATCTGGGAATTTCTAAAACAAAGACATTTGCAAGCCTAGACTCTTCGCATCTGAAGTTGTTTTTGAGGGGAGGCTCTATGAAAAGGCGCTTAGTGCGGTTTGGACCCAAGTCTATGCTGCAGTTCATATATACAAAATCATGAAAAGAAAAATGAAGCCTTTCTGCCAAAAGCAAACCATCTGAAGCCAAAAGCATATGCGCATCATAAAGCATAGCGCCTCCTTCGCAGCCTAGAAGATTACACATAAGAAAATGCACTCCTAAAGAACGAGATGATTCCAAGGCGATCTGGCGGCGTAGTATGTACTTGTCGAAAGCAAAATGTGATGCGGTTGGATTAAGTATGAGATCAAAGTTGCTCTCCCAAAGGCTGAAGGCGGGACGCCTCAAGGACCATGCGTCTCTACAATTCTCAATAATGAAACGAGCTCCTTTGTAAGAAAATGCCATGAGGCCAAAGACTGTTTCTTGTCCCGCTAAAGACACGGAATGGACAGAATGATGGCCTGCAGGGTAGGGACTGAAAAAACGCGCTTCATAGTGTGTTTTATCCTGGGCAAGTACGCTCTTAGGGACGATAGCCAGGATGCGTCCTTTAGCAAGAACGGCGCTGCAATTATAGAGCTTCCCTTGAAAATAGAAAGGAAGGCCCACGATCAAAACCGAGGCAGGACAGGTCTTTTCTGCTTTTTTTGCTATCATGAGGGCGCTCTCTATAGCGTCCTGCCAGAGCTGAGGTGAAAAAAAAGCGTCTTCGCAGCTATAGCCGCTTAGGCAAAGTTCAGGGAATAATATGATGTCTGGAGCAGCAGGCGCAGCAGCAAGCGCCTCTAAAATACGTCTGCTGTTACCTTCCCAGTCCAGAGCTTTTTGCTTGAGACTGGCGCAGGCCAGCTGTAATAAAGGGGAGCCTTCCATCACTTGCGTTATCTTGTAAGACTAGTTTTTGTATCAGAAAAAGGCCCAAGCAATCACAATGGAAAGAGCAGCGCTATAGCTCTTTTGAAGCTTGGTCCAGAAATTTCTTCTCTTGAGCGCTCAAAGAATCCATGCCTTCCTTAGAAATTTTCTCTAAAAGCTCATCTACCTTGTATTTCATGTCTATGCGTTTTTCGATCTGCATCCGTTTTTTGGCCATACGTCTTGCATTTTTTTTTTGTTCCCAAATACTTTGTATTTTAACGAAAATGGAGGGCAGGCTCCAAGAGTCAGCAGATCTGGAATAGGCAAAAGCATTACGTCCCTTACGGGCATAGTAATACAAAAAGAGCATAGCGGCCAGCGCGCCGCCTGAATATTGGATCAAATGAGCGCTGCCTCCAGAGAGAGCCAGGTAAGCAAACAACAAGAGTATAAACCACTTCATTTGCATGGGGAAAACAAACATAAAAAGAATCTGTCTTTTGGGCCAAAACATAGCATAGGCTATAAGGACGCCGGCATTCCCTCCGGCTATGCCATGGTAGAGTAGCTTTTGTCCCGGAATGAAAGACACAAAAAAACCAAGCAGCAATGAGCCAAAAATGGCAAATAAGAAAAATTTGAGAAAATGATAAGGCCCCCAAGTTCTCTCCAGGTCTGAGGCGAAAAAATACAATACTAGCGAGCTGAAGAAGACATTAATAAGACCTCCAAGAAAGGAAACATTGCTATGAAAAAAAGGATGCGTAAATATCTGCCAAATTTGAAAATTCTCATCATAGCGCAGGCAGACTCTATTGGCGAATGCGAAGTACTCTGAGGGATCATAGAAAAGATGCCATACAATCCATTGATAAAAAAAAGACAGGTACAAAAAGCTTACAAGGCGAAAGACGTTATCCGTAGCTCTAGGCAAATGATGAGAGCGCCAATTTTGGTACATGCTTAGGCAAAGCTAGGCAATAGCTTTCTGGAAGCAAGCACAAGAATCTCTCTAATTTAGCTGCTTTTGGCAAGGGATAGCATCTCCAATCTTTAGCAGCTCCTAAAAACTACAGGTTTGCGATGATGGGGCTGCAGGACACAAAAAAGCCTCCTCAGCCTCCTATAGCATTTGGATTGACGGCAGGGAATGCTCTAAAAAAACTAAGGGTAGCGCAGGATTACTGGAGTTAGAAAAAATAGATGGAATGCAAATTCCTTGGCGCCTTTGGAATCCTTATGCAGCAGCAGTTTGTGGAGTAGTGAACTTGATGCGGCTGAAACTTTATTATCACTCACTGGCAGCAAGACTCAAATTATACAAATCAAAAAGGCCCTTTGCTTGGCAGCTGGCACGAGCGCGTTATAGAGTATCGCCTCTTGCTGTATTTACTATGTGCGCGGCTTTGCTTTTGCTTTTGCAGCCATACATGCCTGGTTTCTCTGGCGACACCAAAGGCTGGATGTCTTCCCAGCATTTCGCCACCACGATGAATACGAAGCCAGCGAATTATTGGAATGGTTATGCCTATCGTTTTGTAGGGCCGGAGGGGAAGTCACTCTATACACGGGTACACCGCATCCCCGTCTGGCCGCATATGGCATACGCTGCCTTGCTTTCCCATCTGCCCTATCCCGACAGTTTCAAGGTACACTTTAGCCGGCAGGTGATGAATCTGATCTTTATTTTGTGTATGCTTTTGACTTTTCTGATCCTGCGCTTTTTAGACGCAAATGATAAGCGAATACTGGCGCTCGTGCTGATTGCTTTTAGCAGCTACTATTTTATGAGATACAAAGACATGATCTCACCCGTGGCCTTGGGACTTTTGGGCTTCCTATTTATGACATACAGTATCGCGCGCTACACGCTGCAAAAGAAGAGCGCCCGCCTGTTATACTTTAGCGTCTTCGTGAGTATTTCTTTAGGAGAAGCCTTCCCGGCCTTGTTCGTCCTTTTGAGCTGGTTTTGCATTGATACGGCTTTGTATTTGGCAGGGCAATATAAAGCGCTCCAACATAAGCGCATCCTGTTTTTGTCGCGCATATTTTATGCAAAGCTCCTTGCGGGCATTTTCCGTCTGAGGCATCGCAAAAGCGCGCAATGTTTTACTTTAGGCGTCTTGCTGACTATATTTTACGTCAGCTGGAACATTTATTCAGATGCGAAATTGAATCAGCTTGCCTGGCATGAAACGGGCGTTGTGGACAGCATTGCGCGTCGTATACCATTGCGGCTGCCAGAAAGGCTAGGCCTGATCCCTATAGAAATAAAGCATTTAGAAAATACTAAACCATTGCGGCTGCCAGAAAGGCTGGGCCTGACCCCGCATAACACTCTGCGGACCCGGCAGAACAAACGCAAAGTCCCGCCAGCCAGTTTGATTATTGGCAAAAGTTCCTGAAAGGCGAATGGGCGCGTATTGGCGCTAATTTTATCACCCCCTTCGGGATTAAGAAATTGGACGGCCTTGCGGCTTTTTTTAGCAAATTGCGCTATGTACTGTGGCTTTTGGCGCTCTTTGCGTATTGGCGCTTATGGCGGCGCTGGTCGCAGGCGCAAAGATCTTTGGCGGGCGTATTTTTTATCTCAGGTTTTGTGTATCTTTTTAGCATGCATAAGATGACTGGACCGCATGCTTTCACCGCTGTTTTTTATGTGGGATTTACCGCTCTTTGCTTTTTAGCTTTGCTGCAGTATATACCGCAAAAAGCGGGCATATTTGTATTGCTATTTGGAGCGCTGCTATTTTATGAAAATACAATACGCTATGGTCGTATCCAGGCAAATGAAGTCGCGCCCTTAGTAAATAGGCAGGCATACGATTTGGAACGTATCCAAAGACATGTAAAGCCGGGAGCCCGAATATACTATCCACAAGGCGTCCACAAGCTTGTGGAAGGCGTTGCTTGCGCGGCGGCTTTTTATTTACGCGGCCATTGGGTTGTGCAGCATAAAGCGCAGGCGCAGTATATCATTACTACCAAAGCAAATTACAATGCCCATAGTTTGACGCCGGAAAACCAAGGCATCTATCTATTTGAAAATCGCTAGTTGTACCAAAGGATCTTGTACGAATGCCCCAAGCGCCGTGTGTATGGAACTCACAATACTGAGCAAGCCTTTGCTGCTGAAGGCATTCCCTCTGTACTAGAGCCGGTGGCAACTAGGCTTTTAGCTATTTCAATTCCAAATTAGGAAAAGTTTGACTTTTTGGCTCTATCATTATTTCTTGTTCCTGCTAGCTTCATAAGGCTTTGAGTCTAGTCAGGGGTAGTAGCTCAGCTTGGTTAGAGTGCCGGTCTGTCACACCGGAGGTCGCGGGTTCAAGTCCCGTCTGCCCCGTTGCCTTTGCAGCGTAAAGAAAGCCCATTTTTATATGAAGGCAGAGATCGTACAGGAAAAAATCGCATTGGCTTTGCCGGGAGCAAAAGTAGAGGTACATGATCCCATGCAGGATGGCCAGCATCTCCAAGCCATTGTCACGTACAGCGGCTTTGCTGATAAAAACTTGTTAGAGCAACATCGTATGGTGATGAATGCTTTGGAAAAAGAATTAGGAGCAGAACTCCATGCCCTTGCTTTGAAAACACAAGCGCCTTAATGCAGCCTTTCTGAAGAATATCCTATCTTGTCTTTTTCCTGAGGGAAGGGGAGTACAGCTTTGCTTTGGGGAAGGAGGCCCTTTGCTTTGCCCTCTGTATAAGAAGCGTTTTTTCTTATATTGCCAATGCCTAGAACAGGATAAAGAAAAAAGCCGCTCATTGCTAAAACGATAGCAGACCAGCTAAGCGCAATAGCGTTTGTGAGCCTGTTTTTTTCTATGCTCTGAAAGAAGCTCCATCCTTCTTCTCGAAGATAGTCGGCTAGTATGCTTGCATCACTTTGCTGCTCCCCTCTGGTAAAATCTAAAAGGTCATAGAGAGAGTACCATGTAAAAAAGACGCCTAAAAAAAGAAGCATCAAACGCGCAGCCAGCGTCCCGCTCAAAGCAAACAAACAAAGCGCTCCAGCCCAGCCCAAACCCACAAAAAAAGCGAGGCTGCCACTCTCCGTGAAGAGATAACTGATATAAGCTAAGAGGCCGGCGAAAATAAACAAGGTGCAGCGCTCCCAGTCTCCTAAAAAAGCTATTCGTAAGAGCAGCGCTCCCGTAAAAGCAGCTCCCAAGTACCCTGCGGAAACAGTAAGAATGACCAAGGCGCTGGAATGGATCTGCGCTATAAGAGTCTCCCCTCCCTCTGCCATATCTATGTGTATTTGCTCTAACAGCGCACCTCCCATGAGAGCAATGAGCCCGTGCCATATTTCGTGTACAAGAACAACTAAAAGTTTCGGGTATTTCAAAGACGCGCTGTCCCACAGCAAAGTAGTAAGCACGCCTGCAATACATAAGAAAATGATGCGGTACATAGATAGAATATCGGAAGCCTCCTAAGGTTTTAGCAGGATAGCAGAGACGCAAAAACGTCGTTATGTCATGGGAGAGGAGCTATGATGATTGGAGTAGGCGGATGGCAGAGTCGCCGCATATTGTTCTATATTAGGCCATGCTGCCTGGCCAAAGCAGGCTTAGTACCGCAAGGGCAGGGGAGCGCCGGGGATGCTAGGGAGTGTTTTGGCGCTCTCCTGCTTTGGACGAGATACGAGACGCTATAAGAGGGGAGAGCGCCTGCTTTGCGTATGTTTGCAGCTTTGCAATGTGTCTCGATCCTATCCCAGGCCACTTCTGGATCACTTCAAATTCCTGTTTTATATTGCTTTCTAAAATACCTGGATCATCTGCTCCTATTACAACTTTTAGTCCTGCCTCCAAAAAACGCCTGAGGGGATGGGAAGGGATGCTGCCAATACGTAAATTTGAGGTGGGACAGCATTCTATAAAACTGCCCTGCGCTTTGATTTGCGCCATAGCCCAATTTTGCAGCAAAAAAAGAGCTTTGAGGCGTTTAGGGCCATAATCATGGCGTATTTTTTTACTGCCGGACTTGCAGCGCTGCAGCTCTTCTTTTTCTTTGTCTAAGGCAGAAAGATCGACATGATAACCCCATGCACGCAAAGAAGAGGCATGCTTTTTTTCAAAAGCAATCTGGTCCAATCTTTCTCGTGCGCTTTCGTAGCGGCAACTGTTTTCGTAGCAGGCAGGCTCTATACCTAGGGCAATGGCATGGCCCAGACGATGCGCTCCCATCTGCGCTGCCTCTACAACCCAGCGTACAGAGCTTTCCAGAGATTTGTCCGTGAAGCTTTCCCCTACGTGGTAGAGGATGGCAAGCGCTCTTTGGGGATGCTGCGCATTCTCCCTTAAGAGCATTTCACAGAACTCTCTCTTATCTTTGGGCGGGTAGCCTTCTTCTTGGTGACAAAAATCTATGGCTGTGATGCAATTTTGCACCAGAGTGTTTTTTTGCATGAGGCTTAATAAACGCTCATATTCTTGGTATGCGGCCTTTGTGTCCCTCCTAAGTGACAAAGCCGCATGAAATGTTTTGCCGCCATAGGTTTTTTTCGCCTCATGCAGGCCTTCGCACAAGCTTATCACCCCTTCTTCCCATTTCTCCCGGCTGGGCGTGGGCGGGAACATCATTCTGTACTCCGCATAATCAGCAGGCTCGCGCTCTGCTACCCTAAGACAAAGCCCTTTGATTTCCTCCGGATCGCAGTGTGACAAGGCAATGACAAAATCAAAGCAAGTTTGAAAGGCAGCAAAGCCGCTTTTATTGCGCAGATAGTAGTAATCCTGCAAACGTTTTTTTGCCTCTGCCTTGTAAGAGAAGATACCTTCTATGTTTGCTTTTTTCCCATAGACTTTGGAGTAAGATTCAAGAAATATAGACCAACGAGGCCTGCGCCTGGATGCAAGCCAACGTAAATCCTCTTCCTGCAGACAGCCATAGAGGTGGCTGTGCAGCTCATAGTAGCCGTGCATTTTCCCTCCGGACTGCAGCGCCTCTTTGTTTTATTGCGTTATTGCGCTTAGCTTCGCAAAGCTGCTGCGGGACTGCGGGCCCTTTTAGAGGCGGCCTCAAGCGCTGCCTGTAATTCTGGATGGGGGGGGAGAAAATCATGCAATAAGAAAGGCCCGCTCCAGCTTTTTTGCATAGTTTTTGCGTGATGCGGCGCTTTCTCAAGTCTTCCTTAGACAGCATTTTCCTAGTTTCCCATGAAACAGCTTATGTCACTTTAGAGCCGGTCTCAAAACTAGGCTCTTGCGACACAGGAGGTGTCGCTCGAAGCATTCTGGCAGAATGCTCGATGCACACTGCACTTCGGCAAGCATGAAGCTTGCCTCAGCATTTTTAGGGCAACTCTAAAAATGCGTCTGTCTCCCTCGTGCCCGAATGGGCAAAAAATACATGGATGTATTTTCGAGACCAGTTCTTAGAAGAGTAGCGCTCATGGCTAAAGATTTTTTCGGTGATATGTTACCAGGCGTATAAAGTCATTGATATTACGGATCACAATACGATCGGCAAAGAGCTCTAGCTTATCTTTGCGAGAGAGATCATGGAGTACATTTTGCACGTCTCCAGAGCTTAAGCCGCTCCAAGCGGCGATGTCATCCACATTTGTTTGGAAAACCATGCGCGAGATTTTTCCATAACTTGGGTCTTTTTCAGCAAGCATAACAAACACGTCGCATACTCTTAGCGAAAGATCATCAAGCAGGAGTATTTGGAGCCTTCGCTTTGCGTCATAGATACGGCTTGAGAAGATTAAGAGCAGGCGCAAAGCCAGCTGCGGGTGGCTGCGTATCATGATATCAAAATTCCTATTGTTAAACTGCAAAAGCCGCACATCCTCTAAAGCCACCGCAGAAGCGCTTCTTGGCGCAGACTCAAGTATTGCCATTTCTCCAAAAAAGGAACCTGCTTCAATAATATCCAAAGTTTTTTGCGTATTCCCAAGCGTCTTGATGATCTTTACTTTGCCTTCCAGAATAAAATAGCACTCTTCTCCCGGTTCATATTCGCAAAAGATCATCTCCCCGCTTTCAAAAGAGGCGCCGTATTTCTCGTAAAGTAATTCTAACATATGCTTTCTTTGTTATCAATTCTAAGGACATGCGCTTCTCCATTCCAAGGCATATGAGCATAAGAGGCCGGAGGCCTGCGCTCTTGGTAAAACTTGCTGCCTGCGTTCATTTGCTTCTTCTTTTTATCTGTTTTTCTTATCATAAGCGCATTTTTTCTAATTTCCTTCTAGCTTGCTGGTTTAAGTCGTCATGAGGAGGCATTGTCGCAAGTTTGCGATATAAAACTTGTGATTGCTGATACTTGTCCTGCATCTCATGAGCGAGCGCTAACTGGTACAATAGCTTTCTTATATGTTCGCCTGAGGGATATTTTTTTAGGTACAAAGAACAGTGCTGCTCTGCTTTGCTAAATTGCCTGCTTTCAATATAGGCCTTGGAGGCCTCATAAATAAAAGCCCCATAGAGGGCGTGGCGCTTTTCTCCTTGTTCTACGCCCGCATCGCTTTCGTAACGTTTTAGGCATTCCAGACATATGCTAAGGAGCGCCTCCCAATCCTTTGCCTGGGCGGCTTTTTGAGCTTTCTGCAGATTTTGCTCCATTTCTGAGAGCTTTGCATCAAGCATCTCTTGTTTTTCTTCGATCTCATCTTGCGCAGCAAAGGCCTTAGGAATGCCATGATTCCATTCCTCTGCTACTGGAGGAGGCATATCAGCAGGGAAGGCCTTTTGTCTTTGCGCTGCTGCCAATAGCTGCTGCGTTCGTTCTCTGTTTTTCCCATCCTTGGCGTATTTTAAATAGCATCGGTACGCATGAGAGGCATGCGAAAAATTATGTTCTTTGTGAAAGGTCTCGCCTATGTGCAAAAGGCCGTAGCAGCTATTTTGTTCCTCGTCTACTTTGAGTATAGAGCGTATTTTGCTGTGAATCCCGCGCAGCTCATTGGAAAAAACTTGGAGCATTTTCAAACTCAGACGCGTATTCTTAATGGCGTATTTCTTAAACTCTTCCATGCCAAAAACAACAAGACTTGTATGACTCATGGCTTGGGCTGTTTCTTCACGCGGGTAGCGGCCTAGACTTGATTTCACGCCGAAAAATTCACCCACTTTGACTTCCTTATGCTTTTCTGCGCCTTCACCGCTTGCGCTGCTGATAAGCTCTATTTTTCCCTTTTGCAGGACAAAGACTTCCTCTCCTCTATCGCTCTGGAAGTATATAATAGAACCGGGGTTGTAAGTGCGTATAGAAGGCATCCTGCTATCCTATTCTTATCGGCATAAAGCTTAGAGAGTGCTCAGCTTTGGCTTTTGCCATGATCTGATGTATACTGCTTTGCGCTTCTTGTTTTCTTATGACTATTCTTTCCTGCCCATCTGTTTTGCAAAAAAAACGTTCAATTTCCTCAGCCGCATAGGCAGAGAAGGCTGCTTCCATTTCCTTGCGCCCGTACATAGGCTTGCCATCGCATACGACAAGATAAATATCCTCTAGCTTTGCTTCGCATAAAGACCTGCAAGGGTCATCAGGATATTTGCCGCGCAGAACAAAAAAATCAGCTGTGGAAGCCTCATCCCATGGGTAAGTACTTTGCGCGCATTCTATGCGAAATGCTTTTTTGGGATTAGAATGCAGCATGCGCAGAATCTGCTCTGCTTTCAGGCTTTCTTCATACATTTCTTGGTAATATTCGCTGGCCGTGCGCAGATCGTGCAGAATATGGGGAGAGCCATACATAGATGCGTCACTTCCCAGACACAGATTGATACCCCGCTCAAGTATTTCTTTTATCGGCGCCGTTTTATGATAGATATGCAGGTTGCTTGCTGGACACCAGACTATATGCGCCTTGGACTCAGCTATATCATCCAGGTCATAGGGGGAAAGAGAAAGGCCATGCACCAGCACGGTATGTTCTCCCAAAGCGCCCATTTCCTTGAGTCTTTGTAAGGAAAGTTTGCTCTCATCATCAAAGCCCTCCGCAATATGGATAATGAAGGCTACATTGTTTTCTTGGGCATATGCGTATTCTTGTCTTATGCCTTCGCCCCACTGGAGCGCATAAGAGCACATAGAGTGAGCTATGCCAAAGTCTTTGAGGAGATGCGGCAGGCACTGCTTGGCAAAAGGGAGGCGTACATGATGAGGTATGTGATCTACGACTGTAGATACGCCGCTGAATATATTTTTGTAAGACCCCAGCTGATAGAGCTCTGCAGGATCGAGCAGCATCCGTTTGCGAAATAAGGGGGAGGCTTTGATCTCGTTATCCCATGCGAGCCAATTATGATAGGGGTGGTTTGTGCCTCTGAAGCATTGGTAAGTGGCTAGTAGACTGTCGTGCGCATTGATAAGGCCCGGGAAAACAAAAAAACCATGAGCGTTGACTTCTTTTAGATCTGTCTTTTCCGTGTCTTCCCGCTGCTCTGGCAGTTTATATAAAAGCCCGTCTTTGATTGATAAAGAGCATAGCTTTTCTAGCTTTTCTTCAGACACAAGGCTTGCATTACTAATACGCCATTCCATACTTGTATTTTACTTCACATATGGGAAATTCTCATGCCAGAGCAGACTTGCAAAGCAAATTTTATTTCCCTATTAACTACAATATCATACTCTTGTTTTTTGTTTTAGCTTATCTATTCTCTGTATACATATCTTTTCCGTATCTTTTATTATCGTAATAAAGAAGGATATAAAAAACGATGCTCATGTCATTTTACGTAAATCATTTTATGCAAATATCCTTGACCTAAAAATATAATGTCAAAAAAGTATCGGCCAATCCTTGATATAATATATATTATACTATGAACAGCTATTTTGGGCGGGCTTTCGCTATAGACAGCCTAATACATAAGGAGAGGAATTTGTATCATACAAAAACTTGCTGCTTAGGCTAAGCATGGGGAGTAGATACATGCGTGATGATTATGAAGAAAAAGTATTCATATAAACTTGCTGCTAAGAAACATCAAGGCAGAGGGATGAAACAAAAATATTCTGAAAAGATGGGGCGCAAAAGATTCCTTGCTTGGGGGGCAGGCCTGCTCGGCGCCTTTAGCTTGGGTCTTCCTTTTTTTACGTCTTGTCGTAAATCCAAGAAGCAGGTCTACGTAAATAGTAAGAAAGAACTGCATTGGAAAATGGTTACGGCATGGCCCAAGAATTTCCCCGGCTTGGGCGCAGGAGCAGAACGTTTGGCAAAAGCCATAGGAAATATGTCAGGGGGGCGCTTACAGATACGTCTTTATGCGGCGGGTGAGTTAGTGCCGGCCTTTGAAGTATTTGATACGGTCAGCAGAGGCACAGCAGAGATGGGGCATGCTGCGGCGTATTATTGGAAGGGGAAAACGCAGGAAGCTCAGTTTTTTGCGGCTGTGCCTTTTGGTCTGCACGGCATGGAGATGAGCGCATGGTTACACTACGGGGGCGGACAGTCTTTGTGGGATAAGCTCTATGCAAACTTTGGTCTCAAAGCCTTTGCCTGCGGCAACACAGGCGCGCAAATGGGAGGATGGTTTAATCGTCCTATACGCGCCTTTAAGGACTTCAAGGGATTAAAGATACGCATGCCGGGCCTGGGAGGAGAGGTCTTAGGGAGAGCAGGGGCCACTGTAGTGTCTTTGCCGGGGGGGGAAATTTTCCAAGCCCTGCAATCAGGAGCTATAGATGCCACAGAATGGGTGGGCCCCTATAATGATCTGGCTTTTGGTTTTTACAAGGCTGCAAAGTACTACTATTGGCCAGGCTGGCATGAGCCGGGGACTGTTATGGAACTTTTGCTAAACAAAAAAAAGTATGACGCCCTGCCAAAAGAACTCCAGTCCATTATACAAGAGGCCTCAAAGGCCGCATATCAGGAAATGCTTTCTGAATTCCTTGCTAAAAATAATGGAGCATTGATCCAGCTTGTCCAAAAACATAAGGTGCAGCTTAAACGTTTTAGCGATGATGTTCTCAAAAAAGCAGGTCAGATCAGCAAGGGCGTGGTAGGCGATTTAGCTTCTCATAGCCCTGCTGCCGTAGAGATATACAAGTCCTACAGTACATTTCGCCAGTCATCCTTGGAATGGAATAGAATTGGGGAAGAAGGCTTTTCTATTGCCCGCATGCTTTCAGAAAAACAGTCTTAAGAAAAGCAGCGCAGCAGGCCTTAGCAATAACGAACGTAGGCATAAGTTTTGAGGATGCGATGTGACGAAGAGGCGGGAGCAAAGGGCAAAAGGCAGAAATGTACTTGCTATTTACTTTGCATATCTCTAAGTTGGAAAATATGGCACAAGTCTCAAAGCAGGCTGCAGACAAGAGCAAAGAAGCGCTGAAAAATAAAGAAGGGGGGCTCGAAAATGTCAAAGCTCTCATACAGCTTCTTTTTGCAAAGCTCTTCCATATCAAAACCAGCGGCTTGGAACATATTCCCAAGGACAAAGGAGCAATTCTTGTTTCCAATCACACGGATGCCTTTGATATTCTGCTGCAATACTGCTATAGCACTCGGAAGGTAGTATTTTTGGCGAAAGCGGAGGTTTTTGCTTTTGTGCAAAGGCTAGACGAGCTCTTAGAAAAGTTCAAGCATATATCTTATGCGCAGACCTTGCTTCTCTTACTCCGTCCCATTTTGCCTGCTGTGCGCCAAGCTCTGGAAGCATGTGATAGCTGGATAGAGAAACATAATCTTATTGTCATCAAACGTAAATATCACCACGAAGACGTGAGCTATCAGGAGGCTGTGGATTATTACGCAGAAATAGAACAACTGGTCTGCAGATACCTGAAAGAAGGGCATCTCATTTCTATTTTCCCGGAAGGAACGCGCACCAAAACAGGCGTCATGGGGCCCTTTAAACATTTCCCTGCTAAGATAGCCTTGAAAGCCAATGTCCCTGTGATCCCTGCTGGTATAAGTGGAGCTTGGAAATTTTTGACTATGGATAGCTTTCTTTCTGGTCGGGTCTTTAGAAATTTCGTACACTACAATGTAGGGCAGGCGATCTATCCTAAAGATTTTCTAGCAAAGGAAGCTTTGCAAAAAGCAAGTGAAAAAAAACGTATTAAAGCCTTAACACAAGCCATGCAAAAAAAAGTTTATGCCCTAACACAGGCTGCTGAGGATCAAAATTATCGAGCAGGTAAAAGCAAAGTATTCTAAAAAAAAGGCTTCTCTAAATATAAGCGGTATTAGTATTGTGACTAATAGGCAGGCTACTTATGTCAAATGATAAGGGGGCGCTGCCATATTTCATGCTGCTATTGCAAACAAAAATCCTATCTTTTGCTGACTGCAAGAAAGCATAACTATAGCTTTGTAGGATTGCCTTATACAGCGTGTCATACTTGTTGCTATATAATTGTAATGAGAGCGCGCAATGGAATACGCAGTGGAAATAGAGGTATTTTTGAGAGGGGAAACTTTGCTTGATCAAAAAAGCAAAGTCCAGCGAAGTGTGCTTTGTTCTCCAAAGCAGCGAAGAAAGGAGCAGCTATGAGCGGCCTAAAAACGGCTGCCTGCAAAGCCCAAAAGCGCAAGTAATATATAATAGGAGGTAAAGATCATGCAATTACATCTCTTTAGCCAGAAAGGCTGTACAACAGACCAAAATGTGTGGGGAATCTGCGGCAAGCGGGGGCAAAGAGCCTTTGAGATGGCGTCTTTGCATCTACCTGTAGTGCCTGGTTTCGTTATCGATTCTCTTACATGTATGAAATTAAAAGACATCGATCTAGGGCCCTTATTACAGAAGGCTTTGGTAGCTATAGCAGCAGAAATTGGCAGAACATTTGGAGATAAGAAAAACCCTCTTTTACTCAAAGTAATTTGCAGCTCTAACCTGACTCTTCCTATCTATCCTACTGTCTTTAACGTAGGGCTTTCACCAGTCACCCTGCCTGGCTTTGCAAAAATGGTGGGTGATGAAGAGAAGGCTTGGTTTGAATACTGTTATTTACTCAGGAGCGCTGCAAGTAAGCTCTACGATGTGGATGAGGAGAAGCTGCAAGCTATCAGCAATGCTTACAGTAAAATTGGGAAAAACTATGAAGAATGCGCTAAAGAAATGCGCCAGCTTATAGGAGCAGATAAGCTGCCTGATAATCCTATGGAGCAGCTAGAGCGGGTAATAGCGCGCGCTGCCAAACGTTATTATGATCCTGATTTGGATGACGTTGATAATATAGCCGTAATGGTGCAGGCTATGGTTTTTGGGCACCTGGATTCTCAGGACATGGTGGGTATGTACCACACTCGTGATACGATCACAGGAGAAAAGAAACTAAGCGGTTACTTCCAAAAACATGCCTACACTTTAGAAAAAAATGAATCAGATATACAAAAACTGGATGCCCGTTATTTAGAAGAATTGCAAAAGATAGCCAATCTGCTTGAACAGCGCTTCCATGAGCTGCGTGAGATTAAATTTATCGTGGAAAAAGCTAAGCTTTGGCTTATCAACCAAACCAGCGAAGATAAAAAGTCTACGCAGGCTCATTTGCGTACTCTGCTGGACCTATGCCAAGAAGGCTTCATTCAAGAAGAGTGGCTTATCAAACAGATACCTCCTGGCCAGTTAGCCAGTCTTTTACATCCTGTTACAGATCCTGCTTCCGTATGCGGTCTAAAGAAAGTGCAGGGGGGCTTGGCTGGTTCTCCTGGAGCTGCCGTAGGGAAGGTATATTTTTCAGCAGAGCGTTTGATGGAAGCGCATCACGATGCTTTGCAAAAAGGTGAAGATGCGCGCCTCATTTTATGCGTGGTGGCTTCTTTTGCAGAAGACGTAAAAGCCATAGAAATAGGGCAGGGCGTCATTGCCGTAGAAGGCGGTTATTCCTCACATGCTCCTGTAGTGGCGCGCTCTATGGGCAAAGTGGCCATCGTCAACTCCAAAATCCAGATTACAGGCTCTTCTTTCAGCATAGGCGCTATCCAAGTAAAGGAAGGGGATTATGTTACATTAGATGTCCCCATGTATGATGCGCCGAGCATCTATCTTGGCAAGGCTAAGCTCATCAATCCTGATGTGGAAGAAAATGGGCTGGTAGAGTTTGTTAATATAACGAAAAAGTATCTCACTAAAGAATTTGTAGTCAGAGCGAATGCGGATTTAGGGCGCGATGCGAAGGTCGCAAGAAAAATGGGCGCATATGGCATAGGTCTGTGCCGTACAGAACACATGTTTTTTGCAGAGGACCGCATCATGCGCTTCCGGGAAATGATTCTTGCAGAGAATAGGCACGAGCGCTTGGAATACCTTCGTGATTTACAGCCTGTGCAGCGACAAGATTTTTATGAGCTTTTTTCTATTATGGCCCCTTATCCTGTTACGATACGTCTTTTAGATGCGCCCCTGCATGAATTTTTACCCCGCAGTAAGGAAGTATTTGCAGAGTATTGTAACTATATAAAAGCTAAAGGGAAAAAAGTAGATAAGGCAGAGCTTGAAGACAGGATTGCAAGGCTCAATGAGTTTAATCCAATGCTGGGACATCGCGGCTGCCGTGTGGCGATTACGTATCCTGAAATTTATGAAATGCAAATCCGTGCTATATTGGAAGCAGCTATTGCCTTGCAGAAAGAAGGTCAAAATATTGCGCCAGAGATTATGATTCCCTTAGTTATGGATGTAAATGAACTGAATATGATCCGTAACGGGAAGCGTATAGAAGGCAAGGTGATTCAAGGCATAGGAGGGATAGCGGAAGATATATTTGCTGCAGAAAAGTTAAGGATAGATTACAAAGTGGGCGCAATGGTAGAGCTGCCTGCTGCCGCCTTGCTTTCAGGTGATTTGGCGCGCTATGCGGAGTTTTTTAGTTATGGTACGAACGATCTCACTCAGACAACGAATGGCTTGTCCAGAGATGATGTTAATGCCTTCTTCCCCGCTTATACGGAATACGACTTATTGGCGCATAATCCCTTTCAAGTGCTTGGCAAACCTGTAAAAGAGCTCATCCAAATCAGCGCTTCGCGGGCACGCCTGACTCGTCCAGACATCAAATTAGGCTTGTGCGGGGAGCATGGAGCTGATCCTATGAACATAGAGTTTTGCCGCGAGGCTGGTCTGCAATACGTATCTTGTTCCTCTTACAGCGTGCCTATAGCTATATTAGCGGTGGCACAGGCCAATCTCTCCTAATACTGGATGCGCTGCAGGCGGATGTGGTGTAATGGTAGCACAAAAGCCTTCCAAGCTTTTAGAGTGGGTTCGAATCCCATCATCCGCTCAGAACAATGTTTTCCCTGCCTGCTTTATTGCTGGATAGAGCCGAGAGGCGGCCTCAGCTTTTTGCTATACTAAACATTACTCCAGATTCTTTTTCTGATGGCGGCAGATACCTGGAAAGCAAAGCAGCCCTGCAGCACGCCCATTGCCTTATGCAGGAGGGCGCAGACTGCCTGGAGATAGGGGCTGCCTCAAGCCATCCAAAGGCGCCTAAGATCAGGCCCGAGCAAGAGATAGCAAGATTACAGGGACTACTGCCCTTACTTGCGAAGGAAGATTGGCCTCTGAGCCTGGACTCCTGCCAGACGGAGGTGCAGCGTTATGTTCTGCGCTACCTGCGCAGGAAAAAAAGAGCTCTTGCATACCTCAATGATACCAGCGCCTTTGCAGACCCCTCTATGTATTCTGAATTAGCAGAGATTGACTCGAAGCTGATCCTGATGCACTCCATATATCATTCTGGACAAAGGCAAGGCCCTATCTCAGAGCAAAACAGCCCTCCTGATAGAGGAGAACTTAGGAAACTCTACGAAGGCATTGTAGCTTTTTTTGAAAAGCGCTTAAGCAGCTTAGAAAAAAGCAGTATAGCAGCAAAACGTTTGATTCTTGATCCGGGCATGGGTTTTTTTCTAGGCTCTCATCCGGATTATTCCATTTTTATGATTCAAAATCTCAAGGCATTGAAGCAAGACTTTGGGCTGCCTATCATGCTCTCTGTATCGCGTAAATCTTTCATAGGAAACTTAAGCCGTAGACCTGTGCAGCAAAGGAGCTCTGCCACTTTGGCTACAGAGCTCTTAAGCTGTCTTTTAGGAGAAGTAGACTGCATACGCACCCATGAAGTAGCTCCTTTCTGTGATGCTTGGAATATGCTCACAGCCTTGGCTGCAAAGCTTTAACTCGTTTCTATTTTTTCCTTTCTGTGATGCTTGGAATATGCTCACAGCCTTGGCTGCAAAGCTTTAACTCGTTTCTATTTTTTCCTTTCTGTGATGCTTGGAATATGCTCACAGCCTTGGCTGCAAAGAAATAAAGCGCCTATTTCTCAAGGCCTGGCAGCCTTAGAGCTCAGCAATATATTTTTGGTAAGCTGCAGCGTCCATAAGTGAAGCAAAAGCATTGTCTTCTAAATCATTGTTTTGGATCTGCAAAATCCATGCTTCATAGGGCCTTGTATTGAGCTCTAAAGCATCCTGCAAAAGCGCTTCATTAGCCTGGAAGATGCGCCCTGCTATGGGAGCATACACTTCTGCTACTGCTTTTACGGATTCAATAACTGCAAGGCTGTCGCCTTTTTCTATCAGATCACCCTGCTTCATGGGAATGTCCAAATAGACAATATCTCCCAATGCGTGCTGCGCATAATCACTAATCCCTAAAAGAAAAAGGCCTCTCTCTTTTTCAAAAATCCATTCATGCTTAGAGCTGTAATACAGCCCTTCTTTTACTTCTTTTTGCGACACTAGGATGGATCAACAAAGCATACTGACATTTGCAAGTATAGAAAAGCAAGCCTGTAATCAGCGCCTAAGCATCCGCCTCACGGATCCTTTTCTTTAGTCTGCCTGGCCAATAACAAAAGTCATACTTGTCGTTGCGCTGCCTCCGATGTTTAGCGTGATGCCATTTTTTGCGCCATCTACCTGATATTCTTCTGCCTGCCCTGTGACTTGCTTGTAGATATCCAAAGCCATCCGCACGCCGGATGCCCCTACTGGATGTCCCGCACCAATAAGGCCACCTGAGGGGTTGATAGGTTTTTCCCCTTCGATTTGTATGGCGCCGTCTTCAATAGCTTGGTACTCTTCACCTGCTTTTGTAATACCGAAGGCAGAAATAGCGGCATACTCACTTGAAGTAAAACAATCATGGGTTTCAATGACGTCCATTTGCTCTATGCCAAGGGCAGCGCGGGCGTAAGCATCTCTAACAGCTTGGCGCGTCCATGGCAATAAGCAGCCATCCTTGCTTTCTTTTGCTTCCTGCTCCTTTTTAGAAAAAAGCAGAGGCGCAACGCGGTGTCCCCAGCCCTTTACAACTGCGCAATTTTTTAGGGGAAGATGCCGCTTCGTAGCGTACCTGCGCGCATATTCTGGACTTGCTAAGGCTATGAAAGCAGCCCCATCTGTTACCTGGGAGCAATCTGCAATACAAAGCCTGCCGCCCACAGATGCGTTGAAGCCTTTAGCTCTGGAAGAGGCATGCTCCTTGTCCATAAACCAGGAGCGGGTCTGCGCTTTATGATTCGTTTTGGCATTCTTGTAATTGGTATGGGCGATCTCAGCTAAGCTCTGCATGACACGACTCTCTCCCACATTAGGATAGCTTTCTATGATAAGATCAGCTAACTTGCCAAAAAGCTTAGGAAAGGGGAAGGCAACGCCCTTAGCTTCTAATTCATAGTACGCTGCTGTCCCCAAGAAAGCTCCTCCAACAGCGGCGCTTACTGTTTTCATTACTTCTAGTCCCACCACTAAGGCAAGATCATAATCCCCTGACACTATATGTGCCCGCGCAGAATGCAAGGCGACAGAACCAGAAGCGCACGCCGCCTCATAACGCGCTCCAGGCGCTCCATAGAAGGCGGGATGCACCTCTGTGAGGAAAGCGCCTAGATGACCTTGGTTTGCATATTGCTCTGCGTCAAAATTGCCTACAAAGACCGCAATGCGATTTTCCTCGTTCAGCGCTTTGATTTCTTCGTAATCTATAGCAACCGCAGCCAAGCCATCCTCTACAACCTCCCGCATCATAGAAAGGAAGCTTTTCCCTTCTTTTGTCCAGTTACGCGCAAAGTCAGTCTGAGCGCCTCCTAATATTACAGCCTTGTTATGATTCATATGGAATCCCTCCTTAACATAGTTTCGAAAAAGCCCTGCAGGCAATGCCATCCTAAAAATTACTTGATAAAAAAGCTAGTCTTTTTCTTTGCTTGGTTTTGGCCGCATTGGCCTTCCTTTGCTTTTAGGCGTCTTTTTGCTTTTTGCAGGAAAGAAGGGCGGCGCCGCGCTTCCCCATTTCCCACAATGATCTCTTGGGCATCCAGCGCCGCTATTTTTTGCAAGGCCTTTGTATAACAAGGAGTCTGGGAGCAGGGAAGAGACCACGTGTTTTTCTGAAACACTTGCAAAAAACTAGCTGTATACAAGACCTTTTCTTGATGAAAGAAAGTAAGGCAGTCATGTGCCATAGCAGAATCTCTGCTCGCAGAATCTTGGCAGGGAAAAGAACAGAAGAGCTGTATTCTGGAATCCAAAAGCGAAAAACGATCTGTGAAAAGCGCCTTAGGTAAAAAGAGTTCCTGCCTTTGCCACGTGGAGAAATTCTGCTCCATCTGCTTTTGCATGCTTTCCCATCGCTCTTGGAGCAAAGCAAGGCCCTTGGGATGTATCAAGACAGGCAGCCCCTCGCTGAAAAACAGCTCCATGCCCCCTGTATATTGAAGATGGTGGCTGTTGAGTACAAGGACAGCATAGGCAGCATTGCTTAAGGTAGCAGCCTTCCAGAGCAGCTGGCGGGCCATTTTCGTATTCCAGCCAGCGCCAAAAAAAATGATGGCTTCCGGGCTGGCATAGAGCATATAATTTGTTTTTCTATAGTTGTAATTTTCTATTAGGTAAAGAGGGCCTTGGATATGGCTAAACTGCAGGGGGAGGTCATCACGATCCCTTGCACCCTCATGATTTTGCCAAGAGAGCCGGCTTATGCCTGAGCAGCAAAGGCAGGACGCAAAAGCGAGTATATAAAGCAAGACCAAGTATATTCTGCTGCCTCTTGTATAAGAGCCGGTCTCAACTAGGCTCTTGCAGCGCAGGATGTGCGCATGGGCCCTCGTCATCACCCGCACCCCAGCACACCAACCCTCACCCTAGTCAGCAGAGCCCCACGCCGCATATTCCAAAGGCCGCTTTATCCCAAAAAGCGCGCTTTAGATGATGGCAAAGCGTGCATTGCGCGCTTTGCTTCCACAACACCCCCTTAAGCCCCGCCGCCAACTACTCAGAAGCGGGATACACAAACTTGCGCCGTACCTTGTGCTGGACGGCATTTGCGCCTGTGCCTTCCTGAAAGGTCAAAGCCAGCCAGAAAGACTCGCCAGCGGCGATGCCGCTGATGGAGCCGCCGGTGGCGCCTGAGGCCGTCCATGTTGCGTCTGTGTTGGTGGTGCCGTCGTCGTTTTCGAGGGCGGCGGAGCGACGCTGATGCCTGTAAGCAGGTTGTAGGTGACGGTGACGGCGGGCTGGCTGAGCGTATAATAAAAGCCCGTGGCGGGCGCAGTTGCCGTAGGCTCGCCGATGGCGACGGGCTCTTCAGCCGTGCTGGCGCCGCTGTCGGCGTCGTGATCGTGGGTGAAGGTGACGTTTGCGATGGCCGCCATAGAGGCGCTGGTGCGGGAGCTCCTGGCCACAGCAGAATGTGCCGCCGGGCACGCAGTTTGCGGGGGTTTCGTGATCGTAATCAGGGAGCAGCTCGCATTCGTTGATGTCCGTTGTCTCGGAATTCGTACTGGGATCATCGGCGTACAGGAGGCGGGGATGCTCGTTTGCGTTCTTTACCCAGTTTGCCGTAGACCAGCCGTTTAGCTCAGTCGTATCGGTCAGGGTGGTGTCCGTATCGGCATCAAGGAGGAGGGCGCGGATCTCCGCATCCGTTTGATTGACGCAGACGCGGGGCAGGCAGTTGCGGGTGGGGTACCTGACAGCTGGCCAATGCCGCCGTTGCCTGAGCCAGCGTCGTCCACATACAGATTGCGGCCGCTGTAGGTGATGCTAGTCCCGCTAGCTTGGCCAATGAGGCCGCCCCTTGTGCCGCTGTCTGAGAAGACGGCGCCCGTGCCATATACGTTCTGGAATGCTTGAGGAACCACTCATGAGTCCCAGTCAGAGCACCGGCGTTGTTGCTTTTGGAATAGACCGGGCCCCGTGCATAGCTGTGGATTATAGACCCAGTTTGATTATTCCCTACCAGCCCGCCGACTCGGGAGCTGCTGCCCGCAACAGGGCCCAGGGCATAGCTGTTCCTGACGACAGACCCTGAAGACTCATAGAACCCTGCCAGACCACCTGAACCGTTAAAAAGCAAAACTATCCCCTTGAATTGCACCAAGGGCTGCAGCAGCATAGCTGTTATTTACGGAAAGAACTGCACCCCATACATTTCCAGCGAAGCCGCCTGCATTTGCCCTGTTGCTATCCTGGATATGCCCCAGGGCATAGCTGTTGCTGATACGAACTATTACAGTATCTTCCAGTGAGCCACTGTTATCTTGCAATAACCCTATGAGGCCGCCAACCAATGCAAATCTGCTAGTCAAGCTGGAGGCCGTCAGCCCGACCGTGCTGCCCGTGATCAGGAAACCACTGTTAGTGGTAGCAGTGATGCCCGCCACGAGGCCGCCCAGGCCGCAGTTTGCGCTGCTGTGGCTGGCGCTGCAGCTGAGGCTGCCCTGCGCCCGCACGGCGATGATGCGCGTCTTATGCCAGATGCTATGCCCCGCCCCGGCGCAGAGGAAGCTGACATTGATGTTG
>CBDETG010000094.1:0-27478 GCA_965242745.1 Leptonemataceae bacterium
ATACGCGCTTTGCTATGATTCTAAGGCGCGCTTTTTTGTGAAAGCGTGGTCTTGGAAATAGGCGCGCCAGGATGCTGGGGCGTATTTGGTACAGGCCTTTTGCATAACCAGACGTGGAGACGCAGCTGGAGTACTAAAACATAGTAGAGACTCAGGTCCTCGTCCACCCTGGAGTATGGATGGGAATCTGGGCGCAGATTTTCGTTTTTGCCTGCGAAACAACGTGTTTGTTTTGCGTGAAAAAACGTTGTTGTAGTGACTTTCCTTAGATCTTTTAGTACTAGCGCTCTTGTCATGCAAAGCGTCTATTACGATCATTTCTGAATCAATATAAAAAACGCTCGACAAAAAACTACTTGTCCTGCGCCCTATAAAAAATATAGACTGCCGCCTTAGCTTAGGAGCAGGCTTGTTACTGTGGAGTTTTTATGAAGGCAAGTAATCATCTTTGGAAAGCAAAGCTTGCAGCTAAGATGCCAGAACAGTGGTCCGAAGAGATTGATCATTATGAAAGGGATTTGCAGCTGCGTCAGAATGGCAGGCATGAGGAAAAGCTTTTTGCAGAAACGCGCCTTAGGCGCGGCGCCTATGGCCAACGTTATGATAATGGCCAGCGCCATGATGGCAGGGAAAAACGTACTTTGCAGTATCCAAACGGCCTTGCAAGTAAAGGGCCCAACACTCTCTGGCATGCTCCCGGAATGCAGCGCATTAAGATTCCCTTTGGCGGCCTTACTCCTGCGCAATGTGAAACGCTTGCAGACTTAGCAGAAGAATATTCAGATGGAATTGCGCATATTACAACGCGTCAGGATGTTCAGCTTCACTTCATTCACATAGATGATACCCCATCATTGATGCGCCGCCTGGCAGCTGTGGGCATTACTACCCGCGAGGCTTGCGGTAATTCTGTCCGCAACATTACGGCCTGCCCCTTGGCCGGCTGTTGCCGGCAGGAGCTCTTTGATGTGAGCCCCTATGCCAAAGCGCTTACTTTTTTTCTTCTTGGCCACCATGATGTGCAGGACTTTGGGCGTAAGTTCAAAATTGCTTTTTCAGGCTGCCAGCAGCATGCCTGCGCTTTGACTAATATACATGACTTGGGCCTTATTGCTAAAACGCAGGTCATAGATGGGGAGGAAAAACGAGGCTTTGCTTTCTACGTAGGGGGTGGTTTAGGCGCAGTGCCGCATCCCGCTAAGTTGATAGAAGAATTCATAACAGAGGAGGAATTGCTGCCTATGGCCCAAGCTGTAGCCCGTGTTTTCGCCCGCTTGGGAGAGAAAAAAAACCGTGCTCGGGCGCGTATCAAATTTCTGGTAGCAAAGTTAGGCGCAGAAGAATTTCGCCGCCTGCTCAGGGAAGAGCGCCAAAAACAGCCCTATGACCCGCGTTGGACAGAGTATCTATCAGACTTGGAAGACTATCATCGCGAAGGGCCAGGGAAGCCTTCTACGCATTGCAATATAGCGGAGCTTGGCGATGATTTTCGGCTATGGCATAAGCATAATGTATACATGCAGAAGCAAGAAGCTTATTATATTGTGACTATCAAACTGCCGCTTGGCGATATCAGCAGCCAACAGTTACGCGGCTTGGCTGATATTAGCAAAAAATACGCGGGAGGCAATCTGCGTACTACAGTAGAGCAAAATATAGTACTGCGCTGGGTCAGCGAGTCAGACCTGGGGGCGCTGTACCAAGAGCTTAAGCAGGCTGATCTGGCAGAAATAGGAGCAGGACAGATTAGGGATATTGTCTCTTGTCCGGGCACAGATACCTGCAAGCTGGGGATTTCAGCTTCGCGGGGCTTAACATCAGAATTACGCCGTTGTTTTCAAAGTGGTGATATAGAGCTAGATGAAATCACCTCGAAACTGCGCATTAAAATCAGCGGATGTTTTAATTCCTGCGGTCAGCATCATATCTCTGACTTGGGCTTTTATGGAGTAAGCAGGAAGGCGGGAGGGCGCACAGTGCCTCATTTCCAAGTTGTTTTAGGAGGCAAGTGGGAAGAAAATGGAGGCTCTTATGGTTTGCCCATTATGGCTATACCTTCTAAAAATGTGCCTAAGGCTGTTTTACTCCTGCTTAGCCGCTATAAAAAAGAACGTCATGATGGAGAGCGCTTTTATGACTTCATGCAGCGCTTGGGTAAGGCAGAAGCTAAGAAAACGCTGGAAGCTCTGACGCATATACCTGCTTATGAAGAAGACAGCTCTTATTACAGTGACTGGGGGGACCCTCGTGAGTTTACTACAGGCGATATGGGCGTAGGAGAGTGCGCGGGTGAAGTTATCAATCGTGTAGACATGGACTTAGGGGCCGCAGAGCGGAGCGTTTTTGAAGCGCAGCTTCTGTTGGAAGCAAAAGATTACTATAAAGCAAAAGAGAAAGCGCGTGATGCGATGCTGGTAGCTGCCCGCGCTCTGGTGAAAATATACCATCTGGACGTACCCAGCGAGCCTGCGGTTATTATAGATGAGTTTCGCAGACGTTTTTATGATACGCAGCTTTTTTTCGATCCCTATGCCGGCGGCAAGTTTGCAGCTTACCTTTTCCAAGCCTTTCAAAAAGAAAGCGCCCACCCAAGCTCCGTAGACGAAGAACAGGCTCATCGCCTTGTGGAAGAGGCTGCGCTGTTCATAGAAGCTTCTCATAGCTGCTCGCTGCGCTTAAGCTGACTTTTTTTACAAAGTAAATGTCACCGATCTTAGTTTGCCTATGGAATTACAACATCTGAATCTCAAAGTATATTGCCAAGAGCCCTGTCCTATCGAGAATACGCAGGCAGTCATTCCCGTATTTCATAGATGGATTCAAGAGCGCGTATTGGGCGAAGAGCTCCTAATTGATGTTGCTGATTATTCACATGTGCCCGGGGGACCGGGTGTTTTACTGATTGGCCATGAGGCTTTTTACAGCCTTGAACTTGGTCCTGAAAAACGCCTTGGCCTGCTCTATAACAGGCGCACACAGATGCACGGCACAGCGCAGGAAAAGCTAGTCGAGCTGCTTTCGGCCTTAGTACGAGCAGCGCAGTTACTTGAGAAAGAAAGCTTCTTAGGCGCAGGGAAGCTGCGTTTTGATTACAAGGAGCTTAAGATTCTTTGTAACGATCGATGCCTTAGCCCAAACGAGAAAGCAAGCTTCTCGCAGGACTTGCAGGACGCATTCCATAGAGCTTTAGCAAGCCTAAGTGAAACATTCCCGGATACGATACCCGCTAAAATGAAACTCTCTTACCTGCAACAGGACCCAAGGGCGCGCTTTACAATGGAAGCGAAAGCCTAAATCGCTGCCCTGTGCAAAATAGGGAGCTTAACTTTTTCAAGAAAAGCTCCCTGACATTGCTTCTAGTATGTACTTTGCCGAAGCTTTAGCTTAGCTCAAAAATCGTGGGGCTTAATAGTGCTTCTTCTATTTTCTTTTGTGCGTTTTATTGCACTGTCTATCAGCTCGTAGATTTTATTATTTAAAGCATCTACGGCATCACCAGACGTCATGCACCCCTTTTCTTTGATATAAGCTTTGGTTTTGCTAGTGACAACCAGCACTTCTCTATTTGCCATTCGTTTTCCTTCCTCTTGTTTGATTAAGAGCCAAGCCTAAGCCGGCTCTTGGTGCTGCATGAGAGGCTGTCCATTCGCTGGAGGCGCAAGCTAAACAACAGACGGCCCTTGCATGGGCATCCTGTACTTCTTTAGCTTCCCTAAGACAGCCTTAGCATGCAGGGCCGCATGTCGAAGGCAATTCAACATGCGGGGGCATTTTGGAGTTCCCTTCAAAATGCCTTTGCCCTAAAGCCTCTAATAGAGGCAGCTTGGGGACACTGCTCTAAGAAAGCTAAAAAGATCAGCAAAACAACTGATGCGCTTTTAGTTTCTACGAGCTCTAGCGCCATAGAAGCTGTATAGACCTAAGAAGACAAGCGTATTTTTCGCAATTTTTTGATCATGTTCTAGTTAGCGAAATATCTTAGTTGCGCTTCCTAATTGGCGATGAAGGCCGAAGTAAAGAGGCGATAATGGAAGCTGCCGTACAAAAGAGCGCTCTTTTGCTGCTTGTCATACAATCTTTGCTGCGCTGCTTGCAGGGCCCAGTTGAAGCGCTCCAGCAAGGAAGGCAGGCCTTTCATAGAAAGCTCGGACAAAATATGCGTGGATCAAAGATACTGGGCTGTGCAGGGGAATAATATGTAATCCTCCAAGCTCTTTGCCTAAACTATGAAGCAAATTATTTGTGGTAGAGGCTTAGTTTGTCCATATTCTTTCAGGCTTGCGCCAAGCAGATTCGATGAGAGGAAATAAACTGCGGTTTTTTTGGCTATCTTCTGTCTCAGTTTTCCCGCAAAAAGGGCGACATTGTTTTTTTTGATAGCGCTCAAAATATGATACACAGGCAGTTTCGAAGCCGGCCCTAATTCCGATGCTGTTTCATGCGCTAAGGCCTTAGCCAGAGCCCTTTTTTCCATAGCATAGATGCGCTCTATCACATCGCCTTCTAATCCTTCTTTTGCCTGCGTCAACTGCCTCGAGCCCACAACTCTGGGATGAAAACTTTGCTTTGCTTTTGTATATGCGCTGTCCAAGAGATCCTGTTCTAAGAAACTCCCTAAGCTAAGGACTTGGAGAAGACCAGCAGGTGAGTCTGAGGATAATGGAGCAAGGCTATGCACAGAAGGAAGCCAAACATAAGTGAGAGCTTTGGCATTAGGAGGAAGTAATGCGCTATAGATCTCCTTGATTTGCTCTCCTAATGCCGCAGCTTCAGGATGATGAAGACGCCTAAGCTGTAAATACTTGCATAGCTTCCTGCGCAGGTACAAAGCAGATTCCTCTAAGGGCACGGCAGACAGGGTCTTAGAATCAAAGAGGAGTCGCCAAGCTTTTTCGCCGCGATCTACTAAGGCTATAAGAGTCTGTTTGTCTGGTATCTTTTTATGTATGGCTTTTGCGTAATTCTGATAGGATAATGTTTTCTTGCACGGTCCTAGATGGAAGGATGCGGCTGCATAACAGAGAGCGGCCTCCTCTTTGAGAAAGGCCAGATTAGCAAGCGCCTGCCAATTCTCGTTTTTTTCCGCTTTCCATTGCAGGAAGCCAAGAGCCATAGCTATATCCCTATACAAGGCAGGGTCTGAGGCTTTCTGTAAAAAAAGCGCTAAGGCAGGATCAAGCTTCTTCAATAATAAGTTTTCTTGTTTCAAGCTAAGCCAAAGTTCCACAAAGAGAGTCTTTGGCAAGCCCTCTTCTTCCTGTGCTTGCGGCTTTTGCAGCCACAAGGCATAGAAGTCTTGGAATTTGTCTTTTCCTAAGGCATCTAAAACCATTGCCAGGCGCGCCGCTCTGTTGCTTTGCTTTGCTTGATAGATGGCTGCCCCTCTCATTTCTCTATAAAGTTGAAAGAAATACAAGGCTTGCATGAAAGCATTCTCCTGCGCATAGCGCTCTGCAATGCCTAGAAGCATTGCCGCTTTGCGGGAAGGCGGCAAAGTCCTATGCTTGCTGCTTAGGAACTGCTCCAAAAGATAGACATGTGATGCGCTGGAATCCAAATGCGCATACTTGAGCAGGAGATGATAGAGCAAAGAGTCTTGGAACAGCAGCACATAGCCCCTTTTCGCCTCAGACAGGCCCTGAGCCTTGCTTGTATCTCTTGTATCTATGACATATTCTAGATTTTGCAGCTTTATAGGTACACCCTTTAAGGCCTTAGACCATTCATGTACAATTTTTCCAAGCGCTGCCGCTGCGCTTGCTTTCCTAAGTCCTAAGTTTTCTTCTTTTTTTCCGCTCCACAATGCCCATAAGAGGCGCAAAAAGGGGTCTCTTTGTTTGCTGGAAAAAAGCTTGTCTAAAGAAGGAGACAGGGGGGCCTGAGCAAGGAAATATTTGTCCAAAGCGATGGCCGCCTCCCAATCCCGGAGAGTCTGCCTTAGATATTCTGGGCTCTGTTCTGCTTCCTGCTTTGCTTCGTATTGCCTAAGGAGCTCCTCTGCCATATCGTACTGGAGCTTTGCTGCAAGCAGGGCGAGAGTCTCTATGATTTGCGCAGGTCCTTGTCTTGTGAGATAGGGCAATGCCTTCCTCCAAAGGCGCTCTATACGCTTATGATCATCCTCTTGCGCACCGCTTTTTTCTTTTGCGCCTAGGGCTTGGATAAGACTAAGCCATGCGTCCTGTTCGTAGAGCTCTTGTTTTTTAGGAAAGCGCTTGCTGTAAGCGCTAAGATAACGCTGCGCTAGGGAATACTTCTGGTTTTGTAGGAAAGAGGCTACGCTTTGCTGGTAGATGCGGGATTCGAAGTCTCTTTTCTTTTTGTTCTGCGCATAGAGCAGCAAGGCAGCTATGTCTTGCAGGAGTGAAGCTTGCTTTGCTAACAGCTGCTGCTCTGCTTTGCCTTGCAGGGCATGAAAATTCTGCGGCGCATAGGCAAGGAGTATTTCTATCTGAGTCCACTCTAAGGCCAGCTCTGCTTCTATTTCTTCTGCTTCAGGGTGCCAAGGGACATAGGAAGCTGCTTTTTGATAGTATAACTGCGCTTTTTGCAATAAGCCTTGCTGCGCCCAAGTCTGCGCCTGTTTTCTATGAGCTTCATATTGCTCTTTGCTGTACTTGCCATATTCCTTTCCTGCAAAGCCCGGAAAACCAAAGAGCCTTAAGCCCTTAGAAGCATAAGCCTGCGTGCCTGCTATAGATAAAATGGATAAGAGAGAAGGGGCTTTGCTGCGCTCAGCTAAGAGCAGGCTTGCTATCCCTTGAGAACGCAGGCATTCGTAAAGCAAAAGTAGTTTTTGATAGGATAAGCCTTTAGGCAGGTTAAAGGCGCTGTCCCCCGCCGGCAGGTGGAGCAAAGCGATGGCGTGCGTGTTTTTCCCGGTGAGCTTGAAACGCAGCGCTTGAGTCACAGTTGTTATGTTTGGCTTTTCTTCAGATTGCAGACTCAGTATAAATGCCTGCTCTTTGCCTTCTAAGAGCCTTGTTTTTGGCGGGCCTATATTGACTGTGTTGAGATGCTTGTTTTGTATGATTCTTTTTTGAGAACTGCCATAGCCTAGAAAGATCTCGCTTAGGCTGCTGGCAAAAACAGGGGCAGGGAGCGCTTCGTCTATCTGAGCTGTGATGGCATGAAAATCCACGCCAAAGAAAGCAGCGTCGCTGATAATAAAAATGTCTTCTATTTGCCTGTCCTGCCCTATGCATTGCTCCAGCATCTTTTTAGCAAGAGCCTGCTTTTTTTGCCCTCTTTGGCTTTGTTCCAGAGCAAAAATCAGCCCAGCTTTTGAGATGGCCTTCCCTGTAAAGCACCAAGACGCAGCAGAGCGGGCGTCTATTTGAAACAAGACGATCAGCTTCTGCCTGCCGTCTAATGCTGCCTGCCTGTCTTTGCTTGGGCCAAAGAGGTCTTGAAGAAAGGAGCGATGCTCAGGCACAAGCAGCCTAAGCTGAGCTAGTTTTTGCTTCGTGTCCTTTCGCAGAGCTTTTCTTTGGAGAAATATATCGCTTAGCTTCTCTCTGCGAAAGCGTTTGCGTCTTTCCAGCTGCTCGAGAGAGCGCAGCTCCACAAAATTCTCCCGCACTTGCTCATAGATTTTTTGACTCCGTGACTCATTTTGCGTAATAGGATAACGAAAATAATGATGCTGCCAAGCCAGCTCTTTCATTCTTTCCAAGAGTCTCAAGGCTTCTTTCTGCTTATCTTTTTGCCTAAGAAGAAATGCAATAAAGCTATTACGGATATGCTCTTGATCTGCTCTCCATTCCTCATAGTAATAGGGATGTTCATAGATGAGAGACAGAAGCCTCTGTGAGTGATAGGCAGACTGCTTTTGCTTTTCTGCAGAGGGGGCAAGGCTTTGGACTTCTTCTAAAAGCCTTATATCCAGCAGGCGTAAGAGCATTTCTTCGCGAATCAAATGGAACTCAAGGGCCTCCCTTAGAGCGCTTTGTATTAAAGAATGAGCAAGCTCTAAGCGGCCGCTGATCCAGTAAAGGCGCGCCAGATTATAGCGGCAGCGTACTAAAAAACGCTGCTCTGAGGCCTCCTTACTTTCTTCATCCTTATCTGCTATGATGGTCTTAGTAATATTGATAGCGCGCGCAAAATAACTATGCGCTTCCTTGTGCTGTTTTTGGCCCTGCTTCTCTCTTCCCCGTGATGCTGCCGCAAGAAGAGAGAGGCCCTTGTAAAAAAATAAATGACTCCTCAGAGAGGCAATTCTGTGCAGCCTCCTGCGGGCCATATTTTCAAAGGCAACGCCGTCTTTTGCCCTATGAAATTCATAGGCAGCATATTCAAAGCGCCTTTTCTGAATAAACTTTTTCAAGAGCCATGAGCGAAAATCTTTTTCAAAGGCCTCTAGTTCTTCAAGCGCAGCGTCTGTAAGCTCTATAATATTTTCTTCTTTCTGATAAGGATGATATTGTAACAAGCCGAGTATAGCTTTCAAAGCATTGGCAAAATTTCTTTCATAGGAAACTATGTCTTTCAGTTCTTTTGCTTTCTTGGCTGCTTTTTGAAAGAGTTGCGCTGCCTGCTTGTAATCCTGCCTTTTGTAAAAGTGCAAAGCCTCTCTGTTTAAATTATTCAGGTAAGCCCTTTGGCCATGCTTGAGGTCTAGATCATGCGCAGCTAAAATTTCTCTTTGCTCTTTTAAAAGCAGCTCCGCCTTTGCAAGCTCTCCCCTAATAAGCATATTTTCCAGTTGTATGCCTAAAGAAAGTTGATACTGGCGCAGAGAGGAAAAACCATAGGGATTGCGCCCCTTGCCTATTACAGAAAAATCCTCGCCAAAATCCAGAAGACAGCCAAGACCTCTGCCGCAGTAGGTCTTAGGCTGATATAGGCTGTCATCTCTATGTAATTCTTCTTTTTTCGCATAGAAGCCCGCTAACTTTGCTTTTTTATCTGACTTTTCAAGCTGCTTGTTGTCTTGGTAAGCCATAGCAAGGAAATTCAAAAGATTAGCGCGATTGAGGCCTGAGCGAAGAGCCTTCCCCTTTTTGCTTAGGTAGTGATCAGCTTTCTCATAGTAAGGAACAGCTGCTTGGGACTGCCCAGACTGCCAATATGCCAGGCCAATAAGGGCCAAAAGCAGCGCCATGCGGGCCCGTGAGTTTTCCATAGCTTTCTCTAAGTCTTCTGCGCTCTCGGCGGGAAGAGGCTTGTTTTTTTCATATTCTTCAGAAATGAAAAAGCGCGCTCGTTTGTATTCCCGCTGTAAAGGCGCATACTCCTCTTTTTCATAGAAGTCGTAGCATTTCTTGAGATAGAAAATAGACTTGGGGTAGTATTCCGGCTTGGAGGCGGCTTGGTAGAGCAGAGACCTCCCAAAATTCAGATATGTGAGGGCTCTTTGCTTAGGGCTTTCAAAGCCGTCTCTTTGCCGGCCTGCGCCCGGCTTTGCAGGATCAAGGTAGGAGAGGGACTGCTCGTAATGCTTGGCTGCTTCTCTGAAATTAAGAAGAATAAAGTAATTGTTAGCAAGATTCAAATGGAGCCTTCCTAGATGGAAGGCATATTCCTGTTTTTCTTTGCCTTGCTGCTCTTCTTTCCTGCTTACATAATTCAGAGCTCTTTGGTAAAGCTCTGTATTTGCTTCATAGTATTGATCAGGGAAGTAGACTTCGTAAAAATGTTCATAGAATCTCCCATCTTCCTCCTTATTTGCTGATTGGATGAGGCTTGCTATGAGATTCCTTTTGTACTGCACCAGAAATTTCTTGCGCTCATCTACGTATTGGTAAAGCCAGCCTAAGAGCAGGTACGCATCGGTGTGCGAAGGGTCTACATGTAAAATATACTGCAGAAGATATTCTGCGTTTTTTAAGTCTTGCAGTATCTCCTTTTTCGCCTTCTGTAAAAATTGCTCGGAAAGATGCGAGCCCTTTTCCTGCAAACGTTGATAGAGTCTTTCCCGCTCCAGATTTTTCTGCGTCAAGGCATAGGCATAGCCGTATAGAGTGGAGAGATTATTGGCGCTGACAGCCCGTTTCAGGATAAGCTGGTAGTCCCGTTCCAATGCGCGGAAATTTTCTAGATTGTATACTTCCCGATCTCCTAAAATCAGTTTCAAGACGAGTTTGCTTTTCAATCCGCTTAGTTCCAGACTCTGTTGATTTTGCTCGACTACTATATCTACTTCCAAACGTTGAAAATAGATGCTCCTTTCTGCATAAAGTTTCTGCAGGGCTTCCAGGCGTCCTATATTGAAAAAAAGCAGATTCAGATTCCTAGCATTCGCATAACTGAGGGAATAGAAAAGAGCGATAGCTTTTCTGACTTCCTCTTTAGGGATTATGGGCTTGCGCATATTTTTCCTTTTTTCTCTTTGCTTTTGAGATGCGGCTCCATTGCCTAGAAGCGCTTGAAGCCTTGCTCTGTTGGTGTTACAAAATTCCACGTACGCTCTAGCGCTTTTGGAGGCAAGGCTTTGGAAAACAGGGTTCATGCTAGGAGAGCTCTTACATAATACAAAAAGCGTCTCTAGGTCTTTCTTGGGTATTTGCCATGAATATCCGGGAGACCTGAAAGACTGGGCAAGCTTCCCCTTTTGCTTGCTGTATAAGCGGCGCCTGCTGCGCTTTTGCGGCTCAGGCCATATTTTATAGCTTTTTGACAAGGAGCGGGCTGCCTTGCGATAGCTGATGATTTCTTTGTAAGTGTGATCGATGAGCTCCTTAAAGCCCTCGGGATCAGGCTCTATGCCTGAGGCTTGGTCGTAGGTGCTGGCTATCTCGCCAAGGGCCAAAAAATACTCCTGCGGCTTAGCCAAGGCTTTGTAACTGTCTGCTATAATAAGCCAGGCATGCGTATAGAGCGTACGCCAAGCAGCTTTAGGTACAAAACGAAAAAGGGATTTGTCTTTAGGTATCTCCCTTTGCACAAACAAAGCAAGCTCCAAGGCTTCCTGATACTTAGCTTCTTTCAACAAGGCCTGCGCCAAAGCAATATCTACGCTTTTGGCGAGCGCCTCTGCAGGAAAGTTTTCCTTTTTTGCTTCTGTGTCTGCTGCCTGAGCAAAGAGTTTTCGTTCTTCCTGCAGTCTTTCTTTTTTGAGAGCCGGGATCTTTGTATGCCTGCTGTAGTGGTACAGCATTTTATGTATGCGTTCCCAGAGCGATGCTTCTTCCTGAGTTGATACTGGGCCCCTTGCCTTTAGCAATGCCTTTATGCTCTTTACCAGACTTTTTCCCTGCTTAAGCAGTATTTCCATTTCTAAAAAGAGAGCATCATCCCGTAAGTAATAGTCAGCATATTTCTCGTTTAGGAGGGCTGCATGCTCTAAGGCTTTTGCCAAATCCATTTTCTCTAAAAAAAAGCGCGCTAAGGAATGCTCAAGAGCAGCCATGATCTGCCTTCTTTCCCCAGCCGTGTAAGTATTCTTTCCCTGCAGCAATTTCTCTTTGCACGCTGGGACGTAAGTCAAGAGGGAGTTCTGCGCTTTCCTGACTTTCCCTTCCTTGTATAGGCAATGCAAATATGGTTTTTGTAATGTATTTTTGCGTATCCTCTCTTCTATTTGGAGTATGGATTGTCTGTCCTTGCGCAGGCGATAATAGCTGAGAGCTTTTTTCAAAATACGCGCCTCATAGATAGGGAAGGCCGGGCTTTCTCTAAAGAAATAAGCTATGCTCTCAAGAGCTAAAAGATAACGTTTGCCGCTCTGAGTTGCATTAGGCAGATAGTTTTCTGCCAGACGGTATTGCTTCTCGATGTCTGCCTCTTTAGGAATGATGCCATAAGCCGGCAGAAAGTAGACCTTGCTGCTCTTTTGCAGTCTGGCTCCATAAAAAAGCGCTCCTCCACTTTCCAAAAAAGACGGCGCATAGGCCAGGCTCCTCAGTTGACTGCTCGCTTCCAGGAGCTGACGCTCTTTGGCAGCCCATATGCGCGCTCTTTGTGGAGTGTAGGCCCAGTCTTTGCTTTCTCCTTCCAGCTCTATGCTGTAGATAGCTCCATGATCCTCTTCGTTGATGCTTCCATTCTGATCGCTGTCTTCTCGTATGCTGATATAAGCCAGAGCTATGCCCTCATCACCTTCTATGAACATAGGCTTAGCATAGAAAAAATGCTGGCCTGACTTGACTTTCTTTCTGGGAAGGAACTTTGCCTGTACTTCGTCTTTTTTTGGCAGAGCTAATTCTATGGCAGCTGAGTTTTCTTTGTTTCTGTCTAAGAGATAGATGCGGGCTTGTTTTGTATTGTCTGCATAGCTAAGAAAGACTACTTTGGAACTATCTGGAGAAAAGCGGGGGCTATGGCCGCCTTGTTTGCTAAGGCGCCCCAGTGACAGGAGCTTTGTGCCTTTGAGTTTTGCAAGCCAGATAAAAAAGCTGCCTCTATTGCAGCGGTCACTTGCAAAAAGCAAAAGCTCGCCGGAAAGATTCAGATGCGGTTCTCTTTCAGAAGAAGTCCCATGACAAGCTGGAGGAAGATTGCGGGCAGCCCATCTTTCTATTTGCGCAGAAAGCAAGACAGTGGAAGACCAAAGCTGCGGTGGTGAGAAGCCGCGCAGACTGTTAGCGCTCAGTACTTCTGGACGGAAGGCCAAGAGCCGCAGGTCTCCTTCCACGTCTTTGTCTTCTGAGACAAAGGCTAACAAAGCGCCCGTGGCATTAGCAGTGGCCTGATATTGTTCGGCTGGATGATGAATGACGGCTATGCTTGTGGTATTGCGCAGATCACGCATCCATATATCACCTGAGCCTTCGGCGTAACCAGTATAGAAAAGGAAGCGCTTTGCCGCCACATGAGGATCCAAATTATCTTCTCTTTGCGTAGTAATGAGGAAATGACTCTGAGGCTTTTTGCGAAAGTACTGCGCTGCTAAGGGATCATAATGGAAGCGGGGAGGGTGAGCATAGGGCAAAGTCTCACAAGCAATGCCTAGAGCTATGAAGCCAAATACGAAAAGGAGCCGCAATATATGCGCAGCTGGGCTGACTTTTCTACGAATAAGAGCGGGGCCGCATACAGACAAGGCAGCCCCGTCTTCCATTAACGATTGAGATGCCATTTGCGACCTTCTTTCCATATCCATTCTCCTACTCTCTCCTGAGCCTTATGAAAATGCGCTAAGAGCCACTTTTTTTGGATCTGCTGCAAAAGCTGCGAATTTTTATTTTTGGCAGCAGCTTCAAGGTGATACTGATAGATCCAAAAGCGCGCTTTATTGACCTCAAAGAGAATTTCCTGAGCGATCTTACGCTGCGCCTCTGTCCCGCTTTGGGAAAGCTGGTATGGGACAAGGCGAATGCTGCCATCGTAGGCTTCTCCGAGAATTTGCGCTATGCGATATTCCTGCAGATATTTTTCATAGTATTCCAAAGTCCCCCTTTCTATATCGTAACGACGCAGGTTCTGACTCGGCTCCTCCCCTATCTCAGCCGGCCTTGGTTTTGTTATGCTTTCTTCCTGCCTGAAGTTTGCGCTCTTGGCTGAAGCTATGAGCCAGCCTTCGCTTTCAATATGAAGCTCCCGCCCCAGAAGCTGGCGTTCTGCCGCTGTTGCGGCTGGCGTGAGCGTGATCGGAGGGATGTCAAAAGTAATGCAGGAACCCCGCTCTATAATTCTTTGCGTAGGTTCTGTAACGGGCTGTAAAACGATACAAGCAGAATGCAAAAAAACGCAGCATAAAGTTACCAAGTATAGGTAAGCAGATAAAGGCAGATAGAAAGCTTTCATGGTTCTTTAGCCTGCTTGTCTTCCTCAAAATAGGAGACTTCTTTACGCGCTTTTTTGAGAAAGGCAGCTAGTGGTATACGTTCTTGTTTGATTTCCTTGCCTCCCGTAGAAAAGAAAAGCCCGGGAAGCATAGCTGCTCTTTGCGGTTGTATATAAGAATAGAGGAGGCCCTCCTGTAGTTTCACCCTAATAGAAGTGATCTCCAGAGTATTGCGCACAAGAAGGGACATTAGCTGCGTGGGTACTAAAAGCCGAGTTACAAAACCACCGAATTCGGGACTGATACGATGTATGGAAAGAGATGCCTTCATCTTGTTTAAGACAGCCTCAGAGCTGAGAGTGGGCATCTCTGCTCTGAGGTCCAGGCTGATAGAGGCGTCATAGCTGCTGCCTAAGGGCGCAAGCAAAGACCTTAAGTCAAGCTCTTGGATTTTGAGACGGAAGGCGCAGGACATATGTTCTGGATTGAGATCAGCAAGATTGAGGATGATATTACTGGCTTGGATGATGCCATTTTGTGACCACTGATCTTTGTGCGGCAAGGGTCTATGGAAATGTTCTATGCGCAATTTTGCGATATGAAGGGCATTGTTTCTATACGACAAGGAGGCCCCAAGACCCGGAGGGCCTTGGGGATAGCCTATATAGTGCCAGCGCCTGCGCCCCTGCGCTTTGTAATTCCCTTGTGGATCATGTGAGCTGAAAATCCTCCCTATACGCAGCTTGTAGTCTTGTGTCTGGTATGGCTTTTGCGCATATTCATGCCTATGCTTGAGCAAAGCGCCTCTGGCTTTCTGCGCATGCCAAAGCCCCGCAAGGCTATGCTCTATACGCAGCTCATCAAGCGCAAGGCCTTGGATAAAAAGAGAACGACATGCTGTTTTGTCAAGACCGGCGCAATTCCCGCTTAAAAATTCCAGATTCATGACAGGTATGTGTAAGCGGGCTTGTAATTTTTCTGGGCGCAGTTTGGCTTGCAGCGCAAAGCCCCCCTGCAAAGATACGTTTTCATGGACATTAAGAAATTCTTTGCTGAAGACTTGAAAAGTCATATCCAGCTGGGGCTCCCATCGCAGGTGTTTTTGGGAAGATGCCTTCTGCTTAAAAGAAAGCAGGCGCAGCTGTCCCTCCATGTCCCCCCTCAGCGCCCCCTTTAATCCTTGCAGTTTCACGCGCCGCAGCAGCAATTTTTTTGGATGGATTTGTATATCCAGTTCCATGCCTAAATCGTAGACCTTAAAGGCGGGAATCTCCCACCTGCATTCTGCTTGGAGGATGTTTTCTTCTTCTTCTAACTGCCAGCGTAGTTTCGTGCTGTAGAGACTCAATTTCCTTCCCTTGTAACTTTGCATATAAGTCTTGTAATTACGAAGCAAGTCTCGCAGATAAGGCGGCAGCGCCGCAAAAAAACTTTCTCCCTGCACGATAAGGCGGCTTTTCTCAAGATGTACTGAGATACTTTTTTTTTGTTTTAAGGAACGATAGGCGCCTATACTTTCTAAGTCCAGTAGGGGGCTGCCATCTAGATCATGCGCTTTGATATGGAGCTTTTGCCAAGAGATCCCAAGCAATTTTTGACTCAGATAACGCAGCTGCCCCTTTGCTTTTCCCTTTAGCTGGAAGCTTTCCGAAAAAGAGTTACGAATGTTATAGTAAGCCTTCTGGGCCCGCATCGCTAACTCTACATCTATAGTGTTCCAGTCTTTATTGGATTGTATTTGTAAATCTGCCTTGATTCTTCCGCCAAACTCTTTGTTGCTGAAAAAATCCAGGTCAAAATCTTCCAGCTCAATATGCGCTTGGATTCCCTTTTCAGGACGAATGTAGGCCTGCGCCTGCAGATGGAATTTTTCATGGAAGATCATGCACCGCGGCATTCTCAGGCTTTCAAAGACGCCAAAAGCCAGCGCCTTGGGTTGTTTCAGAGCGCTTTGGTAGCCTTTGGGTAAAAAAGCGCTTATATCCATACGAGCTTGAATGTTGATGTCTAAGGCTTTGAGAAGCTGTTTTGTTTTTTGCAAGGGGAAGAAAATATCTGAGGCTTTGATTTTTGTGCGGAGGCTTAATCTATCCAAGCTGCCATAGAGAGCGAGGCTTTCCATCTCCAGTTTTCCGCGAATAGGCCCATGCCGCATATCTGCAGGTGAATAGAGCGCTAAGAGCAGCTTTCCCATAGGAGCCAAGTTGATATGGCTTTTGTCTGCTTTAAGGTCCAGGCTGCGATCTGGGGAATGAAGATGATTCAGGGCCGCTTGGATATTAAGCCAGCGTTCTTTATTGTGATGGATAGCAAAGCGCTTTAAGACAAAACGGTCTGCTGCGCTGTCGTAATAGGAGTCGTAGCGCAGCTTGATACCAAGGGCCTGAGGCGCTCTGGAATAGGAATCTCGTACATAAAGCTTAGCCGTATCCAAAGAGAGGCTGGAATGCAAAGCAGGCTTACTTTTGCCCTCGCTATACAGGAAAGCCCATTCTATTGCAGGTCTGCCTTGCAGTATCAAGCGATCTTTCCAGGCAAAGAGTATTTGCAAAGAAGGACGAGGCATAAGGCGCAGTTCAAAATGCTGCCAGAAATCCAATATGGACGCATCGAGAGGAAAGAAAAAGCTTCTTCGGCTTAGGAAATTTAGTTTCAGATCAATATTTTGTATATGCAGTTTCAAGGGACCTTTTTGCCTTCCAGCTCTCCCATCGCTTTGCCCTGTGGACATGAAATAAGCGCAGTCTTTGAGCTCTATCTTTGCATGAAAACGCAAAGGCATATAGAGAAAGACAGAGCTTGGGGCTTCCCTGCGCTCTTGGGCTGCTTTTGCCTGCCTATGCTTCTGCCCTGCCTTGCTTGCGTCTGGGAAGGCGCGCTTCCAACTCCATACTCCCTGACTTTTCTTGATATGAAAGCGCCCTTTTTCTATGTTGAGATGCCTAAGCTCAATTTTCCCCAAGAACAAAGCAGGCAGGGAGAAAAGCAGGCGGGCTCTTTTGAAATACAAGAGCTCTTCTTTTGTATCAAGCAGCCGTATTGTACAATCTTCTATAACAAAACCATCTAAGATACTGGTCTCTTTGATTTTTAATTCTATCTGGGCCCTGCTATAGCGCAAAAAAAGAGCTTTCACAATGGCCTGCGCATTCTGAGGCAGCAGCACATAATAATAACTGAGGCTCAGGCAAGCCAAAAGGAAGCTGCAAATAAAAAAGACATATCTAAAACTTTTCATAAAAGTAGAAAGCCCTTAGAGACAACATGCAGAATATGACACGAAACATGGAAGAGCATCTTAAGAGCTGCACCCTGATAAAGCACAGCGCCGTATTTCTAACATAACTTAAGAAAGGCAGCGCCAAAGTATAGATCATCTCTTTCTATTCTGTCAGATCTAATTCTTCCCATCCCTCTTGCTCCAGTCTGTGTTCCTTTTCACCTGTATAGACAAAGGCTTTCCCGGTGTATTTTTCATATATGACTGTAGCTTCTACAGAGCCTGAATCAGGTCCTAAATAGATAGCTATTTCCTCTCCAAGCCCAGAGGGCAAAAAACGCAGCTTCAGAAGACCATTTGTAATTTCATCACCTACCGCAGGCTGCACATACAGTATAGAATGCGCCTCTGAGAGCTGTGTTCTTTTTATGAAAGCCTTTTCCTGAGTTTTTTTTTCTTCTTCTTTCTCTTGGGAAGCTGCTAGTCTTTGGGATATACGGTAGGCTCTGTAGCTTTCTTCGTCAAGGTTGATTTCGAAATAGACGGCCTGTTTGGATTTCACAGCCGCATTCTTGGCCTGCATCAGACTAGCCGCTAATTTTTTTGCCTCCCCTTTAGATGTCCTTAGCAAAGCAAGGCTTTGCACCAAAGAAAGGCTGATACCCATAAGCAGCCCTATCACCAAAATGACAAGGGCCATCTCTACCAAGGAGAGGCCTTGCCTGCTTTTTACTGGGAACTTGGCTTTGATAGTATGCAAAGAGCTGTCTTATTTTTTAGGTCGAAGCCATGAAGGCCAGGAAGATTGGTCGCTCAAGTAAAAATCACTGTTCTGACCAGTGCCTCCAGGGAGACCATCTGCGCCGTAAGTGCAAATTTGCCGGGCGCCGCTATTGTCTGAGCAGATAAAATAGGGCCTCTTCCATGGGTCCATAACCTGCTCTTTTTTTATACCTCTCCACGTAGCAGAAGACTGGCAAAGCGCTTCCAGTGAAGCGCCCTCGCTGAGAACATCGTTATCCAATTCATAGCTTTGCCAATGCGCCTCTAAGGTATTGGATAAGGCCTTGATCTGCAGTTTTTTAGCTTTATCTAAGCTTTCACCCGGATTGAGGTTAGCATAGACAATGCCCATGATAACTCCTAAAACCAATATAACAATGGCGAGCTCTACTAGCGTTAATCCCCGCTTCCATATTCTCATCCTCCTATCTCGAAAAGAATTAGAAAAGGCGCAGCTTTTCGCATGCTTTGCTTTCAATAGATTCAAAATGTGTTTCATGGCTCAAACTCCTTTATCAATAGTCTATATCATAAAATTGAAAATAACTAAGTCCATGTTAGAATCATAGCCTCTAATAGGCAAAGAACTTTTTTGTTTTTTATATTATTGTAAATTGAGCCTTCAGCCTGACTAGGACACTTTTAGCAAGTTTGGCTCTAAACTCCCGGCTGCTCCTTCCATCCTGCGCAGAGAATTTCAGTTAGCTTTCGCCTTGCACGCATCCTTTTTTGAAATATGTTCATAGAGCGTTTTGCCTGGGTAAAGTATACCTAAAGTAGGCGAATAGAATTTTCTACTAATTCTTTCTGCCATGTCGCTCCGGGTCGCATGCAAATACGCGGGTGTTTTGTTGCGATACCTAATTCCATCGCTTGCAAATTGCGCACGATCAGCACGATATACTTGATCCTTCCTGCGACTTTGACTTTATCTCATGGGCTATTGCTTATCTTTGATAAGCCTAATCCTGTAGCAATTTTTCTGCAGCTCATGTCCCGCCTCTCTTCTTTTTTCGATGACACAAGGATCTTCGTATGTTATTTTGTATGCGCCTTTAGCTCCTTTTTCTAGGGTTTAGATTTGCCTAAATGGGGGCAGTAGCCTTGGTTGTCCTACATCATTTTTGCATTATTTTGTCCTAGTCAGATTGAGTTGGCACAAGCCACACTTGCATATAGCTATTTTTTCTTGACTCTTAGCAAATCTTTGCTTAGCAGTAAAATAATGCTTGCTTGTCTTGTGCTTTTTTAGTCTATTGTAGCATATAGCATGAGGCCGCCTGGCTGCTTACCAAAGGCAGGCGAGACAGGATAAAGTATTAGCCCTTGTATGGGTATGGCGATTGCATATAAGGCAGGCAGGCTTTTATTATCATGGAAACAAAGAAAACAAAAGAAAAGCTTACAAGCATACAAGAGCTAAGAGACACGCCTGTCGGCTTTGGCTTTTTCTTAGAGTATATACAGAGTCAAGCTGGCAGTGCAAAACTGGATAGCTTAGAAAGTAAAGTAGATAAACAGACAAGCAGACTGGATAGCTTAGAAAATAAAGTAGATAAACAGACAACAGACAAGCAGGCTGGATAGCTTAGAAAATAAAGTAGATAAACAGACAAGCAGACTGGATAGCTTAGAAAGTAAAGTAGATAAACAGACAAGCAGACTGGATAGCTTAGAAAGTAAAGTAGATAAACAGACAAGCAGACTGGATGGCTTAGAAAGTAAAGTAGATCAACAGACAAGCAGACTGGATAGCTTAGAAAGTAAAGTAGATAAACAGACAAGCAGACTGGATGGCTTAGAGAGTAAAGTAGATAAACAGACAAGCAGGCTGGATAGCTTAGAAAATAAAGTAGATAAACAGACAAGCAGGCTGGACAAGCTGGAGTCTGGCCTTGACTGGTTAAAGTGGAGTCTATTAGCTGGTCTTGCTGCCATCGGGCTTTGCTTTATAGCGGTCTTGTTTATGATAAGAGACACAAAGCAAGACATAGTAGAAAATAGAAAGCTGCTTATACAGCTTATACAAAAGCAGGCCTTTACAAACAAGACAAGCCAACAAGATATAAAGCAGAGCAAAGAGAGCCAAGCCAAGCGATAGCCAAGTCTGCGTATATACTCTCTATTCACTAGAAAAACACGGCTGCACCAGCACAAGCCACACTTGCATATAGCTATTTTTTCTTGACTCTTAGCAAATCTTTGCTTAGCAGTAAAATAATGCTTGCTTGTCTTGTGCTTTTTTAGTCTATTGTAGCATATAGCATGAGGCCGCCTGGCTGCTTACCAAAGGCAGGCGAGACAGGATAAAGTATTAGCCCTTGTATGGGTATGGCGATTGCATATAAGGCAGGCAGGCTTTTATTATCATGGATACGCAAGAAACAAAAGAAGCGGGCTTTACTCCCATGCAGACTATACAGATAAAACAAGACCAGCTGAGTCTTAGTTTTGACTGGCTAAAGTGGAGTCATAAAAACCTTGCTACAATAGTGCTCTCAGTTATGGGAATAGGTTTTGCTATTATGGGAGTCTGCTTTGCAGTTATCTTTTTTATACTAGCAGATACAAAGCAAGACATACAAAAGCTAGAGTCTGGCATACAGGAAAACAGGAAACTACTTATACAGCTTATACAAAAACAGACAGGGCAACAAACAAGCCAGCAAGATATAAGGCAAGCAAGACCGTAAAGAGACAAGCTAATCGATAGTCTTTTTTATTCATTATCGGGGAGCCTCCCACTATACAGACTTTACTCATAATCTAAGAAGGCAATAATAAGACTATAAGTATATGTTATACATAATGTCTCTTTTGCGTTAAAATAAAATGTCCGTAGCTTACAAGAGCTGCCATGTATTTTTTACTTTATCTTTTAGGCTAAAGAACAGATACTTGCATTTCTCAAAGGCTTGAGAGAGAAAAATGATCCTTGTAACAGGCGCAGCAGGCTTGATAGGCAGCGCTGTAGCGCGTCTTTTGAATCGTAGAGGCCATAAAGACCTGCTTTTGGTCGACCATTTGGGCCAATCTGAGAAATGGAAGAATCTGCGTTCTTTGGAGTTCAGGCATTATATGGAAAAGGGCGAGTTTCTGGATAGAGTAGAAAGCGCGCTGCAGCACGGGCAGGCAAAAGAATTAGAAGACATCAGCGCTATTGCGCATCTAGGCGCCCAAAGTTCCACTAACGAAAGGAATGCAAGCTACTTAATAGAAAATAATTATCGTTACTCTATACGGCTGGCGCGCTTTGCGCAGGCAAAGAATATACGCATGGTTTATGCCTCCAGCGCTGCAAGCTACGGGGCAGGAGAGTCCGGCTTTATAGATGATCTTGAGGGCTTAGAAAAACTGCGTCCTCTCAATGCCTATGGTTATTCCAAGCATCTTTTTGATCTATGGCTTAAGCGCAACAACGCCACAAAGCTTTTTGCAGGTATCAAGTATTTTAACGTTTTTGGTCCTAATGAATACCATAAGGGCGATATGCGTTCCTTAGTCTACCAAGCCTTCGGACAGATCAAGGAGAGCGGCAGCCTAAGGCTCTATAAGAGTTACCATCCTGACTATGAAGACGGCAAGCAAATGCGGGATTTTCTATATGTGGAAGATGCTGCGCGTATGACCGTCCATCTCCTTTTGGATCGTACTGAGGCTTATGGTATTTTTAATGCGGGGAGCGGCACGCCTCACAGTTGGTTGGATTTGGCGGAGACTGTTTTTAAGGCTATGGGAAAGAAAATGCGCATTGAGTTTATTGCAATGCCGCCGGCGATGCGCAAAACATACCAATACTACACCTGCGCCTCTATGGAAGGCCTTCGGTCTCATGCCTATCAGGAGAAGATCACAAGCCTGGCAGATGCTGTGGAGGATTATATCCGCCATTACTTATTGAGAGAAGAACCATATGCCTGATATTCTTATGCTTCTTTATATTTACCTAAGATAGACCTGGGATTTTTAGACCTGCTCTGCATGGATAGATTGTAATATGAAAGCTGTCAGTGCTGCTTCCAATGCGCTCTGTGGAGCCGTGATGGCCGACAAGCCTGAAGGGATGCCATCTACTGCCTTAGTTGCGGCTCTCCGGCGCAAGCTGGGTATGCAAAAGGCAGGCCATACCGGCATTCTGGACCGTGCAGCAAGCGGTCTTATGCTGCTCTTGCTAGGACGAGCTACCTGTTTTGCTGATTTTTTTTTACATGCGGATAAGGAATATGTTGTTGATTTTCATTTTGGCAGGGCGACGGATACGCATGATAGAGACGGCACAGTAACAGCAGAAATAACAAAAGCAGCTGCGCAAAACTTCCTTAGAGAAAAACAAGATACAATTCAAGCGCATATAGCAGCGTGGATCAACTTAGAAAGACAGCATCCTCCCATATATTCCGCTTTGAAAAAAGATGGGAAGCGTCTATCTGATCAAGCGCGTCTAGGCTATGCCGTAGAAACAAGCCCCCGCCCTATTAAGATATATACAAGCAAGTTATTAGAGTATGACGTAGAAAGATCGCGCCTGCAAGTCCTCCTGCATGTAAGCGGCGGAACGTATGTGCGCTCTCTTGCCAGAGACCTTGGCAAAGCATTAGGTATCCCGGTGTGCCTAGGCGCTTTACGCAGGAGCGCTGTGGGAGTACACCGCCTTGACCAAAACTCATGGGAACCTGAAAAAAATCATCCGCAGATCCTCAGCCCCCAGCAAATTTTACCCGAATGGCCTTGTATGAAAGCTCTTATGCCTCAGCACGTAAATAAAGTAATGAAGGGCGCAATATTGCCTATACAATCTTTGCAGGGTGAAGCGCCAAAGAAAGTCCAGCAAAACTTTTTTATTGAAAATGAAGAAGGTACAGCGCTGGCATGGGCTGTGCGAACTACAGGCGCTTACCGCTACCGCAGAATCCTCAAAGCCTCAATAGACTAGGCGGCTCTAGTTTTTGCAGTTTCTTTGCAAGATGCAAAAAAGCAATGAATTTGAGACGAATACGAGAACATATGCGAATACAGGCTGGGCCATGCGCTTTCCTCTTCCCCCTTTGCTTTGCTTTGTTGCTTTGGCAGGCCTGCCATCTTTTGGCACAGGAACAAAGCTCTTCCCGTACCAAAGCGCAGCTTCATTTGGATAAGGCCTTGCTTGCTTTATCCAAGCTTGATATACGGGAAACAAAAAAGCAATTAGAGCTCGCATACAACCCAGCTCTTCCTTACAGCGCCAAGGCGCTGACGATCCGAGCCATGCTTGCTCTTGCCCAAGGCTCTCTCAAAACTTCGCAGGAAAGCTTTCTACAGCTCTTTTTGTCCTATCCTAAGCCAAGAAAAGACAGATTAGCATATGTTATAGCGCACAGCTTTTTGGAAAATGCAGAGTATCAGAAAGCCGCAGCATACTTTTGGCATGCTTGGCGCTATGCTGCTAAGCCTGCCAAAAGTGACTCCCTATCTAAAGTAAAAGCCATTGCTGATCAAAAAAGACTGCAAGAGCTCCTTGCAAAAGTCAGCCTGAGTCCCCTCCATTGCCCTGCAAGAGGACAGGATTTGTCTTCCCTTTATGAGCAAGAGCCCGCTATTTCAAAAAAAAAAGGACAGCATTACCTTGCGCTGTGGTACTTTTTATCTGAGGCGCAGGCTTTGCCTGCCAGGGAGGCTGCCCTTGCAGCCTACTTTGCATACAGCTATCTAGCAGACACTGGCCAGGGCAAAGAGAAAAAGCGCAGCCTCCTTAGATACTTACAAGAACTGCCCTTGCTCTCTTCCATCTCGCCTCCTTTGCTTGCCTTGCTGCGCAATCCAAACAAGCCGGCTCATCATACAAGATGTATCAGCAGGCTCAGGCAAAGCATTGCCTTAGCAGAAAGGACATACAAACAAGCTCACGTACACAGGGCGCGCAGCTTCTTGGCCTTTGCCCACAAGTATTTGGAGAGAGCCTTAGAAAATGCCATGTTTCTTTTGCGTGACATAAAAAGCGCCTATGACTATGGCCTTTATTTAGAACAAAATGCGCGCTATAGGAAGGCCCTGCATGTGCTGCGAATATCTCTGCAGCACTTTGCGCGCAGCATCCCGCTTTTACAGGAGCAGATGGAGCTGACTGCTTTTAGGGCCTATGGCCTTGCGCTGGAAGAAATATTGCTGAGTCTTGCCCGAGTCTACAAGGCATTGGGCAGCATCTCTGATGCAGAGAGTATCAAAGCCATGGTCTCCCATAACAGCGCCTATGTACATCATCCTCATAAAACAAAAAGCAATCTTAGACTATGGCAAAGATCCTTTCTTGGCCTTTGCCATAGTCATATGTATAACCGGGAAGCGCTGCTATTGTTAGTTCATAGTACAGAGCAAGGCAGGGATAAAAACAAGAGGGCTTTCTATCAAAAAAAGCTCCATGAACGTGACCTGAAGATGGCAGACAAGGAATTAGCGGGGGCTTTTTCTTATTTGCTGGAGTCTTTTTAGAAGTGATCTCAAAAGCCCATGAAAGTGCAAAATGCCTCGAGCGCTCTGTCATCGAGCAATCTGCCGACCATTCTGGTCGTCGTCATGAACCTGCCTGAGGCTCCGGCGATTGCATAAAGCAGCGCTTAGGGCTTTGCAGCTTGTAAGTACCTATGGAAGGCTGCAAAGCGGTCCTTTTCGCCTGTTTTAGCTATGGGATAATGCGCATAGCATTTCAGGTCACGGATCGGCACATCAAAGAGAGTATGCTTATGCCTTAGACTAAAGCGCGCGCCAGTAGAGCAAGTATGCCATTCCTCAAAGCTGAATTCTATGCCATCCCAAGGCAGAACAGAGGCCCACAACTGCCATCGTATAGGAAAGGAATCTTCATTGACAACAAAGAGATATGAGTCCCCCGGCGTATAGCCCCCTGATTCGTACTGCAGCAAGAGAGCTCTTTTCCCTACAAAAAGGACTTTGGCGCCCGGAGCTCGCATTTGAGAGAAAGGGTGCAGCCAGAAAAAATCGTTGGTATGACGCTTGTCAGCTTCCTCATACAATTTCCATCCCGCATCATGCGAAACTCTCTTCCCATCCGCAACAGCAAGGAAATTAGCGTGTTGATCATATTGCACTGCATAAGTCACCTTGCCCTCCTCCCAGACAACTTCACGATAAGCGCGAAAATTATCACGGAAATGCCTGGTAGAGCTTAAAGGGAAGAAGAAAGAAAGCGCAGCCGTTTTATTCCAAGCATCAAGACCGGCTGCTCTTTCGATTTTTGCGCGGAGCTGCTCTGCATCCGGGCCCTCTCGTCCAGCGGGCAAGGGCTGATCTAAAAAGAAAGCAACAAGCGCAAAGAGCAGCAAAGCGCATGCGCATAAGAGCCCCACAGAACAAAGTAAAAATGCTAATGGTCTAGGCATAAAACTTCTATATTTGATAAAGCTTAAAAAAACGGGCAGCCTTTGAGAATCACGCTAAAAAAGAGTGAGCTATATAAGAGAGTCCACTAAAAAGTTTTGCTTTCGTAATCGTAGTTCGCGTCTTTTTCAAAGCAGATAAGACTTATCAAAATCCCGCATAGCTTTATTAGAAGTAAAATATTCTTGCTTTTTATCCTGCATAGCTTTTTTTATCCTGCATAGCCTTTGTATTTGGGCTTTGCATCATTAAGATGGACGCTGAAACAAAAACACCCAGCTTTGAAGAAGCGATCCATCAATTAGAAGAAATTACCCGACAGCTAGAAAGAGGAAGCCTGACTTTGGAAGAATCTATAGCAGCCTACGAAAGAGGCTTAGAGCTTAGTACGATTTGCAAAAAGAGTCTTGAAAAAGCAGAGCGCAAATTGGAGCACTTGTCAGAGAATAAGGAAGGGAAGGTAGAGCATAACAACGTAGAAGGAGGCCTTGCAAAGCAGAACGAGCTTTTTGAGCCCTAACTTAGTCTGCCCCAAATGTAAGCCTAAACTGCAAGGCATTCCGGCTTGCGACTCTCATTTTTCTTCCAAATACATGATCATCCCTATGCGCCTATCTGATTCCTTTAGCCTGCCTCGTATGTTGAGGCTTGCTCTTTTCTTCTTATGGCTGTGCCTCCTGCCTAAAACGCTTTGGGCAGAAATGCCTACAGAAGTAAGCGGGGATGTGTCCCGTGATTATTGGCAGTTTCTCTTTCTTCTCGAAAGCGTTTCTGCTGCAGGACAGAGCGAATTCCACATCCGCCCTTTCTACGGCCAATACAAAAACTACGAAAGAGCCTATGACTACCATTATATACTATACCCTGTCTTCACATTGCATGGCACGAATTACTGGCGCCGTTGGACTTGGTTGTATTTCTTTTCTGGGGATGACTTTTATCATAAAGACAGCGGCAGGGATTCAGACCGCATGCTTTTCCTTTTGAAGCAGGGAAGCGGTGATAGCGAGGAAGATGACTATTTTGGCATCTTCCCTTTCTACGGGACGATCAAGGATTTTTTTGGCTATGAAGAGTTCCATTATGTTCTCTTCCCTTTGTATGCCAGCTGGTCCTACAAGGATTTTACAGCCTACAGCGTGCTATGGCCCGTGTTCCTATACGGTTCCAGTACAAATAAAAAGCGCTCTGAGCTGCGTATTTTCCCTCTTTATTCCTCAAAGGAGCATAAGGGCAAGTACAAAAGAACAAGTATGATCTGGCCCTTATTCCAATGGGGCTCGGAGGCTCTGGATAAAAAAGAGCCCCGTCATTATTTCTTTTCTTTTCCTCTTTTTGGTTACAAATACTCAGATGATGACAATCTTTTTGCATGGACCTTTCTTTGGCTTCCCTTGATAGGAGGCTTGGCCTCATATGGCAGAGATGAGGTCAAACAAGAGAAAAACTTTAATTTCTTATGGTTTATCTTTCAATACCATAGAAGCGAGGACCCAGGTATCAGAAGATATGTATTTGCCCCCTTTTACTTCTATTATCGCTTTGGCCAGATCGAGCATGAGGCCACGCCCTATTACAAAGAAGCTTCCTTTATTACTCCCCTTGCGGGGCAATTACGCACATATTCTTCTATTATGGATTCAGAGTACAATTATCTGCTGCCGCTTTACTTGGAGAGCTCCCGATACTATCATAAAGAAAGGGAAGTAGAGCGCTATCTGAAAGTCTGGCCCTTCTTCCAATACTATTCGGATTCGCAGGGGCGGCGGAGCTTTCGCAGTCTCACCCTATTGCCTTGGCGCGCTGATAATTTCGATAAGGCCTTTGGTCCTATTTTTTCGCTGGTAGAATACAAGCAATTTGAAAACCAAGACCAATATTTTTCCTTGCTCTTGCGTGCATACTCTCAATACTGGAACAAAGATGAGGGCCATTACTTTCTCATGGGTCTGGAGTGGCACAATACCCCTGATTACTGGTCCTTTGAGATTTTGGGAGGTCTTTTTGGTATCCATCGCTTTAAGCAGGGCCGCAATACTTTGCTAAGACAAAGAGAGGAGCTGCCAGGCGATTGGGCCCTAGAGTTTTTATGGTTTGATATATCCCGTCCTGATGACATAGATGCTTTATGAAAGAGATAGCGCAGTCCATTTTAGTACATACTTCCCCTGCAAGGCTAAGACAAAGAGAGGAGCTGCCAGGCGATTGGGCCGTGGAGTTTTTATGCTTTGATATCCCGTCCTGATGATATAGATGCTTTATGAAAGAGATAGCGCAGTCCATTTTAGTACATACTTCCCCTGCAAGATGGAAGACAATTTTTCTTAATCTTTCCTATGTCAAAGTTTGCAGGGAGGCTCTGCAGAAGATGGGCTCTGCCCTGCTTCTGCTTTATGATACCTTTAAGGAGCTGCCTTGGTTATGGTTTCGCCGCC